>JBNKIR010000011.1:0-83895 GCA_050290785.1 Sedimenticolaceae bacterium | reverse complement strand
AAAAACAGTCCCTGACTGTTTTCAACCAACAAGGAAAGACGATGAATGACGGTAACAGTGAAATAGTCACCCAGCTCAAGAGTATTAAAAAATGGGTTATCGCCGGCGCTATCGGTTTTCTGTTAATCGGTCTCAGTGCGGCCGCATTCACTGCAGCTATGGTGCAGATGACTGCGAACTTTGAAAATTCATATTCATCATCCGAGTGTAGCGACAACGACCCCGACTTCTCCCATGATAAGATTTCAGGATTGATCAAACAGAATAAACTGGATGATGCCCTGGCCTTGCTGAACCAACGCTTAAAGACACACCCCAACGATCCGTATGCCCATTGGTATAAGGCCAGGATACATGTTCTGACAGAGGAATTGGATTTGGCGCAGCAGCATATTGAGATGATGGAGATCCTCGCCCCCAGTTGGGAAAAGGAATATATCGCACCACTAAGAGACAAGGTTAGAGAGTTATCGGAATAAAGACACCAATCCAAACAAGGAGTTGAAATTGTAAAAAACATTTCACCTAAAAAATGGCTCTAGAAGAAATCATAAACTATATACATGTTTCAGAGATGATCGCTTCATCCGGTCAGCCAGAGAAAAGTCAATTTAAAGATATAGCCCAAGCAGGCTATCGGGTTGTGATTAATCTGGCGATGCCAAATTCTGAAAATGTAATTCCGGAAGAAGGCCATATCGTTACAGCACATAAAATGACCTATATTCACATACCGGTGCCTTTTGATGCACCACATATCGAACACTTAAAAACGTTTATTGAGATCATGAATGGAGTTCGCAATAAAAAAACATGGATACATTGCGTGGTCAATAAACGCGTATCGGCATTTCTTTTTCAGTACTACCGATTGGCACTTGGATTGCCGCGCAAAGAAGCAGCAAAAGTCATGCTTCCCAACTGGGAACCAAACGAAGTTTGGCAACAGTTCATGGAACTTAACCTTGAATAAGCAGCGTTATGTCAATCAGGGCCGTAGGGCAATAACCAACGGGCATTGCGCCGCATGCCTTAACTCCAAATTGTTTTTTACCGCCAGCCAAGAGTTGGCTTGAATCTTTGGTTAAAACATCCGGCGGATTACGCTGCGCTAATCCGCCCTATGTTCATCCATCTGCATCACTTCCATCGTGAAGCACCCTATCAACAACACTCCTCTTCGAGTTGGAACAGCAGGTCCAGGGCCTCTTCATCCCGGCAGCTCTCAAACAGTTCACGCACCTGATTGATATTGGAATGGATAAGAAACAGGTTGTCCGGCTTTGGACCTGAGCCACCCAACCTCTTATTGAGAAAATAGTCCCAGAAGGCATTGCTGCAATCCGGCCGTTCAAGCAGGCGCTCGATACAGGCCATGACCCGGTCGGCATTGCCGTCACAATCTATCCCATCGAAACTGATATAACGATCAGTGGACCTGATGTTGTCATCCCCGCTCATTGTTGTGGACCTCTGTTGTTCATTGCTAGGCCACATCACTGCAAATAGGATGCCTACTGATAACTTATTGATTTACTACGCGCTGTCTTCCTGATTTGTCGGGTGTCTTACATCTACCGTGTCGGCACCACGCCAATGGCCAAACCCTGACATCAGTTCCAACTCATCAACTCCAGGTACACCCTCAGCTGCTCGGCGGTGCGGAACTTCTTGGTGATCATGGAACGCTTGAGACCGCAGCAGATACGCTTCACCTCTTCCCCCTGTTTGGCATACTGCTTCTGCCCGCCCAGGGCGTCATAAAAGATACGGATAAGATCAATCACATCGTTGCGGATATTGGATGCGCTGGGCTGGCCCCAATGGAACATGTCCAGCAGCTTGAGTTCGAAGGTCAACCCATACCGCTCCACGATGATATTTTCCGGATGCAGGTCGCCGTGATATTCGCCCTTCTGGTGGATACACCCGATGCCCTTGGCCAGCGCGTGCAGCAGATGCACCGCCTGGAACGGCGTCAAACGTCTGCCCGGCTGACGCGCCAGAAACTCCGATAGCAGTTCGCCATGTACATATTCAGACACCAGAAACGAGATCGGCACGCCATTGAATATAGTGCGCTCCTGGGTATGGTACTGGATTACTATATGGCACTGGCGCAGCTTATGCAGTTTGCGGGCATAGAACTTCAACGCCTTGTCGCGCTGGTTGCGCTGGGGATAGAAAAACTTGGCGGTGCGCTCGATCCCGGTGGCGGTCTCCCTAATGAGATACACCTCTCCCTCCCAGCCTGCACCCAGGCGTTCCAGGATCTTATATTTTCCGGCGATTGTGGTTCCAGGCTCGAACTCAAACCTGTCTATACGCAGCAGCTTTTTCTGTTTTTTTTCTGGCATACATCAGCGACCAATGGCGTGAAAACCACGCAATAATAGTCGCAAATTTTCTGGATGAGAATCTATTTTTTGTCATGACCGCAGCCAGTGGAGACGGCCTGCAGTTGGCAGAACAGATTGCCACATAGGAGGATTGCGCGCTGCAGATCCGGAGGCAGAGAGAGGTGTTTTTTTTGATGTTTCAGGTCTTGTGGAGCACATGCCCCACAAGACCCGGAGGAGAGACTCTTAGTAGACCAGACCCATCACGAGCATCATCACTACCAGAAACAGTATGGTCATGATGCCGCCGGCCTTCATGAAGTCTGGCACCTTGTATCCGGCCGGACCCATGATCAGGGCGTTCACCTGATGGGTGGGGATCAAGAATGAGTTGGACGTGGCGATGGCCACGGTCAGGGCGAACACCGCAGGGTTGGCCCCGGCGCCGATGGCTATGTTCACCGCCAGAGGGACCAGCAGCACCGTGGCGCCGACGTTGGACATGACCAGGGTAAAGAAGGTGGCCAGGGCGGCGATGGCGGCCTGGATCACCCAGATTGGCATATGTCCGACCACGGCGAGCACCTGATCCGCAATATACTTCGCCGTGCCAGATGTCTCCACGGCAAGACCGAGCGGGATCAGTGAGGCGAGCAGAAATACCGTCTTCCAGCTTACTGCCTTATACGCCTCCTCGATCTTCAGCACGCCTGAGAGGACCATACCCATGGCACCGGTCAGCAGCGCCACGGAGAGGCGGATGTCGGTAAACAGGACCATAAACAGTGCGATACCGAAGGATACCGCGGCCTGCCACACCTTGTTCGGCCGCAGCTCTTCCTCGCGCGGATATTCAGTGGTCACCACCACGAAGTTGTGATCAGATTCCAGACGCTCCAGGTTTCTCCAGGTGGTATGGGCCACCAGGGTATCACCAGCCTGGAAGGGCATGCTCCTGATATCGTCCCCCTGACGCATGGTCTCTCCGTTACGGTGCAGGGCGATCAGACCCAGACCGAAGGCCTTGCGCAGCCACGCCTCACGCGCGCTCTTGCCGATGATCTGGGAACCGGGCGGAATAACCACCTCTGCGATACCGGCCTTTTGGGTGGAGAGGGAGTCAGCGAAGGTCCTTAGCTCTTTTCTCCTCTTCAATCCGTATTTTTCGATGAACCTATGCAGGCTGCCGGAAGATGCCAGGATGCCTAGCACCATACCGCCCACCACCTCGGTATCGTAGGCGACAGAACCAGGACCCACCAGGCTCTCCTCACCACTGTATTTGACGCCGATGGCACGAACCGTATATGCAGACTCCACCTCACCCAGGAGCTGACCTATAAGGTCGCTATCGTCCGGGACCACCACCTCCGCCAGATCGGGATGGATACCGTACAGATCCTGAAAGTACTCCATGGTGTCCACACCCCTGGTGCTACTCTCACTCTTGGTCTTGGGCAACACATACTTTCCGGCGTAGAGAAAATAGAGGATACCGACGGTCACCAAGGATATGCCTACAGGTGTGACGGAGAACAGTCCCCAGGTCTTCATCTGTTGGTCCGCAGGAAGGGCCTTGTTCGAGGTCAGGATCAGGTCATTCAGCAGGATGAGCGGACTGGATCCAACCATGGTCATGGTGCCGCCCAGGATCGCGGTAAAACCCATCGGCATCAGCAGACGGGCCATGGGCAGTCCGGAACGGGCGGAGATACGTGAGACCACAGGCAGGAACAGGGCTGCGGCGCCCACGTTCTGCATGAATGAGGAGATGACGCCTACGGTGCCGGATATGATCGGGATGATACGTCTCTCGGTAGTCCCTCCCACCTGCAGGATATACGCGGCCACCTTGGACATTATGCCCGTCTTGTCCAGACCGGAACCGATGATCATCACGGCGATGATGGATATCACGGCATTGGATGAGAAACCGTCGAACAGATGTTTATTATCCACCAGACCGTGTTCAAGCCCCATAAAGGGGGCCAGTAGAGAGGTCAGCCCCAACAGCACCATAATGCTGGTGGCCGCCACGTCCACACCCACCACCTCAAAGGCAAACAGATAGATGGTGATTACCAGGATGATACTCACCCATGCTATTTCAATAGTAGGCACCGCGGAGGGCAGATATAGTGCAAATATGGCAAATATGACCGCAGCTATGGTCTGTTTGCGATTAAGGATCCCAGGCTTGGCGATCGTCTGCTCTTCGTCCGCAAGTGTGTTCATTTTGTCGCTCTTTGGATATGGTTGGTTGTTACGAAAAACTGGATATCATAGTCAAATATGACCACAAACCGGGCAGGATACGCGCTTTTTGTCAAATTTTCCACGCAACAAATCTTTAAAGTCTATAAAAGAAATAAATACTGGCCTCCCGCTGACGTCTTTGTCTCCGGGGGATGCAAAAAGTTGCAATCGTCCTGCCGCTACAGGAGATGGGCCCCGTCAAACAGCTCGTATTCCAGCGAGAAGATATCGACTCCGTCGATACAGGCCAGGTTGACGCGATAGTGGCCCGCCTTTCTGACGGTCTCATGAAAGGTGTATATCCCGCAGTTTTTACAAAAGAAGTGTTTGGCCGTCCTCTCGCCGAACTGATACAGCCCCAACGCCCCCTCATCCGCATCTATATGCAGTTCGGACTCAGGTATCAGCTGAGCGGACATCATGGCCCCCTTGCGGGAACATATGGAACAGTTGCAGCGCACCCCGCCGGTGATCTCCTCACCACTAAAGGAAAAACGCACCGCGCCACAGTGGCAACTACCGTTATACTCCTGCATAGCAACACCCCCTGCCAAAATTTGCCTTTTTCCAAAAACCATCGCCATCAAGCTTATCCAAAATCGAAATTACAGGCTATAATTCGTCCTTTTTCCACAATCTGGATAATGCCATGAGCCAAGCGGAAGCCCTTTTTGAATCCGACCTGCCCCACCTGGAACTGCTGAACCGCGGTAAGGTCAGGGATATCTACAACGTGGACGATGACCACATGCTCATCGTGACCTCAGACCGCCTCTCGGCCTTCGATGTGGTCCTGCCGCAGCCGATCCCTGGCAAGGGTGAGGTGCTGACCAGGGTGGCAAACTTCTGGTTTGGACGCACCCGGGGGATCATACCCAACCATCTGTCGGATAAACCGTTGGCAGAGGTGGTACCGGATGCAGAGCAACGGGCGACCCTGGGTGATCGTGCCCTGGTGGTGCGCAAACTGCGTCCCCTGCCGGTCGAGGCAATCGTACGCGGCTATCTCATAGGCTCCGGTTGGAAGGACTATCAGCAGAACGGCTCTGTCTGCGGCATCAAGCTCCCTGAGGGTCTGGAACAGGCATCCAAACTGCCGCAGGCCATCTTCACCCCCTCCACCAAGGCCGAGATCGGCGACCACGATGAGAACATCAGCTTCGAAGAGACGGTAGAGCTGCTGGGGCGTGATCTGGCCGAGAAGGTGCGCGACGTCAGCATCAGAATCTATACCGAATGCGCGGCCTATGCCCTGGAAAAGGGGATCATCATCGCCGACACCAAGTTTGAGTTCGGCCTGGATGATGATGGCAACCTCTATCTGATCGACGAGGTGCTGACCCCGGACTCATCCCGCTTCTGGCCGGCCGATCAGTACCAGGTAGGCATCAGCCCTCCCAGCTACGACAAGCAGTTTGTCCGGGATTATCTGGAGACCCTGGATTGGGATAAGACCCCGCCCGGACCCAATCTCCCGGATGAGATCGTGGCCAAGACCGCAGAGAAATACCGTGAGGCCGAGGCCAGGCTTACCGGGGCTGCCTGATACAGGTGACCGACACCGCCCCATATTCCGACCTGACCCCGGACACCGTCCTTGCCGCCATCGAATCCTGCGGATTCCAACCTGATGGCAGTATGCTGGGGCTGAACAGCTATGAAAACAGGGTATATCAGATCGGTATGGAGGAAGGCCCTCCCTTAGTGGCCAAATTCTATCGCCCCGGACGTTGGAGCGATGCGGCCATACTGGAGGAACATGAATTTACCCTGGCCCTGGCCGCAGAGGAGATCCCGGTAGTCGCCCCCCTGCGGGATGATGCCGGCAACACCCTGCACACCTACCATGGCTACCGCTTCAGCCTCTCACCGCGCCAGGGCGGACGCTGGCCCAGCCTGGACGACCCGGACAACCTGATGTGGGTGGGACGGCTCATGGCCCGCATCCATCAACTCGGGGCCGATCACACCTTTGCGCACCGCCCCACCATGAATCCGGAAGAGATGGGCCAGGGATCCGCCGCCTATCTGCTGGCCAATGGCTTTATCCCGATTGAACTGGAGACCAGCTACCGTCAATTGACTGAGGAGTTGCAACGCAACATCCGGGAACAGTTCGCCTCGGCCGGGAGATATCAACAGATCAGACTGCATGGTGACTGCCACATGGGCAATATCCTCTGGACCGACAACGGTCCGCACTTTGTGGACCTGGACGACTGCCGCAACGGACCGGCCATTCAGGACCTATGGATGCTGCTGTCGGGCGAACGCAACGAGATGTCCATGCAATTGAGCTACCTGAGAGAGGGATATGAGATGTTCCGTCCTCTGCATGGGGCCGAAATAGGATTGATCGAACCGCTACGCACCCTGCGCATCATCCATTATGCCGCCTGGCTGGCGCAGCGTTGGGACGACCCGGCATTCCCTGCGGCGTTCCCATGGTTCAATACCCATCAATACTGGCAGGATCACATGGCGACACTGGAGCACCAGCGTGCCGCTTTGGGGTCACCCCCTCTCTCCCTGTACTAGTAACACCAATCTACCAAACTGCTGTAGGAGTACGCTCCTGCAGGCGAAATTCTCAGACTTGGTTCATCGCCCGGAGGACCGGGCTCCTACGGCGAAACAAAAAAGGTACGTTGTGTAACAAATGTTCCAGACCTGCAGCCGACCAGTTGCGAGAATCTGGCTGCATCTTAATTCTAGAACCAGGAGTTAATCACAATGAACGTTGAGCGTATTACATTCACCATAGTCGGCATACTTGTCATGGCCACTGTTGGCGCATTTCTGGCCACCAACAATGAGTACTTTCTGTATGCCACGGCCTTTGTCGGCTTCATGGAGTTTCAGGCCGCATTCACCGGATTCTGTCCCGTACCGCAGATCTTGAAGATGCTGGGTGTACAAACAGGTTCGGTATTCGGTTAAGCCTTGCCCCACAAAAAAAAACGGCCCCATAGATCGGGGCCGTTTTATCATAACGCTGGAATTTTTACAGCAGATTAAACTTAACCACCCTTGTTTACCAATGACCTAAGTCCATTGGTCAGGCTGGAAAAACCTTTCCGCCCCTGTTGGATGGACTCGATATCAGGCTCGGTAGTTTCTATCTTTTCCATTCTGCCTATCCTGGACTCAAAGTCGATGCGGGGGCCAACGAACGGCTTCATCATCAGCTTCTTGGTGACCAGCATACCCATCTTGCGAAAAGCAGCCATATGGCGATCAGCTTCAACTTCGGTAAGGTTTTTCTTCAGGTTCACCTTACGGTCCACCTCGAACAGTGCGGCCGCCTTTTCTTCGCTAACATTAAGGTGGCGACAGAAGGCCTGTATAAACTCCTCCCTCTCGACCCACTCCTTAAATTCACCGCTAAAGTATATCTTGTACCTGGCGTCCATAACCAAACCTCATACTGCCTAGCCTATTTTAATTCCCAAAGTTTTTTACCACTTTTTTTCATGAATCTCCATAGATAAAAAGAACGCCGGATTGACCCCGTTCACAGAACAGGGATCTCCGGCGTCAGATCAGTTAACTATATATATACTTAGATAACTTTATTCTTGATGAACTCCCGCACCTTATCCAGTTGCCCGGAACTGCCCAGGACGTCATTCTTGTGTGCGATGTACTTGGCATACTCGGCCATAAATATCTTACCAGGTCCGCGCAGATCAAAGTTCTCAGGATGCTCCAGGAAATTCTCACGATGCACCCGGCACCAGACCAGACGGCCATCGGTATCGATATTCACCTTGGTTACACCCATCTTGCTGGCCTTGGATATCTGGGCCTCGTCCACACCCTTGGCCCCGGCCAGGTTACCGCCGGCGGCATTGATGCGCTCAACCTCATCCTGGGGGACGGAACTGGAACCGTGCATCACCAGCGGAAAGCGCGGCAACAGCTTGGCGATATCTTCGATGACATCGAAGTGCAACCCCTGGCTTCCGGTAAATTTATATGCGCCGTGGCTGGTGCCGATGGCGCAGGCCAGACTGTCGCAACCTGTCCGGGAGACAAACTCCTCCACCTGCTTCGGATCGGTAAGTTTGGCATCGGCCTCATCCACCGACACATGCTCTTCCACCCCGCCCAGCTTGCCCAACTCGGCCTCCACCACGATACCCTTGGCATGGGCGGCATCCACCACCCGCTTGGTGATGGCGATATTCTCTTCGAACTCTTCGGCGCTGGCATCGATCATCACTGAGCTATAGAAACCGCTATCGATACATTCGTAACAGGTCTGCTCATCACCATGGTCCAGATGCACGGCAAATATGGCATCGGGAAATATCTCATCAGCGGCGCGGATCATGGCCTCCAGAAGGTGCTTATCGGTATAGCCACGGGCCCCCTTGGAGAGCTGAACGATAAAAGGGGCCTTGCTCTCCACGTTCCCGCGAAACAACCCCATGATCTGCTCGGCGTTGTTGATGTTATATGCACCGACGGCGTATTTGCCGTAGGCGTGCTCGAAAAGAAGGTCTGTTGTTACGATCATGTATCGCTCCCTAGGTGATCAGATATCTAGATTATTTTAATAAGCATATACTGCATGATAAATATTCATAGGCACTTCGGCGAAATTCAAGTAAATAATTATCAGTTAGTGGTAGGATCCCAGTCATCTGGGCGACCCTGGTAACAAATAATCATCGCCCGCAGGAGCGGGCTCCTACCAGATAAGGTTGCTCAAGAATTCTTGGCCTCAAGCATCTCCACTGCCGGCAGCTTTTTACCCTCGAGAAACTCCAGAAAGGCCCCGCCGCCGGTGGAGATATATGAGATCCTATCGGCTATTCCGTATTTATCCACCGCCGCCAGGGTGTCACCACCCCCGGCGATGGAGAAGGCGCTGGAGCTGGCTATGGCCTCGCCCAACACCCTGGTGCCAGTGCCGAACTGATCAAACTCAAACACGCCGACCGGTCCGTTCCAAACGATGGTACCAGCCGCATACATCATATCCGAGAAACGGGCAGCGGTCTCCGGCCCGATATCCAGGATCATGTCATCATCGCCTATATCTTCCACACGCTTGACCACCGCCTCGGCGGACTCGGAAAACTCTTTGCCTACCACCACATCCGTAGGCACCGGGATCTCACCGCCCTTGGCCTTGGCGACCTCCATCAGGCGCCTGGCCTCCGGAATCAGATCATGCTCGCACAGGGATTTACCGACATTATGGCCGGCAGCGGCGATAAATGTGTTGGCGATGCCGCCGCCCGGTATAAGCTGATCCACTATCTGGGACAGGGCATCCAGCACCGTAAGCTTGGTCGACACCTTGGAACCACCGACGATGGCCGCCATGGGTCGGGCCGGGGTCTTCAGGGCCTGCTCCAGGGCCTCCAGCTCACCTGCAAGCAGAGGACCGGCACAGGCAACAGGGGCAAACATCCCGGCGCCATAGGTGGAGGCCTGGGCGCGATGGGCGGTGCCGAAGGCGTCCATCACGTATATGTCGCACAGGGAGGCATATCTCTTTGCCAACTCCTCAACATTTTTCTTCTCGCCAGGATTGAAGCGGCAGTTCTCCAGCAGGACCACTGCGCCATCCTCAAGTTCAGGGGGCGTGTCCAGATAGTCCTTGACCAGCATGACCTCCTGCCCCAAGGCATCTGAGAGATATTGGGCCACCGGCAACATGGAGAACTCATCCGCAGGCTCTCCCTCGGTAGGACGTCCCAGGTGTGACATCAACATCACCTTGGCACCGGCCTGTATGGCATGCCTGACGGTGGGTATGGATGCGAGGATACGCTTGTCGCTGGCGACCTTGCCATCCTTAATCGGGACGTTTAGGTCCTGACGGATCAACAGCCTCTTACCGGCAAGATCCAGGTCGGTCATCTTCAATACAGACATTTTGCTACACCTGATTTGTTTTATTCAGAAACACTCTGGGCCCTATTCAATGGCCATAATTGCCGCCGTGACATCCAACATACGGTTGGCAAAACCCCATTCGTTGTCATACCAGGCGCAGACCTTCACCAGCCTGCGGTTGACCTGGGTCAGGGTTGCATCAAAACAGGCCGAGCTCGGATTGTGGTTGAAATCAACCGACACCAACGGTAACGAATTATAGCTCAGGATCTGGCCATCGGCCGCCTGCCGCATGATCTCGTTCACCTCTTCTACCGATGTGTCGCGCTCTGCAGTAAAGGTAAGGTCGATGACCGATACGTTTATGGTGGGCACCCGCATGGTAAAACCGCTGAGCCTCCCCTCCAGTTGCGGCAACACCCGGCCGATGACCGTCGGCGCACTGGTCCCGTTGGGGACCATGGACCCGGTAGCGGCACGGGCATAACGCAGATTCTTTCTATGGGCGTCGGTCAACACCTGCTCGTTGGTGAAGGCGTGAATCGAGGTCAGCATGCCGCTTTCAAATCCTATCTCTCTGCACAGTGGTTGCAGCATTACGGCCAGACAATTGGTGGTGCAGGATGCGTTGGAGATGATCAGATCACTACTGCTCAACTCATGCTGGTTTACCCCGTAGACCAGGGTGGCATCCACATCCGGGCCACCTGGGGCTGAGATCAGCACCCGGCCGGCGCCGGCCTGCAGATGCATCTGCGCCTGCTCACGTTGGGTAAAGGCACCGGTACACTCGTGCACCAAATCCACCCCCAACTCCACCCAGGGCAGCTTGGAAGGATCCGGTTCACTGAAGACACGGATACGGTCTCCATTTACCAGCAGGGAGTCACCATCCACGGACACCTCTCCAGGGAAACGGCCGTGGGCGGTATCGAACTGGGTCAGGTGGGCATGGGCGTTGATGTCACCCAGGTCATTGATGGCGACGATCTGGATGTCATCGCGACCGGACTCGTACATGGCGCGCAGGACGGTGCGCCCGATCCGTCCGTAGCCGTTGATCGCGATCCTTATCGGCATGAGATCATGCCCCGCTGTAGATACAGACAGGCGTCAATCACAACACCTCTCTGACCGCAGAGGCCAGGTTATCCACCGTGAAACCGAACTGCTCGAATAGCTGTTCGGCCGGGGCGGACTCGCCGAAACGGTCGATACCCACCACCTTGCCGTTGAGACCGACATACTTGTACCAAAGATCACTGACACCAGCCTCAACCGCTACACGCGCCGTCACCTCTGCCGGCAGGACCGACTGTTTATAGGCCGCGTCCTGGGCCTCGAAGGCCTCGACACATGGCATGGAGACCACGCGAATATTCTGCTCCAGCCTGGCCGCGACCTCTACCGCCAGGGCGATCTCGGAACCGGTGGCGATGATGATGGCGTCCGGCGTTCCCTCACAATCCAGCAGTACATAACCGCCGCGGGAGATATCTGCCAACTGTTGCTGGCTGCGTCCCTGATGGGGCAAACCCTGGCGCGACAGGATCAGGCTAGTGGGTCCGTCTCTCTTTTCGATGGCCTGTCTCCAGGCCACGGCGGTCTCCACCGCATCACAGGGACGCCACACATACATGTTCGGCATCAGGCGCAGGCTGGAGACGTGCTCTATCGGCTGATGGGTGGGGCCGTCCTCACCCAGACCGATAGAGTCGTGGGTATAGACATGGATGGTGCGCTGGCGCATCAGGGCGGACATACGCAGGGCATTACGCGCATAGTCGGAGAACACCAGGAAGGTGGCGTCATAGGGGATAAAGCCGCCGTGCAGGGCCATGCCGTTGCACAGGGCGGACATGCCGAACTCGCGCACCCCGAAGGATAGATAGTTGCCGTCTTTGTGTCCCTCGTTCACCGACCTGGATCCGGACCAGGAGGTAAGGTTGGATGGGGTCAGGTCGGCCGATCCGCCAAACAGATCTGACAACAGCGGACCAAAACCGTTGAGGGCGATCTGGGAGGCCTTGCGGGTGGCCGGAGACGCCTTCTCTGCGTCCACCTTTGCGATGAACTTGTCGGCCTCTGCCGCCCAGTTGTCCGGCAGATCGCCGGACATACGCCGGGTAAACTCTGCCGCCAGTTCAGGATATGCTTCCGTATAGGCAGCAAATCTGCCGTCCCAATACGCCTCGGCGGCGGCACCCTTCTCCCTGGCGTCCCAACCGGCATAGATCTCGTCCGGGATCACAAAGGGCTCATGGTTCCAGCCCAGTTGTTCCCGAGTGGCGGTTATCTCGTCGGCACCCAGCGGGGCACCGTGGCAGTCATGGCTGCCGGCCTTGTTGGGGGAACCGAAGCCGATGGTGGTCTTGGCGCAGATCAGGCTGGGCCGGTCGCTCACCGCCTTGGCCGCAGCTATGGCCTGGGTCACTGCCGCGGCATCATGTCCATCCACGTTCGGGATCACATGCCAGCCGTAGGCCTCGAAACGCTGCGGGGTATCGTCGCCAAACCAACCATCCAGCTCGCCGTCGATGGAGATGCCGTTGTCGTCCCAGATGGCGATCAGCTTGCCCAGCTTGAGCACACCGGCCAGGGAGCAGGCCTCATGGGAGATACCCTCCATCATGCAGCCGTCGCCCAGAAAGGTGTAGGTGTGGTGATCGACGATGGCATGACCGTCGCGGTTGAACTGGGCCGCCAGGGTCTGCTCCGCCAGGGCCATGCCCACGGCGTTGGTGATGCCCTGCCCCAGGGGACCGGTGGTGGTCTCTATTCCAGGGGTATAGCCGTACTCGGGATGTCCCGGGGTCTTGGAGTGCAACTGCCGGAAATCCTTCAGGTCATCCAAGCTCAGATCGTAGCCGCTCAGGTGCAGCAGGGAGTAGATCAGCATGGAGCCGTGACCGTTGGAGAGCACGAAGCGGTCGCGGTCAAACCAGCCTGGATTGGCTGGATTGTGTCTCAGATGGTCATTCCACAGGGCCTCGGCGATATCGGCCATGCCCATGGGTGCCCCGGGGTGACCGGAATTCGCTTTCTGAATGGCATCCATGCTCAGGGCACGGATGGCGTTGGCCAGATCTCTGCGTGATGGCATCTTATGTTCCTATAATTGGTATTGGCGGCAAAGGGCAGTATTTTCACTCAAAGGTGGCACCAATACAACCGAGCCGACACAGGGGAAAGCCGGTTGGCAGTAGCTATTCACGCCATTTTATGGAACACCCCATGCTCGGGATCTGCTCCCGTGGTCCCTCTCCGGTCTGCGCCACCTGGCGCATGGCCTCAAACAGGTCGCGGCGCACATCCGGCGCTGCCGCATCCTTCCTGGACGCATCCAGGCGACCGCGATACTGCAGTCTCAGATCCGCGTTATAGCCGAAGAAATCCGGGGTGCAGACCGCACCATAGGCCTTGGCCACCTCCTGGGTCGCATCCAGCAGGTAGGGGAAGGTGAAGCCGAACTCCTGCGCCACCAGCCGCATATTCTCGAAGGAGTCTTCAGGATAGTCCGCAGGGTCATTGGACATGATGGCCACGCTGTTGATTCCGAAACCTGCCAGTTCAGTGGCGTCGCGCACTATGCGGTCACGGATCGACTGCACATAGGGGCAGTGGTTGCAGATAAACATCACCAGCAGACCGTTTTCACCGGCGCACTGCGCCAGGGTCCAGTTGCTACCGTCCACGCCCGGCAGGTTAAAATCCGGGGCCTCCAGTCCAAAATCACATATCGGGGTCTCAAGAGATACCATGGTTTGATCCTCTAATGATTGCGTACTTGGATATGTTAGCCGTTTTGGGATAAATACCAAACCGATCGACCTATGCAAACCATAGACATGGATAGTATAATTTCGCGTTTATTTTGCTGGGTGATTACATATCCCTACTCATACATCATTGCCTTCAAGGCAACTATATTGATTTAGGACTAGAATAAGGCCATGCCAAACGATTTTATCTTTACCTCAGAATCAGTATCCGAAGGCCACCCGGACAAGGTTGCCGACCAGATCTCGGATGCAGTCGTAGACGCCCTCATCGCTGAAGACCCGCGCTCCCGCGTGGCCTGCGAGACCATGGTCAAGACCGGTATGGTCATCCTGGCCGGTGAGATCACCACCAACGCCTGGGTGGATACCGAAGAGTTGGTGCGCAAGGTAGTGGACGATATCGGCTACAACCACTGCGACGTGGGCTTTGACGCCAACACCTGCGCGGTAATATCCGCCATCGGCAAACAGTCATCCGATATCGCCATGGGCGTGGATGAGACCGATAATCACGAACAGGGCGCCGGTGACCAGGGACTGATGTTCGGCTACGCCTGTGATGAGACCGATGTGCTGATGCCGGCACCTATCACATACGCCCACCGCCTGGTGCAGCGCCAGTCAGAGGTACGCAAGGCCGGCACCCTGCCCTGGCTACGCCCGGACGCCAAGAGTCAACTCTCCTTTCACTATGTAGACCACAAGCCGGTCGGTATCAATGCGGTGGTGCTCTCCACCCAGCATGATCCGGATATCTCGGAAAAAGACCTACACGAGGCGGTGATGGAAGAGATCATCAAGCCGGTGCTGCCTGCCGAGTGGCTGGACCAGTGCCCACAAGAGAAGATACATATCAATCCGACCGGACGTTTCGTTATCGGCGGACCGGTTGGCGACTGCGGCGTGACCGGACGCAAGATCATCGTCGACACCTACGGTGGCATGGCCCGTCACGGCGGCGGCGCCTTCTCCGGCAAGGACCCGTCCAAGGTGGACCGCTCCGCTGCCTACGCCAGTCGCTATGTGGCCAAGAACATCGTGGCCGCCGGTCTAGCGGAACGCTGCGAGATCCAGGTCTCCTACGCCATCGGCGTGGCCGAGCCCACCTCCATCAGCGTGGACACCTTCGGCACCGGCAAGATCGAAGATGAGGCCCTGGTCAAACTGGTGCGTGAGCACTTCGATCTGCGCCCCAAGGGCCTGATCGCCATGCTGGACCTGCTGCGCCCGATCTATCTGCAGACCGCCTCCTACGGCCATTTCGGACGCACCGAAGAGAGCTTCACCTGGGAGCGCACAGATAAGGCGGATATCCTCAGAGATGCCGCAGGACTGTAATATGTAAACAACCAACCCCTCCCCAAGAAGCGTTGCAACAGGGACATTGGTCTCTGCCAGGCTTGGGGAGGTTGTTATCTTTAACAACGGCGCTTGGCCTTTATGGAGAAACAGACCATGAACGCTGTAGTCGACCAATCATTTACCGACTTCAAGGTAGCAGACCTCGCTCTGGCCGAGTGGGGACACAAAGAGATAGCGATCGCCGAGACAGAGATGCCGGGGCTTATGGCTCTGCAGGAGAAGTACGGCGAGGAGAAACCACTCAAGGGTGCGCGCATCGCGGGCAGCCTGCACATGACCATCCAGACCGCGGTGCTGATCGAGACCCTGACCAAGCTGGGCGCCGAGGTGCGTTGGGCCTCATGTAATATCTTCTCCACCCAGGACCACGCCGCTGCGGCCATCGCCGATCAGGGCATCCCGGTCTACGCCTTCAAGGGTGAGAGCCTGGAGGAGTACTGGCAGTACACCCACAGGATCATGGAGTGGGCCGACGGCGGATCCCCCAACATGATCCTGGACGACGGTGGCGACGCCACCCTGCTGCTGATCCTGGGCTCCAAGGCGGAACAGGACATCAGTGTGCTGGACAACCCCACCAGCGAGGAAGAGACCGTGCTCTACGCCGCCATCAAGGCCCGTCTGGGCGATTCACCCAACTGGTACTCAGAGAGACTGAAGAATATCCGTGGCGTGACCGAAGAGACCACCACCGGCGTGCATCGTCTCTATCAGATGCAGGAGCGCGGGGAACTCCCCTTCCCGGCCATCAACGTGAACGACTCGGTCACCAAGTCCAAGTTCGACAACCTGTACGGCTGCCGTGAGTCCCTGGTGGACGGCATCAAGCGCGCCACCGATGTGATGATCGCTGGCAAGATCGCCCTGGTGCTGGGTTATGGAGATGTGGGCAAGGGCTGTGCCCAGTCGCTGAAGGGTCTGGGTGCCACCGTATGGGTGACCGAGATCGACCCCATCTGCGCCCTGCAGGCCGCGATGGAGGGATTTCGCGTAGTGGACATGAATGATGCCTGTGCCCAGGCCGACATCTTCGTCACCACCACCGGCAACTTCCACGTCATCACCCACGACCACATGGCGGCGATGAAAGATCAGGCCATCGTCTGCAACATCGGCCACTTCGACAACGAGATCGATGTGGCCAGCCTCAAGAAGTACCAGTGGGAGAACATCAAGCCTCAGGTGGACCACATCATCTTCCCGGACGGCAAGCGCATCATCCTGCTGGCGGAGGGTCGTCTGGTGAATCTGGGTTGCGCCACCGGCCACCCCAGCTTTGTGATGTCCAACAGCTTCACCAACCAGACCCTGGCCCAGATGGAGATCTGGAACAGCGCGGAGGGTGAATACGAGAACAGGGTCTATACCCTGCCCAAGAAACTGGATGAAGAGGTGGCACGCCTGCACCTGCAGAAGATCGGCGCCAGGCTTACCACGCTGAGACGGGAGCAGGCAGACTATATAGGGGTACCGGTGGAAGGACCGTACAAGCCGGAACACTACCGCTACTAAATCAAAAGTGGTCGGAGTCAGGATTTATCGTATCTGACTCCGACCCGAATGGTGCTTACTTAAAGGTCTCGTGCATTAGAGTACACAGCATGAGTCATTTGCGGCTTTTATCTCTAAAGTTAAGTACCATTAGATCCCAATCCCTGATGGTAAAATCATGAAATCACAAGAAACATACAAACCGACCTTCAGCTTCGAGCTCTTCCCGCCCAAGACCAACGAGGGCATGGTGAAATTGCAGCAGGCTGCGCGCAAACTGGCTAAGGTAGAGCCTCTCTTCTTCTCAGTCACCTATGGCGCCGGAGGCTCGACCCGTGACCGCACCTTCGAGACGGTGGACTGGTTGCGTAGCGAGGGACTGGAGACGGCCCCACATCTGTCATGTATCGGACTGCATAAGGCAGAGATACTGGAGATCCTGCAGCGTTATCAGGATGAGGGCATCAAGCGCCTGGTGGCCCTGCGTGGAGATATGCCTTCCGGCATGGGGGACACCGGAGATTTCTCTTACGCCAACGAACTGGTGGAGTTTATCCGCGCCGAGACCGGAGACCGGTTCCATCTGGAGGTGGCTGCCTATCCGGAGTTCCATCCCCAGGCACCCAATGCCGGCAAGGATCTGCAGAACTTCAAGCGCAAGGTGGATGCCGGGGCCAACAGCGCCATCACCCAATACTTTTTCAATGCCGACTCCTATTTCAACTTCGTTGAAAGCTGCGAGAAGATAGGGGTGGATATCCCCATCGTTCCTGGAATCATGCCCATCAACAACTATGCCCAGCTGGCGCGGTTTTCTGACGCCTGCGGGGCCGAGATACCGCGCTGGCTGCGCAAACGTCTGGAAGAGTTCGATGATGACCTGGAGAGCATCCGTGCCTTCGGCCTGGATGTGGTTACTGCCATGTGCCAGCGTCTACTGGATCAGGGGGCGCCAGGGCTGCACTTCTACACCATGAATCAGTCAGAATTGACCCTGGCGTTGTGGAAGAACCTGGGTTTGTCTGGCTGAATATCAACCTCCTGAGTAATACCCTGATATCCCGGCCCCCAGCTCCAAAAGAGTGGTTATGGTGATGGTCGGCTCAATCCCCCAGGGATCGAATACCACATCCGGCGTCCGTCTTACCCAGGCGGAAGACATACCGGCGGAAATCGCCCCGATTACATCAAACGGATTGCTGGAGATCAGCCATGCCTGGGACCCGGCCGCCCCACTGCTACGTAGGAAATGCGCGTATACCGCCGGGTTCGGCTTGAAGCTCTTCAGATCGTCGACACTTACCACACCATCAAAATAGCCATCGATCCCGGCATGATGCAGCAATCCTGTAACCGCATCGGCATGGCCATTGGAGAAGGCGAAGATGCGATAATTCTGTTCTTTCAATGACTCGAGACAAGGAGCAACGTCAGGAAAGGCAGGCAGCCTGCGATACTCCTCCAATAGCTGCCTCTTCTGCTCAGCCGTGAGGTCTTGCTCAAGTCGATGACAGCAATATTCCAACGCATCTCTGGTACAGACGGAGAAGTCCTGATAGTTCTGCATCAGACCGCGTCGGAAGGAGTACTCCAACTGCTTCTCGCGCCACAGATGGGAGAACCCATCCGCTGCATCCCCCATCATCGACTGCAGGGTGGCCTTCACCCCATGGGTATCGATCAGGGTACCGTATATATCAAAGGCCAGTGTTGTCTTCATATCTATGCCTTATTGAACAATCAGTCTCCGAGGCAGACACCGATCTTCCTGGCGGTAGTGATCCATGGGTGATCCAGGGGAATGGTATTACGCACACCCGCCACATCTTGCAGCGGTACCGGCACCGGCCTGTTGCCACGCAATGCCACCATGACCCCATAATGGCCCTCTTGCACCAGATCGGCGACCGCCGCGCCCAGGGTGCTGGCCATGAGCCTGTCTGCGGCGGAGGGCGTGCCACCGCGTTGCAGATGCCCCAGGATGGTTATGCGTGACTCCAGCCCGGTCATCTCCTCCAACTGCTGCGACAACTCCAGTGTCCTGTCGGTGTACTTCCTGTATATCATGGTCAATTCCTCTTTGGCCCTCTTACGCTCTTCCTTGTCCTCGGCCTGATCCTTTCTCTCTTCCGCAATACCTATGGCCTTCGCCTGCTCTATAGACATGGCACCTTCAGACATGGCCACTATGCTGAATTTCTTACCGTTACGCACCCGGGTCAGGATGGCCTCGGATATCGGGTTTACGTCGTAGGGTATCTCCGGGATCAAAACAACGTCCGCCCCGCCGGCTATGCCGGAACCCAGGGCCAGCCATCCGGTTTTATGTCCCATGATCTCAACCACGATGATCCGGTGATGGCTGTGCGCCGTACTGTGCAGCCGATCGATGGCGTCTGTCGCTATGCCCAGGGCGGTGTTAAAACCAAAGGTGCTGTCTGTGAGTGCGATATCCCTGTCGATGGTCTTGGGCAGAGTGATGATATTCAGGCCTCTCTCCGCCAGGCGCAGTGCATTCTTCTGAGTTCCTCCTCCACCGAGACAAATCAGGGCATCCAGGTGATGATCATGATAGTTCTGCACGATGACGTCCGTCATATCCTGCTGTTTGCCACCCACCATCATTCGATGCGGCTTATCTCTGCTGGTACCCAGTATGGTGCCGCCCACCGACAGGACACCTGAAACCACATCGTTATCGATTCGGATAAATCGATTCTCCATCAACCCCCTGAATCCATCCCTAAAACCAATGATATCCATGCCATATTTATTGTGGGCGCTTTTACACACCCCCCTAATGGCGGCATTTAGGCCAGGACTGTCACCGCCCGCGGTCAGGATTCCTATATGTTTTGTCATTTACCGTTCCTGTAATAATATCTGTTTGTTACTTAGGAGCTGTGCCTCATATTAATAGCATAGATCACATCATTCCATTATTGAGAAGCCATTTCGCCGAGATAACCTATCCATGCGTGTACCACGTATCTATACAGAGCAGCCCCTGGGACCAGGGCAAGAGATAATCCTGGAACCGGACGCCTCCCGCCACCTGATCCAGGTCCTGCGTCTGCGCGCCGGTGCTGATTTGATACTATTTAATGGCAACGGTTATAACTACCCGGCAACGATTGCATCGGTATCAAAGAAGAACGCATCTATCACAGTAACATCCTGCTCAGGGCCGGAGAAAGAGAGCCAACTGCAGATCCACCTCTGCATCGCCGTTTCCAAGGGCGAGCGAATGGACTTCGCTATCCAGAAAGCGGTTGAGATGGGGGTCACCGAGATAACGCCTCTATTCTCAACATATGGTGTGGTAAATCTTAAAGGGGAAAGGCTGCAGAAACGTGAACAACACTGGCGCAGGGTGATGATATCGGCCTGTGAGCAGTCGGGCAGATGCAGAATACCTGTACTAAACCAAGGCATGGCGATAGATAAATGGTTTGATACGCCACAGGAGGGTACCTGTCTGGTACTTGATCCGAGGGCGGAAACAGGCATCGGCTCGTTGGAACAACCTGCAGCCAGGATCAGTATCCTGGTCGGACCTGAAGGGGGGCTGAGTGACGCCGAGCTGGGTGCCGCCGAGGCACACGGATTCAGAGGTATATCTATTGGGCCAAGGATACTACGGACAGAGACGGCGCCACTTGCGGCCATCGCCTCCATACAAACGCTTTGGGGAGATTACCGCTAAGGATTCGACTCAGGACATAGCCTCCTGCACAACCCACTCTACGGAGTTCATATCAGGTATCCAGGCATTCTCACCGTTGATTACGACTTGGCGTTTTACCGCCTCACCCAGCTCCTGCTCATTACCCTGAGGCGCCACCACATCTTCAGTGATCCGTACCAGACGCGGCATGGATGTCAGCAACAGACCTATGAAGGGACGTCTTGGATTACCCCCCAGCGTGTTACAGACCGCCACCCGGGAGCGCGTGCCAGGCTCAATTGAGGGCACCTCGACCAGCTCCTCAAAGGAGATCACCGGTATCTCCTGGCCACGCCACAGCTGTATCCCCAGGAACCAGTTTGGCATATCAGGCACTTCCCTCAACTCATCCAACCCAACCACCTCGGAAACGGAGGCGTTGGGCAACAACAACTGGGCCTCATGCAGAGGAAGCAACACACCACGAATCTCAATACCAGTGCCAGCATCTTTGCTCATTGCTTACTCTCTTCTAATACTTCCTGGATCGTATCGATCAGATCAGACTCTTGATATGGTTTACCGAGATAGCGCTTGACTCCGAGCTCCATTGCCAGCGTACGGTGCTTCTCACCGGTACGCGAGGTGATAATGATGATCGGTATGTCGTTCATTTGTTCAGAACTACGCATGTTCCTGGCGACTTCAAAACCATCCATACGCGGCATTTCAATATCCAGCAGCATTACATCAGGATGGTAGTCCTGCAGCATGGCAAGCGCCTCGACACCATCTTTCGCTGTTTCCACGGCCATACCATGACGCTCCAGCAATCTGCCGGTTACCTTGCGCACGGTGATGGAGTCATCCACAACCATGATCTTTATCTTGCCACCGGAGACCTCTGGAACGATCTGTACAGGTTCTTCCGCCTCTACCGTCAGCGCCGCATCCTTACGCACCAGCGCATTAACATCCAAAATCAGCGCCACACGACCATCGCCCAGGATAGTGCCACCGGTTATCCACCTGATGGTACTTAGCTGCGGCCCTACGGACTTGACCACGATCTGGCGATGACCGATCACATCATCCACATGCATGGCCACACGGTGTTTGCCCGCGCGCACAAGCAGTATGGGTATACGTTTTTTCTGATCCGCCAGATTTGGCATGCCGGTACCCAGCAGAGCACCAAGATACTTTATGGAGTACTCATGATCGCCAAAGGTGTATACCCCTTTGCCATCCTCATATAGAGCGGTCAACTCATCTCTATTGATTCTCACCACAGAATCAACATTCGTATATGGGGCAGCATATATCTCGCCACCAACCCTCAGTAAGAGGGCGTCTGTAATGGCCAGGGTCAAAGGCAGGTAGATGATGAATCTGGTACCTGCACCAGGCTCAGAACTGATCTCCATGGTTCCGCCAAGTTGTTTGATCTCACTGACCACAACATCCAGTCCCACACCGCGCCCAGATATCTGGTTGATCGATTCGGCCGTGCTGAATCCATGCTCCAGGATAAACTGGGTGAGATCGTCTTCACTTGCGCTTGCACCGTCGACCAGCAGACCTCTCTTCTCGGCACGCTCCTTGATCGCCTTAAAATCCAATCCCTTGCCATCATCGGAGATAGTCATAACCACATCATTGCCATCACGGGTAAGTTCAATTGTGATGGAACCGGTTTCAGGTTTGTTCTTTTTCTTACGTTTCTTCGGATCTTCTATACCGTGCGAAACTGCATTTCTCAGCAGATGCTCCAGTGGCGCGGTCATCCTATCCAGGATACTGCGATCCAACTCCATCTCCGCACCCTTGATCGCAAGCTCCGCCTGTTTTTCCAGCGGACGACAGGTTTGTCGAACTATACGTTGCAGACGCGGAACCAACTGGTTGAATGAGACCATGCGGGTACGCATGAGCCCATCCTGCAGATCGGTGGTAATCCTGGATTGTTGCAGCAACAGAGTTTCTGTATCTTTCTGTTCTGTTTCCAGGATCTTATTGATGTTGCTAAGGTCTCCCACTGTTTCCATCAGACCTCTGGAAAGCTGCTGCAGGGTAGAGAATCGATCGAGTTCCAGTGGGTCGAACTCCTCTTCATCCAACTTACCCTCTTCCTTGTCTCGTTCATAACGGAACAGGATCTGTGCCTCTGTCTCCATATCCAGCTTACGCAACTGTTCACGCAGACGATCTACTGTATGTCTCATCTCCTCGATGCTGTAACCCATCGCACCGCTTTGCTGCTCCAGGCGTGAGCGAAAGATGCTGACCTCACCGGCATTATTTACCAGCTTGTCCATTACATCCGGATTTACACGCAGATACTCTCGACCGGAACGACGCACCGGTCTTACCAGATCCACCTCTTCGGCCTGGACCTGGCCATTATCCTGTTGCTCAGGTGCTTCCCTCTGCTCGGGAAACTTTATGACCTGACTGACATCGTCCTTTTGATCGCTCGACTCAGCCACTTCCTCTGGCTCTGGCTCTGGCTCCTCATCAATTTCATGAGCTTCTTCTATATCTTGCGACTCGATCTCGTATTGGGCTCCCTCCGCAGACATATCTGTCTCTGCTTCCTCTGCTTCCTCTGCTTCCCCTGCTTCCTCTGCTTCCTCTGCTTCCTCTGCTTCCTCTGCTTCCTCTGCTTCCTCTGCTTCCTCTGCTTCCTCCGGTTCCTCTGCTTCCTCCGGTTCCTCTGCTTCCTCCGGTTCCTCCAGCTCCTCTGCCACCTCTATCTCAGGCAGGTCCTCCTCTCTATCATCCTCTCCTGACTCATCCGGTTTGGCAGACTCTCCTGATATAAACTCCTTGATCTCAGCGAGCATATCCTCCGCAGGATGCACCTCTCCCTTTGCGCCCACCTCTTCAATTTGAGTTACCAACACATCAGAGACGCTCTGGGCCAGATCTCGCAACTCACTGCTGTTGGCTACGTTACCGCGCTCGATCCCTGCAATAAGTGACTCGAAGGCATGACTTAAATCACCTATCTCTTTCACGCCAGCAAGCCTGGCACCACCCTTAAGTGTATGTAGACTTCTTTGCAGCTCTTGTACCGCATGCATATTGGCCGGCTCAGCATTCCACTGAATAAGCGCATGATCAATATCGTCCATCAACTCTACCGACTCTTCGATAAAGATTGAGAGGAGATCATCCTCCATGGAATCAATATCAATCTCAGCATCCACGCTATTGCCAGCCATGGGGGCGACAGGCTGCAGCCGCTGTGGTTCTGGTTCTGGCGCCGCATCCTGCTCAGGTTCCTGCAGCTCAGCGTCTGACTCTGGCTTGAGCTCTATATCATGCCCGATGATCTCCGACTGATCTGGTCCTGCTGCGCCAATCTCCAGATTCTGCTCCAGCTCTTCATGTTCGACCTCAAGCTCCAGACCGGCCTCAATCTCCGGCGCCTGCCCTTCTTCTTCCACCTGCAACCCATCTTCGTGCGGTAGAAGCTCTATACTCTCTTCAAGGACATCCTCAAACTCATCTTGGGTTGAATCCAACTCAATGGAAGGCACTTCAGCAGAATCATCTGAATCGTCCTCATCCTCATCACCCGGAATTATGAGATCATGTGCCGACTCGATATCTTCAACCAGACCACGCCAATCAGGGATCTGCGCTCCAGGAACGTTTATGGCCTGGAGTATGGTTTCGAATTGACCATCCGCTCTCTCGATCAGATCCAACAGCACACCATCAGCCGCTCTATCTTGATCCAGAAGCTCGTTAACAAAGCTCTCCAGCGCGGCACTTACTTCTGCGATTGGATCCACGCCAGCCATGTGCGCACTGCCATGCAGTGTATGAAAGGCCCTCGATACCTCTTTATCCAGGCTGCATACGCTGCCCATCTCTTTGCAATTTTTCAGGAACGAGTTAATGGTATCTATGTGTGTACGCGACTCTGAGGAAAATATCTCAAGCAGCGTTGGATCCAGGGTAATTGCCTCACTGCTCTCTGCTTCCTCATGCGCATAGGATTTTGTCTCAACCTCAGAATCTGCCGCGGCATCATCTTCACCAGCATCCGATTCCGCAACCCCAGTGTCGACCTCTAGCTCGTCTTCCTCATCTGCAACAGGCTCAAGCTCTACGATCTCCAGATCAACCACAGTACCTGAGGTGGGGGCGGCAGAATAGTCTGGAGTAGCCAGGTTGCTGGCCCGCTCAATCAGGGGTTCTACATCCACCTCTGGAGTAAGCCCCCTGGCCTGATAATCTATGAGAACCGGAAGGACATCCAGGGTCTCCCTTAGCAGGTCAGTGATATCGCCAGAAATCGGCAATGTATGATCAATGACCCTATTAAGCATGTTCTCTATTGCCCAGGCAAATTCACCGATGACCTTGGCACCCACCAGCCTCCCGCTGCCCTTGAGGGTATGAAACGATCTGCGAAAGGTGATCAATGCATCTGTATTTTCAACATCACCCAGCCATCTGGTCATGTATTCCCGTATCACCTCCAGCTCTTCCCTGGCCTCTTCGATAAAGATCTCCAGGATTTCCGGATCTATCTCGTCCAGGCTGGGCTTATCCGCAGATGGCACATGCTCCTGCAGTACCTTGACATCGTGCTCTTCGGCAAAACGCACCTCTTCATGAGAGGCAGCAGACGAGCCTTCCTGTTTTTTTGACGAGGGATCCATATCATCTTCATGGATCAATCCAGGAATGGTCTCTTCTCCTATGGCGCTTGCATAGAAATCCTCATCCACTGAATCGCTCTCTGTACCCAGACGCACAAGGGCTTCCCGTGCCACATCCAGTATCTCATTTTGTATGCCGCGACCATCCGCAATGGTCTCCATGAAATATTCAATACTGGTGATTGCGTCTGCGAAGGCGTTCAGGCGCTGCATGTCGGGGATAGTCTTATGTGCGATCAGCTCGTTTGAAACATATCCGGCAGTGGCGCGCAGCAATCCGGATATATCAAACATCTTGAGCATTTCAAACGCACCTGCGATGGCATGAAAATGCTGCGGGACCTTTTCCAATACCTGGGATTTTTTCGGCTCTTTTATGTAAACGAGAATGGCATCCTTGATCTTGGCCATATCAACACTGGCCTCTCGCACAACCGAATCTGTGAGTCGTTCAAACTCACCATCCGGCAGAAGCTCCTCTTCTGTTAACGGCTTTTTCTCAGCAGCGTCCTTTCTGCTGCTATCCAGTATCTGGGTGTTTTCTATTATTTGGGTCTTTACAAAACTGGCCAGATTTTCAAGAGATGCCTCAACAAATACGATATCACCGGCAATCTCCAGCAGATCAGATTCCTGGGTGACAGCACCGGATATTGCTATATCCCTAATCTTGTCCGCCTGTTTTTTCATGCGCTGACACAAATCCCTGTGTCCGATGAGATCGAGGGTATCGGCAACCTTACGCATAGGTTGCTCTAGAGGCTGAAGCTGACCGGAATCGCTATTTTTTGTTCGAATAAAAAGATCCAATACATCTTTGATCTCTGCCAACTCAGAGCTGATAGCCTCCTTCAATGTCTCCATCAACTCGCTGCTTGGCAATGCAAGACTCTCACGGCCTTGCTCTACCAACTGCTGACTTATGGCCAGACTATCAAGATCAAATTCCTTTTTTACCGATTTGACCAGATCGTCATCCTGCTTTATGTGGGCAACGTGATAGAGCAGATCACGCATGGTGCTTACAGTGGGAGTCTCGGCTACTGAGCGTTCTCCATCCTTGATTATTCTCTTTAACTCACGATCGACCTTTCCAAATAGCAATTTGACCGAAGTGTTGGGGGATTCAAGATTCTCTAAAGGGGCAGCCAATGCGGCTCTTGCCACCTGGAACAGACTGCGTACCTGCCCGGTGCCGGATACATCCTGCAGCCTTTCCAGGATAACCCTAAGCCCCTCTATGCCTGTCACAGGATCCGTGTTGTAGAACCACTTCAGCAGGCATAGATGATATTTGTGGCGCAGTTTTTTTGCCACGCGTGGAAGTCTGCTGCTGCCCTCTTCCACTTTCTGCTCCAGGCGCGCAAGCTTCTGCTCCAACTCAGGAGCGGCCAACTCAGCCTCGGAAAGAATGTTTGCGCCACGAACCAGGCGCAGGTCATTTATCAGTGGCAGGATGATTGCGGGATGATCCAGCGCCCCATCCTGCAGCTTCTCCAGATAATCTGGCAGCTGAACCAGACCTTGCATGAGGGCAGCCGCAGCGGGCTGCTCGTAATTCTGCTCTATGTCACCCTCAGCGATGGCATTCGCGACCTTCTCCATCTCGTCGGCCAACATGGTCGCACCAAACAGTTCCAATATCTGCAAAGTGCCTTTGACCTGATGCAGCAGTTTCCCACACGTCTGCATAAGATCAAGATTTCCGGAACCTTCCGTGTATCCCTCAAGCGCATTACGGGCCTGCAGGACGACCTGATCCAGTTCGCCCTTGATCCACTTTATTTTGCTGTGGTCTTGAGTTTCGCTCATACCTGACTCGCCATAGTTACCTTTGGAAGGTAGTTCCCAGTGGCACCGTTCATTCGATTGACCTGATTATTCAGGTAGACGGAATCCGGCAACAGACTCTCTAAGCTCATCGGCCAAACCGGCAAGCATTCCGATGGATGTTGCCGTCTGGTTGGTTCCATCCAGTGTCTGTGTAGTAATTTCCTGAATAACGCTCATGGTCTCATCAATCTTGGTTGCACTAGAAGTCTGCTGTTGGGCTGAACTTGCAATCTTCTGCGTAACCTCGGCGATGTGGGTAGATACGTTCTCAATCTCCATCAAGGCATCACCGGCATCCTCTGCGAGTTTTGCACCGGCCACCACCTCTTTCGTGGTGGATTCCATAGAACTAACCGCTTCACTCGTATCCGCCTGAATGGTCTTAACCAGCGCCTCAATCTGCTTGGTGGCGTTACTGGAACGTTCTGCGAGTCGTTGCACCTCGTCCGCAACCACCGCAAAACCACGACCCGCTTCACCGGCCATGGCCGCCTGCATGGCGGCGTTCAAGGCAAGAATGTTGGTTTGGTCGGCAATGTCGTCGATGATCTCAACGATGTCACCGATCTCCTGGGAACTTTCACCGAGACGCTTGATTCGCTTGGATGTCTCCTGGATCTGCTCTCTGATGTTATCCATGCCGAGGATGGTGCGGCGCACAGTATCCGCGCCCTTACTTGCTATCTCCACCGAGTGCTGAGCAACCTCAGCTGATTCATTAGCGTCACTGGACATCTGGTCGATAGTTTCGGCCATCTTCTTGATGGCTCCACTGGCGGATGTGATCTGATCCGCCTGGTGTTCAGATGCCTCTGCCAGATGCATGGCGGTGGCACGTGTCTCCTGGGCTGAAGCAGCTACCCTTTCCGAGGTCTGGTTAATAGAGATAACCACGTTACGCAGGGCCTCAATGGTGTAGTTAATAGAGTCAGCGATAGCGCCGGTTACGTCTTCGGTAACTGTCGCAGATACGGTAAGGTCACCATCCGCCAGATCTCCCATCTCATCCAGCAGGGTCAAGATGGCCTCCTGGCTCTTCTCGTTTTGTACTTTCAGCAGGTCCTCGACATCCCTTTTACCCATGGCCAAGTTATGTCTGCGCAACATCAGCAGCAGTACCGCCAGCATGATAAAGAAAATAGCCATGCCCGCCCCGGCCTGGATACCCAATAACGAAAAACGCGCTGGATACTCGATGTAAGCGTCCAGTAGATCTTTCGCTGCAGCACTTACATTATTCGAATTGGTCACGACTTCCATGGAGATGGTCTGGAGTTTTGCCGGCAGATCGCCGCTAGACTCGACAGAGACATGCATGGCCATGATTGCCTTCTCGTTCGACAAAACATCTGCGGCATTCTGTCTCAGCTTCTTCCACTCAGCCTCGACCTTGGCCAATTTATCACTAACCTGGCCGCTGGTAGCGCCTTGCAGTTCCTTAATGTATTTATCAAAGGTGCTCTGCGCACTTTTCAATTGGGCAAATGCGCCTTCACCTCCGGCTATGGAGGTCAATGCATTTTTCGCTATTCGTTCTGAAAGCACACGGAGTTCAGCGGCACGAAGCTGGTTTGCATCATCAATGGCATCTGAATTTGACGAATGAACAGAAACCACCACCGCCAAGATCAGCATGACTATTGCACCAACAGTCATCAACATAGGAGCTCGAGTTGAAGATGCCCCTTTATTCCCAGATCTTTTTTTCATTTTTCAATTTCTCCCGAGAGAGCGAAAATTACTAACGTCACTAAAATTTAATTTGTTGTTGCTATCGACCCATACACATAAGGATCAAGCTGCCACCACCTGAAAATCCTGATCTTCTGCCAGCACACGCATGCTTAATATAGGGCACAGCAGGCCATCTACATCGTATGCACCACTGACATAATTACTGATAGGTTTGTCTGTATTATGTTCCTGAATACGCAACTCTGTATTGAAGTGACGCATACCAAACACATCTTCCACCATCAGGCCGGCAAACAGACCTTCATGTTCAATAACCAAAATTCTTGTTTTGCGCCCAAGTGAAATCGGGTTGCCGCCCAGAAACTCCTGCAGATCAAATATGGGCAGCAGACTTCCTCTGACATTGGCCACGCCACGCACCCATTTCTGTGCGCCAGGCACAATTGAAACATTCTGTGGATAGTTGAGTATCTCTTTTACATCACCCAGGGCAGTGAGTAATTTTTTCCCTAAGATAGTAAAAAGCACTCCTTCCCAAAATTGTTTTGTCTCTTCCTTGTGCGGTATATCAAAGGCATGCTTGCGACTCTGACTCTCGATATCCTGCAACAGCAGGACAATCTCTTCGGATTCAGATTTGGCAGTAGGCATCATTCGTTTCCGTTTCTATTCGGTCTACAACGCATCCATAATCTTGGATAAGAGCTCGTCCTTTTCTACCGGCTTCACCAGGTAATCCCTTGCCCCCTGCCGTAGACCCCAGGTCTTGTCTGTGTCCTGATCCTTGGTTGTCACCATGATAATAGGGATATTCTCCGTCTCAGGGTCACGACTGAGCTGCCTGGTGGCCTGAAAACCGTTCAGCCCCGGCATCACCACATCCATAAGAATCAAATCCGGTTTCCCGCTACGCGCCTGCTCAATACCTGCTTCCCCACTATCAGCTATAAGCACACCGCACCCGGCGCCTTCCAAAATACCTTTTAGGATATGCAGCTCGGTTGGAGAGTCATCAACAATCAGGATGGTGCGGCCCTGCAGATCCACAGAACCACTGGAAGATTTTTCAGTACTGCCTTTCTTAGAAAATATTCTCATTGCCTTTCACCACAAAATATATCTTTAATATTCTCTATCAAGAAGATCAAGCCGCCCTGGTAGCATATGCCCTAATCGCATCCAATAACTCATTCTTGGTAAAGGGTTTGGTCAGATATTGCTCGGAACCGACAATCCTGCCACGAGCCCGGTCAAACAGACCGTCCTTACTCGACAACATGATCACTGGCGTATGTTTAAATTCCGCATTGTTTTTTATCAGGGCACAGGTCTGATATCCATCCAGTCGCGGCATCATGATATCAACAAAGATTACATCAGGGTGACTATCGGCAATCATTGCCAAAGCTTCAAATCCATCCGTAGCTGTTAACACTTCACATCCGGCATTTTTCAACAAACTTTCAGCGGTCCTGCGTATGGTCTTACTGTCATCAATGACCATTACCTTGAGGCCTGAAATATTGTCAGGTTCATTTTGCATTACAGATTCTCTCGTTTATGCATCGCCCAGTACTGAAAACTTATAATTAAAGCCCCGATTTCCCCTGTTTTCTGAATATTATCCGTCTTATATTTATTCTGTCATCATAGAACATATAAAGGGTCTACGACATCATGCAATCATAATTTTCCATGAAATATATATCTGATGTGCATAATACACCCGAACCATAGCAATTGATTTAAGATTCTGCAACAACTCATTGATCATATTGAAACATTTTCTTGATTTAACCAAATATCATCAGATAAATTTGGACCGCTGACCAAGCCACGCCTAAATACCAGAACATCTTATGGCGCTATCTTCTTTCCGCTCACTCTAATTTGCCCTAATTAACACATAATCGGGTAACATATGGCAATGAGCATATCCGTTGGCATAGTGATGGATCCCATAGACTCCATCACCACATACAAAGACAGCACCTTCGCCATGATGTTGGAGGCTCAGGCCCGGAAATGGGACATCTGGTATATGGAGTTGGGTGACCTGTATCTTCAGGAATCCAGATCCTACGGAAGGATGCGGCAGATAGAGGTTACCGATAACAGCAGCTCCTGGTACAGCTTCAGTTCCGAGCGCCATGCCCCATTAGGTGGACTTGATGTGATCCTGATGCGCAAGGATCCGCCATTCGACATGGAGTATATATACTCCACATATATTCTGGAGTCAGCTGAAACAGAAGGGACACTCGTCGTCAACCGGCCCGGCAGTCTGCGGGACGCAAACGAGAAGCTCTTTACCTACCGGTTTCCGCAATGCTGCACCTCCAGTCTGGTGTCCAGAAATCACCAACAAATTACCGGGTTTCTGCAAACGCATAAAGATATAATACTTAAGCCGCTGGGAGGCATGGGTGGCGCCTCTATCTTCCGACTCCGAAAAGATGACCCCAATACCAATGTAGTGATAGAAACCATCACCGGACATGGCTCTGAATATGTCATGGCACAACGTTTCCTGCCAGAGATCAGCGCCGGGGACAAGCGCATCCTGATGGTGGACGGAGAGGCCATACCATACGCATTGGCCCGCATACCGCAGGAAGGGGAAACCCGCGGCAATCTGGCAGCCGGCGGGCGCGGCCAAGGTCAGCCGCTTTCGGAAAGAGACCATTGGATAGCGGCACAGGTCGGCCCCATCCTAAGGGAGAAAGGCATCCTGTTTGCCGGACTGGACGTGATCGGTGATTATCTTACCGAGATCAATGTAACCAGCCCCACATGCATCAGGGAACTGGATAAGCAGTTCGGATTAAACATCAGCGCACAACTGCTGGACAAGATAGAAGAACGAATCAAGGCATGAAGAGAGTTTCAAGAGTACTGACGGCGATAGTGATTGCACTTATCGCACTGATCCCTGGCGGATGCGAACAACAGGAACAGGTAATAACCACCAGATTCCTGGCCTTCGGCACCCTGGTAGACCTGTCCATCGCCGGCGTCTCTAGAGAGCAGGCCGAAATGGCGACCGCAGCCATTGAAAGAGATTTCGCCTGGATGCACAAATCATGGCATGCCTGGGACCCAGGCCCTCTGGGACGGGTAAACCGATTGATCTCAGAAGGGGCCACATTCGCCACCCCGCCATCCGTATTGGGACTGATAAGACAAGGTATCGAGATATCCGCGCAGAGCGATCACCTGTTCAACCCCGCCATCGGCCACCTGATAGACGCCTGGGGTTTCCATAGCAATGATCCTGCAGGACACAAACCCCCTGATGAGGAAAGGATCTCTGAACTACTGAAACAGAACCCGCGCATGTCCGATCTGGTGCTGGACGGCATAACTCTGCACAGCACCAATCCGAACGTAAAACTGGATTTCGGGGGCTTCGGCAAGGGCTTCGGTATCGATCTAGCCATAGATCATCTGCGCCAACTGGGAATAAAGAACGCAATCCTGAATGCCGGTGGTGACCTGAGGGCTATCGGCTCCCCCAGAGGACGTCCATGGAAGATCGCCATTAGACACCCATCCGGGGAAGGGGTCATGGCCGGACTGGATGTCTCCGGTGATGAGAGCGTATTCACATCCGGAGATTACGAACGCAACTTCAACTGGAAAGGTAAGGTCTACCATCACATAATAGACCCGCGCACGGGATACCCGGCCATCGGCACCAGATCGGTAACCGTGATTCATCCGGACGCCGCAACTGCGGATGCCGCAGCCACCGCCCTGTTTGTGGCCGGACCGGACGACTGGTACAGGATTGCGCAAAAGATGGGGATAAAATATGTTCTGCTGGTCGACTCAAAAAACAATGCATACATGAACCCGGCAATGCAAAAGAGACTCAGATTCGAGTCCGACCAGTTCAAAATCATACTCAGCCCACCGCTGATGAATAAAAAATAGAGCAACAATAGATAACTGATGAGTAATAACGCATCCACAATCACCGCTGTAGACCGCCTGGGCCTCACCCTGTTTGTCGCCATCAGCATGCATGCAGTCGGTATACTCGGGATTGGCTTCACCATGGAACCACCGAAAAAGCTTCCTCCGGCGGACCGTACCCTGGAGATCGTGGTAGTGCACAACAAGTCCACACAGAAGCAGCCGGAGAAGGCGGATTTCCTGGCCCAGCACAGCCAGGAGGGTGGCGGCACCAAGGAGGAAGCGGTACGCCCCACTACCGACAGCCTGCAGCCTTTGACCAAACAGTCCAACAAGCCGAATCAGGTCAATACCCCCATGACCCCACCAACGGAACCGGTGGCCATGCAGAAAAAGAGGGTGATAAGCTCTAAAGAGGAAGCAAAGAAAAAGACGCAGGACGCACCCAACAAACCCAAACAGAAGAGAAGGACCTTGAACACCGCCCAACTCCTGGCCAGTACCGACCAGGAGATATCCAGGCTGACGGCTGAACTGAACCGCAAGACCGAGGCATACGCCAAACGACCTCGCCGCAAATTCGTCAGCGCCAGCACCAAAGAGTACAAATACTCCAACTATCTGGATGCCTGGCGCCGCAAGGTCGAACGCATTGGAAACATAAACTATCCGGACGAGGCCAGGAGGAAGAAGCTATACGGCAATCTGATGCTGCAGGTATCGCTAAAGTCCGATGGAACCATTTACGAGATAGAGGTCAGGCGCTCATCCGGCCACAAGGTCCTGGATGATGCTGCCATAAGGATCGTACGGCTTGCCGCCCCCTACGCACCCTTCCCGGATGAAATACGCAAAGAGACAGATATCCTGGATATAACCAGGACCTGGCAATTCCTGAGTGGAAACAGACTGCTATCGAAGTAAGGGTTGCGGGATTTGAATACGCGCCCGATACTATAAGTCATGAACAGCAGCACGAACCTGACCAACCAGTTCCTCATAGCCATGCCCAGCATGCAGGATGCCAACTTCTCCCAGACGGTCACCTATATCTGCGAACATAACAGCGAAGGGGCCATGGGTATAGTGGTAAACCGTCCGACGAACCTGCATCTAAACGACATCCTGGAACAGTTGGATATCACAGATATCAGTCTGGAGACAGGACTTGAATCCATCTACATAGGTGGTCCGGTACAACCGGAACGCGGATTCGTGCTGCACAGCGACAACAGCAACTGGGACTCCACCCTGAAGGTGACACCTGAGATCTCAGTAACCACATCCAGGGACATCCTGGAATCCATCGCCGCAGGCAACGGGCCAAACAGCCACCTGGTGGCATTGGGGTATGCAGGATGGGCCAGCGGCCAACTGGAAGATGAGATATCCGCCAACGCCTGGCTGAACGGCCCGGCGGACTCTCAAATCATCTTTAACACGCCCCCAGAGCAGCGCTGGAGAGCGGCCGCCCAACTACTGGGGGTGGATCTCGACCTTTTATCAGGCGACGCTGGACATGCGTAGGGATATAACTACAATAGGCGCAAACCCAGAGGCCATAATCAACATAATATGACGACCCTACTTGGATTTGACTACGGACCGGCTAAGATAGGCGTCGCCGTTGGTCAAACCATGACAGGTACCGCCTCACCCCTGGAGACACTCCGCGCCATACAGCAACACCCGGACTGGGACGGCATATCCCGCCTGATCAGCACATGGGAACCGCAAGAACTGGTTGTAGGACTCCCCTTCAACATGGATGATACAGAGGCGGAACCGGCCGACAGGGCACGGCGCTTCGCAAGACAGCTTGAGGGAAGGTATCATCTCAAGGTGCATCTGATTGATGAGCGCCTCACCTCCATTGAGGCCAAACGCAATCTTTCACGCAAACCGAAAAACATAGAAGAACTGGACGCCATAGCGGCGCAACTGATCCTGGAAACCTGGTTAAGTGAGCAAAACTGATTACTACATGCAGGCGGAAGAGATAGATGGACTGATCGGCGAAATGCATCAGGCCCTTAAGACCCGTCTGGACATGCAAAAGATATCCAATCCGGTCATCATCGGCATACACACGGGTGGCGTATGGCTGGCGGAACGTCTGCACGGGATGCTGGATATCCAGGAGCCACTGGGTATCCTGGATATATCCTTCTACCGCGATGACTTCTCCCAGGTTGGGGTAAATCCAGAGGTGCATCCATCCAGCATTCCGTTTGATGTGGATGACCAACACATCATACTGGTGGATGACGTACTCCAGACCGGGCGCACCATCCGCGCCGCCATGAACGAGATATTCGACTATGGACGCCCCGCCTCCATCACCCTGGTCACCCTGGTGGAACGGGGTGGACGGGAGCTACCCATACAGCCCAACGTGGTTGGTGTGCGACCGCCGCTGAATTCCGATCAACACATCACCCTTACCGGACCAGAACCACTGGGATTGGTTATAGGCGAATCCAAACATACGGCCAGAGACAAATCTGAAGAACAAGGAAGACCTGACAGTGAGTGATAGCAACCACAACCTGCAGCTTAGCCTAGACGGAAGACTGCGCCACTTTCTCTCCATCAACGGTCTGAGCAAGGAGTTGCTGACCGAGATCCTGGATACGGCCGAGTCCTTTACCGGGGTCTCGGAGCGCACGGTAAAAAAAGTACCCTTGCTGCGCGGCAAGGTGATAACCAACCTCTTCTTCGAGACCAGCACCCGCACCCGCACCACCTTTGAACTGGCGGCCAAGAGATTGTCCGCGGATGTGCTAAGCCTCAACATCAACACCTCATCCACTTCCAAGGGCGAGACCCTGCTGGACACCCTGCGCAACCTGGAAGCGATGCACTGTGACATGTTTATCGTACGTCATAAAGACAGCGGCGCGGCCCACTTCATCGCCAAACATGCGGCTCCCGGCATCGGGGTCATAAACGCCGGTGACGGCCGTCACTCCCACCCCACCCAGGCCATGCTGGACATGTTCACCATCCGGCGCCACAAGAAACAGATTGAAGGCCTGAAGGTGGCCATAGTTGGGGATATCCAGCACTCACGGGTCGCCCGCTCCCAGATCCTGGCCCTCAACACCCTGGGGGCGGAAGAGGTGCGCATCATCGCCCCCAAGACCCTGCTGCCGGCAGATGCCGAATCACTCAACGTAAAGGTATTCCACGATCTGGAACAGGGCATAAGCGATGTGGACGTGGTCATCATGCTGCGACTGCAAAGGGAGCGCATGGGCAGCGCCATGCTCCCCAGCGAACACGAATACTTTCAGCTATACGGCCTGACGGATGAGCGCCTGGAGGCGGCCAAGCCCGATGCCATCGTGATGCATCCGGGTCCCATCAACCGGGGTGTTGAGATGGCGTCCCAGGTGGCGGACGGACCAAGATCGGTGATCCTGCAGCAGGTCAGCTTCGGCATAGCGGTACGCATGGCGGTCATGTCCATGGCCATGGGGACCAAGAAGCCTGGGGCCAAAAAGATATGACCACGACCAATAGAATAGCGGTATTAAACGGACGCCTCATCGATCCCGCCAACGGCATCGATGGAAAACATGATCTGTTCATAGAAGATGGAAGAGTCTGCGCCGTGGGAAAGGCGCCGCTAGGCTTTAGCGCCGATCTCACCATCGACGCCGCCGGACAGATAGTCTGTCCCGGACTCATAGACCTCAGCGCCCGTATGCGGGAACCGGGCCAGGAGTACAAGGCCACCATAGAGAGCGAGACCAGGGCCGCGGCCAAGGGCGGTATAACCAGCATCTGCTGCCCCCCAGACACCAATCCGGTCATCGACACGCCGGCCGTTGCCAGCATGATATACAACAAGAGCCTGGAGATAGGCTACGCCCGGGTTCTTCCCATCGGCGCCCTTACCCAGGGACTTGAGGGCAGCCAGCTGAGTGAGATGGTAGCCCTAACCAGGGCGGAGTGTCCGGTCCTCAGCAACGCCTACGCACCCCTGGCCAACACCCTGGTGGAGAGGCGGGCCCTGGAGTATGCCGCCACCTTCGGCATCACCATCTTCATACGTCCGGAAGACAGACACCTGAGGGATAACGGCTGTGTGCATGAAGGCCCGGTCAGCTCCCGTCTCGGACTGCCCGGCATACCGGAGGCCGCCGAGAGTGTCGCGGTGGCCAGGGATCTGGCGTTGGCGGCCCACACCGGATGCAGCATACACTTCCATGCCATATCCACGGCTACGGCCCTGCAGATGATAGCCGATGCACAAAAGAGGGGGGTCTGCATATCGGCCAATGTCGCCGCCCATCAGCTGCACCTCACCGAAGATTGCATAGATGGTTTTAACAGCAACTGTCACGTCATCCCTCCCCTGCGGACCAGGGGGGACCTGGAACAGTTACGCAAAGGGGTGGCCAGCGGTGTTATCCAAGCCATCTGCTCCGATCATCAACCCCATGACCCGGATGCGAAAGAGGACCCATTCCCATCCACATCACCCGGCATATCCGCACTGGAGACCCTGCTGGGTCTTACCCTGAAACTGGTGGATGAAGGTTCGATAGAGATGGCCGACGCCATCGCCCGCGTCACCAGCGGACCTGCTGAGATACTGGGCCTGCCGCTAGGGCAGCTTGGCGTAGGGGCGGACGCGGATATCTGCATCTTCGATCCGGCCAGGAGCTGGAGGCTACAGGCGGAGACCATGTTAAGCGCCGGCAAGAACACTCCGTTCCTGGATCGTGAATTTACCGGAGAGGTGACGCACACCCTGTTCCAGGGCCGGGTCGTTTATAAGGCGTGATTTTTTCATGACGGACACACACAAACCACACCACGCCACCATCTTCGTGGAAGAGGCCGAGATCCTGAGCCATGAGGCATTCGCGGGAGACCAGTTTCTGCTGCGCCTCCAGGCCCCGCAGTGCGCCGGCAGGGCCAGACCCGGCAGTTTCGTCCATCTGCAGTGCAGCCCGCAAAGACCCCTGAGACGCCCCATCTCCATCATGCGCACATCGGCAAAGGATGGCTGGGTGGAACTCCTCTACAAGAGGGTCGGCCAGGGCACGGCCCTGCTGGCAACCCGCAAGGTGGGTGAATCGATAAACATGATGGGGCCGATCGGCAAGCCGTTCCAGATCCACCCTGAGAGGTCCAGGCCATTGCTGATAGGAGGAGGCGTGGGCCTGCCGCCCATGGTCTTTCTGGCTGAGTCCATCCGTCAGGATAAAGAGATAACACCATTCGTCATCCTTGGATCCGAGGTGCCATTCCCGTTTCAACCGTGCCCCTCCCAGACGCTGGTCACCGGGCTGCCCCAGGAGGTGATCGCCACCATGCCACTACTGGAGGATTGGGGCGTGACCAACCGTCTCACCAGCCAGCAGGACCTTCCCGGATGTTTTAATGGTTACGTGACCGATCTGGCCCGTATCTGGCTGGACTCACTGGACCGAGATACCCGCTCTCAGATCGAGGTGTTCGCCTGCGGTCCGCACCCCATGCTGGAGGCGGTATCCAGGTTATGTCGGGAGTATGACCTGCCCTGCCAGGTATCGCTGGAAGAGTATATGGCATGCGGCGTCGGCGGTTGCGCCGGCTGCGTGGTGCAGGTGCAGGAGGAGAGCGGAACGGCCATGCGGCGGGTCTGCGTGGACGGCCCGGTATTCGACGCCAGGACCATCTTCAGCGATTAGAACAAGACAGGCGGATCACCAATCCTCTTCGTTGACCAGTGAGATATCCTCCATCTCCGCCGAATATTGATCCACGTCGCCACTACCAAGCTTAATCATGAGGCGTACCTCATTGGCGGAATCGGCATGCAGTATCGCATCGTCATAGGTGATCTCACCCTCTGAATACAGGTTATACAAGGCCTGGTCAAAGGTCATCATGCCATGCTCGGTGGAGCGTTTCATCAGCTCCTTCAGTTTATGGATCTCACCCTTACGTATCAGATCTGAGGCAAGCGGGGTGTTGATCAGGATCTCAGCGGCAGGTCTCCTGCTCTTACCGTCCGGCCTGCGTATCAACTGCTGCGCCACTATTGCACGCAGATTCAAAGAGAGATCCATAAAGACCTGATTGTGACGATCCTCCGGGAAGAAGTTGATGATGCGGTCCAGGGCCTGATTGGCGTTATTCGCATGCAGGGTGGAGAGACAAAGATGTCCGGTCTCGGCAAAGGCGATGGCATGTTCCATGGTTTCGCGGGTGCGAATCTCGCCGATGAGGATTACATCCGGGGCCTGGCGCAGTGTATTCTTTAGCGCAACCTGATAGGACTCGGTATCTATACCCACCTCACGCTGGGTGACAATACATCCGGCGTGGTTATGGGTGAACTCGATTGGGTCCTCAATGGTGACGATATGACCGCTACTGTTCCTATTGCGGTACTCCAGCATGGAGGCCAGAGAGGTGGATTTACCTGTTCCGGTCGCGCCGACAAACATGACCAATCCCCGCTTGGTCATGGCCAGATCCTTGATGATTGGCGGCAGCAACAACTGCTCCATAGTCGGAATCTGGTTTTCTATGCGTCGCAGAACCATTCCCACCGAATCACGCTGGATAAATGAACTTACCCTGAACCTGCCAACGCCCTTCGCACTTATGGCGAAGTTACACTCATTGGTGTTGGTAAACTCCTCCCTCTGTGCCGGCGTCATCAGACCAAACACCAACTCCCTGGTCTGTTCCTCGGTCAATTTTGCCTTGGATATGGGGGAGATGCGTCCATGCACTTTCATGCAGGGTGGCATCCCGACCGTAATAAACAGGTCAGATGCCTTCTTTTCGCTCATCAGTTTGAGAATCCCGTTAAAGTCCATCGCCATCTCCAGCGTTTCGTAACAATTACATCAAGTAAACAGGTCTTTGTTGGTCGCCTTAACACGGGCGTCCAGACGACTAACCATACCCTTCTTCACGATCTCCTGGAGATGTTGATCCAGGGTCTGCATACCCACGGCCTGACCGGTCTGAATAGCGGAATACATCTGGGCCACCTTATCCTCGCGAATCAGGTTGCGTATGGCCGCAGTTCCAATCATTATCTCCCAGGCCGCAGTTCTTCCGCCGCCTATCTTCTTCAGCAGAGTCTGCGCAATTACCGCACGCAGGGATTCCGACAACATGGAGCGCACCATACTCTTCTCACCCGCCGGGAACACATCGATGATACGGTCTATGGTCTTTGCCGCCGAACTGGTATGCAGCGTCCCAAAAACCAAGTGACCGGTCTCTGCTGCGGTCAACGCCAGACGTATGGTCTCAAGATCACGCAACTCGCCCACCAGGATGATATCCGGATCTTCACGCAGGGCCGAACGCAGGGCCTCGGCAAACCCCAGGGTATCCCGATGTACCTCACGCTGGTTGATCAGACACTTCTTACTGGTATGGACAAATTCGATCGGGTCTTCAATGGTCAGGATATGGGCATACTCGTTGTCATTCTTGTAGTCCATCATCGCAGCCAGGGTGGTAGACTTTCCCGATCCGGTAGGTCCGGTCACCAACACCAGTCCGCGCGGCACGTCAACGATCTCCTTGAAGGTGTTGGGACAACCCAGATCTTCCAGGGTCAACACCTTGGAGGGAATGGTCCTGAATACGGCACTGGCCCCACGATCCTGGTTGAAGGCATTGACACGAAAACGGGCCAGACCGGGTATCTCGAAGGAGAAATCGGTCTCATAGAACTCTTCGTAATCCTTTCTCTGTTTGTCGTTCATGATGTCGTAGACCAGGGCATGAACGACCTTGTGCTCCAATTCAGGGACATTGATGCGTCGAATATCGCCATCCACACGAATCATGGGAGGCAGACCGGCGGAAAGGTGCAGGTCTGATGCATTATGTTTTACGCTAAAGGCCAGCAGTTCGGCAATATCCATAGATCACTCCACAACCAAGTTAATCGTTCTTCTTAGAATTCATTGTAGACGACTCTCACAACCCTTTATGAGTAATTGGAATAATCCTAACATAGGTCCAATAATATTACCGGAAACCAACGGACTTTTGGTTTAATATCGCCCTGATATGTGAATAAAACCACCCTTTTGCAACCAAAATGAACCAAGCCATTCAAACCAGACTAGAGTCAGTTCGCAGCCTTATCGACCAGGCCACCTTAAAATACCATAGGCCTGCAGAGTCCGTACAACTTCTGGCCGTGAGCAAGACCAGAACCGTAGATGAGATCATGGCTGCATATAGTTGCGGCCAAAGACGCTTTGGTGAGAGTTATCTACAAGAGGCCATAACCAAGATAGATCAACTTAAGGATATAGATGATATAGAGTGGCACTTTATCGGAAGGATCCAAAGCAACAAGACCAGGCCCATAGCGGAAAGGTTCGACTGGGTACACAGCATAGACAAACTAAAACACGCACAGCGCCTGAATGATCAACGTCCGGATTCCATGCCTCCGTTGAATATATGTCTTCAGATCAACATAGATAACGAGGAATCCAAGGGGGGTATACGGCCTGAAGATGTAGCCGAACTGATCAGTCAGGTCGCCCTGCTGCCCAGGCTGCGTCTGATGGGACTTATGACACTGCCCTCACCTGCAGAGACATTGGACGAGCAGCGCAAGCCGTTCCGCAGACTACGCGAACTCAGGGACCGGCTGGCCACCCAGGATCTGCCATTGGCGACACTATCTATCGGGATGTCAGATGATTTGGAGGCCGCCATTGCGGAAGAATCGACCGTGGTACGGGTCGGCACGGCCATATTCGGTCCACGCAATTACGGATAGCCAGGCACGCCTTGGCCTTGGCATCTGTTTGCGCGATAATTTTCCTTATTTCCAAGAGAGCAGGTCAAAGCAGAAAATGAAGAGCAAACCACTTGCATTTATCGGTTGCGGAAACATGGCGGCCAGCCTGATAAACGGCCTGGTAGCCGACGAATATGATCCGAAAAAGATCATGGCCAGCGACCCGGACGGCGCCAAGACTGCCCATCTCTCCGGGCTCATAGGCATAGAATCGACCACAGACAACACCGAGGCGATAGAGTTTGCCGACGTAGTCATACTCGCGGTGAAACCACAGATACTGGAACAGGTGGCCTCCGCCATGGCCCCGGCGATACAGAAGAAACAGCCTCTGATCATCTCCATCGCCGCCGGGGCGCAGGAGAAGGACATAGAAAAGTGGCTGGGCGGAGATGTCGCCCTGGTCCGTACCATGCCCAACACCCCGGCCATGATTCGGGTCGGAGCCACGGTGCTGCACGCAAATCCCAGGGTGAGCAACGAGCAGAAAAATCTGGCCGAAACCATCCTCAGGGCAGTAGGTCTCACCCAGTGGGTGGAGGACGAAGCGCTGCTGGATACGGTAACCGCCCTGTCCGGAAGCGGACCGGCATATTTCTTTCTGGTTATGGAGGCCATGGAGGAGGCCGCCGTGAAATTGGGGTTGTCCAGGGATACGGCCCACCTGCTCACCCTGCAGACAGCGCTCGGCGCATCCCGTATGGCCATGGAGAGCAGTGATACCCCCGCCACCCTGCGTGAGAAGGTCACATCTCCCGGTGGTACCACTGAGGCGGCCCTGAAACAGTTCGAAGATGGAGGCCTGCGTGATCTGTTCATCCAGGCGCTGGCTCAGGCCCGTGACCGTTCTGTCGAGCTTTCTAAAATCCTGGGGAACCAATAGATGGGAAGCAGCTACTTCACCAACCCGGTCGTCTTTCTGATACAGATCATATTCGGCGCCTATATCCTTCTGGTCATGCTGCGCTTTCTGCTGCAACTGGTGAAGGCGGACTTCTACAACCCCATATCCCAGTTCATAGTGAAGGCCACCTCCCCGGTGTTGATATACCTGAGACGCATAATCCCGGGATTGGGCGGTATAGATCTGGCCTCGATCATTTTTATGTGGATACTCAAGGCGGTGGAACTGGCCATGATCATGACCCTGATCGGACTACCCACCAGTTACATGATCATCGCATGGGCCGTACCTGAACTGATCAAGCTGCTCTTCGATATATTCATCTTTGCCATCCTGATCCAGGTAATCATGAGCTGGATCAATCCGGGCGCATATAATCCGGCCATCTCCCTGATCAACTCACTGGTTGAGCCTGTCCTGCGTCCGGCGCGTAGGATGATACCTCCCTTAGGCGGGCTGGACCTGTCGCCGATGCTGGCCATGATCGGTCTCTATGTCCTGCGGATGCTGGTTATGCCACCCATCCTGCATCTGACCGGTAGCCCATTTAAGTTCTGATGGGTGCGGAGGAGGAAAACTGGTACCGCTGGGAGGGAGATGATCTGCTGCTATCCATCAGGGTCCAGCCCCGCTCCAAAAAGGATGAGTTCATCGCCCCCCACGGCGATCACTACAAGGCCAGGATCACGGCCCCACCGGTGGAGGGTAAGGCCAATGAGCATCTGCTGAAATTCCTGGCCAAGAGCTTTGGGGTAAAGAGATCTCAAGTAAGCATGCAGACGGGGCAGACATCCAGGAATAAGCTTTTTCGCATCAAATCACCAACCAGGTTCCCAATTGCGGTAAATTGACTATGCTAGTGAGATATAGAAAAAGATAGATAAAAATCTAAAAACTGTATTATAATCATGGAATAATGCGCTGACAGCGAGAAATTACTTTAAGATGATATGGATGATTCAAGCTTAAACAAACAGGTCCAGGCCTACGGCAACTGGAAAAATGAGCTGATTCGCACTCTGCACGAGTATCAGGATTGGCTGATAAGCAATGATATGGCCGACGCCAATAGCGACCGTGTCATAAAAGAATCCATCTCTGCCCTTAATAGCGACAAACTAACCGTCGCATTTGTCGCGGAGTTCTCCCGCGGTAAGACCGAACTGATAAATGCCATCTTTTTCGCCAATTACGGTCGACGCCTGCTCCCGTCCACTGCCGGGCGCACCACCATGTGCCCAACCGAGATGTTCTATGACAGCGAGGCAGACAAGGCATATGTGCGTCTGCTCCCGATCGAGAGCAGACTGCAGGACACCAGCCTGAAGGATCTTAAGCAGGAGGTAGGCCAGTGGGTAAACTACCCTCTTGACCTGGATTCCCCGGAACAGATAGAGGACACGCTGCGTGAGGTGGTAAAGACGCGCCGGGTAAGTCTCAGGGAGGCCGTCCGTCTTGGACTCTACGACCCTGATCTGCATCCGCACCTGAATAACCCACCGGCCTTTGTCGAGATACCGCGCTGGCGCCACGCCCTGATAAGCTTCCCTCACCCGCTATTGCAAGAGGGCCTGACCATACTGGACACCCCGGGACTCAACGCCCTGGGTAGCGAACCTGAGCTGACCCTCAACATGCTGCCGGCCTGTCAGGCGGTGCTGTTCATACTGGCCGCGGATACCGGCGTAACCAAGACTGACCTGGAGATGTGGCAAAATCATATCAAGGGTTTCCAGAATAGCCGCAAACGCGGACTCATGGTGGTGCTGAATAAGATCGACTCCCTGTGGGATGATCTCTCTAACCATGAAAAGATCGAACGGATAATCACCGGACAGTGCCGTTCCACAGCAAGGATCCTGGGCATAGATGAAGATGCCATCTTCCCCACCTCTGCCCATAAAGGCCTGTTGGCCAAGATACGCCAGGACAACGAACTTCTGGCCAGAAGCAACCTGCAGGAGCTGGAAGACCACCTGAGCAACAAGATTCTCTCATCGCGCCATGAGATCGTTCAGGAGACCATCATCTCCGACGTCAGCGATATGATAGAGACCTGTTACGGCATGATCTCCTCCAAGCTTTCCGGCGTCACTTCACAGCTTGAAGAGCTGCGCCAGATAAGCGGCAAGAGCCAGGATGTAATCGAGGCCATGATGGAAAAGACCAGGCAGGAACAGGCCCTGTACATGAAGAACATCAACAGCTTTCAGGCCAGCCGCAAGGTGCTGAAGAATCATGCCATGATACTGCACAAGGCACTGGACATGGACAGACTGGAAAAAAAGATCAAAAGGACCAGGAACAACATGGCCGAGAATTGGACCACCCTCGGCCTCAAAACCAATATGTACCAATTGTTCGAAGAGATTCGCGCCGAGATGAAGTTGGTCAGCAAAGAGAGCGAGCAGATTCGCAAACTGATCCGCAGCATCTACAAACGCTTTCAGACAGAACATGGTTTTACCGCCACACAGCCCAAGATGTTCTCGCTGATGCGTCACCTCACCGACCTGGAACTCCTCACCCAGGAGGCGGAGATATTCCGTAACAGTCCGGTCACGGCCATGACAGAGAAACACTTTGTGGTTAAACGATTCTTCGTGGCCATGGTAAGCCGCGCCAGAGACATATTCTTCCAGGCGCGCCAGGAGATCAATGCATGGGTGAAGATCTGCCTGGAACCACTGGTGTACGAGATCCACAATCACCATGACAATATTGAACAGCATCTGCAGGACCTGAAGAAGATCAGCAACTCCCGCGAGACCCTGAACGAAAGGATCCAGGAACTGGAACAGCAACAAAGGGATATCTCGGAAGATCTGACGGCCCTGCGCAACATGCATAACAGGCTTATCAATCTCCATACCTGGGACGGCATTGAGCGCCCCAAACCACACCTGGTGCAGCAAAACAGCGCGTGACCGAATAAGCGGCCCGATGCAGGAATGACGCGGTGTTCTACCCGTATTTGCATAAAGTCGGCGCTATAAGCAATGAAGAGCATTGTTATTGCAAGGAGTCATGTGGAATTTCCCATATTTCTCCTAATCTCCGTTCACTTCATGAATCATCCGGGTTAGACTGCTGCGGTCATAAACAAATCAGCCTGAAGACCAAATGTCCGAGCCATTCCCCTCCGACTCTGTCGGATTGGTAGAACCGCAAAAAAAGAGCTTTGATGAGCCGATCTCACTGATCAGCGGCCGTACCCTGCCCGGTTATGAACTGGTCTATGAAACCTATGGCGAGCTGAATTCAGATAAAACAAATGCCCTGCTCATATGTCACGCCCTCTCAGGCGACCACCATGCGGCAGGGTTTTATCCGGGCGACAAGAAACCAGGCTGGTGGGACAGCTGTATAGGACCAGGAAAACCATTTGATACCAATAAGTTCTATGTGGTATCGGCAAATAACATCGGTGGCTGTAAAGGCTCAACCGGACCCAACACCATCAACCCGGCGACAGGCAACTTCTACGGTCCGGACTTCCCCATTGTTACGGTCAAGGACTGGGTCAAGACCCAGCACGCATTGATGCAGAGCCTGGGGATCGAGCAGTGGGCAGCTGTCATCGGCGGCAGCCTGGGCGGCATGCAGGCCCTGCAGTGGTCCATAGACTTCCCGGACCGGATACGACACGCCCTGGTAATCGCGGCAGCCTCCAAGCTGTCCGCCCAGAATATCGGTTTCAACGAGGTGGCCAGACAGGCCATCCTCTCTGACCCGGATTTTCACGGTGGACACTTCTACTCCCACGATACCGTCCCCCGGCGCGGACTGATGCTGGCACGCATGCTGGGACACATTACATATCTATCCGATGACGCCATGCGGGCAAAATTCGGGCGTGAGCTGCGCGAGGGACGACTGAACTACGACTTCAATGTGGAGTTCCAGGTGGAGAGCTATCTGCGTTATCAGGGGCAGTCCTTCGTAAATCGCTTCGACGCCAACACCTATCTGCTGATGACCAAGGCCCTGGACTATTTCGATCCGGCCAGTGAATACGACAACGACCTGGTCGCCGCCCTGCGTCAGGCCACGGCCAGATTTCTGGTGGTCTCATTCACCAGCGATTGGCGTTTTGCCCCGGAAAGATCCAAGGAGATCGTCAAGGCCCTGATAGACGCCAAACGTGAAGTAAGCTACGGCGAGGTGGAGGCATCGGGCGGACATGACGCCTTTCTCATGCCCATCGAGTACTATATGCAGCTCCTAAGCTCATACATGGACAAGATATACGAAGAGGTGCGGGGATAATGCAGCGGCCCGACCTGGCAAACATCAAACAGTGGATCAAACCTGGATCCCGCGTGCTCGACCTGGGCTGCGGTGACGGCGCCCTGCTCTGCATGTTGCGTGATGAACTCGGAGTCACCGGCTACGGTCTTGAGATCGTCCCGGAGAATATAATCCAGTGCATAGGCAAAGGCATAAACGTGATTCAGCGCGACCTGGATGCCGGGTTGAGTGATTTCGACGAGCAATCCTTTGACTATGTAATCATGACCCAGACCCTGCAGGCGGTACACTTCCCGGATCTGCTCCTGACGGAGATGCTGCGGGTGGGACGGGAAGGCATAGTCACCTTCCCCAATTTCGGATACTGGAAAAACCGTATACAGCTGGGTTTCGGCGGCAAGATGCCGGTATCCCGAACCCTGCCGGCCCAGTGGTACGACACCCTGAACATACACCTATGTACCGTTAAGGATTTCGAAACCCTGTGCCATCTGCATAACATCCACATCCTGGATCGCATAGTTGTAGATCACGCCCATCGAACAAATATCAGTTTTCTGCCCAACATGATGGGTGAGATTGCCATCTTTCGTTGTCAGCGCGGCGATACTTAAAAAACACACTTATGAAACAGATAAATCCATATAGCAAAATTACCGCTTTTCTTCTCTGCGTTTTAATGGTGATTGCCGCACCGGCACTCGCGGAAAACAGCACCAGCAGCAACGGCTACACCATTCATCACAATGCATTAAAGGCCGACTTTCTGACCCCGGCCATAGCCAAGGCCTATAACATCCAACGCAGCAAATTCCGGGGACTGGTAAATATCAGCGTCATCAAAGAGAGTCCTGGCACCAGCGGTAAGGCGGTCAAGGCCGAAATCAAGATAGACGCCATCGCCCTCAGCGGCATCCCTAAAGAGATCGGGCTGGTGGAGATAGTGGAAGACGACGCCATCTACTACATCGGAGACTTCCCGGTAATCGACCGCGAGATAGTGAATTTCGCCCTTGAGATCACCCCTGAGGGTGAGAAAAGGGCGATAAATGCAAAATTCAGCCAGCAATTCTATATCGACTGAACAGACCCTAAATGTTATTGGACATTGCAGCAATCATCTTCGGCTTCGTGGTCCTGGTATGGGGTTCGGATCGATTCATCACCGGCGCCGCCGCCATTGCGCGCAACCTGGGGGTGTCACCCCTGCTGATCGGCCTGACCATCGTAGGATTCGGCACCTCGGCACCAGAGGTACTGGTATCCGCCATGGCCTCCATACAGGGCAATCCCGGACTGGCCATCGGCAACGCCATTGGCTCTAACATTGCAAATATAGCCCTGATCCTTGGGATCACCGCCCTGGTGGCACCACTTACCGTTCAATCCAATATCCTGAAGCGCGAATTTCCTATGCTGCTGGCGGTTTGTCTGCTGGCCATGGTGTTGATGTTGGATGGGGTATTGGATCGCATGGACGGCGTTATTCTCCTGCTGGCGCTACTGCTTGTGCTATACGGAATGGTACGCATAGGCATTGGTGGCCGCAGCAGTGACCCAATGCGGGTCGAGTATGATGCAGAGATACCGGAAGATATGTCCACCGCTGCCGCCAGCGCCTGGTTCATGATCGGCCTGATATTGCTTCTGCTCAGTTCTCGCATGCTGGTCTGGGGCGCTGTAAATATCGCCCAGGCGTTTGGGGTAAGTGATCTTATCATCGGTCTAACCATCGTGGCCCTGGGTACCAGCCTGCCTGAGCTCGCCGCAGGCATCACCAGCGCCATGAAACAGGAACACGATATCGCCATAGGAAACATCATAGGTTCTAACATGTATAACCTGCTGGCGGTACTGCCGATGCCCGGCCTGATATCTCCGGGCGACTTTAGTCCGGAGATCATGAGCAGGGACATGCCGGTCATGATAGGGCTTACCCTGTTGATGTTTATGATGAGTTACGGATTCCGCCGCAACGGCAGAATCAACAGATTAGAGGGTCTACTGCTATTGTGCGCCTTCATCTCCTACCAGGGGATGCTGTTTTTTGACACCCAAGTACCCGTATAATGGATAACATGCAAGACAAACCACAACTACCGACAGATGAATCCGAACGGTTTCAGTCACTGGGAAAGGCGGTCATCAGGCATGAGACCACTGCGATCCAGGCCCTAAGCGAGCGGATAAATAACGATTTTGCTATTGCCTGCGGCTTTATGCTCTCCTGCCAGGGACGGATCGTGGTACTGGGCATGGGGAAATCCGGACACATCGGTCACAAGATCGCCGCAACACTGGCCAGCACCGGCAGCCCCGCCTTTTTTGTACACCCTGGTGAAGCCAGCCATGGCGATCTGGGCATGATAACCGCAAACGACGTGGTCCTGGCCCTCTCCAATTCCGGTGAAACCTCTGAGTTGCTGACGATTCTGCCCCTGATAAAGCGCCTGGGTGCACCGCTGATAACCATGACCGGAAACAGCGATTCGACCCTGGCAAGGGAGGCTGACGTAAATATCGACGTCAGCGTGGAACAGGAGGCCTGTCCGCTGAATCTGGCACCCACCTCCAGCACCACGGCGGCACTGGTGATGGGAGACGCCCTGGCCATCGCCCTATTGGAGGCGCGCGGTTTTACCGAGGACGACTTCGCCAAGTCCCACCCCGGAGGCACGCTTGGTCGCCGTCTCCTGCTGCACATAAGTGATATCATGCACTCTGATGAGCAGATTCCACGGGTACGGCTGAACGCATCCCTGCGGGACGGTCTAATGGAGATGACCGCCAAGGGATTGGGCATGACTGTTGTGGTAGATGCAGAAGACAACGTCATCGGAATATATACCGATGGTGATCTGAGGCGCACCCTGGATCAGGGTATAGATGTACACAACTGCGGTATATCCGAGGTGATGACCAGTCCATGCCAGGTCGCCAGACCGGACATGCTCGCCGCCGAGGCCCTGCAGATCATGCAGGAAAAGAAGATCAACGCCATACCGATAGTGGATGAGGACAGACATCTCATCGGCGCGATAAACATGCATGACCTGCTAATGGCAGGTGTGGTCTAGGTCCGTTAAAGCATAACCAGATGAATCAGATAGAAGACAAACTCAAACAGATACGCCTGGTGATATTTGACGTGGACGGGGTATTGACCGATGGAAGTCTGATCATGGGGGATGACGGACAGGAGTATAAGGCATTTAACGCCAAAGACGGCCATGGCATGAGGATGTTGCAGGATTCCGGGGTAAAGATAGGGATCATATCGGCCCGCAACTCCATGGTGGTCAGCAATCGCATGCAGAACCTAGGCATTAAACATGTCTACCAGGGAGAGAGAGACAAACTCAAGGCGTTTAACGACCTGAAAAACAGGCTGGGACTGGAATCCACGCAGATCGCCTACGTGGGAGACGACCTGCTCGACCTGTGCATCATGCGCGAAGTGGGTCTGGCCATCGCGGTGCAGGACGCCACCAAGGAGGTAGTGAAACAGGCTGATTGGCAGACCCGCTCGGCTGGTGGCAAGGGTGCCGCCCGCGAAGTATGTGAAGCGATCATGCAAGCACAAAGCACCTTCGATGACATCATAGCCAGGTACTGATCAAACAATCCAATGGGGCAAAGAAATATTATAATCGGAATCATCCTGGCCGGACTTGCCGTAACTACGCAGTGGCTGGTCTCCACCCTGGCAACAGATGAGACGAAAAAATCATCTGAACAACATAAGATGGATTACTACCTGAAGGACTTCACCACCACCCTTATGGGTGAAGACGGCAGGCCGGAAAAACGCCTTAGCGCCACACGCATGATTCACTATCCGGATGACGACTCCACCGAACTGGAGCAACCAATCCTGACCACATTTGAGAAAAATATCCCGAAGTGGACGATACAATCCGAAACCGGCTGGCTATCCGGTGACGGGGAACTCCTGCTGCTCCAGGGCAAGGTGACCATGGACCGTCCGAAGAGCGCCGATGCCGACCAGGTACACATAGTCACCCGCAATCTCAGGGTGCAGCCGGAACAGGACTATGCGGAAACAGAAGAGTCGATTACCATTACCGAACCGAAGAATTGGATCACATCAAAAGGGATGCAGGCCTGGCTTGCCACGCCTATGCGGATTAAATTTCCCGCTAAAGTAAGAGGAAAATATGAGGTCAATTAAAATAACATTGCAATCACTCTTAACTTCAGCACTACTGGTATGTGCACCGATCTCCGCCCTTGCCCTGGAGAGTGATGTAGACAAACCCATCGAGGTAGAGGCGGATAGTGTAGAGATCGACGAAGGTGAAAACACCAGCATTTACAAAGGAAATGTAGTACTCATCCAGGGCAGCATCCGCCTAACCGCAGATCGAATCACTGTCATACAAAACGAGAATAAATCAGACCAGATCAAGGCAGTTGGCAGACCGGCACGCATCATCCAAACACCTAAAGACGGAGGCAAACCGGTGAAGGGCCACAGTTCACGCATGGAGTACTACGTGGATAGTGACATGCTCTATCTCATCGGAAATGCAGAACTCACCCAGGACAAAGACACCTTCAAGAGTGATCGTATAGCCTACGACCGCAAGAAATCTCTCATCAAAGGCGGCACCAGCGCCCAAGGCAAACATAGAGTGCGTGTAACCATAAAATCCAAGAAGAAAAGTGAAGAACAATGACCCGACTGGCCGCCCTTGATCTGGAAAAACACTACCGTAGCCGCTCCGTTGTAAAAGGGGTATCCATAGAGGTATCAAACGGCGAGGTCGTAGGGCTGCTTGGACCCAACGGTGCCGGCAAGACCACCAGTTTCTACATGATCGCAGGCCTGATACCGGTGGAACATGGATCGATATATCTGGGAGAGGAGAATATATCTCAACTCTCCATGCACCATCGCGCCAAGCGCGGACTGAGCTATCTGGCACAGGAGCCATCGGTATTTCGTAAACTGAATGTACAAAATAACATCCTGGCCATACTCGAGACCAACCCCGAGCTCTCCAAAGATCAGCGGGAAGAGATCTGCGACAGACTGCTGCATGATTTCAACCTGAGCCATCTAAGAGAGAATATGGCCATGGGCCTATCTGGTGGAGAACGCCGGCGCCTGGAGATCGCCCGCGCCCTGGCGGTCAATCCAAGATTTATCCTGCTGGATGAACCGTTTGCCGGTGTTGACCCCATCTCTGTGGTGGATATTCAAAAGATAATAAGGCAGTTGGCCAGCAAGGGCATCGGCATACTCATCACCGATCACAACGTACGCGAGACCCTGGGCATATGTGATCGCGCCTACATCATCAATGAGGGCAAGATCATCGCCGAAGGTGATCCAAACGCAATCCTGGACAATGAAGAGGTGCGCCTGGTATACCTGGGCAAAAGCTTCAGTCTATAGGCTGTTTTGGGGAATAACCCCACTATTTTCGTTATTAAACCGATTATCTAGTACTTTATCTCCACTTGTAATATAAATTAGCCGATTATTAGCGGAGGGGTAACCACTTCTGTCCGAAGCAGGGCAATAGGAAAGAGAGAGAGAAATCGTAATATTAATTGACTGGCATCAGCCAAATATAAAATAAATACTCCACTTTTCACTGCACCTTGCACAGAGTTTTTACTAGAATGTAATTGTGAGAACATACAAATTATGTACCAACTTTTTTCGTAGCAAGACCACATGAAGCAGACACTGCAGCTTCGCCTTGGGCAACATCTAACCATGACTCCCCAGCTGCAGCAGGCCATACGCCTGTTGCAGCTCTCCACGCTCGACCTGCAGCAGGAGATTCAGGAGGCACTGGACTCCAACCTGATGCTGGAGACGGAAGAAGATGCAACAAACAAAGAGCAGATGACGGACGGCGTCGAACATATAGATGCCAAGCAAGATACAACAGTAGACAGCAACAACGAAATGGAGCTGGATCCGGAAGCAAGCGATCTACCGGAAGAGTTGGCAACAGACAGCGCTTGGGACGACATCTATGACAGTACCCTACCCCCCTCATCCGGCTCAAATCAGATTAGGGAAGACGGTAACGCAGACTACCTGACCCAATGCAGCACTGCCCAGACATTGCACGATCACCTTACCTGGCAGATGCAGCTCACACCTTTCAGTGATATAGACCGCGCCATAGCCACCACCATAATCGACAGCGTAAGTGAAGACGGATATCTGACCTGCGATCTGGAGGATATCCTCATAGCCGTAGCGGGTGACGATATCCAGATCGATGAGATTGAGGCGGTACTGCATAGGATACAGCAGTTCGACCCACCTGGTGTGGCCGCAAGGAACCCCAGGGAGTGTCTACTGATACAACTGAATCAGTTGAAAAGAGATACCCCATGGCTGAATGAGGCAATTGATCTGATCGAACATCACTTCGACCTTCTGGCACGCCAGGACCACGCCCAGATAAAACGCCGCCTAAAGATCGATGATGAGGAACTGAAGCAGGTAACCAATCTGATTCGATCACTTAATCCGCATCCAGGAACGTCCATAGCACAAACAGAGGCCAGATACGTAATCCCTGATGTATTTGTAACCAGGAAGAACGGGGCCTGGAGGGTGGAGCTTAATCCAAGCACCACACCTAAACTACGCATAAACACCGAGTACGCCAACCTGATCAAGCGTGCCGATCAGAGCGATGACAACAACTATCTGAAAAATCATCTGCAAGAGGCACGCTGGTTCATCAAGAGCCTGCTGAGCAGAAACGAGACCCTGCTGAAGGTTGCCACTAAAATCGTGGAATTCCAGCGCGGCTTCTTCGATTATGGTGAAGAGGCCATGCGCCCCCTGGTGCTGAGGGATATAGCGGAAGCCGTTGATATGCATGAATCCACCATATCCAGGGTCACAACAAATAAATACATGCATACCCCGAGAGGCACACTGGAATTCAAGTATTTCTTCTCCAGCCACGTCGGGACCAGCAGTGGAGGAGAGTGTTCTGCCACTGCGATCAGGGCGCTCATAAAGAAACTGATCACTGCAGAGAAACCAAATAAACCCTTAAGTGACAACAAGATAGCTGGCATTCTGAGCGATCAGGGCATAAACATAGCCCGTCGGACAGTAGCCAAATATCGCGAAGCGATGGCCATACCGCCATCAAATGAACGAAAGCGTCTTGTCTAGACGCCAATAAACCAAGGAGTAAACCATGCAGATTAGTCTGACCGGTCACCACATCGACATCACCAAAGCCCTCAAAGAGTATGTAGACAGCAAGTTTGAGCGCCTGGAACGCCATTTTGATAAAGTAACAAACGTCCATGTGATCCTAAGCGTGGAAAAACTTCGCCAGAAAGCGGAAGCTACGCTACATTTAAATGGAACGGATGTATATGCTGACTCGACTCAGGAAGATATGTATGCTGCAATCGACGTACTGGTCGATAAATTGGACCGACAGGTAAAGAAATATAAAGAGAAAAGCACCAGTCACAGAAGCGGGGCTGGGATAAAGGGTCTGGAACAGGCAGATGGCTAAATAGGCAGTTAAATTATTGGTACTGAAAAGTGTTTTCCGAAAACTTCATCGACCCTGAGCGCATTAGCTGCAGAAACTCTGCAACCAGCAAGAAACGAGCACTCCAGAGCCTGGGAGAGCTCCTTGCCCAATCCACACCTGAGCTCAGCGCCAACGAGACCTTTGATAAGTTACTGGAAAGAGAACGCCTTGGCAGCACCGGGCTTGGGCACGGAATCGCCCTGCCCCATGCCAGGGTCAGCGGTATCGAAAAGGCCTATGGCGCATTTATTCAACTGGAGGCGGGCGTGGACTTTGACTCCATCGACAACCAGCCAGTAGATCTGATCTTCGGTCTACTGGTTCCGGAGTCAGCGACCAAGGAACATCTCCAGCTCCTTGCCCAACTGGCATCCATGTTCAGCAATGCCGGTTTCTGTGAAAAACTGCGCAGGGCAACCCAACCGGAAGAGGTCATGCAGCACTTTTCCCACTGGAAGAACCTTGAGAAAGGTGCATGACGGATGTCACCACAGGCTACCTCGTCTCAACCCTACAGGAGACGCTGGGGCTAAAGTGGCTGGCCGGTAAGGATGGTCAGGGAAAAAGCCTGAGAGGGGACTTCCCAGAAGCGGAGCAGCACGGTTCCGCCGGCCTGATGAACCTGATCCATCCCTACCGGATCCAGATCATCGGACCGGCAGAACAGGCCACATTTGATGGCATGTCCCCGCACAAAAAGCAGAAAACCATTGAAAAGCTGGTCAAGGGGCGTCCAGCGGCGGTAATACTGGCTGCCGGGGCAAAGGCGGACGATGACCTGATAGCCGCAGCAGATAAAAACGCCATTCCTCTCCTGAAATCCCCCCATAACGACAACCTGCTGCAAAACTCCCTCCAGTATCACCTGACACACATACTTGCTGAACGGACCGTTGTGCATGGGGTGTTCATGGCCGTCTTCGGGATCGGCGTGCTCATAACCGGCGACTCGGCCATTGGCAAGAGCGAGTTGGCCCTGGAGATGATCAATCGTGGCCATATGCTGATCGCCGACGATACGCCAGAGTTTGCCAGGATCGCCCCCGACATCATAAGCGGGCACTGTCCGCCGCTGCTCCAGGATTTCCTGGAGATCAGGGGGCTGGGGCTGCTGAACATCAGAAGCATGTTCGGCGACAGCGCCATCAAACAGAGCAAATATCTATCCCTGATCATCCATTTGAAGCGGATGAAACACCAGGAAATCAATATGATAGACCGCCTCTATGGCAGCTTCTCAGAATATTCACTCCTGGGCCTCAAACTACCCCAGGTAACCATCCCGGTCGCCCCTGGCAAAGAGATCGCCATCCTGGTCGAGGCGGCCGTCAGACAATACACGCAAAAACTCCATGGATATAATGCCGGAGATGATTTTGTAGAAAGACAGCGCAAGGCTATTGAACAGGTCAAAGGTAACGGCTAACATCCACTCCTTCTCTGCTACGCAGTCCACCGCCATTTCAGACGACCAAAGACAACAGGCCTAATGTATGTGTGCCGACAATAAAATCAATCTGGTCATCGTCTCGGGGCTCTCAGGTTCCGGCAAGAGTGTCGCCCTGCATACACTGGAAGATATCGGTTACTACTGCATAGATAATCTACCGATGTACCTATTACGCGCCATGGCCAGAGAGCTGAAAGAAAACCCGGAAGGCACAAACAGCAAAATGGCAGTCAGCATCGATGCCCGCAACCAGGCAAGCGAACTACATCAACTACCACAACTGGTAACAGACATGCGCAACAACGGCGTCCAGTGCCGGATGATGTTCCTTGAGGCCAATGACGACGTCCTGCTACGGCGCTTCAGTGAGACCAGACGCAAGCATCCCCTGACCAACGAAGACCGCCCGCTCTCCGATGCCATTCGCCTGGAGAGGGAGATCCTGGAACCATATCTCAGTGAGGCCGACCTGCGCATAGATACCAGCGAAACCAACCAGCATGAACTGCGTGATCTGATACGCAGCCATATGGATGAACGCAAACCCCGCAGGATATCCGTGCAGTTCCAATCCTTTGGCTACAAGCACGGCGTACCGAGAGACGTAGACTTCGTGTACGACGTACGCTGCCTTCCCAACCCCCATTGGGAAAAGGAGCTGCGCTCCCTCACAGGACTGGATCAGAAAGTGGCGGACTTTCTGGAAGGGGACGCCATGGTGCACCAGTTGAAAAATGACATCATCGCCTTCCTGGAACGCTGGGTGCCCGTCTTCGAGGCGGATGGCCGCAACTATCTGACAGTAGCCATAGGCTGCACCGGAGGCCAACACAGATCGGTCTATCTGGTCGAGCAACTCTCCGCGCACTTTAGACAGAACGGCCGCGACACCATTACACGTCATAGAGAGTTATCATGAGCGTCGGAATCTTACTCGTAACCCACAACAGCGCAGGCAAGGGTCTGCTGAATACCGCAACACGGATATTTGGGCAGTGTCCGCTTGCTGTGGAAACCATAGATATCCCCTATGACGGCAACCCGGAACAGCTAAAAGATCAGGCATCAATTTTGATCGAAGGGCTGGATAGCGGTGATGGGGTGCTGGTATTGGTTGACATGTACGGATCCACACCGGGCAATATCGCCACCTCCATGTATCGTGAGGGAAGGGTAAATGTGGTGGCAGGCGTCAATCTCCCTATGCTGGTAAGGATATTCAATTATTCCCATCTTGGCCTGAACGAGTTAACTGACAACGCCATTAAAGGTGGCAGAAAAAGCATCCTTGAGTCTAAACCCAAGTAATACGAACAAACCACCCATGATTGAAAAAGAGATAGAGATCATTAACAAACTGGGACTGCACGCCCGTGCCGCGGCCAAATTTGTTACCTGCGCCAACGGATTCAACAGTGATGTGTTTCTCAGCCATGAGAAACAGAAGGTAAACGGCAAGAGTATTATGGGGGTCATGATGCTGGCTGCCGCTCAGGGGACGATAGTTACCATATGCACTGACGGGGTGGATGAAGAGAGGGCCATGGTGGCACTGGAAGAACTGATAAACGACCGCTTCGGAGAGGGTAGCTAGGCCGCATTCACGGCGAGCCATAAAAGGTTAAATGACCGATTCCAAAGGAACCTCTCGGAACTGATATCTCACACCACTTTCTATCTGATACCCTTCCCTCGCATGAGCGTGGGAACAGGAAAAAAGACGTGTTATCCTTGTCCGAGATGGACACCCTAATAACAGCAAGTAACATCAATCACTACTACGGATCTTTCCATGCTGTTCATGATCTGTCGCTGGAATTGGCCCGGGGCGAGATACTTGGTCTGCTCGGACCCAACGGCGCAGGCAAGAGCACCAGCATGGAGATCATCAGCGGCAATATCACACCCTCCAGCGGCTCAGTCAAACTCAACGGTATCGACCTTCTATCAAGCCCACGGCAGGCCAAGTCCGGTCTAGGATACCTGCCGGAGCAACCGCCGCTGTATCGAAACATGACTGTTTCGGAGTATCTCTCCTTCTGCGCCGGACTGCATCGCATACCAGGCAGGGGCATTCCAGAAGCGGTCTCCGAGACCATGGAAAAATGCGGTCTGAAAGATATGGGCAGACGCCTTATCGGCAACCTCTCCAAGGGTTACCAACAGCGGGTCGGCATAGCCCAGGCCATCATCCACAAACCCAACATCATCATCCTGGATGAACCAACCAGCGGTCTGGACCCCAACCAGATCATCGAGATCCGCAACCTCATCATGGAACTGGGCAAAGAACATGGGGTGATCCTCTCGACCCATATCCTGCCGGAGGTGCAATCGATCTGCAGCCGCGTGTTGATACTGAACAAGGGACGCATCGTCTTCAACGAAAAGAGCACAGCAATCAACCACAGCTCCCCTTCCAGCTTACTGATAAGGCTGGAGCAGCCGCCTGAACAGGAAGAACTACAGAAGATTCCTGGTATCACTGATGCAGAAACGGTACGCGGGGGACAGATCCGCATAGTGCTGGGGCATGACGCCAACCTGTCCGCCATTTCACAGCAGATGGTCGGCCATGGCTGGGGGCTCATCGAATTGACGCCGGAGCGAAACAGCCTGGAACAGATGTTCACCAGAGTAACCATGGATGAGGTGGCCTGATTATGGGAGCCATCATCTCACGCGAGCTACGCAGCATGTTCCTGTCACCACTGGCCTGGCTGCTGCTGGCCGTGGTGCAGTTCATCCTGGCCTGGATCTTCCTGATCCAGATGGAGCATTTCGGTGAGGTCCAGCCCCGCCTGCTACAGCTGGCGTCGGCACCAGGCGTTACCGATCTGGTGGCAATCCCCCTGCTGAACTATGCCGCGGCTATCATCATGCTCATGATGCCACTGATGAGCATGCGTCTGCTCAGTGATGAATACAGCAACGGCACCTATACACTGCTGGCGACCGCACCCATCACCAAGACCGGTATCGTCCTGGGCAAGTATCTGGCCCTTCTCATCTTCCTTCTGGTCATCCTGTCCCTGACCGCCGCCATGCCCCTATCTCTGTTGTCTGGAGGAATTCTGGACCTGGGCAAACTCTGCGCCGGACTGATCGGACTCGGACTGGCCCTGGCCAGCTTCGCCGCCATCGGGCTGTTCTTCTCCAGCATCACCTCGAGCCTGACGGTGGCAGCCACCGGCACCTATGGCCTGCTGCTCTTCCTCTGGCTGATCAACCTGGCCTCAGGAGCAGATGGCGAAGGCAGCGCCCTGTTCGCCTGGATATCCCCTGCCACCCATCTCCAGAAGATGCTTTCCGGATTGATCAGCAGTGCAGACCTTGTCTACTTCCTGCTGCTGACAACCACCTTTCTGGCCCTCAGCATCAAACAACTGGACAGCAGACACAGAGGTAGATGAGCCATATGTTGCGGCAAGTTTTGACCAAACTGAACAACATGCTGTTCTACCTGCTACTGGCGGTTGTGGTGGGGCTTGCCGGCTGGCTCAGCAATAGACATTTTCAGGTATGGGACCTTTCGGCCGGTGGTGATAACACCCTCTCCCAGACCAGCCAAACGCTCTTGTCCCGCCTGGAAGAGCCACTGCATATAACCTCCTTCGCCCCGGTGGACGCAGAACTGAGAGGCCGCATCCAGGAGGTCATCGATCTCTACCGGCGCTACCGTCCAGACATAAGCTTTGACTTTATAAACCCGGACCTACAGCCCGCGTTGACCAGGCAGCTCGGCATCCGCGCCCTGGGTGAACTGCGCCTGGAGTACCAGGGCAGGACGGAAAATCTCATAAACATCAATGAAGAGTCCATCAGCAACGCCATCCAACACCTTATGCAGGGTGGTGAGCGTTGGATCGGCGAGGTTGTGGGGCATGGCGAAAGGAGCATGCAGGGACGTGCCAACCACGACCTGGGGACGTTCGGGAACGAGTTGGCACTCAAGGGTTATAAGATACGCAATCTGAAGCTGTCGACCCTGGTTGAGATCCCCCACAACCTCTCTCTAATGATCATCGCCAGTCCCCGGGTCAACTACCTGGAGCAAGAGGTAGACAAGATCATAAACTACATAGAGTCGGGAGGAAATCTGCTATGGCTGTTCGATCCAGGGGATGATCCAGGTCTGGACAGGTTAAGGCAGAAACTTGGTCTCAAGATACTCCCCGGGGTGATAGTGGATGCCAACGCCGCCTCCTACCGCCTGAACGACCCGGCCATGGCGGTGGTGGAGACATATCCAGAGCATCAGACGACCACCGGCTTCGAACTGGTCACCCTATTCCCATACTCGGCGGCCATAATGGCCATCGGCGATGTCGGATGGGAATCCACTCCCCTGCTCAGGACCATGCCCGACTCCTGGAATGAGACCGGCCCCATCAAGGGAGAGGTGGAGCGCGACCAGGGACAGGGGGAGATAGCAGGCCCATTGAATATAGGCATCGCCTTCACTAACATGCAGCGGGATGGGCAGATCGTAATGGCCATAGGGGATGGAGATTTTCTATCCAACAGCTATCTGGGAAATGGCGGCAACCTGGACCTGGGACTCAATCTTATCCGCTGGATGAGCAACGATCTCAGGGTGCTGGACATACCGGCCAGGACCGCCCCCGACCTCAGATTGGAGCTATCGGATACGGCCAGAACCATCATAGGATTCGGCTTTCTCCTGATACTGCCCCTACTGCTGCTCTCTACCGGTGCCATCATCTGGTGGCAGCGCAGACGCCTCTGACATGCGGCGCACGCTCCTGGTAAACGCATCCCTGCTGTTCATGGCCTTATTGCTGGCCAGCCAGGTATGGATCAGTCTGGAACAGCAGGATGAGGATCAGGTGATATACCTCACCTCTCTCTCACCGGATCAGGTGACCCGGATGGAGATAGCGAACGGCGGTAATCCAAGCATACGTCTGGAGCGCACAGCGACCGGATGGATGATGACAGAACCGTCCAGTGGCAAGGCAGATGACGCCTTGATAAGGAAGATACTGGAGATCGCCAACACCAGAAGCACGAGTAGATTCCAGGCCCCGGATAACCTGGTGGATTTTGGCCTGGACCCGCCTCTGACCACTCTTACCCTAAACCAGACCCGCATTGAGCTGGGAGCGCTCCATCCCATGAATCAACGCCGCTATGTACGTATCGGAAATTCCATCCATCTGATAAATGACCGTTTTTTCCATCTCCTGCAGGCACCCCCGGAAAACTACACGGCGACACCAGGGCAATAGGGGTGAAGGACCCCATGCAAACCTGCGCGCTCTCCATAGCTTTTACCCTGATAATTTTGGTAGTATTGGCAGGACCGGCAGGATAGGTAGCCCCAAAGCTAGACAACAAGCAGTTTGGATCTCAGTAGATTTCCTATAAGCAAGGATCTTGGAATCACCTATCTATTTATTTTGATCCTGGCTAATAGAACGGCTGGCGCAAGAAAACTACAACCAAAATGCCTGAGCTACCAGAAGTTGAAACTACCCGACGCGGTATTGCATCCCATATCGAGGGACAGAAGGTCAGCTGCGTAACCGTGCGCCAGAGAAAGTTGCGCTGGCCCATACCCCCACGCCTTGACGCCATACTCTCCGGACACGTGGTCAAAGAGGTGGAGAGGCGCGCAAAGTATCTCCTGCTGCGCTTCGGTCACGGCACCCTGATTATTCATCTCGGCATGTCTGGAAGCCTGCGCGTCGTACCCCGCGGCAGCGATCCGGAAAAGCATGATCACTTCGATCTGGTCTTCCCCATGATCTGCCTGAGGATGCGGGATCCCCGCAGATTCGGAGCCGTACTCTGGACCAGGGATGACCCGCTGGAACACAAGCTGCTCAAAGACCTGGGACCCGAACCATTGAGCCGGGCATTTAACGGCAAACACCTCTACCAGCTTGCTCAAAAGCGCAAGAGCCCGGTCAAGACCTTCATCATGGATGGCAAGGTGGTGGTCGGAGCGGGAAATATCTACGCAAACGAGGCCCTGTTCATGAGCGGCATCCATCCCAGGCGCCCCTGCAATAAGGTCACCATGGATGAGTATGAGATCCTGGCCGGCCACATCAAGGCGGTGCTGCGGGCGGCGATAAAAAAGGGAGGCACCACCCTGCGGGATTTTCAACATGGCGACGGCCAACCTGGATACTTCTCCCAGAAATTGCAGGTCTACGGAAAAGAGGGGGAGCCATGCCCCGGCTGTGGAAGGAAGATCCAGCGCGACCGGATCGGCCAACGTTCCGCATTTTTCTGCGACCACTGCCAGAAATAACCCCGTCTCACTCAGCGAAAAAGGCCATCGCCGCATGGTTTATTGCCCAAAATCCAATCTATTCGCCCATACAGACATCCACTGCTAGCCCTGTTGTAGACCGGCTGCTCACCCCATAAAATGCGCCCTCTTGTTTGATGAGGAGAGGAAATGGAGCAGTTGTCTGTATGGTTGAGCGGCCCCTGGCCGTGGTATGTGGCCGGTCCTATTATCGGATCGATGGTGCCGCTGATGCTGTTGATAGGCAGCAAGTCGTTTGGTGTATCGCAAAACCTGGAACATATCTGCGCCATGACCCAGCCCAAGAGGGTAAATGTCAGTCTCTTCCAATATGACTGGAAACAGTTCGGCTGGTGCATCTCATTTGTTATCGGCATCGCCATCGGCGGATTCCTCGCCGTATATGTCTTCAAGCACCCGGGACCGATCGAACTATCAGACGCCGCCAATGAGATGCTCTCCTCCTGGGGTGTGGTACAGGATGGGGGATTTTCACCATCCAGGCTCTACGCCATCACCCCACTCAATATCCTGATCCTGGCGGTCAGTGGTATATTGATCGGTTTCGGCACCCGCTACGCCTCCGGCTGCACCTCCGGTCACGCCATCACCGGTCTGGCCACACTGCAATTGAAATCATTGAAGGCGGTGCTGGGTATCTTTGCCGGCGGCATCCTGGCATCCAACTTCATCACTCCGTTTCTGCTCGGGGGATAATGGAATGAGACAGCTACCTTACGTAATTGCCGGCATCATCTTCGGCTTCGCCCTGATGAAGGCAGAGGCAGCATCCTGGTATCGCATCATGGAGATGTTTCATTTCCAGTCGTTCCAGATGTTCGGTGTAATCATCAGCGCCGTGATAACCGCCTTTATCGGGACCGAGTTATTGAAACGCTTCACCTCGATCAAGTCCCTTGAAGGCACCATCATCACCATACATCAAAAGGCCGATGGCAATATGCGCTATCCGCTCGGGGGATTCATCTTCGGGCTGGGTTGGGGGATTGTGGGCCTATGCCCGGGACCGATCTTCGCCCTGGTGGGTGCAGGATCCATGGGGGCATTCGTTATCCTGCTCGGAGCCCTGCACGGGACCTGGCTGTACGGGGCCATGAGAAAGAGGCTGCCGCACTAACGACGGCAGCCGGATCAGCTGTCTCTTCTGGTGGCGACTATACGGTCATAGCCATGCCCGGCTGCGATAGCATGGGTCTGAGTTACATCAAAACTGCCATCAGGGTTATTAAACACTTCGGTGTAGAAATGCTGATCGAGTGTCGGTCGCTCTTTGATATCGATCTTCCAAAGCAGATGGGCCAGACCCTGGACCGCACCCATATTCAGAAAGGATAGCTGCACCTCGTCACTCTGTTTGTAGATACGCCGGTAACCCACACCTTCATATGAGTTATAGATACGCATCACCAGCTGGTGTCCCGGATCGATCTTCTCCACACGCCAGACACCCCAACCCAGGGCGTTGATAACGGCCACCATTCCATGGACCCAATCGGTATCGTCCTTGCATTGCGGCACGACCAACTGATACCACTCCGGACTCGACATGATACCGCCAAAGGTATTAAAGGCGCAGATATGGCCGCCCTGCACAAACACATCTCTGGTGTGCTCCTTGGGCATACCGCCATTGAGCATGCCGTTGTATGTCTCATAGGATACGTAGTTGTAGTAGTCGGCAAAGTGGTTGGTAAGCACCACGCCAAACGCATCGATCAGTCCGGTATCATCCACACCGCCTTTACCATAGAGAGGCAGACCGGCCACCGCCTCTATGATCTTCTCTTCATCGACAGACGTGACAAATTTATCGCAGTCACTAAAACCAAAGCGCGGCGGGACATCTGTATATTCTGCCTTGTAACGATAGGGGTCTGCAACGGGATACATCTCCCCCTTGGACTTGAACCAATCTACGGGAGATCCCTTCTGCTTACACAGCGTCTCTTCCATTATCCGATCAGTGATGCCGGATATATATCCGGCGGTAAAGAAACAGCTCGGCTCTTTTTTGCTATGGGTTATAGCGGCCTGACCATAGTGTGATGTCGGAGTCACCCAATCACCCTCATCGGTGGAACGCAGTTTACCGAAACCGCAGAATGCGAACTCATCCGTCAGATCCTTAGTGGTATAACCCTGGGCCAGAAGTCTCTTCACCAGAGGGACGACAGACTCCGCCAGGAGTTTGCGTGGATTGCACCCAGGCACCCCTTCAGACAACAGTACAGCCATCTGCAGATAGGCGTTGTAATGATTACAGTGGAATACCCTGTTCAGGCCGCTAATAAATGTCTGGCCGTATAACCGTATTACTTTCTTCATGCCTCTCCATACCCCGTAGTTCTTTTCTAACGGCCAAACATCCGACCCAGCTTCGACATCAGCCCCTCACCCTGCTCTTCCGTACTGCTTTCCGGTACAGATACCGGCGGAGACTTTCTCTTCTCCACCTTCTTGGCCGGATGGAATGTGCAGTGACGGGAGAGCTTCTCCAGATAGATACCAAACTGATCGTTCAGTATCTCCTGAAGAATGGCTATCCTCTTCTCATCCAGCTTTAGCTCTGAGGATTCGAAATCGAAAACACCAGGATGACTGACGTTTGCCTTCAGTATCAGGTGGGTCTTCATCGAGACATGATCGATAGGAGTCTTGTTCAACTCACTACGTTTTTTATTTATAACTTCAGTAAGGGCCATTGGCGTAATGGTCCAATAGTCCTTTGACCGGATATCCATGCATCTCTCCTCATTACTAACTCTAATCCCCGGTTTACCGGGTATTCAGCAGAACCGCTATCTCATCGAGAATCTGCTCTATTTTTTTTATTGTTATGTGATGAAAGAAATATACCTTCATCTCGTCGAAACCATTCGGAGGCACCAGCAACAAACCCCATTCCGTATCCACATAACTGACGCCCAACATCTCATGGCGCAATCTGCCCATCTCTACCAACCTGCCTTTAACCAGTTGATAAACATGGGCATCCAGATCCTGTGGAACAGTAAATATGAAGGCCTGGTAATCTATACAGGCGGGCGCCTCTCTACAGCTCTCCGGGAGCAACACTTAGTGTTTGGCCGATATATATCTGTCCATTCAATAACTTTCTAATGTAGGATCAGAGAATAGTCAAGCAATAAGCAGGTGATTCCCGGCTCCCAGGAGCAGCCACGCCCTGCTATTGCGGGGTGTACTGACCGTCTCTCCAGGATGGGGCGGAAATAGATTCCCCCAGGTTCGCTGCGATCAGACGCTCCCGCGCCGCCAACAGCCTGGTGATCAGCGCCGGCTCCACCCTGGCATAGCCCTCCGGATCCTGAACCCGCTTCACAACTATGCCCAGCAGCTCGGTAATGGCGTTTCCGACCGAGTTCTGGGAGATGGTGACAATCAGGCGTCCCCGGTCATCCCGAAACATGATCTGTTTATAGGCCGGGCGCCAACGTATCTCGTTGGCGAACTTCGGATCCTGAATAACCTGCTCCCGCAGATCCCGCGCCACCCGCTGAAACTGGTTGTTCCCCAGCAGGACATCCGCTACCTGGGAGGGGAAATTGGCCTCGTCCGGAACCTTGGGATCACCGGTCGCCACCAGGGAAAAGAAGGTACGATAGAAATCCAGAAAACCCAACAGGACCTGTTCATACTCATACCAAAAGTACTGATCCTGCAACTTGGCTGCGCCGCCAACAACCTCCCAACTGGGAAGCCCCTGCGGATAGCCGGTGAGTTTCAGACTGGAGTCATCCGGCGCCATCGGAGACAGTATCTGCAGATCCAGCACCTCCAGAAACTCATGATATACATCGCTCAGATGCCGCAGGAACAGACTGTGGTGTCCGCTATCGGTAAGGTTCGGGTCGTTGGGGTTGGCGTGATCCGCATCTATGAGTTTATCTACGGGAAAGACGATAAAGTGGTTATGGATCATACGGATACTCGGCACACCGGGCTTGTTCAACGGCCAGGTTGCATCCAGGCTGGCCTCGCCGCACAGGATCAGATGTCTCTCCGGGTCAGGGTATGCATCAAACATATAGTCGCAGATGATCTGGGTCATCCGGTTCCAGACCTTCTTCTGATCGCGGGTCATGTCGTCACGCCGCACCGGACGCCCCAGAGGATCAAGTATGCGCCTTGAGGTATCCAGGATGATGGAGGTATCGAACTCGGTGCTATGCCCTATGATCTTGCGATACATGAGGAGGTTTTCCGGCGTACGAAACAGACCGTTCTCCTCTGCCAGATTCTTCAGGTTGCAGGGACTGTTAAAAAACTCGACCGGGGCCATACCCTCAGGTATGTCTAGTGCCATCTTCGGGTGTGGCGTAATTATCTGACGCGGCGCTGTCTTCATTTGTCTGCTCCTTCAATCCATGACTGCATCTGGTGCTAGGAATTCTCCATTCGGAACTTCACCACCTTTCCCGCCTTATCACCGATAAAGGAGGTGAACTCAGAGTAGTTCTCATAACCCATGCTGACTGCGTAATCTGCGATCGACGCGATCAAGGCACGGGTACTGGCGATCTCTTCATGGCTACGGCCGCAACCTTCACAATGGGTACCGCCTTCGGTGCAGTTGTCCTTTCCACGACATGGACTGAATTGCATGGCATCTCTCCTCTCATTTATATTCGATCTAATTCACTGCCCCCATCTTCGCAAAAAAATTCCTCCCGGATAAACAAGAAATCATTATGGGAACATACCAGGAGATTATCACCCATCCTGATAACCGGTGATGCATGGACACTCCGGAGCGTGGGTGCAAAATATTCTTTCACCGCGCGTCCGGCTATCAGACATCTTTATGATCGCCCAGGAGACTGGGCTCCCACAGGTGGGGTTTGGAGTTACCGTGGCGGCTTGCGTTCTGGTATAGGACCCCGCTCTGCGGGCGATGGGATGCAGCGTGTAGAATACTCCTAGTAGCACATATTAAACGCCCCCCACGCCGGAGCGTTGAAACCAGAGATAAGGGCAAAAAAAAGGCCCCGTTCCGGGGCCTTTTCTCAAACCACATTGAAGGTCTTGGTATCTGTTAGCCTTGCATTTTCTCGTACTTGGCCATCAGCTCTTCCTGAGACTCTTCGTGATTCGGATCCTTAGGGATACAATCAACAGGGCATACCTCAACGCACTGCGGCTCATCGAAATGACCCACGCACTCGGTACAACGCTCTGGGTCAATCACATAGTACTCATCACCTTCACTGATTGCCTCATTTGGGCACTCTGGAACACATACATCGCAGCTGATGCATTCGTCTGTAATCATTAAAGCCATTTTTTAACTCCTGAAATTTAGGGTCCATGCCCTAGTCACGTTTAAACATATAGCCCAGCAATCAGCGCACCCGCTCCGCCAGGGCACCTACCACCGCTGGATGGACAAAATCCGACACATCTCCACCCAGCATCGCAACCTCACGAACCAAACTGGATGATATATATGCGAATTGCTCGCCCGGCGTAAGGAAGACTGTCTCTATATCCGGCGCCAGCCGCCTGTTCATCCCAGCAAGCTGGAACTCATACTCAAAATCTGACACGGCACGCAATCCACGAAGGATCACACTAGCCCCACACTGACGGGCAAAGTTCACCAGCAGACTATCAAACTCAATGACCTCGACCCGCTCATGGTTAGACAACACCTCGCGCGCCAACCTGACCCGCTCATCCAGCGAAAATGCCGGACTCTTCCCAGGATTTGCCGCCACCGCTACGATCACCTTGTCAAACAACACTGCTGCCCGCCCCACAATGTCGCTATGGCCGTTTGTTATCGGATCAAATGTCCCTGGGTAAAGAGCGGTAATCATGGTCATATCAGTTAGATGGACCGATAATATTGCCTGAATTCAAGATGTCAACCTAATTGTCCAGAAAACGGTATACAACGGCCAGGTAATCTGCAAATTATCGATAATTATCAACCAAACTGGTCAAAAACTGTACAGACCGGCGATCAGGATTGATTATAGTACAGTCGCGCTGCGACTGGAGAGATAAAACGCAATCACCCTCTGGAACAGAGCATAAATTTCACCTGACCGGCCTTTTTCTCTTTCAGCACCTCCCATCCCGCAGGCAACTCTAGTCCTTCTAATGCGGCATCCATCTCGAGATAGACCAGGGAGTTTGCAGTAAGCCATGCACCTTCATCCAACCTTCTGCACGCATCCTGGAGCAGATTGTCGGCAAATGGGGGATCGAGAAATACGATATCGAACGGTTGTGATTGCCGCCCCAGCCACACCATGGCATCGGCCTGCTCCACCTGGGTCTGCTCCAGCCGCAGCAACGAGATATTTTCCCGCAGTTGCCGTACCACCAAGGGAGAGCTGTCCAACATCAAGACCTTCCCGGCGCCACGGGATGCCGCCTCCAGGCCCAGGGCACCGCTCCCTGCGAACAGATCCAGACAGGAGGCCCCAGGCAGCCTCGGTTGCAACCAGTTAAACAGGGTCTCGCGGATACGGTCACCCGTGGGACGCAGTCCCGGGATGTCAGGAAAACTCAGTCTGCGGCCACGGTGTTCTCCACCGATGATCCTGACCTGATTGCCTTGACCTCCCCCTTTTTTCATATCCCCAGACTAGCTTTTGCCGTTGCCTACGACCACGGTCACAAACCTGTCCGGGTGTAACCGACGTTTGAATGCGTCTTTGATCTGCTCTTTGGTTACGGCATTCACCTTGCTCACCAGCGTGTCCAGGTGGTCCAGTGGCAGCTTATAGAAACCGATCATGGAGATATATTCAACGATCTTACCGTTGCTGGCTATATTCAGGGGAAAGCTTCCGGTGATGTTCTGCTTGGCCGCCGTCAGTTCGGCATCGGTCGGACCCTGCTTAATGTAGTCCTCAAGCGTCTTGCGCATGACATCCAGGGCCAGCTTGGCCTGATCATTCTTGGTCTGGGCACCCATTACAAAAATACCGTCAGCCCGCATGGGTGAGAAACTGCTGTATGCGCTATAGGAGAGACCGCGCTTCTCCCGCACCTCATCGATCAACTGCGATACCAGACCGCTGCCACCCAGGATATGGTTTCCCACATAGAGGGGAAAATAGTCGGGATCTCCCCTGTGCATGCCCGGCTGACCCAAAAGAATATGGGACTGACTGGATGGGAAGGGGATGTTCCTGGTCTCCGCCTGCTTGAGGGCCGCCACCTGCGGCAGGGCCGGGGCCGCCTCTCCGGACTGCATGCCCGCGCTGATGCGCTCGGATAGAGACTCCGCCTGCTTTCTGTCCAGTGACCCTACGATGGATATGGTGGCGTTTTTGGCCACATAGTAGCTCTGATGAAAGGCGATCAGATCATCTCTGGTGATGGCCTTGAGGGACTCCGCGGTGCCTGCGCCATGGATGGCATAGGGATGGGAACCGAACACCATCCGGGAAAACTGTTTTTCGGCCACGCTGGCTGGCGACTGCTCTTCGCGCTGCAGATTGGCCAGCATAATCTTCCTGTTGCGCTCATAGGCATCGACAGGAAAGGTCGGTGACTTCAGGATCTCAGCCAGGGTACCGACGCTGGTCTCAAAGACATCCTCTTGCGTTAGGGTACGCAGCGAGACCCAGGCCATATCACGCATGGAGCCGTTGCCCAGACTGGCCCCAACGGAGTCCATACGCAGCGCTATCTGATCTGCATCCCACTTACCCGCACCGTCGGTAAGTACGGCATTGGTGAGTAGCGCGAGACCTGGCTTGGCACCATCGCGGGCGCTGCCGGCGTCGAACACCACCCGCAGATCCACCATGGGCAGATCGGGCGCGGATACATACAGGACCGAGGCGCCATTGCTGGTCTGCCAGTGCTGGATGACCGGTCCCGACCAGACACCGTGACTAAACAGGAAAACCAGGGACAGCAGGGCTGTGCGCATAAACCGGTTTCTATTAACGGACATGATCACCTCCGGATACAGCAGGCACCTGTTTACCATCCTCCAACGGCAGTGGATCCAGGACCGCCACCGTCAACCTGTCGTCCGTCAGATACTTGCGCGCCACCGCCCGCACCTGCTCCGCAGTGACGGCTCGCATCTTTTCAGGATATGTTTCTATCAATCTCCAGTCGAGCCCGATGGTCTCCAGGGTCCCTATCTGCATGGCCTGATAAAACACTGAATCCAGTTCATACACCTGACTTGCCACCACCTGGGCCTGTACCCGCTGCAACTCCTCGGCGCTCACCAGCTCCTTCTTGAGGAGCTCAATCTCCTCACGCAGGGCCTGTTCCAACTCCTCCACCGTATGCCCCTTTGCCGGTATGCCGCTCATGTCCAGCGTGTCGGTATACCTGGAGAAGGCGCTGTAGCCGACGCCCGCCGATACCGCGATCTCTTTGCCACGAACCAGCTTCTTGCTGATACGAGAGCTGTTGCCGCCGTCCAGTATGGCCGCCAGCATCTCCAGCGCATAGGGCTCCCACTCCTCTGTAGTGGTGGTCAAAACAGGGGTCTTATATCCCATGATCAGATAGGGCTGACGGGCCGGGGCGCGCACCTGGGTCCTGGTCACGCCCCGTTGGGGAGGTTCGCGCAACTGCTTTAGTTTCGGAATATCCTCCGCCTTGAGCGGTCCAAAATATTTTTGCGCCATCTCCAGCACCCACCCTGGTTTCACGTCACCCACCACCACCAGGGTGGCGTTATTGGGGGCATACCAGCGCCGGTACCAGGCACGCAGATCCTGCACCTGCATATTCTCCAGATCGTTCATCCATCCAATCACCGGATGGGCATAGGGCAGGCTCAGAAACGAGACTGCATTGAACTGCTCGCGCGTAAGGGAGTTGGGATTATCCTCGGTACGCAGACGCCGCTCCTCCTTTACCACCTCCAGCTCTTTCCTGAACTCCTCCGTCGGCAACAGCAGGTTGCGCATCCGGTCCGCCTCCAACTGAAAGGAGATCTCCAGGCGGTCGGCCGACATGGTCTGAAAATAGGCGGTGTAATCCCGACCGGTAAAGGCGTTCTCCCGGCCGCCATTGGCCGCAATGATGCGGGAGAACTCACCTGGAGGATACTTCTGCGTTCCTTTAAACATCATGTGTTCCAGGACATGGGAGATGCCGGTGATGCCGTTGGGCTCATAGCTGGAACCTACCTTGTACCATACCTGGGATACCGCGATGGGGGCGCGGTGATCCTCTTTCACGATCACCTTCATCCCGTTGTCGAGCTTATACTCTGTGACCTTTCCACCCTTTGTGGCGGACTCATCCGCCGCAAACGCCGGTAGAGTGAAGAACAGCGCTAACAGATAGGCAAATCTCATCTTAATTCCTTACTGCAAAAACCACATTCTAAAAGCCGGTAGAACTTATGACCGATAAAGGCGAAAATGGCAACGACGGCGATAGATTACTCAGAGTATCGAAAACCGTCCAGGTATGCACATTATCCAGGGACATATTTATATCCACTCCCTGGAGATGAATGACAAAAAGAGAGTTCGATGGTTCCAGGGTGATCGATTATATGCTTGGATTCGGCAAAAAAGACAAGGGCAAGACAGACTCTTCCGCCACGGCGGAGACAACAGAAAGGCAGGGATTGATCGCCCAACTGAAGGAGCGCCTGACGCGCACCAGACAAAACCTGACCGACGGCGTCGCCAATCTCCTGCTGGGACAGAAGGAGATAGACGACGACCTGCTGGAGGAGTTGGAGACCCTCATGCTGACGGCAGATGTGGGGGTGGACGCCACCAGGCGCATCATCAACAGCATCGCAGAAAAGGTAAGACGAAAGGAGCTATCCGATCCGGCGGTGCTGAACGGCGTCCTGAAGCAGGAGTTGCAACAGATACTGGATCAATGCGACCAACCCGTCGCCAGCCCTGAAGCAGGTCGGCCGCAGGTAATACTCATGGTGGGGATAAACGGGGCCGGCAAGACCACCACCATCGGCAAGCTGGCCAAGAGGCTGCAGCAGGATGGCCAGAGCGTAATGCTGGCCGCAGGCGACACCTTTCGCGCCGCCGCTGTGGAACAGCTTCAGACCTGGGGTGAACGCAACGCCATACCGGTGATCGCCCAGCACACCGGTGCCGATTCCGCCTCTGTGATCTTCGATGCCCTGCAGGCCGCCACCGCCCGCAACATCGACGTGCTCATCGCAGACACGGCCGGGCGCCTCCACACCAAGAGCAACCTGATGGACGAACTGAGCAAGATCGCCCGGGTGATGCAGAAGATAGATCCGCAGGCCCCCCACGAGGTGATGCTGGTGCTGGACGCCACCACCGGCCAGAACGCCCTGAACCAGGCCCAGCAGTTCAACGAGGCGGTGGGGGTAACCGGCATTACCCTGACCAAGATGGACGGTACCGCCAAGGGCGGCATCCTGTTCGCCATTGCCGACAATCTCAAGATCCCGATCCGTTTTATCGGTGTGGGCGAGGCCATAGAGGATCTCAGGCATTTCGATGCGAAAGAGTTCGTCGATGCACTGTTTGAGACGTAGTTTGAGATCTGGTTGGTTGCTAGCGCCATCTATTTCATGGACACTATCTGTCCATATCCTCATGCTCACTTTTTGGACCATTCGACCAGACCAATAAGAAAAGATGATTCATTTCGATAATGTCATCAAACGCTATCCCGGTGGCTCCGAAGGGCTAAGCAATATAAATCTCCATATCGAGCATGGTGAGATGGTCTTCCTCACCGGCCACTCCGGCGCAGGCAAGAGCACCCTGCTCAAACTCATCGGCCTGCTGGAGCGCTGCACCAGCGGACAGGTGCTGGTATCCGGGCGCAACCTGTCGCGCCTGCGCAGCAGTCAGATCCCCTATCACCGGCGCGAGGTGGGGATGATATTCCAGGACTACCGCCTGCTGCAGAACCGTACCGTATTCGACAACGTGGCCATGCCACTGGTGGCCAGCGGCGTGGGCTACGCCGAGATAGGACGCCGAGTGCGCGCGGCCCTGGACAAAATCGGACTGCTGAAGAAGGAGAAGTCCTATCCCATCTCCCTCTCCGGCGGGGAACAACAACGCGTGGGCATTGCCCGGGCCGTGGTCAACCGTCCTCCGCTGGTGCTGGCGGACGAACCCACCGGCAATCTGGACCCCGAACTCTCCAGAGAGATCATGCACCTGTTCGAACAGTTCAATCAGGTGGGGGTCACTCTGCTGATCGCCAGCCATGACCTGGACCTGATCTCAAAAATGGACAAACGCATCCTTACCCTGAGCCAGGGGCGTCTGGTGCAAGACAGCCGGTACGGGGTGCCATAGCCATGAGAAAGGGCCGTAACGCAAACAAGATCAGGGATCTATCCTCCAAGCGTCAACGCAACCTCAGCACCTGGACCACGCGCCACCTCCAGGCCATGCTCTCCAGCCTGGGGCGTCTGACCCGCACCCCCCTCTCCACCCTGATGACCGTGGCGGTGCTCAGTATCGCGCTGGCCTTCCCTGCCGGTCTGAAGATCCTGCTGGATAACGTACAGAGGCTCAGCGGCAGCCTGGACAACTCCGCCAATATCTCCATCTTCCTCAAACAGGATATAGCGGACGCAGATTACGAGAAACTGACCGAGCAGCTGATGGGTAAGGACGGCATCGCCTCGGTACAGCTGATCACCCCGGAAGAGGCCCTGGAGGAGTTTCGCTCAAACTCCGGGTTCGCCGAGGCCCTGGATGCCTTGGACAGCAACCCGCTGCCCGCAGTGATGATCATAACGCCCACATTGAACCACTCCTCCCCGGAGAGTGCCGAGGCGTTGGTGGAGGATCTGCGCCAGATGCCGGAGGTGGACATAGCCCAGCTCGACCTGCAGTGGGTGCGCCGCTTCCAAGCCCTCACCGAGATAGCGGCCAGGGGCGTAGTGCTGCTGGCCTCCCTGCTGGCCCTGGCGGTCCTGCTGATCATCGGCAACACCATCCGTCTGGAGATCCAGAACCAGAAGGATGAGATCGAGATCACCAAGCTGATCGGCGGTACCAATGCCTTCATCCGCCGCCCCTTCCTCTACTCTGGATTCTGGTATGGCCTGTTTGGAGGTCTGCTGGGCTGGATCCTGGTCAGCATAAACATGTGGTTGCTGGCCGACCCGGTAAAGAAGCTCTCCGGGCTCTATCACAGCAATTTCACCCTCTCATCCATCGATATAACCAGCCTGCTGGTGCTTATTATCTCTGGGGCCATCCTGGGGCTGTTCGGATCATGGATAGCGGTGGCCCGCCACCTCCATGCGATAGAGCCTGAGTAGACGGATTAACTAAGCGGAAAACAGCGCCAGACCATATCAACTAACTGTTTTATAAAACATTACATATACTTGAAAACCTATGGCCAAGCCCCATATAACACCCCAGTGTTGGCTAGATGTGGCTGAACTTTCTGCAAAACTGGCACTCTTAGCCAGTGAGTGCTAACATTATTGCGTACGAATTTACTGGGTTATTACATGAGCAAAGAACTAGCAATTCCTGTAAATCTGTCCACCGGTAGTATGGATGCCTACATCAGCGCAGCCTACCAGCTACCGATGCTGACCGCAGACGAAGAACATGAGCTGGCCGTGCGCCTGCGCGACCATAACGATCTGGATGCGGCCCGCGCCCTGGTACTTTCCCATCTGAGATTCGTAATCCGTATCGCCCGCGGTTATTCCGGTTACGGTCTGGCCCTGCCGGATCTGATCCAAGAGGGATCCGTCGGGCTCATGAAGGCAGTACGCCGCTTCAACCCGGACATGGGCGTACGCCTGGTCTCCTTCGCCGTGCACTGGATCAAGGCCGAAATACATGAATTCGTCCTGCGCAACTGGCGCATCGTCAAGGTGGCCACCACCAAGTCCCAGCGTAAACTCTTCTTCAATCTGCGCAGCTCCAAGAAGCGTCTGGGCTGGTTCTCCCAGGAAGAGATAGAAGGAGTGGCGGCGGACCTTGGGGTCAAACCTGAGACCGTGGTTGAGATGGAGCAGCGCCTGAGCAAGATCGACGTCGCCTACGACGGCATGACCGACAGCTCCGATGACGATAAGACCCAGGTAGCCCCTGCGGCCTACCTTCAGGATATGCGCATGGAGCCGTCTTCCCAGCTGGAGCAGATGGACTCTGAGGAGAATGAGAAAGATCAGCTCTACGCCGCCCTGGAGGGTCTGGATGAGCGCAGCCAGGAGATACTGAAGGCACGCTGGCTCTCGGAGGAGAAGTCCACCCTGCACGACCTCGCGGCCAAATATGGCGTATCCGCTGAACGCATCAGACAGATCGAGAAGCGCGCCATGGAGAAGATGAAGGCCACGCTGGTAAGCTAAGCCAACCTATTGATTTGTAACAAAAGGGGCCGATCAGGCCCCTTTTTCGTTTCTCATGCAAGATCGCCTATTCCGGAGTCTTTGAGAATTCTCAATGCAGTACCGCGCAGGGGTATGTTTCAATACATCCGACGGTTGGCAATAGAGGCAAATATCTCCAGATTTATTGTCTATCTATCGTCACCGGCATCTCCTCCTTTGGTAAAGGCCGCTAATTTTTTAGCGGCCTTTTTTTTGCCTGGGGAGGATCAAAAACAGTCTGCAAATGAACGCCAATAATAAATCGCCCGGGTAATAGGGGAAGGTAATAGGAAGAGGTAATAGGGGACAGACCCCAATTTACATCATCACCTGTAAGGGACCAGTCACCTGGATCCCCGCCTACGCGGGGATGACGGTGTTTTACTCCTCAGAGTGAATTAAGCCGGGCAATAAGGCCATAGGGGACTAAGGCAAGGCAATACCCAATTACGCTACGAAAAACCAGAAAATATCCGCTATCACCTGTAGGAGCCCAGTCCCCTGGGCGAAGAAACAGGCTAAATCAGTCGCCCGCAGGAGCGGGCTCCTACACGCGCCGTCCCGGCAATACCCCGGCCAGCTTTTCGTGCATCTCCCGCAACAGCTTTTCCGTATCATCCCAGTTGATACAGGCATCAGTCACGGATACGCCATACTCCAGTTCGGAGAGGTCGGCCGGTATCTTCTGACTACCCTCATGAAGATTGCTCTCCAACATGATACCTATGATGGATCTGTTGCCGCCGATGATCTGGCCGATGATGTTCTCCACCACCAGGGGCTGCAGGTGGAAGTTTTTGTTGGAATTGCCATGGCTGCAATCCACCATGATATTCTCGGCCAGGCCTGCCTCCCGCAGCGCCTCCTCGCACAGGGCGATATTCACCGAGTCGTAATTGGGTTGGCCACCACCACCGCGCAGGATGATATGGGCGGCACCGTTGCCCCTGGTCTGGATCACGGTCACCTGCCCGGATTGATCTATACCGAGGAAGTGATGCGGTTGGGATACCGACTTCAGGGCATTGATGGCCACGGCCAGACCGCCGTCGGTGCCGTTCTTGAAACCCACCGGGGTGGAGAGGCCGCTGGCCATCTCGCGATGGGTCTGGGATTCTGTGGTGCGCGCCCCGATGGCAGACCAGGCGAAGAGGTCGGAGAGATACTGGGGACTGATCGGGTCCAGGGCCTCGGTGGCGGTAGGCAGTCCCATCTCCACCATGCGCAGCAGCAGCCTTCTGGCCTGATGCAGACCCTCTTCTATCTGGAATGAGTCGTCCATCTTGGGATCGTTGATCAACCCCTTCCAGCCCACGGTGGTGCGCGGTTTTTCGAAGTAGATACGCATGACGATATAGAGGCTGTCGGACAGCTCATGGTGCAGCCTGCTCAACCTCTCGGCATACTCGATCGCCGCATCCACATCGTGGATGGAACAGGGTCCGGTGACCACCAGGATACGGTGATCCTTGCCGTTCAGTATATTCTCAATGGTATGCCGCGCCTGCCACACCGTCTCATCCCCCTCCGGCGTATTGGGCATATGCCGCTTCAGTTGGGATGGCGTGATAAGGATGCGCTCGGACAGTACATTGGTGTTGTAGATTACGTGTTGACTCATAACTGCTTCCGCAAAATTGATTTGATTGCCGTGCATGATACGAACTTTCGTCCGGCAAACACAATGATAAAAGGGAGATGGACGCCCTTACAGCTTCAGACAATCAGCGATAGCGCCAGTTTCCACTGGGCGCATATTTGGCGCCACTCCCAGGCAGGGGACATCGATCTCGCGTTGCAGGGTATCCAGATTGGCATCCAGCTCCAACATCTCCGGGTCCATGACATTGGCCACCCACCCGGCCAGCGTCAGCCCCTTCGACTTGATCGCATCCACACTCAGCAGCGCATGATTGATGCATCCCAGACGCACGCCAACCACCAGGATCACCGGCAGACCCAGGGCCAGGGCCAGATCGGATACATCCCCGTCCGGACCCAGGGGTACACGCCAGCCACCGACACCCTCCACCACCACCATATCGGCCAGGGTGGAGAGTCTTTCCTGGCACTCCAGTATCAGTTCAAAGCTGATCTTTTGCCCTGTCTGACCGGCCGCCAGATGCGGCGCTATCGGCGGTGCAAAGGCATAGGGATTGATCAGATCGTAGGGGACCGGGATGGAACACTGCTGCAGGATACGCTGGGCGTCATCATTACGCAGACCATCCTCTGTGACCACCGCGCCGGAGGCCACCGGTTTCATGCCGACCACCGATCGCCCCCCGCCCTGCAGCAGATGCATCAGTCCGAGGGCGATCTCGGTCTTACCGCATTCGGTGTCCGTCCCGGTGATGAAATAGCCATTTCTCATAGTGACTCCATGAGCTAACCGATGCGATTGATCCCATCTACAGGTATCAGGGTAACGCCATCTGTGGACGCCTGCTGTTTCTGATCCGGCACCCAGGCATGTCCATAGATAATCTCATAGCTGGCCGGCAGTACACCGTCGCTGCGGAACCCCTCGTAGGCCTGGCGCATGGCGTGCATCCGCCCCTTCCCGGTAAGACCGCGACTACGATCCCTGTTCACATTGTGGGCACCCAGGACCTTGAGGTCCCGCATCAGCCCATCGACCTGATCATAGGTAAGTACCATACGGTCCACGTCCAGCACCGGCTCGACAAACCTGCTCTCTATCAGGGAATCGCCCACCTGGTGCATATCGAGAAACCGGCTGACATGGCTGCCTCCATCGACATCCGCCCACGCCATGCGCAACTCCTTGAGGGTATCAGGGCCGAAGGTAGTAAAGGCCAGCAGACCCCCGGGGCGCAACACCCGCATGAATTCACTGAAGGCGCGTTCCAGGTCGTTACTCCACTGCAGGGATGCGCTGGAGTAGATCAGGTCAACGCTATTGTCTGCCAGTGGCAGATGCTCCTGATCGGCACAGATACAGCCTGGGCGTCGCAGCCATGATCCGCGTCTACGTGTCTGCAGCAACATAGGGAAGGCGAAATCCAGGGCGATAACCCTGGCCTTGCGATAACGCCTCGCCAACTGCATGGTGGCCACACCGGTACCGGAACCTATATCCAGCACCACCTTGGGTTCCATCAACATCAGGTCCAGGCGATCCAGCAGGCGCTGGCCGATCTCGCGTTGCAGGACCGCTACCTCATCATAGTGCTCCGCTGCCCTGGAAAATGCATGTCGCGCCTGGCGCTTATCTATATCAACCATCAATAAATCCCTGCAACAACTCCAGGCACCGCACCTGGTCTGACAACATGGGCAGATGGGCGGCGTGTTGAAAAATGTGTATCTGCGCCTGTGGCAGCATATCCTGCAGATCTTCCGCCACGGCCACCGGCACCAGACGATCCCTCCTTCCCAGCATCCACAGCATGGGGCAGTGCAAGCTGGTCAGGTCTGTCCGCAGGTCGACGTTCATAAGCATGTCCAACCCCAACTTAAGGGCCCGATCATCCGGCTGGGGACGACTGCCCAGACCCTCACGCAGGGGGCGCAGCAGTTTGCGTACCTCTGTGTCGCCATGGGCCTGTAACAGCAGGAACCGATCCAGGGTCTGCCCATGGTCTTTACGCAGGTCGGCAGCAAAGCCGCGCAGGATATCCGGTTGCATGGCATGGGTCCAGTTGGCGTCCTGGACAAAGCGCGGGGTGCCGGCGATGGAGACCAGGCCACGCACCCGCTGCGGGTAGTTCAGCGCCGCCCGCTGCGCCAGCATGGCACCCAGAGACCAGCCGGCCCAGACCGCGTTTTCCGGCGCCACCTGCATGACCGCATCCACCCAGCGGTCCAGGTCGGTGTAACCCGGGTCATATGCGCTATGGCCGTGACCCGGCATGTCGATCAGATGCAGACGATATCTTGCCGACAGGGGTTCAACCAGGGCCGCCCAGACCGCGCTGTTCATCCCCCAGCCGTGGATCATCACCAGGTCCCTGCCCTGGCCGATGCTCTCAATGTACAAACTCATGATGAAAGCGCCTCCAACAGCCGATCCACATCCTCGTCTGTATGGGCGGCGCTGAGGGTGACCCGCAGCCGGGCGCTACCCTCCGGTACCGTGGGCGGGCGGATGGCGCTTACCAGTATCCCCCGCTCCTCCAATCTATGGCTCCAGGCCAGGGCCTGTTGCACCGACCCGGCCATAATGGGCTGGATCGGGGTGGCGGAGGGCATGAGCGGCAGACCAAGCTGTTCCGCCCCGGCACGAAAGCGCCGGATCAACCCCTGCAGCCGTTCCCGGCGCCAGGAGTCCTGCCGGACCAATCTCAGGCTGACCCTGGTGGCCTCGGCCAGGGCCGGGGGTGTTGCGGTGGTGTAGATGTAGCTGCGGGCCTTCTGGATCAGGGTCTCTATCAGCTCTTCGGAGCCGGCCACAAAGGCGCCGAAGGTGCCCAGGGCCTTGCCCAGGGTCCCCATCAGGATCGGCACATCATCGATCCCAAGCGAGAGATGCTCCAGGCTACCGGCACCGTTCTCCCCCAGCACGCCGATGCCGTGGGCGTCATCCACCATCAGCCATGCCGACTGCTCCCGGCAGAGCGCCGCCAGTTCCGCCAGGGGCGCAATATCACCGTCCATGCTGAATACGCCATCCACCGCCACCAGGGCCTCGCCGCCGGTCTGGGATGCCATCTGCCTGGCCAGGGCCTCAGTATCGGAGTGGGCAAAACGTCTGAAATCGGCCCGTGACAGCAGGCCGGCGTCGATGAGGGATGCGTGATTCAGGCGGTCTTCATAGACACTGTCGCCGCGCCCCAGCAGGGCCGCGATCACCCCCAGATTGGCCATATAACCGGTGGAGAACAGCAGGGCGCGGGGGCGTCCGGTGAACTCGGCCAACTCCTCCTCCAGGGCATGGTGGGCCGCACTATGGCCTGATACCAGATGGGCGGCGCCGCTGCCCACGCCATACTCCCCTGCGGCGCGCTGCATGGCAGAGATCATCTCGGGATGGTTGGCCAGTCCCAGATAGTCATTACTGCAGAAACTGAGCATAGGCCTCCCGTCCACCACCAGCCCCGGGCGCTGGGGACCGGAGACCACACGGCGCGACCGGTACATCTGCTCGGCCTTGCTCCTATCCAGTTCCGGTTGCAACGGTTTCACGACTAGCTATCACCGCCGCTGGCAACATCGATACCATGATGTTTTTCTTTCTGCTCAAAGCGTATCCCCAGGCGTCCCAGCAAGGCGCGATCATTGTCGGCACCGGGGTTATCCGTGGTAAGTAGGCGCTCACCATAGAAGATGGAGTTGGCCCCGGCCAGAAAACAGAGGGCCTGCATCTGATCGTTCATCTCGCTGCGTCCGGCCGACAGGCGCACATAGGACCTGGGCATCATGATCCTGGCCGCGGCGATGACGCGGATAAACTCAAACGGGTCCAGCTCTTCGGCCCCATACAGCGGGGTGCCCTCGATCTGTACCAGCATATTAATAGGTACGGAGTTGGGGTGTTTGGGCAGATTCGCCAACTCCCGCAGCATGGAGGCACGATCCCGGCGCGACTCACCCATACCCAGGATGCCGCCACTACAGGTGTTTATACCCTGGGCCCGGATCCGATCCAGGGTATCCAGACGATCCTGGTAGGTGCGGGTGGTGACCACGTTGCCGTAGAACTCTGGGGAGGTATCCAGGTTGTGGTTATAGTAATTGAGTCCCACCCGGGCCAGGCGCGCGCTCTGCTCCTCGGTGAGCATACCCAGGGTCACGCAGCTCTCCATATCCAACTCATGCACCGCCTCGATCATCTCAATGACCCGATCCAGATTGCTGTCGGTGGGATTACGCCAGGCGGCACCCATACAGAAACGGGTGGCCCCCCTGTCCTTGGCCGCCTGGGCCGCCGCCCTAACCTCTTCCAGGGGCAGGAGTTTCTCCGGCTCCAGATCGGCCGAATGCCGGGCGCTCTGGGAGCAATAGCCGCAATCTTCGGCACAGGAACCGGTCTTGATGCTGAGCAGACTGCTCACCTGAACGGCGTTGGGATCGAAGTTTTCCCGGTGGATGGATTGGGCCTGAAATATCAGGTCGTTGAAGGGGAGATCGAGCAACCCCTCGATCTCTTCCAGGCCCCAGTCGTGCCTGATTGTGGTACCGCTCATACTGTTCAGATTCCTCTATGATTTCCGCCGGAACGGTGTGATACTAATCGCCGCAAATGGATTTCGATAACAGGCGCCCATAGTAAAGGTTACCGGGCGACTGTCAACCTCAAAGGATTGACGAAGTTTACATGTGGAATCATTTTATACGCAGCGGCATATTTGCGGCCAGATGCCAGCTATGCGGCGCACCTGGCGCAGAAGGGATGGATATCTGTCCCCACTGCCTGCGGGATCTACCCCATAACCGCGACTGCTGCCACATCTGCTCCCTACCCCTCCCCCCGAACCAGGCAGAAAAACCGATCTGCGGCAAATGCCTGCAACAGACACCGAGATTCGATCGCTGCCTGGCACCATTCTCTTATGGCTATCCCATCTCCGGCCTGATCGGCGATTTCAAATTCAACGCCAAACTGCACATAGGCAGATTGCTGTCCGACCTTCTGATCAACGCTATAAAGGAAGGCGACCTGGAACCGCCGGAACTGCTCATACCGGTACCGCTGCACCACGCCCGTCTGAGAGAGAGGGGCTTTAATCAATCGCTGGAACTGGCCAGGCCCATCTCCCGCCGATTCGGTATCCCGTTAGACACAACGAGCTGCCAACGCATAAAAACCACCAGGACCCAATCGACCCTGGACAAAAAGATACGCATGAAAAACATGCGCGGCGCATTCAAGGTGGTGGAGAGAATAGATTGCGAACATCTGGTCCTGATCGACGACGTGGTCACCACCGGCGCCACGGTCAACGAACTGGCCCATACGCTTAAACGCACCGGGGTAAAACGGGTCGACGTTTGGGCGTTGGCGCGAACGCCTTAGATTCGACTAACTCGAAAATACGGAGGCTCGATTAAACCCATCCAAAGGACTCCTTACCCCCATGCCGCCTCGGCCAAGCACATGGGTGTAGATCATCGTCGTGGACACATCTGAATGACCAAGAAGTTCCTGGACCGTACGGATATCAGCCCCAGACTCTAATAGGTGTGTAGCAAAGGAGTGGCGCATGGTATGGCTCGACACCCTCTTGGTAATGCCAGCCTCCTCCGCCGCCTGTTTTATTACCCTTTGTATGGCGGATTGATGGATATGATGACGACGAATGACGTTAGCACGTGGGTCCTGGGACAAACGACCGGCCGGAAATAGATATTGCCAACGTAACTCATTCTTTGCCTTAGGATACTTCCTGGAAAGGGCGTCAGGCATATAAACCGTTCCAAACCCCGCCTCGACATCTCTGACATGCTGCTCTTTCACAAATCGAATCTGCCTTTGCAAGGGCTCTATCAGTAGGTCCGGCATAGGCACGGAACGATCCTTTTTCCCCTTACTCTGACGCACAGCAATATTCCGATATTCAAAATCCAGGTCCAGAATGCGCAGTCTCACGCACTCCATAATCCTCATGCCCGTACCATACATCAGACGCACCATGAGACCACTCATTCCATGCAGATGAGAAAAGATCAACTCTAGCTCCCTTGTACTCAACACCGTAGGTAAACGTTTTGGCTGCTTCGGTCTCTTAAACGGACCAATCTCACCCAGTGGGCGCTCTAACACCTTGGTAAAAAAGAACACCAATGCATTCAACGCCTGTGCCTGGGTAGCCCCGGCAACCTTGCGTTTTATGGCCAAATACTCTAAAAAGGAGGCGACCTCAGGCTCAGAACAATTATAAGGATGCCTTTCAGGATGAAAGTGAAGGAATCTTACAATCCAGCCAAGATAACTCTTCTCCGTATTAATGGAATAGTCGGGAATGCGAACAGCAACAAGGAACTTGCGATAAATATCAGGGAATCTCTTCCCCAGATAATTTTCCGATTCATCAACACTCTTATCGATCACCTCATAACTGCGGGCAACCGTTGGGTGATCCTTGCCCAGAGATTGCGCTCCAACACTCCAGTGTTCCCAATCAAAAGATTTCGCCCAGGCAAGTCTAAGCAAATGACAGAACAACAGACGCAATGCTTCTACCTTCTGCCGAAAGACCCAGTCACTTATCTGATCATTGCGCCCCAGCTTTTCCAAAAAAAGCCGCAAAGACTCTGGCGTGTGTTTCTGCAAGCGAATAGATGGATGAACATCAATAAAGGCCTGGATATGCTTTTGATACCAAGGGTGGAACCTTTCTGGCACCCTAAACATCTTCAGAACTTCGAAATACTTGGTCCAAAACCGGTCAATAGAGGATTGTTGATGAAATCCAGAATCCATGGATATTATCTCCTAGCTCATTCTTATTACCCGTTAGAGAACTTATAT
>JBNKIR010000010.1:0-50153 GCA_050290785.1 Sedimenticolaceae bacterium | reverse complement strand
GTCCAGGGTTTCGGACCAGGCCTGTTGCAGCAGATACTGGGCCAGCCAGGCCTTGGCCTCGATATATCCGGCGTGCCCCAGTTGCCAGACCCCCAGGGTGAAGCAGGTGACAGAGACCAGACCGACCAGCTTCTTTGCAAGCAATTGCCGTTTCATCTGCTATACCTCCATCCGAGATTCACTATTTCCGAACAACCTCTGCCACCAGCGCGCGGCCCATCCCAGCAGCAGCCCCAACATGCCCAGCAGCAGATTCAGCGGCGCTGGGGTGGCGGATTGCGGCATACTGCCGAACACCTTGTTGGCGCTCCAACCCTGGGGCAGATTGGTGGGGATCTGTTTCTTGTGTAGCTGTTGCTTCACCGGTCTGGTCGGGGTCTTGTCCACTGCCACCAGGCTGGTGTACTTGCTGACCAGCTTGTGGGTGAGGGCCAGATCCAACACCGCCTTGCGTATCTCGCCCTCCGACTTGCCCTGGGCCTGCTGATCCATGAGATCGGCTATCTTGCGCCGGGCCCAGAGCAGGTGCACCCCCTTGCTGGCCGCGCCGCCCTTGAGGCCGATCCTGCGGCTCCAGCCCTTACCGTCCAGCATTCCGGTCAGATTCAGTTCTTTCAGCGGATGTTCCATGCGCAGCGCCAGCAACAGCGGCTCACCCAGATAGAGATCCGGGATGCGTTTGGGCCAGATCTCCACCTTGTCCGTATCCTTCAGGTTTACGCTGATGTCTCTGAGGACCGGTGACTCCAGCTTGGAAAAGAGGGTCGCCATCTTCTGCTGCACCTCATCCACCTTACCGATGTAGGTAAAGGTGCCGCGTCCGAACTGGGCCGCCCGGGTCATAAAAAAGCTGTTGGGGGCCGAACCTATACCCACGGTGAACATCCGGCTGCTGCCGAGACCCTGCTGGATGGTGCTGAACAACTGCTCCTCGTTGCCCACACTGCCATCGGTCAGGAAGATCACCTGACGCAGCATCCCCTCAGGGGCCTTGTCCCGCAGCGCCAGCCGCAGTGCCGACAGCATCTCTGTTCCGCCTTCGGCATAGAGTCCTGCCACATAGTTCGTGGCCTGCCGGATGTTGTTAGCCGTTGCCGGCACCGCCTGTGCGAACAGCGCATCGGTACTGCTGTTGAACTGGATGACATTGAAACGATCACCCGGCTGCAGCCGCTTCAGCGCCAGTTGCAGGGCGGCGCGGGCCTGATCGATGGACTGACCGTGCATGGATCCGGAGGTATCGATCACAAACACCACCTCACGCGGGATGCGGGCGCTGGCAGTCTGGGACGGTGGCATCACCATGATCAGGGCATAATCCGCCCCTGACCACCGCTCCTGGAACATGGCGGCCTGAGGTGCATGGCCGGTGGTGGGCTGCCACACCAGCTCGAAATCACGGTCGGCCGGCACCTGACCGTCATGCAGGGTCAGATGCCGGATACCGTCTCCATCCTCGCTGCTATCCATCTGGTGATAGCTGCTGACTACATTGGCCAGGGGAAATCCGGCATCCAGGGCCACTTTGATAGAGACCTGATTGATCTTGCCGTGGGATGGATCCAGCACCGGAGGGGTTATCCTGGATGCGTCCGGAACCTGATCGGTGTCTCTGGCCCAGCCGCTAGCCTGAAAGCCCTGGATCTCATCCTGCAGCACCGGGGTTCCCGGGATATACCTGGGTCCGACCACCAGGGGAAAACGTATCTGGAACCGTCCCTGGTCGTAACGCAGATTCTGTTGATACTCTATCTCCACCACCACCTCTTCACCCGGCCCGATGTTGGCCACGGCCGTAGTAAAGATGTTGGGGCGCTCCTGGCGCAGCAGGCTGGCCTTCTTGCCTTCCCGCTTGGCCTTTTCGTAGGTGCGGCGCGCCTCAGCCTTCTCCTTGATCTCGCCCTCGATGATGCGCTTGCCGATACGCAGGCGCATGCGGTCCACAGCGGCCTCCTCCGGCAGAGGGAATACATAGACCCCCTCTGCCCACTCTTGGCCGATATTCTTAAATCTCTGCTGCACCGAGACCCGCGCCAGCATGCCGCTGATATTCATCTGCACGTCGGTTTTCAGCATGGGTGCGTCCACACTGACGCCGCCACTGGCCGACCTGAGCAACAGGCTGCCGCGTTGCACCTCATCCACAGAGATAGGGGCCATCCCTGGCGTGGTCTCACCTCCGTGAACCTGACGGGAAAGAAAAAAAAGCATGACTATTATGGCCGCAATATAGCCCCAGACTATTACGGCCGACTGCGTGGCTTCGCTTCTCATATCCTTACCCCCTCTTGCTCCAATCTCGCCAGGCGTCGATTGGCCTCATCGGCGAGACGCGGTTCCAGGCGATAACAGTCAACGGGCAGCTCCTCAGGTGAGCCGTGGATAAACTCGTCACTCAACGGACGGATGACCATGCGCAGATCCCGCCGCATTTGCCGCTCGTTGTTTACTAGTGCTAGCATCATTGTGTTGTCCTCCAGTCAGGTAAGCTCTGGTTGCGCTAAGGCAGCTCAAATTTGGCCCAGCGCGCCGTCCTTGGCCGGTTAACCCGAATATTTATGCAGGGCCAGGATCAGAGGAGATATTGCAAACTTTGTAATACCGCCCGCATAAAATATCTGGGTTATTGCCTATCCCTGGCTGCGCCGGATGAGTTAATTAAACAGGCTGCCGCTGGCAAGGCGGTTGCGGAATAGTGGCAAGGCGGTGGCAGATTCTGGCAGGATTGTGGCAGAGAGGCTGAACGGACTATACTGTCCCGGTCATCCAGGGAGTAACCATGGCATCCAACAAAGAGAAAAAACCGCTGAATCAGACGCAACGGCTCTCCACTGTCGAAGAGTTCGAAGAGTACTGCGCCGCGGAGAAGGAGAGCCGCCTGAACTCCGGGGAAGAGTTTGACCCAGGCATGTTTGATAAGGCAGTGGATATCGCCCTGCAGAAGCTGGCCCATCTGCAAAAAGAGGGCTGGACCTGACCGTGATCATCCAGAGCGTACAGGCCGAAAACATCCTCAAATACGAACGCCTGCAGCTGCAGGACCTCCCCGCACAGGGCGTGATCGCCATCAGTGGTCAGAATGAGTCCGGCAAGAGCAGCATCGGCGAGACCATCTGCTTCGCCCTGTTTGGCCGCACCTTCTCCCTGGATCATGACGACCTTAACAAGCTGATCCGCTGGGGTGAAAACCGCGCATCCGTGAGCATCACCTTTTTGGAAGATGGCAATGGCTATACCCTGTCCAGGGGGCTGGATATGGAGGGCAACCACTCGGCCAAACTCTGCCGCGCCGAAGATCCGGATCACCCCATCGCCACAGGTGCGGAACCGGTTACAGACGCCCTGTTCAAGCTTACAGGATTCGGCTACGACGAGTTTATCGAGTCGTTCTATCTGGCCCAGCGTGAGATCACCAGCCCCCATCCCCACAGCATGACCCTGAAGACCATCGCCGGCATCTCCACCCTGGAGATGGCTGGAGATATGATCGATCGGGATCTGCAGAGTGCCGATGACAACATCAGGGAACTACAGGCGGAACAACAGCAGGACGGTGCTGAACTGGATTCTATGGCCATCGACCCGAAGCATCTGCACAGACTGCAGACGGAAAAGAAGGAGGCGGAAAAGGCCGCACAGCGTCTGGAGGATGTCCTCGACGACTACGAATCATCGTTTATAGAATACGCCACCGCCTATCCCCTACTGGTAAAATCCCTGACCACACGCAAGGGCCTGGCCATCGGGCTGACCCTAAGTTTTGTGCTCATGTTGTTCCTGTTCTTCTGCTGGACGACACTCATGTTCAACCCGGACCCACAGATCGGCTGGCTGATCAATCTGGGTAAGCATCTGCCAGGCAGCATGGCCTGGGTGGCCCTGCCGGTAATCCTGCTGGCGTTTTTCGTCAGGGAATACAACCTCAAGATCAAGCGTCTGCGCAAGACGGGCGCCCAACTTGCGGAAAAGATCAAAGCGGTCTGCTCCCTGCCTGAGATAGTGCAAAATGTGATCAAGCCCTGGCAGGATCTGATAGGCCGGTCCGGCGAAAACGAGATAGCGGCGAGCAAGATTGCGCAGGAGATGCATCCGGCCCTGAACCATCTGCAAGAGCTGTTGGACCGGCAGAAGGAGACGCTGCAAGGTTTGATCGAGCCTATCCGTTTGGAAGAGGAGCGCAGAGAGAGGGCTGCCGCCCTGGAGAAGAGGATAACTGAGCTTGGCCGCCAGTTGGATGACCTGACCAGGGCCAACACATCCAGGGAGATCGCCATTGAACTGCTGACCGGCGCCAGCCGCTATCTGTCCCGGCGCTTCAACCATGTGATCCGGGAGCATGTGGGCAGCACCCTGCCCCTGTTCACCGAGGGACGTTATGAACACCTGGAGATAGACAACGAGATGACCATCCAGGTCTTCTCCAGTGAGAAGCGTGGCTATCTCGATCTGGATGAGATATCCAGCGGCACCCAACGCCAGATCATGCTGGCGGTGCGACTGGCACTGTCCCAGGAATTGGCCAGCAGACGTGTCAGGAGCAAACAGTTTCTGATCCTGGACGAACCCTTCGCCTTCTTCGATCAGGAACGCACCATCAACTCACTGGCGGTATTGCCGGAACTTAGTGAAGACCTGCCGCAGATCTTCGTCACCTCCCAGGTCTTCCCGCAGGGATCCAGTTTCCAGCGGGAGATCGCCTGCACACGTGAGACCCAGGTCCTGCAATAGCCTGTTGTACCAGATTTGTGAATCCAGACCTTACCCCCCTAGCCAACCGCCTACTAAAAAACCAGCGCCACTGGGGCAAGTGGGCGCGGCGGCGCGAGATAACCTGTTACCGCATCTATGACCGGGACATCCCGGAGTTCCCCCTGCTCGTCGACTGGTATGAGGGGCGTGTGCATGCCCAGACCGTCCTGCGCAGTGATGAGGAGATGAACGAAAGCGATGTGGCTCCGATACTGTGCGAGGTGTTGGAGATCCCCAGGGAACACCTCGCCTTCAAGAGCAGGCAGCAACAGAAGGGCAGTACGCAATACGAACGTCTGCGCAGACGTGGTCATCCTTTCGTCGTACATGAGGCCGGGCTCGCCTTCGAGGTGGACCTGCACAGCTATCTGGATACCGGGCTGTTCCTGGACCACCGCAACACCCGCGCCATGGTGCGGGATATGTCCCGGGACAAACGCATCCTCAACCTGTTCGCCTACACCTCATCCTTCAGCGTCTATGCCGCCGCAGGCGGGGCCGCAGGCACGGTAAGTGTCGACCTATCCAATACCTATCAGGAGTGGAGCCGGCGCAATTTCGAACTGAACGACATGGACCTGGGCAGGCATCTGCTGGTGCGCGAGGATGTATTCAAATATCTTCACCTGGCGCAGAAGAAGCGAGAGCGTTTCGACCTTATTATCCTGGACCCGCCCAGCTTCTCCAACTCCAAGAAGATGCGCAACACCCTGGATGTACAGCGTAACCACCCCAAGCTGTTGGAGGGGTGTGTGCAACTACTCAATCCTGGCGGACAGGTCATCTTCTCCAATAACCTGCGCAGTTTCAGGATCGATCCCGCCATCGGCGTACATGGAGATGAGATAACCCGCAAGACCGTCCCGGAAGATTTCAAGCGCCACACCGCCCACAGGTGCTGGCTATTCAAGGCATGATCGAGGCGAGCGGACCACTGGCACTGTTCATAGGCAGTTTCCTGGCATCCACCCTGCTCCCTGGTGGTTCCGAGGCCATGCTGCTCTATGCCATAAACCATGATCCCGAAGGCCAGGGCCTCTACTGGCTGATCGCAACCATAGGCAACAGCCTGGGAGGCATGAGCAGCTGGCTGCTCGGATGGTGGATCGCCCGGCGCTTTCCGGGGCGCATACTGCAGGACGTCAGACAGCGAGAGGCGGTGGAACGAATCGCCCGACGCGGCTCTCCCATACTCCTGTTGTCCTGGCTGCCGCTGATAGGCGACCCCCTCTGTCTGGCGGCCGGTTGGAGTGGGATCAGGGCCATCCCTTCCACCCTGTATATCACCCTGGGCAAGGGTCTGCGCTATGCCCTGCTGCTGGGTCTGTTTAACGGTCTGCTGTCATAACGAAAACAGGGTGAAGCTCCGCTCCACCCTGCCTGGTTCCGATCGTTACGTTTAAGATATATGCACTTAGTTATTGAGGGCCATGTCCGCGACGTTTTTGGCCACACCGGAGCTCACGATCTCCTCACCCAACTGCTTGCTGATCTGTACTGTGGAAAACACTCCGCAGATGACCTGGGCACCGCTGAAATCGCGATCCGCCACCAGGGCATGACGCCTGCCGGCGTGTTTCATCACCTCGACCACATCAGATACCCTGGCGGTCCTGATCTCAGACATATCCAGCACCTCGATCTTCCTCTGTGGTGTCATCAGATCGCGCACCATGACCTCATCGCGCTTGCCGCCGACCTCACTCAGATACTTAACCATCTTCTCTCCGATCAGGTCGTTGGAGGTGATGATGCCGAGCACATGATGGAACTGGTTGGTAACAAACAGCAGATGCACATTACTTGATGTCATACGCTGACTGGCTTCATCCAGTGTTGCACAAGGACTGATACTCATGGCGGTAACCTTCTTCAGATCCGTCATGACATCAACTGCCGGGCTGTTCATGTTCACCCGTTCCGGAAGATCCTGGATAGGACGATAGTAGGTGACATCAGTCTCCAGACTATGTTTGTTGATTCGCTTTATACCAGTGTTCAATTTACATCTCCTCGTAAGCGTAGTGATTCAGATCGGGATTGTTATTATGTACCCCTATTATTATTGGATCCTTAAAACCTAAGTCTAGAGCAAAAAAGCGCCATCAGAAATCACTTGTACTGCTACTGGTATAATCTCAATTAATTAACCTAAGAATGTCTTTATGATCTATATAGATAATTACAGATAACCAAAGGGTATGAATATAGTGGTAATCTATCCATCATCGCCAACAGCCGACTAACAAGAGCAACAATGAGCAAACTCATCGCCATAGTGGAAGACGAACCGGCCATCCTCGGCAACTACACCGATGTGCTGCAACGCCAGGGTTACCAAGTGAAGGGCTATGCAGACAGGAAGACCGCCCTGAACGATTTCCGTACCAAACTGCCGGACCTGGCCATACTGGATATCGGCCTGGGTAATGATGTGGACGGCGGCTTTGAGCTGTGCCGTGAACTGCGCGCCCTCTCCCCCACCCTGCCCATCATCTTCCTTACCGCACGTGACAGCGAACTGGATACGGTATCCGGTCTGCGTCTGGGTGCGGATGACTATCTGACCAAGGATATCAGCCTGGCCCACCTAAGCGCCCGCATCTCCGCCCTGTTCCGCCGTATGGAGGCGATGCAGCAACCGGTACAACAGGACAAGGTGCTGGAACGCGGCAATCTACGCATAGACATGCACCGGTTGCAGATAACCTGGAAGGAGCAACCGGTGGACCTGACCATCACCGAGATCTGGTTCGTGCACGCCCTGGCCAACCATCCGGGACACGTACGCACCAGGGACCAGTTGATGGATGCGGCAAACATCCTGGTGGATGCATCCAGCATCAGTACCCACATCAAACGCATACGCCGTAAGTTCTGCAACATAGACCCGGAATTCAACGCCATCGAGACCATCTATGGCATGGGCTACCGCTGGGATACCTCCAACTGAACACCCATGTCCTGCGACAGATCACAGCGCCGTTTTTATCACAGCATACGCTTCAAACTCCTGCTGGTGGCTCTCACCCTGCTGGTCATACCCTGGGCCGGATATCGCTTCATTCAGGAGACAGAGAACTTTCTGCGCCAGGCGCAGAAGAGCATGCTCCTGGGAACCGCCCAGGCCGTGGCCACCATCCTGCATAACCGCGACGAACTCTTCACCTCCAGCCTGCCGGACTACGCCGGGGCCGATCCCGAGTCCGCCATCTACATCCACCCCCTGCACAACAACATTCAACTGGACGGCTATATCGAGGAGTGGACACCCTATCTGCGTAATCTATGGCACTACCGCGGCAATGACGATACCTCCTTTCACAGCCTGGTAGGTGAGCGTGGCCGTTATCTCTACCTGCTGTTTCTGGTCAAGGACCGGGAGATCGTCTATCACCAACCAGGGGTCTTCGGCACCGAAAAAGGCGACCACCTGGACATAGCCATGCAGCTTCCCAATGGCGAACTTGCCAGATACCGTATTGCCACCAGTGCCCCCGGACCGATCAACGCCCTGCGTATCTCCAGCAACCAGAGTCGACCGAAACAGCTTGGTACCGAGACACGTATCCGCGGCGAATGGCGGGAAGGCAGAGACGGCTACACCATAGAGCTGCGCATCCCCAAGGGCATGATTGGAGAGAGGCTGGGATTTCAGCTTACCGACGTGGACGACAGATCCACGAGAGAGGTGGCAGGATGGGCCTCCAGTGCCGACATCCGCCAGATCGAGACCCTGGGCTGGCTGATCACCCCCAACCCCGAGCTGGAGAGGATCATCGGTGCGCTGGAACACGAGGACGCCCGCATCTGGGTACTGGACCGCAATCAACGGGTACTGGCGCAACGCGGCCAACTCCGACAGGCCGTTGAGCAGACAACGGAATCTGATATGTCCATTTCCAGGACCATCCTGCATCTGTTCATACGTCTGGTTCTGGATCAACCCAGCGACGAATTCGAGGATGATCTGGCCGGCACTACCCATATCGAGAGCAAAGAGATAGAGTCCGCCCTCAGGGGGACACCCGACACCAGACGCCGCCACACCCCGGACGGTGAGGCCATGATCCTGTCGGCGGCCTGGCCCATAAAATCCACGGACAGCATCCTCGGCGCCGTAGTGGTGGAACAGAGCAGCAATCAGATCCTCTCTCTGCAAAACCGGGCCATGGAAAGACTATTCGGCATAACCATAAGTTTCCTATCGGTCACCGTATTGATACTGCTTGGCTTCGCCACCCTCCTCACCAGCCGCATCGCGCGTCTGCGCAACCGGGTGGAAGGGGCGGTGACCCATGACGGACGCATCATAGGGCAACTGAGACCGGCCCGGGCCCGGGATGAGATCGGCGACCTGGACCGCAGCTTCGCCGGGGTACTCAACCGACTCACCGAATACAACCGCTATCTCGAGGCCATGGCATCACGTCTGGCCCATGAGATGCAGACCCCGATCACGGTGGTCAAATCATCCCTGGAGAACCTGGAGTCGGATCCATCCCCGGAAGAACACCACCGTTACATCCAACGCGCCCATGACGGTGCCGAACGCCTGAACAAGATACTGCATCGCATGCGCGAGGCCACTCGACTAGAGCAGATCCTACAACAGACCGAACTGGAACAGTTCAACCTCACAGAGCTATTGCAGATCACCCTGGAGAGCTACCGCGCTGCCTTCCCGAATGTACAATTCAAAGCGGATATCCCCAACGATGGAATCATAATAAACGGTGCACCCGACCTCATCAGCCAGGCCCTGGACAAACTGGTCAACAACGCCATCGATTTTCACGCGGCGGATACAGCCATAAGATTTGAACTAACCAAGACCGATCATCAAATCAATCTCAATGTAATCAACCAGGGACCCACCCTGCCAGACGGCATGGAACAGGAGCTGTTTCAATCCATGGTCTCGGTACGCAGCAGCAAGGGCGATGACCCGCATCTGGGACTGGGCCTCTATCTGGTGCGACTCATCTGTGAATTTCATGGCGGCGAGGCGGTGGCGGAGAATCTTGCGGATGGGAGCGGGGTGAGGATGGGGCTGAGGTTTGGGGGGTAGGTTTTTTACTCTTATCCCCTCTCTCTAAACAAACTACTTCGTCATCCCCGCGTAAGCGGGGATCCAGGTGCTTCTTAGATAGATCGGTAATCAGTTTCTCAGCCCTTAACCCACAGTGCTCTTTCTATTTACCGAGCATGGGCTGCGAGGTACTTTCTCTTGCTTGTCCAAGAGAAAGTACCCAAAGAGAATGACACTCCACGACTTGCCCTTCGGGTACCCTCCGTTCCTCACCGCCCCAGGGGCTCCAGCGACGGACGTTCCCTAGCCCGCGCTGGAGGCGCCGCTTCCCTGCGGCGCCCCTACGGGCCCGATCCTGTTGCGGTTCCGGTACTCGGCTGCGTCGAAGGAGGTTTTAGGGTGGTAGTATCTGGAACGTAGGTTGTAAAATAAATACTTCCATCCTTTCATCTAATGGACTAGCAAAATAATGAACAATATCTCTGTTAATAAAAGATCGGTTGTGTTTCTTGATGTACTCGGTTTTAAGAACATTATTGATCACACGCCTTTACATGAATTAGCTAGTAAATATGAATACATGATTACGTCATCTGAAAAGATGAACAGGCCGTATCTATCAAACGAAACCACGCCAAGACTTTTTCCAGATCATCAGAAGAATAAACCATGGTGTAAACGATATATATTTTCTGACTCAATAATACTAATTTCTTTAGGTGATGACCCTGTATCATTCCTAAAACTTATCGTATATGCGAGAAAACTACTGCAATCACTATTGGCAATGCGACTACCTGCGCGCGGCGGCATTGCATTCGGTGAACTACATGAAAACTCTGGCCTTAATGTTGTACTAGGCAAGGCATTAACACGTGCATATGAGCTAGAACGAAAACAGCAATGGATAGGCGTGGCCATTGAGAAAGAATTAGAACAGATCTTCCCAGAAGTTTTCTCACTAATTATTAAACCTGATTCCGGAATAGCAAAAGATATATTTTTGCGATACCCAGTACCATTTAAAGATGGCTCAACAAAACTATTACATACATTAAACTGGCGCTTCAATTTAATTGTTGAAAAAGGTACAAGATCGTTGTTTAACAAAACAGATGATAAGGAAGTGCAAACTAAAATTGAAAATACTCTTGAATACGCTCGCACAATAGTCAAATCAGGGAGAATATATGTACATGATCAAGACACACTACCCATAGAACTCCGATCATTCTATGTGGGATCGAAGGAACCTCCTTTCCCACATGGAGATGAATTATAAACTTTGAATAAGAATAAATAGTACGCATCTATTTACAACCTGCATTCTAATAACCACCACCATAAAACCTCCTTCGACGCAGCCGAGTACCGGAACCGCAACAGGATCAGGCCCGCAGGGGCGCCGCATGGACGCGGCGCCTCCAGCGAGGGATAGGGATATCCCTTCGCTGGAGCCCCTGGAGCGGTGAGAAACGCAGGGCACCCGAAGGGCAAGTCGTGGAGTGTCATTCTCTTTGGGTACTTTCTCTTGGACAAGCAAGAGAAAGTACCTCGCAGCCCTTGCTCGTAAGAAGAAAGGAACTCTGTGGATCAGGGGCTGAGAAACTAATTACCTATCCAAGTAAAAACCACCTGATCCCGCGATCAAGTCGCGGGATCCAGGAAGGAATAACACCATGGGAAAGGATTTCTATGTATACATCATGGCGAGCAAAAAGAACGGTACTTTATACGTTGGCGTTACATCAGATTTAGTTAAACGCATTTACCAACATAAAAACAATCTGGTGGAAGGCTTCACCCAGAAGTATGACGCACATACATTGGTTTATTATGAGCAGCATTTTTCAGCGGAGTCTGCAATCAGCAGAGAAAAGCGCCTTAAAGAGTGGCAACGCAAGTGGAAGATTGCACTCATTGAGAAGAACAATCCAGAGTGGAATGATTTATACACAGAGATTACTGGATCCCGCGGTCAAGCCGCGGGATGACGGCAATAGTAAGTCGCAGGATTATCTAGCTCCCACTCTCCAACGTGGAAAATTGAAAAATCATCAATCCTTAATCCCCACCCCACGCACCAACAGATAATGACTCCCCACACCCAGCGCAACGATGAATAACAGGATAATCACCAGCGCAGTTGTGATAGTGATATCCGAGGCACCTAACAGGCCGTAGCGAAAGGCATTCACCATATACAGGATCGGGTTGGCTAGGGATACCTGCTGCCAAAACTCAGGTAACATCTTGATGGAGTAGAACACCCCGCCCAGATAGGTCAGTGGCGTAAGCACGAAGGTAGGGACGATGGAGATATCATCAAAGGTCTTGGCGAAGACGGCGTTGATAAGCCCGGCCAGGGAAAACAGGATGGAGGTAAGTATCACCACCACGAAGGTGATGCTATAGCTGTGTATGACCAGATCGGTAAAGAAGAGTGACACCAGCGTGACCGCGATCCCCACCATGATGCCGCGCGCCACACCGCCACCGACGAAGCCGATGATGATGATCCAGTTCGGCACTGGCGCTATCAACAGCTCTTCGATATGGCGCTGCATCTTACTGCTGAAGAAGGATGAGACCACATTGGAGTAGGAGTTGGTGATGACCGCCATCAGGATCAGACCGGGCACGATGAAGTCGATGTAGTCGTGCCCATCCATCTCGCCGATCCTTGCGCCGATCAGGGTACCGAAGATAATAAAGTAGAGCGTGGTGGTGACCGCTGCCGGCAGGATGGTCTGAATCCAGATACGCATGAAGCGCAGGATCTCTTTCTCGATGATGGTATAGAAGGCGATCCAGTAACGGTGATATCTGTTCATCTGTTATCTCCGTTGCGGTCTTCGTCCAGCATATCGATAAACAGCCGCTCCAGACGATTCTGCTTGTTGCGCAAACTGAGCACCTCAATGTTCTGTTGCGACAGGGCGGCGAACAAGGCATTGACGCCGCGCTCACGCTCCACCGCCACCTCCAGGGTGCAGTTGTCCCTCAGTTTAACATCGAAACCATCTATCTGCGGCGCCTGCTCCACCCTCTCCTTCAGGTTCAACACGAATGTCTCGGTATGCAGTTTGTACAGCAGCTCATCCAAACCGCTGTGCTCAACGATCGATCCGTGATTGATGATGGCGATGTTGCGGCACAGGTTCTCGGCCTCTTCCAGATAGTGGGTGGTGAGGATGATGGTGGTGCCGTTGCCATTCAGCTCCTGCAGGAACTCCCACATGGAGCGCCTGATCTCTATGTCCACCCCGGCCGTGGGTTCGTCCAGGATCAGCAGCTTTGGCCTGTTAACCAGGGCGCGCGCGATCATCAACCTGCGCTTCATGCCACCGGAGAGTTCGCGCGCCATGACCCGGCGCTTGGGCCAGAGATCGAGCTGCTTCAGGCTCTCTTCTGCGTTCTGCCGCGCCTGGTCTTTGGGGATGCCGTAATATCCGGCCTGGTTGATCACTATCTCTTCCACCGGCACGAAGACGTTGAAGTTGAACTCCTGCGGCACCAAGCCGATGCAGGACTTGACCGCCTCCGGCTCCCGGTCCAGATCATGCCCGAACACCTCAACCTGACCGGATGTCTTGTTCACCAGGGAGCTGATGATGCCGATGGCGGTGGACTTGCCCGCCCCGTTCGGTCCCAGCAGGGCGAAGAAGTCACCCTCCTCCACCTCCAGATCGATCCCGCGCAGGGCATCAATACCCTTGGCGTAGGTCTTACGTAGTTCCTGGATTTTGAGTGCTGGCGCCGTCATGCCGTGCATTTTTGCATAAGCTGTCCTTGGGTGCATATGTTAGATGTCATTAAGCGGCACCACATTTAACCCACAACAACTGTATGTTTAATTTCCATGAGATTTCCTACTACTTTATTACTTTGTTACATGCTTATACTATACGTATAGGATCGTGATTAAACCATGGGCCAAAGTCGCCCATAAATAAACAGCAATCTAATTGATTCGTAAATCGCCGCAGAGCGATAACCTGGCACTTACAGGAGCCATCCTGCTGCCTATCAGAGGAGATGTAACAGATGAATATAGATATGAAACGTAGGCTCTTTCTACAGCGGTCTATGGCCGCTGGGGCTATGGGCGTGCTGGTCAGCACCGGACTGCTGACACCAAAGGCGGTTCTCGCCGCCTGGCCCCAAGATGCCTTCAAGGCCAAAAACATGTCAGAGGCGATCAATGCCCTGCTGGGATCTGATCAAACAGAAACAAGCGCTGACATAAAACTCACCGTACCTGAGATTGCGGAAAATGGAGCCGTTGTACCCATAACCATTGAGACCGGTATAGCCAATGTCGAATCCATGACCATTGTCGCCATCAACAATCCCCTGCCGTTGATAGCCAACTTCAAGCCAGGCGAAGGCGCTGCATCCTATATAGCCACCAGGATCAAGATGGGGAAAACCGGGGATGTCATTGCCATAGTAAAGGCGGATGGCAAGCTGTACAGCGCGCAACATGAAGTTAAGGTGACTATCGGCGGATGCGGCGGATAGAACTTCTCAGCAGAAATCTATCTTACCTGCGCGTTGAGCGTAACAGGCAACCAGACGATTACGAGGTAACTAGCAATGGCAGCAACAAAATCAGGCATTCGGATCAGCGCCAAACACATAAACAACGAGACCCTGGTAAAGGTCTTGATGCGGCACCCGATGGAAACAGGGGCCAGAAAAGACAAAAAGACCGGCGAGGTCATTCCAGCCCATTTCATCCAGGAAGTAACCGCCGAATCCGCAGGCAAGACCTGCTTTTCCGCGCTACTGAGCGGGGGCGTATCGGCAAACCCATACATCTCTTTCAGATTCAAAGGGAATAAGGGCGATACGGTAAAGATCACCTGGACGGACAACAAGGGCGAGAGCGAGTCGGGCGAGGCCACCATCAAGTAGCCTGTTGATGATCATGGAGGCGGCGCGAGATGCGCCGCCTCGTCTTTGTCATGCCTCGAATGGCACTACACGGTTGTGGGCGACGACGATTGTTAATACCATAGTCAGAGTTGACCGCCCCGGAGCCATAACAAACAGATGAACGATAATAATCAACAGGTTGCGAATCCAATTTTTGGAAGGATATTCGCCCTCATTCAATACCTGCTGCCACATCACCTGCTCTCTAAGATCATGTACCTGATCACTCGCAGCGAATGGAAACCGTTTAAGGACATCATCATAAGGAATGTAATCAATATCTATGATGTGGATATGGAACAGGCCGCAGACCCGGATCCCACCCACTACCGCAGCTTCAATGATTTCTTCACCCGCGCACTGAGACCTGACGCCAGACCGATCGCAGAGGCCAAGGATGCCCTGATATCGCCGGTGGACGGCGCAGTAAGTCAGGCTGGACAGATTAGTGCAGGACGTATATTCCAGGCCAAAGGCCACGACTTCAGCCTGGATGAGCTACTGGGGGGCGATGAAAAACACACACAGGCATTTACCGACGGCAGCTTTGTAACCATATATCTGTCACCCCGCGACTATCACCGCATCCACATGCCTATAACCGGCACCCTGAAGAAGATGACCCATGTCCCGGGGAGGCTGTTTAGCGTAAATCCAGCCACCACCCGCAACATCCCGGGCCTATTCAGCCGCAACGAGAGGGTCATAAGCATCTTCGATACCGATGCCGGACCCATGGCCTTGATCATGGTAGGGGCCATATTCGTCTCCAGCATGGACACGGTCTGGGCCGGAACCATAACACCATCGTCACGCCGACCCACCAACTGGGAATACGGCAGGAGGAACACAGCCGCGATCAAGCTAAAGCGTGGTGATGAGATGGGGCGTTTCAACATGGGATCGACCGTCATCCTGTTATTCGGCAAAGACGCCGTGGAACTGGCAACCGAGCTGCAGCCAGAGACAAAACTGCAGATGGGACAACAGATTGGTTCCATAACGTCAGGCGGTAATAAGCAATCTTAAACAACAGAGCCGACAAGGAGCATTTGATGAAGAAGATCGGGATAATCTCCATCCTCTTTGGCGCAGTACTCACCCTCCCAACCTGGGCCGGAGCACAAAACTTCACCAGCATCGGCACCGGAGGACTTACCGGGGTCTATTACCCAACTGGCGGGGCTATCTGCCGCCTGATGAACAAGGGACGCAAGGAGCACAAGATACGTTGCTCGGTAGAGTCCACCGGTGGATCCATCTTCAATCTCAACGTAATCCGCAATGGCGAGATGGATTTCGGCGTAGTCCAGTCCGACTGGCAGTACCACGCCTACAACGGCACATCCAAATTCACCGACCATGGGCCGGACAGGAAACTGCGCTCCGTCTTCTCTCTCCACAGCGAGCCCTTCACCCTTATGGCCAGGAAGGATAGCGGCATCAAAGAGTTCGCTGATCTGAAAGGCAAGCGGGTCAACGTCGGCAACCCCGGATCCGGCCAGCGCGGAAACATGGAGCTGCTGATGCAGAAGTTCGGATGGACCAAGGATGACTTCGCCCTGGCATCTGAACTCAAGGCGTCCGAGCAGTCCGGCGCCATGTGCGACGACAAGATCGACGCCATCACCTACACGGTAGGACACCCCAACGCCTCCATCAAAGAGGCATCCACCACCTGTGATGCCGTACTGATCCCTGTAGCCGGACCTGTCGTAGATAAACTGATCGCAGCCAATCCCTACTACGCCCCAGCCATAATTCCCGGTGGCATGTACCGCGGTTCCGACAGCGATACCTCTACCTTCGGTGTAAAGGCGACGCTGGTTACCAGTGCAGACGTGGATGAAGAGGTGGTCTACCAACTGGTAAAGGCGGTGTTCGATAACTTCGACGCCTTCCGCCAACTGCATCCGGCCCTTAATCATCTAAAGAAAGAGGATATGCTACAGGGCAACTCGGCCCCCCTGCACCCGGGCGCCCTCAGGTACTATAAGGAACAGGGGTGGATAACACCTTAAGGCCAGGAGCCATACCATGATAGATACACTCGTCTGGATATTGCCTCTACTGCTGCCACTTATCTGGGCGGCCTACAGCTATAACCGTCTGGTACGGTACAAAAACCGCGTGCTGGCCGCCTGGAGTGATATCAGCGTGCAACTGAAGCGACGCTTTGACCTGATCCCGAAACTGGTGGAGGCGGTCCAGGCCTACTCCGGTTACGAACGCTCTGTGCTGGACGATGTGACCAGGCTGCGCTCCGACTCTGATAATCTGGCAACGCCTGCGGAAAAAGCAGCTCCGGAGTCGGAGCTCACTGGTAAGATCAAGGGGCTGATTGCCGTGGCAGAGGCCTATCCTGATCTCAAGGCCGACTCCCAGTACATGCATCTGTTGCAACAACTTACCGATGTGGAGAACCACATCCAGTTTGCCCGCCGTTACTATAACGGATCGGTGCAGCAGCTGAATGTACGCATAGACTCGTTTCCGGATATGCTGATCGCCCGTCTGTTCGGTTTCGAGTTGGCGGAATTCTTTGAACTTGAAAGCGCCACCGAGGCACTACCCCCGGACATAGGTACATGATCAATCATCTTCGATCCATTTTTTCCCTCCTGTTGTTACTGGGTTTATGCACCACCACCCAGGCCCAGGAGCGCATTCTCAGTTATCACAGTGATATCAGCATAGAGCCGGACGGTTCCATGTTGGTGGAGGAACACATCCGGGTGCAGGCAGATGGCCAGCAGATAAAACGTGGTATCTACCGTGACTTTCCCACCAGATACAGGGATCGTCATAACAACAACTATCAGGTCAAGTTTGAACTTCTTGAAGTAAGCAGAAACGGCTCCAGAGAGCCATATCATACCAAGGCACAGAGCAACGGCATCCGCATCTACATCGGCCGCAAGGACCGCTTCATTCAACACGGCGAACACACCTACACCATCGTCTATAGGACCGATCGCCAGCTTGGGTTCTTCCAGGAGTTTGACGAACTCTACTGGAACGTAACCGGCAACGGATGGGATTTCCCCATCGACAAGGCCACTGCCATAGTAAATCTGCCAGGAGATTTTTCTCCAGATCAGATCCATCTGGAGGCATACACCGGACCACAGGGCGCCAAAGGCAAGGACTATGCGGCAAGTGTCGAATACGACGGTTCCGCCTGGTTTGAGACAACCAGAAAACTGGGCCGTCGTGAAGGCCTGACCATCGTGGTTAACTGGCCCAAAGGATATGTCACAGAACCCACAAGGGAGCAACGCGTAAACTGGTTCCTCCAGGACAACAGTTCCACCATCTACGGCGTCAGCGGCCTGGCGCTGTTATTACTCTATTACCTGGTGGTATGGTTTCTGGTGGGACGCGATCCCGAGGCCGGGGTGATCATTCCACTATACAAACCTGCACCCGGCTTCTCACCCGCCTCCATGCGTTTTATATCCAACATGGGATACGACGACAAGGCATTCTCTGCCGCCATAGTCAACATGGCGGTAAAAGGCTACCTTGAGATAGAGGAGTCCAGCAAAGGCACATTCACCCTGCGCAAAACCGGAAATACCGGGGTAAAGCTGGCCATTGGCGAAGGGGCCATCGCCAGATATCTATTTGGCAAACACCGGACAGAGATCGCACTAAAAAACAAAAATCACAACACCATGAGTATGGCTATAAGTGCGCATAAGAGTTCCCTCAAGGCCGATTATGAAAAAAACTATTTCGCTACGAATAAGGGCTATCTGATACCAGGGATTGTCCTCAGTATCCTGCTTCTGGCTGCTGTAGTTCTTCAACTGCCATCCGACCAGACCCAGCTCGCCTTATTCATGTCGATCTGGCTCTCCATCTGGAGCATAGGGGTATTCGCTCTGGTATCCATGGTAATCAAGGCATGGAGGAGTGATGGCAAAGGCGGAGCAATATTCATCACCCTGTTTTCCATACCCTTCATCGGCGGCGAGATCGGAGGATTAACGGTACTGATTACCCAGGTGTCTATCATCTATGCCTTTACCCTGCTCAGCGTCGTCGCCATAAACATCCTGTTCTATCAACTGCTCAAGGCCCCGACCATGGCTGGGCGCAATCTGCTGGATCGCATAGAGGGCTTCAGGCTCTACCTCTCTGTGGCGGAAAAGGAAGAGCTTAACTTCAAACACCCACCGGAGAAGACACCAGAACTCTTCGAGAGGTACCTGCCATACGCCATTGCGTTGGACGTGGAACAGCAGTGGGGCGAACGCTTTACCGATATCCTGGCCCAATCAGCACTGGGCGGAGGCGACCATCAACCTGCCTGGTATCACGGACGCAACTGGAACCACCATAATATCGGCCATTTCACCAGCGCCATGGGCAGTGCCATGAGCTCTGCAATATCATCATCGTCCACGGCCCCAGGTTCATCCTCCGGCAGCGGTGGCGGCGGATCCTCCGGAGGCGGCGGTGGCGGCGGAGGTGGTGGCGGCTGGTAGCATCCGGTCCATATCCAGATGAAATAACAGATGCGAACCATGGGAATCTTCTTCCCCCAGGATCCCTATTGCCCCCCAATCAAATCCATTCAGGCAATGTGAATACCTCAATCCCGTAAGGATGCCTCTATCCAAAAGCCCCATACTGCAAAAAGGCTCATAAATTAAGCCTGGCTTAAGCTTATGGTGGTGATATTAAGAACATATGCTCAATATGCCCTTAATATGGATAACGCTATATGCCACAAACAGACTCAATCTTACGCACATATTTCACAATCGCATTTTTTGCCATATTTTTTTTATTGTCGCTGTTTTGGCAATATTTCAAACCGGATACGGTTGCTGAGGAGTTATATAGCGTAGCGGCATCTGCCAGCTATGCCGCACTTTATCTGCTGCCGTCCATCCTGTTTACCAAGTTGGCAATCATTTGGTTAAAACCACAAAACCACTCGAGCAATCTGCGCTTACTATCAGTATATGCAATAGCCTGGATGACCAGTTCATTAATTATCCTGCTGATATACAGTGACTACAAACTTTTTACATTATATGAATATCATTTTAATAGCTTTGTCTGGAATCTGATAACCACCCCCGGGGGGATCGATGCACTTGGGGCAACCAGCGAAACCATCAACACCATAATTCTCCAGGTTGTGGCACTTATGCTTTCCACAGCATCAGCACTTTGGATTATTCATCGTGTAGCACACGCCAGGATCCTGATCACGAAACGTATCTTTGCCTCTTTCATAAGCATAATGTTCACCATATTGATATTTGAGGAATCTGTACACGCATATAGCGTATATACCGGTAATGAAGAGTATCTACAGGCATATAGGGCAGTCCCATTCAGTTTTAAATCCAGGGCCACAACTTTTCTTAAAGACATTGGAATAAAACGCGCAGACAGAAAACAGATAAAATTGGCCCATGGCGAAGTAAAATATCCGTTATCCGCTATTGAATCAGAACCTTTAGACAGGTATCCGAACATCATCATGCTGGTTGCTGAATCCTTCCGTTGGGACCTGCTTGATCCAAACATCACACCAAACCTGTGGGCCTTAGCGAACAGATCCCTTACCTTCAGCCAGCACTACAGTGGAGGCAACAGGACCCGTATGGGAATGTTCTCTTTGTTTTATGGACTACCCGCCCCCTACTGGTACAGCTTTGAGCAACAGCAAATATCACCGGTGCTTATGGACTTTGTCCGCGACAAAGGCTATCAACTCGCTCTACATACCAGCCAAAGTTTTAACTACCCGGAACTAAGACATACGACATTTGCCAACATCCCTGAGGAGTTCTTGCGTGAGATTGACTCCGGCGAACCATGGCAGAGAGATACACAAAACATCTCAGAAATCATTAACAAGCTGAATCATAATGATCGGAACAAACCGTCTTATACCTTCATGTTTTTTGAGTCCACCCACGCCCCTTACTCTTTCCCTGATGATGCCGCCCTCAGACCTGTATATGCGAAGGAGATGAATTACACCAATCTTGATCTGTTAAATAATATTGACGGGATACATAATCGATATATCAATGCGGCCCACCATATAGATAAAGAGGTCGGTCGTCTTCTGGATTATTTACAAAAAAACAAGATGATGGAAAACACCATCGTACTCTTTACCGGCGATCATGGTGAGGAGTTCATGGAAAAAGGCCACTGGGGACATGGTCACAATGAATACTTCCCCGAAGAACAGGTGCATGTACCGCTGGTCCTCTGGATGCCAGGAGAAAGACCGCAGCAGATTAACTCATTAACCTCACATGTCCAGATACCTCACACCTTGCTGTCTCGCCTGGGAGTTACAACCCCACCTGAGAACTACAGCACGGCCGGTGATCTGTTTTCAGAGCTGCCATATCTGACCATGGGTAACTACAACTATTTTTCTGTTTTTGACAAGAAATATAAAATCACCTTCCCTTTCACCTCATCGGAATATTTCCATTACTCACTATACGATGATCACGATATAAAGGTTCCGCGTAAGGAAAAGGATGCGCTTATTTCATCTTTAGAACCGAAATTGCAGGATGTTGCCGAAATGTGTAATAAATTCATCAAATAGATTACGCCATAGCAACAATCATTGGGCGCACACAGCATCCAATGGCAAACGGAGATTTACATGGGCTGATATTAGGTTAATATACGCAGCCTGACTCTACACCGGATCTAGATATGCCGCTCCTGCTGGAAACCAAAGAGCTGAAGAAGCACTACGGCACGCTCAAGGCCGTGGATGGGGTGAATCTGTCCATTCCGCAGGGGACATGCTTTGGTCTGCTGGGGCCAAACGGTGCCGGCAAGACCACCACGGTGGAGATGATGGAGGGGATCATCACCCCAACATCCGGCGATATCCTGTATCGTGGAGAGCCACTGGGAGGCATGTTCAGGGAACAGGCCGGAATAATGTTCCAGAATACCGCCCTGCAGGAGTTCATTACGGTTCAGGAGATCCTGAACCTGTTTCAGCATCTGTACCAGACCCACCGCCCACAGGCAGAGGTGATAGAACAGTGCGCCCTGGGTGATTTCCTGGACCGCAATCCCAAGGAACTCTCCGGCGGCCAGCGCCAGAGACTGCTGCTTGCCATCTCACTCATCAATGACCCACAGGTGCTGTTTCTGGACGAACCGACCACCGGACTGGACCCGCAGTCGCGGCGCAATTTTTGGGATCTGGTACACACCATCAAGGCCCAGAAAAAGACCGTGATCCTCACCACACACTATATGGAAGAGGCTTACGAGCTGTGCGATGAGATCGCCATTATGGACTACGGCAAGGTGATTGCGCACGGCACGCCATACGGACTGCTGAAGGAACACTTCAACCAATCGGTACTATCACTGCCCGCAACAGATATACCTGAAGAGTTTACTGACAATAACGGCGTCAACCTGCATCGCCTTAAGGACCGGGTTGAGATATTCAGTGACGATGTACACTCCACCCTTCAGTTACTAATGCAAAACAGTATCGAACTGGAGCATCTACAGATTCGCTCCCACACCCTGGAGGATCTGTTCCTGAAGCTGACCGGCAGGCAGTTGAGGGCCTGACATCATGAGTCTCAAACGCTTCATCGCAGCCTTTATCGCCCGCAACCGCGAATTCCTACGCGACCGTACCGCCGTATCCTGGAATATTGTGCTGCCGGTGCTGATTGTCATGGGTTTCGCCTTTGCCTTCACCACGGACACCTCGGATCTGTTCAAGGTCGGAATTTTCGGAGATAGAGACCGGAGCAACCAACAACAGGAACGTTTCCTCTCCACCGACCACATCCAGTTTATTAAAATTGCAGATCCCGCCAGCGCCATGCCCAAGGTTGAGCGACATCAACTGGATATGCTGCTGGATCTGGACAAGTCCCGTTACTGGATCAACCAGACATCTCCCAAGGGCTATATACTGGAGCGGCTTCTGGGGGATGACCTTGCAGGGATGAGGAAACAGATCGTAAGCGGGGAACCGATACGCTATGTGGACTGGCTGGTACCAGGGGTATTTGGCATGAACATCATGTTTGCCTCTCTGTTCGGAGTGGGCTATGCAATAGTGCGCTACCGCAAGAACGGTGTGTTGAAACGTCTGCGCGCCACCCCCCTCACCGCCCTGGAGTTTCTCACGGCCCAGGTCGCCTCCCGACTCTGGCTGATCCTGCTGGTCACGATCCTGGTATATTCCGGCACCAACCTGTTTGTAGGATTCCGCATGTATGGTTCTTATCTGGACCTGTTTGTGGTGCTGGTGGCAGGGATCCTTTGCCTGATCAGTCTGGGACTCATCATCGCAGCCCGCATGTCCAGCGAGGAGGCGGCTAACGGTATCCTCAATCTGATATCCATCCCGATGATGATTCTATCCGGAGTCTGGTTTTCCCTGGAGGGATCATCCCCCATAGTACAGAAGCTGTCTCTGCTGTTGCCCCTGACCCATTTCAACAATGCGGCGCGAGCCATCATGCTGGACGGAGCCAGCTTGATCGATGTATCGGGGAATATCCTGACCCTGTTGGGTATGACGGTGATCTGTATGCTGATCTCCGCCTATAGTTTTCGTTGGGAATGACATGGCTCCCCGATATATGTGGGGAAGCATAGACCTTATTTGCTAGTAGCGAATTTGCAATATAATTTCCAGAAAATAACCCCGTTGACCACCCACAGTACGATATTACTTACAATGCCCGGCCAGTAATGGACCTGGCCAATGGTCCAGTCCGTATACTCTGGAAATTCATCGGCCACCGAAACGTAGAAGAACAAAACACCTACTCCAATAATACACACACCGCCAATGAAGGCGGCGACGATGCTGGAGATCACGGACGAGCCAAGTGAAACTTTTTTATTTTTGTGGAGATATACAATCGCTGGAAACCAGAAAAACAGATTGATAATAATTGCCTGCATCATTACTGGCAGCAAGCTGGGGGAAATAAACATCTCAGTAGTCCCCACAGGAATTGAAGGATAACTAGTATGGTTGATCAAAACGGTTAGAAAACTGGTAATGAGAGTTGCAATAAACCAAGAAACTATCACGCCTTGTACCACCAACATTTATTATTCGTGGCCACTCGCGTTCATTTGCGGACCGGCCTTATAGTACCCGGACAAACCCTACCGCCCCGGACGTACCAACCCACCCATGCCCATATCGTCCAGGGTAGTGGCCATCAGCTTGCGTACCGGTTCTGCCTCTTCCATCAACATGGCGGCCTGCAGCAGTTGTTTGGCGCGATTACGGCTGAAGCTGCGCACCACCCACTTCACCTTGAGCAGACTGCTGGCACTCATACTGAGATTGTCTATTCCCATACCTATGAGCAGTGGCGTTGCCAGCGGATTACCCGCCAACTCACCGCAGATTCCAACCGGGCGGTTATAGAGTGAGGCGCCATCAACTATCTTCTGGATAGCGCGCAGTACCGCCGGATGCATATCATCGTACACCTCCGCTACACGCGGATTATTGCGGTCCACAGCAAGAAGATATTGGGTAAGATCGTTACTGCCCACTGAGAGAAAATCCACTCGCCGCGCAAGTTCCTCAGCCTGGTACACAGCTGCTGGCACCTCCACCATCACCCCGATCTGGGGCATGGTTACGGCATGGCCGTCCTCGGCCAACTCATCGTGGGCCCTCTGGATCAACAGCTTCAGTTCATCCACCTCACTTACCCGACTGATCATCGGCAACATGATCCGCATGTTATTGAGACCGATGGCGGCCCGTAACATGGCCTTTACCTGAGTGAGAAAGATCTCAGGGTGATCCAGGGAGATACGCACACCACGCCAGCCCAAAAACGGATTGGATTCGTCTACCGGAAAATAGGGTAAGGGCTTGTCGCCACCGATGTCCAGGGTACGCAGTGTTACCGGACGCGGGCTAAAGGCAGAGAGAATACCTCTGTAGTTTTCGTACTGGGAGGCCTCGCCAGGGAATCGATCGCGCCCCATAAATGGAAGTTCAGTTCGGTACAGCCCAACCCCCTCTGACTCGGTGGTCCCGAACGAGCTCATCTCCGATACCAGGCCTGTATTCAGATAGATCGGGATCCTTACCCCGTCAGTGGTCTCTGCAGGCAGTCCGCGCAAAGAATCCAGTTCAGCCGAGAGTTCCCGGTCCTCCTGCTCCAGACGCGTATATTCATCCACCAGTTCCTGGGTCGGCGATACATAGACCCGCCCTGTATAGCCGTCGACGATAGTGGTCTTGCCATCCATGCGATGCACCGGCAGACCGACAACACCCATAACTGCCGGTATACCCATGCCCCGCGCAAGAATGGCTACGTGCGATGCGCTTGAACCTGAGGAGGAGACCACGCCGGCCAGCTTCTCCGGAGGCACCTCCGCCAGCTGGACGGCACTGATATCCTCACCGACCAGGATGGTGCGTCCGGGATAATCGATGACCCTGGGCGTATCCTGCTGCAGGTGCATCAAGATGCGTCGACCCAGGTCGCGCACATCGGAGGAACGCTCACGCAGATATCTGTCCTCCATGCTGTCAAACACGCGGGCGTGCTCTTCGATCACGTTGTGGAGGGCACCGGGTGCCCAGTTGCCTTCTCTGATGCGCTCCAGAATAGGATTCACCAGCGAATCACCCTCCAGCATCAGCAACCAGGCCTGGAACAAGGCCTTGTCTTCTGCGGGAAGGCGCCCTTCCAATCTGCTCTCCAGTTTTTCCAGGTCACTGCGCACATTGGCTACAGCGGCAAGTAACGCATCTTCCTCAGCCTTAGGATCCTCAGCCGGGCGGTCAGGTATGGCATCCAGGTCTGCTGTGGGATAGACCACTACTGCTTCGCCCCTGGCTACACCACTGGTACCCGGACTCCCCTGAAAAAAAGGCTTATCGGTCTGTTTCTCTTTATCTTCCGCTTCCCATAGATTACCGCTGGCGCTGGCGTGGGTGATGGCCCCGGCCAGCTGCGCCGCCAGGGTAAAGAGAAATGTCACCTCATTATCATCAAACTGGCGCGGTTCCTTCTGGCGGACAACCAATACTCCCAGAACCTTGCGGTTCTGTATGATGGGGACCCCGAGGAATCCGTGGAAAACGGTCTCTCCCGTCTCCCCTACGAACATATATCTTGGATGCTTGGGACCATCATCGATATTGATGGGCTCGGCCCTTTCACACACCAGACCGATCAGGCCTCGATGCAGAGGCAGCTCCACTTTGCCTACTGCCTCCGGATGCAGTCCGTCGGTAGCGCGCAACACATGACTGCGTCTCTTGAAATCATTCAGATAGACCGAGCAGACATCTGCCTTGATCGCCTGTTTAACCCTGCGCACGATGGTATCCAGCGCCGTATCCAGATCCGGCGCCCTGTTAACCTCCTGAACGATACTGTGCAAGGTCTCAAGCATAAGTGTTCAAATAATTAATGGTAATCAGATAGTCAACGACGATTCTGTCGCAGATAGTTCGTACCGGCCCTCATCGGCGCCCCATCAGGAAACAGATAGGGAGCCAACTCCTCAAGCGCCTGTGAATAGACACGCCGCTTAAAGTAGACCACCTCACGCAGGGGCTGCCAGTACTTGACCCAGCGCCAGTGATCAAACTCCGGCTTGGGTGATCTGTCCAGACAAAAATCACTCTCTTCACACAGAACCTTGAGTAAAAACCAGCGCTGTTTCTGCCCGATGCATAGGGGCTGGCTGTGGTGACGCATATAGCGCTTGGGCAGGCGATAGCGCAGCCAATCACCAGTAACACCAAGGATCTCCACCTGATGGGACTTGAGACCCACCTCCTCCTCCAGCTCACGAAACATGGCCTGTTCCGGGGTCTCATTTTCCATGATCCCACCCTGAGGAAATTGCCAGGCGTTCTGCCCTACCCGTCTTCCCCAAAACAGCCTTCTCTGGCTATTGCATATAATCATGCCCACATTGGGCCTAAAACCATCTGCGTCAATCAACTTATTGATCCTTATTATCACCCGACCTGGTCTGCACCAACCGGATGGCGGCGGCACTAGGCACTTACCCGCTAATCTGTTTCATGCACATGCATGTCTGTTAGCTACACAATAGCACGAAATCAAGATAATCATAAATAATAATCATAAATATCAGACGTTTGGAGTGTAAATTTTATATATAGGGTTGGGGGGATTAAGCATAAGAATCCACGGACGGTCTTGATATTCCTATCCTATTTAATCCCAAGCCCTGATATAGTTAACCGCATTTGAATTTTGGAGTTATATAAATTGGCGCTGGCTATATTTGATCTGGACAACACCCTGCTGGCTGGTGATTCCGACTATCTATGGGGTACATTCCTGGTGGAAAACGGCCTGGTGGACGGGGATTACTACGCTCGCGAAAACGAGCGTTTCTACCGCGAATATGATGAAGGGGTACTGGATATCTTCGAGTTTCTACAATTTTCCCTAAAACCCCTGAGCGAAAACGACCCAACCAGCCTGGAGGAATTGAGAGAGCGCTTTCTACGGGAGAAGATCGATCCAATCATACTGCAGGCCGGACGGGATCTGATCGCCAAGCACCAACAATCTGGGGATATCACGTTGATAATCACCGCCACCAACTCATTCGTAACCGCCCCCATCGCGGCCAGACTGGGTATTGAGCACCTGATCGCCACTGAACCGGAAATGATAGATGGCTGTTATACCGGAAGGGTTGCTGGGGATCCCAGCTACAAGCACGGCAAGGTCAAAAGGCTCAATTCCTGGCTGGCGCAACATGGCCAGACACTTGCGGGCAGCAGCTTCTACAGTGACTCTCACAACGATATTCCACTGCTGGAGCAAGTGGAGAGACCGGTAGCGGTTGACCCGGACGGTATCTTGGCCCAACATGCCACCTCCCGTGGATGGCCTATTATTAGTTTGAGAGATACGTAGAATTTCCTCATACTGAAAGACCGAGGCCATTATGCAAGCAAAGCCATTCTTTGTGATATTCCCGGTGCTGATAGGTGTGATCATCTACGCCTACTATGCACCCAAGGAGAAGCCAGAGAGAGCAACCACTCTAACACCAAAACAGTACATAGAGCTGGTGGAACAGAAGAAGCTGGAGAAAAAACAGACTGCAGCAGAACAGCAGGATCAAACCGACAAACCCAAAGACGACAGTAAAGATACTGAAATACCGAAAAGTGACCAAAAATGACTAAATTACCTAACTGCCCAAAATGCAATTCCGAATACACCTACGAAGACGGTTCCATGTATATATGCCCGGAATGCGCCCACGAATGGAGCCAGAACGCAGACAGCGCCCAGAGTGAAGATGGACTGGTTGTAACAGACGCCAATGGCACACTACTACAGGATGGAGATTCGGTCACCGTTATTAAGGACCTGAAGGTCAAGGGGTCGTCATCCGTGGTCAAGGTGGGAACCAAGGTAAAGAACATCCGCCTGGTGGAGGGTGATCACGACATCGATTGCAAGATTGATGGTATAGGCGCGATGAAACTGAAATCAGAGTTTGTTAAGAAGGCCTAATTATCGAAAACGGAGAAAGTCAATGATTGACAGACCTCCAAGAGGATCCATTGCCGGAGTAGAGGTAAGCGGGGAAACCATCCTAGGGTTTATTGACGCCATGGGGGCCTTTAAACCAACCGCCTTAAACTATCTGAAAGAATATGCCATATCCAATCCTCAGGCAGGGGTATGGTACCCACTGGAACCTCTTATCTCGCTGTTTAACAAGATTGCAGATGAAGGCGGAAAAAATACGGTAAAGCTTATTGGCGCGGCGATTATAAACAACAGAATATGGCCGGAAGGGATAAAGACATTAGGCGATGCATTAAGGTCCATCGATATTGCTTATCACATGAACCATAGAAGAGACGGGGTATGTCTTTTCGATTATAAAGACAACAAGATTATTGAGGGAGCGATTGGCCATACATATGTCATACCTCCCAAAAAAAACGAGACCAAGGCATTTTATGTCTGCAGTTCATTCTATCCATGTGACTTCGATTTCGGGATGGCTAGTGCCTTTGCCAGAAAATTCAAACCCAAGGGAAGTAATAACTTCGCCAGAGTAAAACATGCGGACGGTGATTGCCGATGCAAAGGTCATGACAGCTGCATGTATGAAATCACATGGTGATAAAGAGACAGTATTCCTGGCCAATCCTTGAATACCATACTCCAACTGGATAACCACTGCCTGGGAGTATCGAGCTAAATCTGAAGTTGCCAAGAAGATGCATGGCAATCAGTCTTCAGCAGGATATCAACTCCATCTCCAGGCCAATATGCCTTTGCAGTCCGTCCAGGGTTTCGGAGGTTATCTCGACATCAGATGTAAGATTGAGCTCCTGCCCCACCGCTATTCCTAACAACAGCAATCTCTCCGGCAGATCGCCCAAGGCCTCACCAAAGGCGATGGTCTCCGCAATACTCATGCTATGTCCGGACAGCACCCACTCCTCTTGCGCAATCTGATTAGGTCGCAACGGCATAACAGTTCCAGGTTTGTAATCACTAACAAGCGCATCAATTATGATAGCCAGATCCGCGCCACGCATATGTTCCAGCAGCGCAGGTCCGGTACCAAGCTTAGCCAGACTGAGCTGATGCTCTGGATATTTTGACGGCAGACCGACCTGTTCCAGACGATCGATAGCGACTAATCCTATGCTACCGTTACCAAGGTTGGAACCGACGCCAATCAGATGAATCGAGGCCAATTTCTCTCCATATCCAGTCTTTGACAATCTATTGTGCAAAACACATATCACCCGTAGTTGTGCATAACCTGCCTACGGAACCTTGAAATGAACCATAGACGCTGTCAGCCTTGGCGTCAAATTAGAAAATAGTGTTATCCCCACCTAGACCAATCGAACGGAACGACAGCTGATTTCCTAAAGAAAACAACAAATAGGACGCAAAACAACCTATATATAGCAAAGCCCCTCAAAGTGGCTATTCTTATGCTTAGTGGCAACAATGAAACATGGAAAATAAAATGGTAACCACTATCAAAACCAACGTGCAAGACCAACTGGAACAGTATGGCAGGCAGCAGAAATATGTCTTACAAATGCTGCGCAACCTTCAACTGTCCCAACATTACATCAGTCAGGATGATATTAAGCAGCTGTCAGAGGCACTGGACCTGGCCAGGATGAAGATCCAGTCCAAGATCGATTTTTATAGCTTCCTGCATGACAGATATGCAGGTGATTTTGAAATCTATTTCAGTAACAACATCACGGATCAGATGCTGGGCAGCAAAGAGTTGATCCAGCTGTTATGCGAACTGCTGTTCGTCAAACCGGGCATCACCAGAGAAGATAACAGAGTTACCATTGCTACCACATCCTGCACCGGACTTTGTGAGCAGGGTCCGGCCATGTTGGTAAATGGCTATGCCATCGGAAATCTTGATATTGAACGGATCAAGAAGATTGCAGAGCTGGTCAGCAGGGGGATGCCTATTGATAAGTGGCCCCAGGAATGGTTCGTGGTTACAGACACGATCCACGAAAAAGGCCCCCTACTGGCTACCGAATCCGTTACCGGTTCAGCCATAAGGAAGGCCTTGCAGATAGGGCCTGAGGGCGTGATCAGCGAGTTGGAGAAGTCAGGGCTAAGGGGCTGCGGGGGCGCAGGATTTCCCACTCATAGAAAGTGGAATATCGCCCGCAAAACAGAAGAGACAGAACGCTATGTAGTGTGTAATGCGGATGAAGGAGAACCGGGCACCTTTAAGGATAGGGTACTGCTCAATCAATATGCAGATACAGTGTTTGATGGCATGACCGTTTGTGCAGCGACCATCGGTGCGAAACAGGGCTTTATCTACCTGCGCCATGAATACCATTTTCTGCATGGAAAATTACAAAAAAAACTGCAGCAACGACGCGACAATAATCTGCTGGGTCCAAAGATTCTAGGCCAGGATGGTTTTGATTTTGATATCGAGATAATCATGGGGATTGGTTCCTATGTCTGCGGTGAAGAATCGGCGTTGATTGAATCGCTCCAGGGTATGCGCGGCATCCCCAGGATTAGACCACCGTTTCCTGTTACCAACGGGTATTTTGATAAGCCAACCGTAGTCAATAATGTCGAAACCTACTGTTACGCCGCGAGGATTCTTGAGCATGGCCCCGATATCTTTGCCAAAGGCGGTAATTCGATCGGTTGGAAGATATTAAGTATCAGTGGTGATTGTGAAAAACCAGGTATCTACGAGATCCCCTTGGGTATATCCATCAAAAAGATACTCAAACAATGCAGCGCGAAAGACACGCAGGCCGTTCAGGTAGGTGGCGCCGGTGGTTCACTAATTTCATCTGAACAGTTTTTTAAAGAGATATCATTTGATGACGCGAATACCGGCGGGTCATTTATGATCTTCGACACCAGCAGGGACATGTTCGAGCGAGCGGTAAATTTCACCCATTTCTTTGCCCATGAGAGTTGCGGCTTTTGCACCCCCTGTCGTGTTGGAACCAAGTTGATGGCGCAAATGGCGGACAAGGTGGCAAGTGGTCACGGCGCACACCTGGATATCAAGGAAATCCATGAATTGAATCATCTGATGACCCAGGCCTGTCATTGCGGTCTGGGGCAACGGGCGGCGGTTCCAATGCTTGAGACCTATCAAAAGTTTCCCGAATCCTTCAGAAAGAGACTGACCAGTGAAGAGTATCAACCCTCCTTCGATGTGGAAGCAGCAATACAAAGGGCTAAAGAGATAATCACAGAACAGGAGTCAGGGAATTGAAAGAAAATGAGATAAGAATCGATGGTCAGACAATTCCTTTTAAACAGGGACAATCCATCATGGAGGCAGCGGAGGCGGCCGGCATCTACATACCGCACCTATGTTACCACCCGGATTTCAAGGCCAATGGCAGCTGCAAACTGTGTACTTGCCGCATTAATGGTCGGGAGGCATCCGCCTGCACTACCCCAGCCGTTGCAGGACAGGTAATAGAGAATAATACAGACGACCTGAATCAACAGAGAAGACTTTTGATCCAGATGCTGTTTGTGGAAGGCAATCACTATTGCCCCGCCTGTACCCAAAGCGGAAATTGCCAGTTACAGGCCATGGCCTACCACCTGGGTATGACCAATCTGCAGTTTCCCCTGTTCAATTCCCAGCGCAACCTGGACGCCAGTCATCCGGACCTGATGATTGACCGGAATCGCTGCATCTACTGTGAATTGTGTATCCGGGCCTCCAGAACCGAGGACAAGAAAGATATCTTTTGCATCGCAGGGCGCGGTGAAAACAAATCGTTGAAAGTGACCTCAGACACCGGCCTATTGAAGGATTCCGCTATTGAATTGACCGACCGCTGCGCAACCATCTGCCCGGTTGGTTGTATTGTGAGGAAACACGGTGCCTTTACCCAACCGATCGGTGAAAGGACATTTGACCTGAAAACGATCAGCAACAAAAGGGTCACCCACAATCTAAGGGAGACGCCGGATATAAAACCAGGGACCAAGGTCAAGCTAGCCACCTGCTCGCTGGCCGGATGTTTTGGTTGCCATATGTCTTTCCTCGATGTCGACGAGAAGATTGTTGATCTGATCGAGTTTGTGGAGTTTAACCGTACCCCGCTTACCGATATTGAACATTGCGCCCCCGATTGCGATGTAGGTCTGATTGAAGGCGGTGTCTGTAATACAGAAAATATCGAAGTCCTAAAGGAGTTCAGGGCCAACTGTAAAATCCTGATAGCGGTCGGTTCCTGCGCCATTAATGGCGGTGTCCCTGCTATTCGCAACAGCATTGATGTAGAAGAGTGTCTGCGTGAGGCCTATATAGATGGGATTGGTGTGGCAAATCCCAAGATCCCTGTAGACAAGGAGATCCCCTATATCCTGGAGCAGGTGCATCCCATCCATGAAATCGTCAAAGTGGATTATTTCCTGCCAGGATGTCCGCCTCCAGCCGGCGCCTTCTGGGAGATCCTTACCGGACTGCTGGCCGGGGAAGAGATAGAACTGTCCTATGACCTTTTGCATTTTGACTAACAGAGAATACTAATGAGCGATTTCCTCGAGACTGCAGACAACAGAGAAAAACTCAATCGTTATGTAATAGAACCCGTTTCCCGGGTCGAAGGTCACGGCAAGGTAACCTTGCTGGCGGACGACGATAATAATATCCAGGAAGTCAGGATGCATATCGTAGAGTTCAGGGGGTTTGAACGCTTTATCCAGGGACGTCCGTTCCAGGAGATACCGATCCTGGTGCAACGCCTGTGCGGCATCTGCCCGGTAAGCCATCACCTGGCGGCCGGCAAGGCGGTCGATATGATCTCCGGTGTGGACCAGATCACCCCTACCGCTGACAAACTGCGCAACCTGGTGCACTTTGGACAGATACTGCAGAGTCATGCCCTGCACCTGTTCCACCTTGCATCACCTGATCTGCTATTTGGATTTGAGAGCGATATCCAAAAGCGCAATGTCGTCGCGGTAATCAAAGAGTACCCAGAACTGGCCATGCAAGGCGTAAAGCTGAGAAAGTATGGTCAGGAGATCATTCGTGCGATCTGTGGAAAACGGGTACATGGTACCGGAGCCATCCCGGGAGGAATGAACAAGCCGCTGGCACCAGAGGACCGGGAGTATCTGCTAAAGGATATACAACAGATAATTAACTGGTCTATAGGCGCCGTGGAGCTGGTACACAACTACTTTACCGAAAACCTGCCGACCAGTGCCGAGTTCGCTGCTATCGATAGCAACTATCTAAGCCTGGTGAATCCCCGAGGGGGATTGGAACTCTATGACGGAGCCATCAGGGTCAAGGACCAGGAGGGACAAACCATCCTTGATCAGGTCAATGATAAGGAGTATTTCAAACATATCCAGGAAGAGGTAAAGAGCTGGTCCTATATGAAGTTCCCATTCTTGGTGGAGAAGGGTATGAAGGACGGTTGGTACCGGGTCGGGCCACTGGCAAGGGTGAATAATTGTGATTTTATTCCTACCCCGCTGGCCGAGTCTGCCCGTAAGGAATTCATCAGTTACGGCACCGGTAAGCCGGTCCACTCCACCATGGCCTACCACTGGGCGCGCATGATAGAGCTACTACATTGCGCTGAAAGTATCGAACTGCTGCTTAACGATCCTGAGATCCTCGGCACCGATCTGGTGGTTAAGGGCGAGAGACGCAATATGGGGATCGGGGTAATAGAGGCGCCCAGAGGCACCCTGTTCCACCACTATGAGACCGACGACGATGAACTCATCAAAAAGGCCAATCTGATCGTATCAACCACCAGTAACAACCAGGCGATGAATGAATCCATACGTCAGGTCGCCAGCACCTATATGAATGGCAAGACCATCACCGAGCCATTGCTGAATAATATTGAGGTTGCTATCAGGGCATATGACCCCTGCCTGTCCTGCGCCACCCACGCCATGGGCAAGATGCCTTTGCAGATAGAGTTACGTCACACGAATGGTGAACTAATTCACCAACTAACCAAGAACTCCAGTGGGCAGTTTGAATAACCCTGCACACACTGCTGCCTTACTTACGCGTCGTTCCCGCGCAGGTGGGAACCCAGTTGTTATATCTTGCATACCAAATCGTCCGCTTACTGGATCCCCGCCTACGCGGGAATGACGAAAATATAATAAACCAGAGGTTATCTAAGACATCCCGTGGACAATTTGAAGAACCCTGCACTCATTGTTCTAGCCTGGGGTAATATCAGTCGCGGTGATGATGCGGCCGGTCCCTTGCTTGCTGAAAAGATCCGGATACTAAATCTGGACGGAGTAGTATTGCAGGAAGATCTACAACTGAATATAGAGCATGTAATGGACCTACACAGTCAGATCCCGGTACTGTTTATCGATGCCAGCTGCAAACCCAAACAGGGCTTCCATCTGGAAAGAATATCCGCCGAACCCGACAACAGCATTTCAACTCACAGCGTCAGTCCCGGTGCTCTATTGCATCTGTTCGAAAAGACCAAAGGTAACACCGCACCAGAGGCATTTATGCTGCATATCAGCGGGAAAGAGTTTGAACTGGGTGAAGCTGTTAGCCCACATACCCAATCCGCATTGGATCTGGCCTGGGAATATCTGCAGGATCTGTTCAGCATGCCTAAGGAGCGGTGGCTGCCTCATCTTAGGATGAGTTGCACCGAATAAGGAAGGGTCGTAGTCAGGTGGCGCTTGCTTAAAAAAAGCAGGCCGCAAAACACGCCAATTACCGCAAAATTTCGCAAATAACTTTCACTTGACAGTGCTTTCATGATTAGCGTTCATTTGCGGCTAATATTTTTAGAGTTCTCCACAGTTGCAGTTAAAGTTCAAACGTCTTAACTAAGTGCCATTCTGGTCGGCTCCTGATTTGCTATCACTTGGAGAAGACCAGACCGTCCGGACCGGCATCCACCTTGATCACATCGTCGATGCCGAAGCGACCGGCCAACATCTCCTGCGCCAGCGGATTCTCCAACTGTTGCCGGATGGCGCGCTTCAGGGGTCTGGCGCCGTAGACCGGATCGAACCCGGCCTCACCCAGCTTGTCCAGGGCGGCCTGGGTTAGTTCTATACCCATATCCCGTTCCGCCAGACGCTGCTTCAGATAGCTGATCTGGATATCGGCGATGGCGCGGATCTGCTCCCGTCCCAGGGGATGGAATACCACGATATCGTCCAGGCGATTGATGAATTCCGGGCGGAAGTGCTGCCCCACCAGCCCCATGACCGACTGTTTCATATCGTCATAGTTTTCCTCACCGGCCTTCTCCTGGATGATCTCGGAACCGATATTTGATGTCATGACGATCACGGTGTTACGGAAGTCCACGGTGCGCCCCTGACCATCGGTGAGGCGGCCATCATCCAAGACCTGGAGCAGCACGTTAAAGACATCGGGATGGGCCTTCTCCACCTCGTCCAGCAGGATCACAGAATAGGGTTTGCGCCGCACCGACTCGGTGAGATAGCCGCCCTCCTCGTAACCCACATAGCCGGGAGGAGCTCCGATCAGCCGCGCCACCGAATGCTTCTCCATAAACTCGGACATATCTATGCGCACCATGGCCTCTTCGGTATCGAACAGGAACCAGGCCAGGGCCTTGCACAACTCGGTCTTGCCTACGCCGGTGGGACCGAGGAACAGGAAGGAACCGTTGGGCTTGGACGGATCGGACAGTCCGGCCCGGGAGCGGCGGATGGCGTCGGACACCGCCTTGATGCCCTCTTGCTGACCGATCACCCGCTTGCCGATCTCCTGTTCCATGCGTAGCAGCTTGTCCCGCTCACCCTCCAGCATCTTGGACACCGGGATGCCGGTCCATTTCGATACCACTTCGGCGATCTCCTCGTCCGTGACCTTGTTGCGCAGCAGCTTCATCTCCTGCATCTCGGCCTGGGTCGCCATATCCAACTGGCGCTCCAACTCCGGGATGCGTCCGTACTGCAGTTCAGACATACGGGTGAGATCACCGGCACGGCGCGCCGTCTCCATATCCAGACGGGCCCGTTCCAACTCCTCCTTGATCTGGGTGGTGCCTTGCAGTGCCGCCTTCTCCGCCTTCCACACCTCGTCCATCTCGGAGAACTCCTGCTCCGCCTTGCTGATCTGGGCCTCCAGGTCCTCCAGGCGACGCTTGGATGCCTCGTCCTTCTCCTTGGCCAGGGCCTCGCGTTCGATCTTGAGCTGGATCAGGCGTCGCTCCAGGCGATCCATATCCTCCGGCATGGAGTCGATCTCCATGCGGATCTGGGAGGCGGCCTCGTCGATCAGGTCTATGGCCTTGTCCGGCAACTGGCGGTCGGTGATATAACGATGTGATAAGGAGGCCGCGGCCACGATGGCGGGATCGGTTATGTCCACCCCATGATGCAGCTCATAGCGCTCCTTGAGACCGCGCAGGATAGCCACCGTATCCTCCACGCTCGGCTCATCCACTAATACCTTCTGGAAGCGGCGTTCCAGGGCCGCATCCTTCTCCACATATTTGCGATATTCATCCAGGGTGGTGGCGCCCACGCAGTGCAGTTCGCCCCTGGCCAGGGCCGGCTTGAGCATGTTGCCAGCATCCATGGCGCCCTCGGCCTTGCCCGCACCAACCATGGTGTGCAGTTCGTCGATAAACAGGATGATCTGCCCCTCCTGCTTGGACAGGTCGTTCAGCAGGGCCTTGAGCCGTTCCTCGAACTCGCCGCGGAATTTGGCCCCGGCGATCAGTGCCCCCAGGTCCAGGGAGAGCAGGCGTTTGCGCTTTAGCCCCTCCGGCACCTCGCCATTCACGATACGCTGGGCCAGACCCTCCACGATGGCGGTCTTGCCCACGCCCGGCTCGCCGATCAATACCGGGTTATTCTTGGTGCGGCGCTGCAGGACCTGGATGGTGCGACGGATCTCGTCATCACGTCCGATCACCGGGTCCAGCCTACCCTGCTCGGCCCGCTCGGTCAGATCGATGGTGTACTTCTCCAGGGCCTGACGCTGATCCTCGGCGTTGGGGTCATCCACGGACTGCCCCCCGCGCAGCTCATCCACCGCCTTCTCCACCGCCTCTTTGCTGGCACCGGACCTGCGCAACAGATCACCTATTGCGCCCTGATCCTCCACCGCAGCCAGCACAAACAGCTCGCTGGAGATATAGCTGTCCTTGCGCTGCTGTGAAAGCTTGTCGGTCTGGTTCAGCAACCTGCCAAGATCGTTCGATATATGTAGGTCTCCATCCGCCCCCTGTACGCTGGGGAGGCGGTCCAGCATATCGCCCAGGCCGGAGCGTAACTGATTCACGTTCACGCCCGCCTGCATCAAAAGATGGCGCACACTGCCGCCCTCCTGATCCAACAGCGATGTCAGAAGGTGCACCGGCTCTATAAACTGATGATCGCGCCCCACTGCCATGCTCTGGGCATCGGCCAGGGCTATCTGTAACTTACTGGTCAATCTATCCATTCTCATGGAACAAATCTCCTAATAACACTATATTTGCTCAGGTTGGGGAGATGGCTATTAAATTCAAGTAGCGGCTGATCATGCCAGGACTTAACCAGGTAGGAGCCCGCGCCCGCGGGCGATATGCTCGCGCTCTGTTTGTGGCTCATAGGTCCAATCGCTCACAGGAGTGAGCTCCTACAAACCGCAACTCAATCCAATATCTGTTGTAACTCTTGCAGCAGCTCTTTCCGCTCACGCCCAACCGCGGTTATACCGGGATAGGATTTGATCTTGGCATTGCTGCGCAGCACCACACCACGCACCACATGCCCTACTCCTCGCACCCCGGTGATACGCACCGGTAGAATCTTGACCCCGGCGAGTTGCGCCAACAACGCCACCCCCGGCTTGAGCGAGACGGGCAGATCATCCGGGGTATGGATCTTGCCGTGGGGGAAGAGCGCCACCACATCCCCATCGCGCAGCGCCCTGATGGCCGCACGCAGGGCCTGTTCCGGCTTGCGCTCCCGATCCACCGGGATACACCTGGCCGCACGGAACAACCAATTCAGACCGAAGCGTTCGTACTGTTCCCGGGCGATAAGAAAACGGATGGGGCGACGAGAAGATGCCAGGATAAGAAACGGGTCCAATCCTGATACATGGTTGGAGGCCAGGACTAACGGACCATATTTGGGGATGCGCAGGCCATGCACATTCAGGCGGTGATAGCGGTAACAGAACAAACGGATCATCCCGTCCAGAAGATTTATCCAGTCATGCCCCCAATCCACCCGATTGGCCCTACGGCAGACCTGGAACAGACGGCGTAACTGCCATACACAAAACAATATTACGATTAGCGAGATGGCCAGGATATATTCTTGAGTCATATCTGAGCGGAAGTGATGCTTATTTCTGGTATACCTTGCGCTGAAACAGGTCGGTGCGGCGACTCACCACCCGGTCGATGAACAGCATGCCATCCAGGTGGTCCAGCTCGTGTTGGATGGCCCTGGCCTCGAACCCCTCCATCTCATATTCCACCAGATCGCCAAAACGATTTAGGGCCCTGAGTTTGATATCGGTGGCCCGGATGACATTACCGGTGTAGTCCGGTATGGAGAGACAGCCTTCCCGTCCCATCTCAAAGCCGTTCCATTCCGTGATCTCAGGGTTTATCAATACCATGTGGCCGTGGTTGGGCACAGGCTTTTTGGTTTTGGAGACATCCACGATGATGATGCGTTGCAGACGCCCCACCTGCGGGGCCGCGATGCCAACTGCCCCGGGACCGGCCTGACGGGTCTCTTCCAAGTCATCGATAAAGGACTGCAACTCATCATCGAACTGCTCTACCTCTGCCGACACCTGTTTGAGACGCTCATCTGGAGCAGTCAGGATTTTCAGTACAGCCATTATCTACTATCCGATTAAGGTATCTACGCCTGAAACTCTTACGTCTATACCCTGTTCCACCAGACCACTCACCGCATGCTGCAGCTCTTCCACCGGCACATCCGAATAGCCCTGGATGCCCATGATATAGATCGGATGATCCTCCGAACCTGCCACGTCCGATTCCAGTTCCAGGATATTCAACCCTGTATCCGCCAGCAGGCCGGTGACCTTGGCTACAATCCCGGCCCTGTCGGCACCCAACACCCGCACCTGGATGTTCGGCACCACATGGCTGTGCAGACCCCCCTCTATCTGGTCCACGTGCAGCCTGAGACCAAGATCATCCGCCACCGGCTGCAGTATGGGCTCAACTTCACCCGCACCGGATATCATCAGCATGATGGTGAAATTACCTCCCAGGCGCAGCATGGAGGCCTCTCCCAGATTCCATCCGTTTTGATAGAGCGCGTCAGTCACCTTGGCCACTATGCCGGGACGATCTTTACCGACCAGGGTCAACATCTTCCAGTTATTCATATGTCATTCCTGCTATTCAATCCAGATTAGGGCGGCCATACGCCCCGTTATACCGTCTCTGCGGTAGGAAAAAAACCTCTCGGACTCGGTTACTGTACAGTAACTCCCACCGCCAACATATCCACAACCCGCAATCCGCAGGCGGGTACGGGCCAGACTGTAGATATCCGCCAACCACTTGCCAGTGCCGTTGGCTACGAATGCGGCAGCATCTATCGGGTTCTCGTCCAGAAATCTCTCTCTCACTTCATCACCCACCTCGAACTTCTCCGGTCCTATGGCCGGTCCCATCCAGGCCAGAAGCCCTTCTCCCGGCTCATCGAACCTGGCCATGGCAGCCTCTATAACCCCATCGGCCAGGCCACGCCAACCGGCATGCACCGCCGCCACCCGAGTGCCGGCGCGGTTACACAGCAACAGGGGCAGACAGTCTGCGGTCATCACCACGCAGACCTGGCCGACAACACTGGTGATGGATGCATCTGCGCAGTTGTCGCTCTCCCATGCCTCCCCTTCCAGAACACGGCAGCCGTGAATCTGCTGTAGCCACATGGGATCCGCCGGCAGATCCAACCTCTCGGCGACCAGGGCGCGATTCCTTACCACCATGGCCGGATCATCCTCCACATGGTGCGCCAGATTCAGGCTGTAGTATGGGGCGGCACTATACCCGCCCTGGCGGGTGGTGATTACAGCACGTACATTCTTGGGCGCAGGCCAGTCCGGGACTATCCATTCACCCATTGTCCGCATCCTCAGACAACACCTGCAGGAGTTCCTGCATGTCATCAGGTGGTTCCACCTTCCACTCCATCCACTCCTTGGTGGCTGGATGGTATAACCCGAGCTTGCGCGCATGCAGGGCCTGGCGCCTGAAGCTGCGCAGCATCGCCTCCAATTCCGGAGAGGATTTAGGAGGAATCTGTAGACGGCCGCCGTAGACCGGATCCCCCACCAAAGGATAACGGACATGGGCCAGATGAACCCTGATCTGGTGAGTACGTCCGGTCTCAAGCATCACCTTGAGATGGGTATGAAAACGAAACCGCTCCAGTACCCGGTAGTGGGTCACGGCCGGTTTTCCGTTGGGATGCACCGCCATGCGGGTGCGTTGGGTGGGATGGCGTCCGATGGGTTGATCCACGCTGCCACCAGCGGTCATCACACCGGTCACCACAGCGCGATACTCCCGCTTGAACGCACGTTCCTGTAGCTGTTCCACCAGATACTTATGCGCCGCTGCCGTCCTGGCCACCACCAGCAGGCCGCTGGTCTCCTTGTCCAGGCGATGCACTATGCCGGCCCGCGGTAGTTGAATCAGGACCCCGTCATGATGCAACAGGGCATTCTGCATGGTGCCGTCCAAATTACCGGCAGCGGGATGAACCACCAGGCCTGCCGGCTTGTTTATCACCAGAAGAGACCCATCCTCATACACAATATCCAGTGGGATAGGCTGGGGCCGGCACTCCACCTGATCCTCCATCTCGGCATCCAGTTCCACCATCTCGCCGCCCAGCACCTTATCTCTGGGACGCAGGACCGTAGCGCCATCCACACGCACCTGTCCCTGCTTGATCCAGTTCTGCAGTCTGGCCCTGGAGAAATCGGGAAAAAGGTTAGCCAGGACCTGATCCAGACGCATCCCCGCCTGATCAAGATCCACCTTTGCATTCATCTTTTCACCCATAACTAACCCTGATTTTTCCAAGCCGCACAATAGGGTATACTAGCGCACACTTTTTTTTGTTGAGGTCTATCGCAATCATCATGGCTACTATACGTGTTACGGCCCTGCTATCTCTACTTCTTTTCATATCCGGATGCTCACTCCTACCAGAAGAGGAGGATATGACCAAGACCTGGAGCGCCAGCAAGTTCTATTCTGAGGCCTCGGTGTCTATGAATGAGGGCGACTATGAAACCGCCATCAAATATTATGAGGGCCTGGAGGCAAAATTCCCATTTGGTCGTTACGCCATGCAGGCGCAGCTGGATGTGGCCTATGCCTACTATAAAAACGGCGACCAAGAACAGGCCATAGCCGCAGCAGACCGTTTTATTAAACTACACCCCAATCATCCGTATGTCGACTATGCCTACTATATGAAGGGGATAGTGAACTTTAACCGTAACATGGGTTTCTTTGACCGCTTTGTACCCATAGACAGCTCACAACGTGACTCCTCCGCCGCCCTGGATTCATTCAACGATTTTTCTGAACTGATTCGCCGCTACCCAAACAGCAAATACTCGGCAGATGCCAGAAAACGTCTGGTCTATCTCAGAAACAATATCGCAGCGGCCCAGGTCCACGCTGCCCGTTATTACATGAAACGGGGTGCCTATCTGGCTGCAGCCAACAGATGTGTAAAGGTAGTGGAAAACTATCAACGCACACCGGCGGTAAAAGATGCATTGCAGATAATGATTGAGGCCTACGACAAACTGGGCATGGAACAACTCTCAAATGACGCCAAACGGGTCTATGCCGTAAATGAGCAGAAAGGGTATTTCAAGGCAGTAGAACTGGAACAGATTGAGGAAAAACCACTTGCCAGACAGGTTTGGGACTATATAGGTCTGGACGAGAACTAGGCCTCTCCCAAAACAACAGGACGTGGAGTACCACGCCCTGTTCATGCAAAATCTTGAGAGATCAGATAGCCGCCTCGTCCTCTTCACCGGTGCGAATGCGTACCACCTTATCGACATCGGAAACGAAGATCTTGCCGTCACCTATCTTGCCGGTACGGGCGGATGAAACGATAGCGTCAATACACTGCTCCATCTGATCTTCCTTGATTACCATCTCCAGTTTCAACTTGGGAAGGAAATCCACTACATACTCAGCACCACGATAAAGCTCGGTGTGCCCTTTTTGACGTCCGAACCCTTTTACCTCGGTGGCGGTCATACCGGTTATGCCGATAGCGGACAGGGCCTCTCTAACGTCGTCCAGCTTAAAAGGTTTAATTATCACATCTAGTTTCTTCATTGTTCAGTATCTCCGGTTAGCAGTGCCCATATCTTACTGCATTCTGCGTTAAAAACCACTGGTGATCGGATAACGGCGGTCGCGCCCGAAGGCCCTGCGTGTAATCCTCACCCCAGGCGGAGCCTGTCTGCGCTTGTATTCGTTAAGATCCACCATCCTGGCCACACGCCTTACCGTGTCTGCTTCAAAGCCGGCATCTATGATGTCCGTGACACTCTGATCCCGCTCGATATAGAGGGACAGGATCTCGTCCAATATTTCGTATGGCGGCAGGCTGTCAGAATCCTTTTGGTCCGGCGCCAGCTCCGCCGAAGGTGGACGCTCTATCACACGACGGGGGATGATCTCCTGCTCCCGATTGCGGTATTCGGCCAGACGATAGACCAGCATCTTGGGCACATCCTTGATCGGGGCGAAACCACCGGCCATATCGCCATACAGTGTGGCGTAACCCACCGACATCTCACTCTTGTTTCCCGTGGTGAGAAGGATCTTTCCTTTTTTGTTACTGATCGCCATAAGGATGATGCCGCGGCACCGGGCCTGGATATTCTCTTCAGTGACATCCCTGCCGGTACCTGCAAACTCGTCTTTGAGCATGTCCAGGAAGGCGTTAAAGGCGGGTTCGATGGCGATAACACGATGCCCCACACCCAGGACCTCGGCCTGACTGATTGCATCCTCGTTGCTCATATCCGAGGTGTAGCGGGAAGGCATCAGCACCACCTCCACGTTCTCCGGGCCCATGGCATCGGCCGCTATGGCCAGGGTCAGGGCCGAATCAATGCCGCCGGAAAGACCCAGCACGGCTCCCCTGAAACCGTTCTTGGATACGTAGTCACGCACCCCTAACACCAGGGTGTCATATATACCTTTCAACTCGTCCGGATAGCTGGATCGTTCCGCCTGCTGGGGGATGCAACCGTTGAATTCCACCAAGGAGTGCGACTCCTGATGAAACGGTAAACGCTGGGTCAGTTGTCCTGTCGCATCCATAACGAAAGAGCCGCCGTCGAATACCAGCTCATCCTGCCCACCCACAAGGTTCGCATAGACGATGGGGATACCGGTCTCCTGACAGCGTTTGCTCACCAATTCATCACGCTCCACCGCCTTGCCGGTATGGAACGGAGATGCGTTCAGGTTCAGCAGTATCCTGGCACCGGCCTCGGCAGCATGGGCCGCCGGCTCCCGATACCAGATATCCTCACAGATGGTAAGTCCTACCGGGATACCGTTAATCTCCACCACACATGGATCTACGCCCGGTTCGAAATAACGCTTCTCATCGAACACACTGTAGTTCGGCAACAGGGCCTTGAAGTACTCTGCGATGATCTTGCCATCCCGGACCACCCCGGCGGCATTATACAGTTTGCCGTCCTGGCATCTGGGATATCCCAGAATGATATCTATACCGGTTATCTCTCTGCATATCTCTTCCAGGACCTGTTCTACCCGTTTGATCAGCTCGGTTCGCAACAGCAGGTCTTCAGGTGGATATCCGGTAAGAGTCAGCTCAGGAAAGATGATCGCATGCGCCCCCTGCTCATCCCTGGCATATATGGCCGCATCCATGACGCGTCTGCCGTTGCCGACAACATCACCAACCAGAAAGTTGAGCTGCGCTAATGAGATTTTTAGATTCAATGGGATTGCCCTAACTAAACGGGGTCGGAGTCAAACCACCAGTACCAGTTAACTAAACCAGCATTATAGAATGGTTTGACCCCGACCCCCAGCCTAACAAATATTCGCGGAAATTTGCGTTTATTTCGCGTTCATTTGCGGACCGCTTTTAATATCAGCTCATAAGCTCCAGCATCCTCTTGCCCAGTTCCGCCGGAGAACGCACGGTGGCCACACCTGCGGCCTCCAGGGCTGCGAACTTGCCATCGGCCGTGCCCTTGCCGCCGCTGACGATGGCACCGGCATGGCCCATGCGTTTACCGGCCGGGGCGGTCACACCTGCGATGTAGGCCACCACCGGCTTATCGATATTGGCCTGGATATACTCGGCCGCATCCTCTTCCGCGCTGCCGCCGATCTCACCCACCATGATGATGCCTTCGGTCTGGGGATCGTCTTTGAACAGCTTCAGCACGTCGACGAAGTTCATACCCTGGATCGGATCACCGCCGATACCCACGCAGGTACTCTGACCCAGGCCGGTCACCGTGGTCTGGTATACAGCTTCATAGGTCAGGGTGCCGGAGCGGGAAACCACGCCGATCTTGCCCGGCTTGTGGATCATGCCCGGCATGATGCCGATCTTGCACTCACCCGGGGTGATGACACCCGGACAGTTGGGGCCGACCAGTATGGAATCGCTGTCGGCCAGGGCCGCCTTCACCTTCATCATATCCAGCACCGGGATACCCTCGGTGATGGCCACGATGACCTTGATGCCGGCATCGGCCGCTTCCAGGATGGCGTCGGCCGCGAATGGAGGCGGCACGTATATCATGGTGGCATCGGCGCCGGTGGCGTCCACCGCATCATGCACGGTATTGAATACCGGCAGGTCCAGGTGGGTCTGTCCACCCTTACCAGGGGTCACACCGCCAACTACGTTGGTGCCATAGGCCAAAGCCTGCTCGGTATGAAAGGTACCCTGCTTGCCGGTAAAACCCTGACAGATGACCTTGGTGTCTTTATTTATAAGAATACTCATGTTTCGCTCCCCTTAACCCTTGGCCACTGCAACGACCCGTTCGGCCGCCTCACTCAGATCTGCGGCGGTGGTAATCGCCAGTCCGCTGTTGGCCAGGATCTCCAGGCCCTGAGGTGCATTAGTGCCCTCCAGTCGAACCACTACCGGCACGTTCACACCCACCTCTTTCACTGCCGCGATGATACCCTCGGCGATGAGATCGCAACGCACAATACCGCCGAAGATGTTCACCAGAACGGCCTCGACCTTGTCGTCGGACAGGATCAGCTTGAATGCCTCGGCCACGCGCTCGGCGGTGGTGCCGCCACCCACATCCAGGAAGTTGGCCGGGGTGCCGCCCTTGAGCTGCACCAGGTCCATGGTGGCCATGGCCAGACCGGCGCCGTTCACCATGCAGCCGATATTACCATCCAGGGTGATGTAGTTGAGATCATGCTCTTTTGCCGCCGCCTCGCGGGCGTCTTCCTGAGAGATGTCACGCAGGGCCACCAGTTCAGGATGGCGATAGCCGGCGTTGTCATCCAGGTTGATCTTGGCGTCCAGGGCGATCAGGTCGCCGTCCTTGGTCACCACCAGTGGGTTGATCTCCACCAGACTGGCGTCGGATTCCACAAACAGGTTGTACAGACCGAACATGAACTTCTGAAAATCCCTGATCTGCTGACCCTCAAGCGCCAGGGCAAAGGCCAGCTTGCGGCACTGATATGGCTGCAGACCTGCCGCATGATCGATGGTGATGGTGTGGATCTGCTCCGGAGTCTCGGCAGCAACCTCCTCAATATTCATGCCACCGGCCTGGGAGGCCATAAACAGGACCTTGCGGGACTCACGGTCGACCAGGACGCTCAAATAGAGTTCACGCCCGATATCGGTAGGCTCCTCAACCAGAATGGTGTTGATCGGAAGGCCCGGCTCGCCGGTCTGCTTGGTTGCCAACATGCTGCCAAGCATACGATCGGCCTCGGCCTCAACCTGGTCCAGGCTGTCCACCAGGACCACACCGCCAGCCTTGCCGCGACCACCAGCGTGTACCTGGGCCTTCACTACCCAGCGTTCACCTCCCAGAAGCTGAGCCGCCTTCCTTGCATCAGATACAGAACTTGCATGATTCCCCTTGCTCACCGGAATCCCATATTTTGCAAACAACTGCTTTGATTGATATTCGTGTAGATTCATCTTTTTGTGATCCGTCCGCCAGAAAAGGGTTATTATTCTTATCTAATTTTGCCTAATGTGCAAAATATGGAGGCAATAATTAAATAATATGGGCATTCGATTAATTTTACTGGCCGTGGTCCTATGGGTACTGTTTTCAGCCATGCGCCGGTTTAGTAGACAACGTCGGCATGTGGATAAAAAGACCGCTCCCAGAGACCCGGTAAACATGGTGGTCTGCAAGATTTGCGGAATACACCTACCACAGCATGACGCCATCCAGCATGACGGCAACTATTATTGCTGTATTGAACACTCTGCTTCGGACGAAAAAGAAAAAGGGGAACAATAAGATAGATGTTTAACCTCAGCCGAATAAAAAGGGATGAATCCTACGACAGATCCAGGGCTGGCAGTTGGCGAACCTTAACACTGTTTTTTGCCTATCGGACCACCCTATCCATTTCGCTAGTAATACTGTTCTTCACCAACACAGGTCCGATATTCCTGGGCCGACACAACCCATCCATATTTGCACTGGTCAGCATAGTTTACCTGGGTCTGGTGATTATAAGTGGCATCCAGCTCTATCTGCGCACCTCAGGCCCCCAGACACAGGCCTACCTTCAGGTATATGTGGATATTATTGCAATCACCCTGATGATGCATGCCAGTGGGGGCGTAACCACAGGCCTCGGTATGTTGCTGGTTATATCCATAGCATCAGGAAGCGCTGTAATGCGGGGACGTACCGCACTGGCCTTTGCCTCCATCGCATCCATCTGTATCCTGGGAGAGCAGATATTCAGCAGCCTTAACCACTCATTCCCATCCACCTCATTTACCCAGTCCGGCATATTGGGGGCAAGTTTCTTTGCTACGGCCGTACTGGCCGATGCTCTTTCCAGGAGCCTGCGCGAATCTGAAAAACTGGTAAGTCAGAAAGAGGTAGACCTGGCCAATCTGGAGCAGTTAAACGAATACATCATCCAACACATGCAAACAGGTATCATTGTGGTGGACACTCATGAACGCATACGGTTGATCAACGAATATGCCTGGTACCTGCTGGGCATGCCTGAGGCAATGAACGGGCAGATATTGGAACAGGCATCTCCTGAACTATCCAAACAATTGAGGGAGTGGAGCAAGAATCAAAATACACAGTTCAATGCCATCCATACTACCCATGGAGGAAAAGAACTTGAGGCGATGTTCACCCAGCTTGGCCGCACGCGGCACGAAGGCACGCTGATCTATATTGAAGACACAGCCACCATCAACCTGCGGGTTCAGCAACTGAAACTAGCCTCTCTGGGACGCCTTACCGCAAGCATCGCACACGAGATCCGCAACCCACTCGGCGCCATCAGCCACGCACAACAGCTGTTAGGAGAATCATCCAATCTGGATAAATCTGATCAGAGACTAAACCATATCATAAGAACCAATGCCGAGAGGGTGAACGAGATCATTGAGAGCGTGATGAAGCTGTCACGCCGCCAACAGTCACGGCCAGATAACATACGACTGGGTCCGTGGCTTAAGGAGTTTTCCGATGATTTTTCCGTTACGCATCAATTGGCCCCCAACTCTATCCATGTCTCTATCCAACCAGAGCGCACTCAGATTCAGGCCGACCCGGTACAGTTGAGACAGCTAATAACCAATCTATGTGAAAACTCCGTTACCCACTTCCATGAGGAGAAAGAGCGACTCAGTATAAAGATACAAGGAGGGATAACACTGGAATCAGGCAAGCCATTCATTGAGATAATTGACAACGGCCCCGGCATTACACAAGATGTTGCCAAACAGATGTTCGAACCGTTTTTCACCACCCGCAACGTTGGCACCGGTCTGGGACTGTATATAGCCAAAGAGCTGGGTGAAGCGAATAGTATGGAACTGGAATACAGGCCTGTACCTACGGGAGGAAGCTGTTTTCGAATAAGCTTTCCTGATGTACAAGCCAGAGGTTAATATTAAACCATGAGCAACCCTCTCGCGCTGATCATTGATGATGAACCTGACATAAGGGAGCTGCTGGAACTGACACTCACCCGCATGGGGGTAGATACCAGGTCAGCAGCAGATCTATCAGAGGCGCGCAGCCTGCTAAAAGAACACACCTTCGATCTATGTTTGACCGACATGCGCCTGCCTGACGGCAACGGCATCGATCTGGTACGGGAGATTGACAACGACTACCCGAAGCTACCGGTCGCGGTAATTACGGCACACGGCAATATGGATAGCGCCATTGAATCGCTCAAGGCCGGGGCCTTTGATTTCGTCTCCAAGCCGGTAGACCTCAAGCTGCTGCGCAGTCTGGTAGAGACGGCCCTCAGACTCAACAAGACCGAGAAACCAGCCGAGAAGATCGAGAGCGTTCAGTCAACCGCCAGCGCAAAGCTTTTGGGCAAATCTGATACGATAGAGTCCATCCGCAGGATGACCATGAAACTTGCCCGCAACCAGGCCCCGGTCTATGTCAGCGGGGAATCCGGTACCGGCAAGGAGCTGGCCGCCCGCCTGATACATGAACAGGGACCAAGATCGGATCAGGCGTTCATTGCGGTGAACTGCGGAGCCATCCCCCAGGAACTGATGGAGAGTGAATTCTTCGGCCACAAAAAAGGCAGTTTTACCGGCGCCCTTGCTGATAAAGACGGTCTGTTTCAGGCCGCTGACGGTGGCACCCTATTCCTGGATGAGGTGGCGGACCTACCCATGCCCATGCAGGTAAAACTGTTGCGCGCCATCCAGGAAAAGAGCATTCGTCCGATCGGAGACCAACAGGAGATACCGGTGGACGTTCGCATCATCAGCGCATCCAATCAGGACCTGGCACAGATGGTGGAAGATGGAGAATTTCGCCAGGACCTCTTCTACCGCATCAACGTAATAGAACTACACATCCCTCCCCTACGGGAACGCAAGGAAGACATCCCCATACTGGTAAACAGCATCATGACCAGGCTGTCGGAAGAGAATGGCACAATTAAACCAAAAATTGAGCAGGATGCATTGAACAGGATCTACAACCACCCCTTCCCAGGCAATGTGAGACAACTGGAAAACACCCTGGAACACGCCATGGCCCTGTGCGACGATGGGACCATATCCCTGGAAGACCTGAATCTACCGGAAACATCAACCACCCCCATGAATATGGGTGATGACCAATCACTTGAAGAGTACCTGGAACAGGTGGAACGCCAGATCATCTCCAAGACATTGGAAGACACCCACTGGAACCGCACCGCTGCGGCCAAGAAGTTAGGGCTTAGTTTCAGGGCCCTGCGTTATCGTCTCAGCAAACTGGGGATCGAATAGCTACTGTGAACCAGATCACCCTTTAAACAGACCGCGTGTGACAATTTTTGTCACCTAGTGCTAATCTTTTTCAGCACTATGGTCAGGCAACTATATTGATTTCATCCAAAGGCCATTGCTAAATGGATATAATGGTTTAGAATACAAACATAACATCCTGTTTTAAAGCATGATTTCATAGACCAAACAATTCAAATCAACACCTTGGCATGGATGCTGCTATATATATTACGAAAGATTCAACCATCATCAAGGATATGGGCACCACCCACAGGAGTGATATTCGGTTTCATATGCTTCATGCATAACGTTACATTCAAATTGTTTTACTTAGGAGATAGACATGAAAAAGA
>JBNKIR010000009.1:0-17166 GCA_050290785.1 Sedimenticolaceae bacterium | reverse complement strand
CAGCGTTGGAGTTGATGAGGAGACTATTAAGAAGTACGTGGAATATCAAGGACGGAAGGATTCAGGTCAGCTCCGACAGGAGCTGTAATGCGCGAAGCGCGGCGAAGCACGAGAACCCCGGCTTTAGCCGGGGGTATCTATTGACGGCATAAAAGGGTCTGCATCCATGATGTGGGCCCTTTTATCCTCAAGTCTTGAATAACCGGGAAGCTGAGTTAGACTCAGGCCCGGTGGCAGCAGGGAAAAGAAATCCATACACCCGGAGGCCGGACTTATGAGATCAGAGATCGTAGGCAGCTGTTGGAGTTGTGGGAAGGAGTTACGATCCAGTGACTATGGTCGTGAGACCAACTGCCTGCAATGCGGCAAACCGACCAGGGTATGTCTGAATTGTCGCTGGTATGACAGATCCAAGGCCAACGACTGTGCAGAACCGATGGCAGAGGAGGTGATGGCGAAGGATCGTCCCAATTTTTGCAATTTCTTTGAGCCAGAGGACAAAGGGACAGATGGTAGTCAGGGGAAGGATGATGCGGACCATCTGGCCGCTGCAGAGTCGTTATTCAAGCTCTAGTCGGCCCTAAGTGATTGATATTTAGAGAGGCCGTACCCTGGAATTCTTCGGGTTGCCTTGGTCAGGTATTCTTTGCGGCGAGGTTCTGATATTCTCGCTCTCCGGCCTCGCACAATAGCGGGCCGGAAACAGCATAATAATCCTAGAGAAGAGAATTCATGGGCCGAGTGGTAGCAATAGCAAATCAAAAGGGCGGGGTGGGAAAGACCACCACCGCCATAAACCTTGCTGCCTCGCTTGCGTCCAACGGCAAAAAGGTCTTGATGCTGGACCTGGATCCCCAGGGTAACGCCACCATGGGTAGCGGGGTGGATAAATATGGACTGGAGAGTTCCTCCTATGACGTGCTTTTGGGGGACGCCCAGCTGGCGGATGTGGTAGTTCGTTCGGGGGCCGGCGGGTTCGATGTGCTGCCCTCCAACAGCGATCTCACCGCAGCAGAGGTGGGCCTGATGGACGCCCCCATGAGAGAGAAGCGGCTCAGCCTGGCCCTGACTCCGGCGCGGGAAAAATACGATTACATCTTTATCGACTGTCCACCATCACTGAACATGCTCACACTTAATGCCCTGGTGGCGTCGGACGGGGTGCTGATACCACTGCAGTGTGAGTATTACGCCCTTGAGGGACTGACCTCGTTACTGGATACCATACGCCAGATCAAACAGAGCAGAAACGCCAAGCTGGAGATCGAAGGGATCTTGCGCACCATGCACGATCCCAGGAACAATCTCTCCAACGATGTGTCCGCGCAGCTGATCTCCCATTTCAATGATCTGGTATTCCGCACGGTAATCCCCAGAAACGTGCGCATTGCTGAGGCCCCCAGCCACGGGTTGCCGGTGATGGCCTATGACAAGGGATCACGGGGGGCCTTCTCCTACCTGGCATTCGCCGGGGAGTTTTTGCGACGCAATGAGCGGCGCGAGGCCAGCACGGCCTAATATAATAGAAACGATTTATTTACTTTTTGGTTGGGACTGACAGATGGCAGCAAAAAAGAGAGGACTCGGACGAGGCCTGGATGCCCTGCTGGGCGGGGCGGCGATAGCTGAAGAAGATCTGGAAAGGGGGAGCGATAAATCCTCCAATGACATAAACACCCTTCCGGTGGATGTCATCGAGCGTGGACGCTATCAGCCCAGACGGGACTTCAATCCGGAGAAACTGCAGGAGCTGGCCGACTCCATCGCGGCTCAGGGCGTGGTGCAGCCCATAGTAGTCCGCCCGATCGAGACCGAGGGACGATATGAGATCATAGCCGGCGAACGCCGCTGGCGCGCCGCGCAACTGGCCGGTCTGGATGAGATCCCGGTGGTTATCAGGAACGTGCCGGATCAAGCCGCCATGGCCATGGCCCTGATCGAGAATATCCAACGGGACGACCTAAACCCGCTGGAGGAGGCTGAGGCCCTGCACCGTCTGCTGCATGAATTCCAGTTGACCCATGAGAAGATCGCCCAGGCAGTGGGGAAATCCCGCACCACCGTCACCAACCTGCTGCGTCTGCTGGAACTGAACGGGGACGTCAAAGAGTACATCCACAACCGCCAGATGGAGATGGGGCATGCCCGCGCATTATTGGGTCTGAAGGATCGCGCCCAGAGCGAGGCGGCGAAACAGGTGGTGGCCAAGGGCCTTTCTGTAAGAGAGACAGAGAAACTGGTGCGCAGGTTGCTGGAAGAACCCAAGGGCAAGGCAGCCGCCAAATCCACCACCCAGGAAGATCCAAACGTAAGGCGTCTGCAGGACGACCTGTCTGATAAACTGGGTGCGCGGGTCAATATTCAGCAGGTATCGTCCGGTAAGGGCAAGCTGGTGATCACCTATAACAGCCTGGATGAACTGGAGGGGATACTGGAGCATTTTCATTAATTTGCAAAAGGTTATCCTCCTAATAGGGCATGCCGTGCTCTAAAAAGTGGCGTGATCGGGGTAAAGATCGTCGGCCCAATCATTATTTCAATATTTATTCGCATATTCATTGACCTTATAGGTCAAAGCCATTATAGTTCGCCACCTGATGCGGGGCGTCTATCTGGGGGTGGACTATAAACAGCGCTTCCAAAAAGACACTTACTGGTCAGGATGTAGGTCAAAGGATGATCTTGGCCCAATGCTTGCTAACAACAGTTGCGGCCTTACTCCTGTTCCCGTTCGGTTTGGTTTATGCGTATTCAGGTGCGCTGGGTGGCGGAATAGCTACCATTGGTAATGCACTGTTTGCCAGGAAGGTGTTTGTTGAATACAGGGCCGAAAACCCCGGAATGCTGCTAGCTCTGTTCTATGGGGCAGAGATACAAAAGATAATTGTCATAGCGGTATTGTTTGCATCGGCTATTATTTGGTTTGACGTGTTGAGCTACGTAACGCTCTTTGGCAGTTGTCTGCTGGTGCAGGTAACGCCGTTAATATTATTTCATTTTAAAGTTATATAGATTAATACATTTAGGTTGTTTAAATGTCTGGCGATACGCTTACCTCCGGCGAATACATAAAACACCACTTGACCAATCTTGCCTTTGGTAAGACTCCCGACGGAAGCTGGGGCTTCGCCCATAACGCAGATGAAATAAAAGAGATGGGCTTCATGGCCATCCACGTAGACACCATGTTCTGGTCCATCCTGCTCGGCGTAATCATGCTTATCGTAATGCGTCGGGTAGCGGTCAATGCCACCAGCGGCGTACCGGGTAGGATGCAGAATTTTGCCGAGATGCTGGTGGAGTTCATAGACAGTAACGTGCGCGGCTCCTTCACCGGACAGAACCCCCTTGTTGCCCCCCTGGCCCTTACCATCTTCGTATGGATATTCCTGCAGAACCTGATGGATCTGGTGCCGGTGGATCTCATTCCATATGTACTGGGATACAACGATTACGGAATCGGTCTGGTCCATTTCATGAAGGTGGTCCCATCTACGGATCCCAACGGCACATTCGGCATGGCCATCGGCGTTTTTCTGCTGGTGCTCTACTACAGTGTAAAGATCAAGGGTTTGGGCGGCTTTGCAGGAGAACTGTCCCTGCAGCCGTTCAGTGCCAACAACATAGTGGTTAAGGTGCTGTTTATCCCCGTTAATCTGGTCCTGGAGCTGGTTGGGCTGCTGGCCAAACCCATCTCTCTGGCACTGCGACTGTTCGGTAACATGTACGCGGGAGAGATGATCTTTATCCTGATCGCATTGATGTACAGCGGCGGTATCGCACTGGGGCTGTTTGGCGGAGTCCTGCAGTTGGGCTGGGCCATATTCCATATCCTTATTATTACGCTACAAGCATTTATTTTTATGGTGCTGACCATCGTCTATCTGGACATGGCGCACCATGAGCATTGATTAATTTTATATCTGTACCTTTTTAACTGGAGACCAAAATGGACCAAGCACTTATTTACATCGCCGGCGCACTTATGATGGGCTTTGCTGCCGTAGGCGCTGCTGTGGGTATTGGCATTCTCGGCGGACGTTTTCTTGAGGGCTCAGCCCGTCAACCGGAACTGATCCCGTTGCTGCGCACCCAGTTCTTCATCGTTATGGGTCTGGTTGACGCCGTGCCCATGATCGCTGTGGGTCTGGCCATGTACATCCTTTTCGCTGTTGTCGGCGGCTGATCCGCTTTGACAGTGACAGGAACAGACATTATCTCGTTCAACGCAAGGTGATTCCCAGATGAATATCAATTTGACTCTGGTTGCTCAGATGCTCTCCTTCATTGTGTTCATGTGGTTCACCATGAACTATGTGTGGACCCCGATCATGGCGGCGCTGGATACGCGCAAGCAGGAGATCGCTGATGGCCTGGCCGCGGCGGAGCGGGGGCAGCACGAACAGGAGCTGGCCAAGAATCGGGCCAGAGACGTTTTACACGAGGCCAAGATGCAGGCCGCTGATATCGTCACCCAGGCCCAGAAGCGCGCCTCGGAGATCGTGGATGAGGCCAAAGACAATGCCCAGGTTGAGGGCGCCCGTATCCTGACCGCCGCACGTGCGGAGGTGGAGCAGGAGGCGGCCAAGGCCCGAGAGCAGCTGCGTGAGAAGGTAGCCGAACTGGCGGTAGCCGGCGCATCCAAGATCCTGGAGAGAGAGATTGACGCCAAGGCACATAAGGATATCGTGGAAACGCTGGCGGAGCAGATCTAGCAGATTATGGCCGTCGACGCGATTACAATAGCACGCCCCTACGCCGAAGCCCTGTTTGCCCGGGCGGAAGAGACCGGCACTCTGGATGGTTGGAGTGAGACCCTGGAGCTGCTGGTTGCCATAGCGCAGGATCCGGCGATGATGAACGCCATTTCAGATCCGCTGCTGGATCGGGCGGACCTGATCAAGCTGATCCTGGATATCGGCGGTGAGCGGCTGGGCGCGGAGGCCCAGAATCTGGTTCAACTCCTTGTAAGAAACGGTCGCCTCTCTGTTCTGCCAGAGATCGGGACCATGTACGAACAGCTCAAGGCGGATAGGCAACAGGTACTTAAGGTACATGTGCGTTCCGCCTATGCATTTACCAAGGACCAGGAGCAGAAGATCGCTGCCGGTCTAAAGCGAAAGCTCGGTCTAGATGTAACCATCACCAGTGAGCAGGATGAGACACTGATCGGCGGGGTGCATATCCGCGCCGGTGATCTTGTCATCGATGGTTCCATCAAAGGAAAGATCGAGAAATTGGCCAACGATTTGGGAATTTAAGCGAGAAGCCACCATGCAACTCAATCCATCAGAGATCAGCGAACTGATCAAAAATAAGATCGAGAAACTCGATCTCAAGACCGAAGCCCGCAACGAAGGTACGGTAATAAGCCTGACCGACGGCATTGCCCGTATCCATGGTCTGCAAGACGCCATGTCCTACGAGATGCTGGAGTTCCCCGGCAACACCTACGGCCTGGCCCTGAACCTGGAGCGTGACTCCGTCGGTGCCGTGGTGCTGGGTGAGTACAAGCACCTGTCAGAAGGCGACCCGGTCAAGTGTACCGGACGCGTGCTGGAGGTGCCGGTGGGCGAGGGGCTGCTGGGCCGAGTGGTCGATGCCCTGGGCAATCCTATAGACGGCAAAGGACCGATCGAGTGCGATCAGACCTCTCCCATCGAGAAGGTGGCCCCCGGCGTTATCACCCGTAAATCTGTAAGCCAGCCGGTCCAGACCGGTCTCAAGGCCATCGACGCCATGGTGCCGATCGGCCGTGGACAGCGCGAGCTGATCATCGGTGACCGTCAGACCGGCAAGACCGCTGTGGCCATCGATGCCATCATCAACCAGAAGGGCACCGGCGTTAAGTGTATCTACGTGGCGGTGGGACAGAAGAACTCCTCCATCGCCCAGGTGATGCACAGACTGGAGCAGCACGGCGCCCTGGAGCACACCATCATCGTCGCCGCCCCGGCCGCCGATTCCGCAGCCATGCAGTTCATTGCCCCATACTCCGGATGCACCATGGGTGAGTACTTCCGTGATAAGGGCGAAGACGCGCTGATAATCTATGACGACCTGACCAAGCAGGCCTGGGCCTATCGCCAGGTCTCCCTGTTGCTGCGTCGTCCGCCCGGACGCGAGGCCTATCCCGGTGACGTATTCTATCTCCACTCCCGTCTGCTGGAGCGCGCCGCCCGGGTAAACGAGGCCTATGTGGAAAAGGCCACCAACGGCGCCGTAAAGGGCAAGACCGGTTCACTCACGGCGTTGCCTATCATCGAGACCCAGGCCGGCGACGTATCCGCGTTCGTGCCGACCAACGTGATCTCCATCACCGACGGCCAGATCTTCCTGGAGTCGGACCTGTTCAACGCCAACATCCGTCCGGCCATCAACGCCGGCCTCTCGGTATCCCGTGTAGGTGGTGCGGCCCAGACCAAGGCGATCAAGAAGCTGGGCGGCGGTACCCGTCTGGCCCTGGCCCAGTATCGTGAACTGGCAGCGTTTTCCCAGTTCGCATCAGATCTGGATGAGGCCACCCGCAAGCAGCTGGAACGCGGAGAGCGCGTTACCGAGCTGATGAAACAGCCGCAGTATTCGCCCATGTCCGTAGCCGAGATGGCCGTCTCCCTGTTCGCAGCCAACGAGGGCTATCTGGACGATGTAGACGCCAGCAAGGTGGTGGATTTTGAATCCGCGCTGCAGGGCTATATGAAGAGTAACAAGGCCGATCTCCTGAACAAGATCAACGAGACCGGAGATTATAACGACGAGATCGAAGAGGCCCTGCATTCGGCCCTGAAAGATTTCAAGGCCAACAACACCTGGTAACAGGTGGTATCAGGAACGGGCACTCCGGATAAGGTTTAGATATGGCAGGCGCAAAAGAGATACGCACACAGATCGCCAGTATCAAGAACACGCAGAAGATCACGCGTGCCATGGAGATGGTGGCCGCGTCCAAGATGCGTAAGGCGCAGGACCGCATGAAGGCGACTCGCCCCTACGCGGACAAGATGCGTAACGTAATTGGACACCTGGCCCACGCCCATCCGGAGTATCGCCACAGCTTCATGAAGGAGCGCGAGATCAAGCGTGTTGGTTACATCGTTATCTCCTCTGACCGCGGTCTCTGCGGCGGACTGAACAATAACCTGTTCCGTCAGCTGATAAAGGATATGCAGGCGCATCACGAGAACGGCGTGGAGATAGATCTGTGCACCGTTGGCACCAAGGCCCTGGGCTTTTTCCGCCGTTTCGGCGGCAAGGTGTTGGGACAGGTTACCCACCTGGGGGATGCCCCCAGATTTGAAGACCTGATCGGCACCATCAAGATCATGCTGGACGCCTTCGAATCGGGAGAGGTGGATAGGGTCTATCTGGCGTCAAACGTGTTTGTTAACACCATGACCCAGAAGCCGACCGTGGAGCAGTTGATCCCGATCGAGTCCAAACCGAACAAGGACCTGAAGCACTATTGGGACTATATCTATGAGCCGGACTCCCATGAGGTGTTGGATAGCCTGTTGAACAGATATATCGAGGCCCTGGTGTATCAGGGTGTGGTGGAGAACGGCGCCTGTGAACAGTCAGCCCGGATGGTGGCCATGAAGGCCGCATCGGATAACGCCGGCAACCTGATAGATGAGCTGCAGTTGATCTACAACAAGGCGCGTCAGGCGGCCATTACCCAGGAGATCTCCGAGATCGTCGGCGGCGCGGCCGCGGTCTGATCCGGGAATCTGGAAAGAACATTAATGCGTCGGGCCTGCCCGGCATATGAGTAAAGCTTAGAAATCAAGAGGAACCGCAAATGAGTCTCGGAAAAGTGGTGGAAATCATCGGCGCTGTTGTCGACGTTCAGTTCCCCATGGGCGAAATGCCAAAGGTCTACGACGCACTTAAGATTGATGAGGTCGGACTGACCCTTGAGGTTCAGCAGCAGTTGGGCGACGGCGTTGCACGCACCATCGCTATGGGCTCGACCGACGGCCTGAAACGTGGACTGAAGGCTGAGAACACCGGCGCCCCGATCAGGGTCCCGGTGGGTCAGGGCACCCTGGGCCGCATCATGGACGTGTTGGGCAACCCGGTGGATGACGCCGGACCCATCGAAACCGATGACACCATGCCAATTCATCGCACTCCACCCACCTTTGAGGAGCAGGCTACCGCAACCGAGGTGCTGGAGACCGGTATCAAGGTTATCGACCTGATCATGCCCATCGCCAAGGGCGGCAAGATTGGCCTGTTCGGCGGCGCGGGTGTGGGTAAGACCGTTACCCTGATGGAGCTGATCCGCAACATCGCGGTAGAGCACTCCGGTTTCTCGGTATTCGCCGGTGTGGGCGAGCGTACCCGTGAAGGCAACGACTTCTACCACGAGATGGAAGAGGGCGGCGTTCTGGACAAGGTGGCCCTGGTCTACGGCCAGATGAACGAGCCTCCCGGCAACCGCCTGCGTGTGGCCCTGACCGGTCTGACCATGGCCGAGTTCTTCCGTGACGAGGGCCGCGACGTGCTTATGTTCGTGGACAACATTTACCGTTACACCCTGGCGGGAACCGAGGTGTCGGCACTGCTGGGACGTATGCCATCCGCTGTGGGTTATCAGCCCACCCTGGCGGAGGAGATGGGCGTGCTGCAGGAGCGTATCACCTCCACCAAGACCGGTTCCATCACCTCCTTCCAGGCGGTATATGTACCGGCGGACGACCTGACCGACCCGTCACCTGCCACCACCTTCGCGCATCTGGACGCCACCCTGGTGCTGTCCCGTCAGATCGCCGAGCTGGGTATCTACCCTGCGGTGGATCCGCTGGACTCCACCTCCCGTATCCTGGATCCCAACGTAGTGGGTCAGGAACACTATGAAGTGGCCCGTGCAGTGCAGGGAACCCTGCAGCGCTATAAGGAGCTGAAGGATATCATCGCCATCCTGGGTATGGACGAGCTGTCGGAAGAGGACAAGCTGACCGTATCCCGCGCCCGCAAGATCCAGCGCTTCCTGTCCCAGCCGTTCTTCGTGGCCGAGGTGTTCACCGGAACACCTGGCAAGTACGTCAGCCTGAAAGACACCATCAGGGGCTTCAAGGCCATCGTTGATGGTGAGCATGACAGTCTGCCGGAACAGGCCTTTTACATGGTGGGCGGCATCGAGGAAGCGGTTGAGCGTGGCGCAGCCAGCTAAGCCCTGAGGAGAAGACATTATGGCCATGACAATCCATGTGGATATAGTCAGCGCGGAAGCCGAGATCTATTCCGGCATGGCGGAGATGGTCTATGCCCCGGCAGAGATGGGAGAGGTCGGCATCGCCCCCATGCACGCCCCTTTGGTCACCCGCATGCAGCCGGGCGAGGTTCGCGTCGATCTGGGCGAGGGCAAGGGGATGAAGAACTTCTACGTCTCTGGAGGCATCCTTGAGGTGCAGCCCTACACCGTTACCATCCTGGCCGATACCGCAATTCGCGCGGCCGATCTGGATGAGGCTGCCGCACTGGCGGCCAAGCAGCGGGCCGAGGATGCCCTGGCCGGACATGCCGCAGATATGGAGTTCGCCAAGGCCCAGGCCGAACTGCATGCGGCCGCAGCCCAACTGCGTGCTATTGAAAGAATCCGTAAGCAGTCATAAAATCCCACACTTTGTCCCGGCCCATTTTGGGCCGGGCACACAATCCTGGCGGGGCTTGATATGCTCAAGGAAACCATCCAACCCGGTAAGTATGTCTCTCTTACCTACACCATAAGCGATGCGGATGATAACCTTCTGGAGCAGAACGACATCCCGGTAAACTATATCCACGGCGGTACCAGGGAGTTGATCGGCGGTATGGACAGCGCCGTCCTGGGCAAGGGCGTTGGTGATATAGTCGAGATGGAGGTGCCGCCGGAAGAGGGTTTCGGCGACCCCGACCCCAACCTCACCTTTACCGACGATCTGGAGAATGTCCCGCACCAGTTACACCGGGTGGGCGCCGAGGTTGAGATGCAGAATGAGGCCGGCGATATCAGGACCTTCCACGTCACCAAGATCGAAGATGGCAAGCTCACCATCGACGGCAACCACCCTTTGGCGGGCAAGACCTTGAAGGTGCGGGTGAAGATCCTGGAGGTGCGGGCACCCACACTGGAGGATATGGGGCCGGATACCGGCGGGGTTACCTTAAATTAGTGCGGGACAGAACTTTGTCGCACGATAAAATTCAAACAAAAAGGGCAGCCGCAATAGCATTCGCTCAGTTATAATGCCCGACATACTAATTTTCTTGGAGAGTCTATGAAGTTGGGCGTTGTCATACTTGCAGCTGGACAGGGGACCAGAATGCGCTCCCGTCTGCCCAAGGTCCTGCACGATCTGGCAGGCCGCCCCCTTCTCGATCACGCCGTTCAGGCCGCGAAGCGTCTCTCCCCGGAGCGGGTCGTTGTGGTGTACGGACATGAGGGGGAGCGGGTCAAGGGCGCCTTCACCGACCCGGACCTGATCTGGGTGGAACAGAAGGAACAGCTCGGTACCGGCCATGCCCTGGCCCAGGCCCTGCCTGCCCTGCGGGAGGTGGAGTATATCCTGGTGCTGTATGGCGATGTACCGCTCCTGCGGGACCGAACCCTCTCCTCCCTCATCACCGCTAGCATGTATTCTGATCTCTGCCTGCTTACCGCCGCCTTTGAAGACCCCACCGGATATGGCCGGGTGGTGCGGGCCGGTAACGGCAAGATCCAGCGCATCGTTGAACATAAAGATGCCACGGCAAAGGAACTGGAGATCACCGAGATCAACACCGGCATCATGGTGGCCAAACGCGAGGCCATGGAGCGCTGGTTGGAGAAGATCGACAATCGGAACTCCCAGGGTGAGTATTATCTGACAGACGCGATCGGTCTGGCGGTGGCGGACGGCGTCTGTGTGCAGTCCTCCCAGCCCAAGGATCTGAATGAGGTGGCCGGGGTGAATGACCGCGCCCAACTGGCCCATTTGGAGGGCGTATTTCAACAGTGGCAGGCCGAGAAGCTGATGCAGGAAGGGCTGGGCCTGCGTGATCCCGATCGTTTCGATCTGCGCGGCAATCTCAGTTTCGGTCAGGATGTGAGCATAGATATCAATGTACTGCTGGAAGGCGAGATAGAGCTGGGCAGTGATGTACGCATAGGCGCCAACACCGTGATACGCAACTGCCGCATCGGGGATGGGGTGGTGATCAAAGAGAACTGCGTGCTTGAGGATGCCGTTATAGGTGACAACTGCAGCATAGGCCCCTTTGCCCGTATCCGTCCCGAGACGGAGCTGGCCGATGACGCCCATATCGGTAACTTCGTAGAGATAAAGAAATCTCAGATTGGCTCCGGCAGCAAGGTCAATCATCTCGCCTATATTGGCGACTGCAGCATCGGCAAGGGGGTGAATGTGGGTGCCGGCACCATTACCTGTAACTACGATGGGGCCAACAAACACCGGACCGAGATCGGCGACGGCGCCTTTATCGGTTCCAACAGTGCGCTGGTCGCACCGGTGGTGATCGGGGCGGGCGCCACCATCGGCGCCGGTTCCACCATATCGGGCAGCGCCCCGGAAGATACCCTGACCCTTACCCGCGCCAAACAGATGTCAGTAAAGGGTTGGAAACGGCCGACCAAGAAGCCGAAGGAGTAGATCTATGTGCGGTATCGTAGGGGCCATCGCCCATGAACAGGTTGCGCCGATCCTGCTGGATGGCCTCAAGCGCCTGGAATACCGTGGTTATGACTCGGCCGGAATCGCCATCCACGGCGACAGCGGGGAGCTGCAGCGCATCAGGTCGGTAGGCAAGGTCGCCGAACTGGAGAAACTATTGCACGGCTCCCCCATCGCAGGGGTTATGGGGATCGCCCACACCCGCTGGGCCACCCACGGCATGCCGGCGGAGCGCAACGCCCACCCCCACATGAGCGGCGAACGCGTGGCGGTGGTGCACAACGGCATCATCGAAAACCATGCCGAGCTACGCGCCGAGCTGGAGGATAAGGGCTTTGTCTTCACCTCAGATACCGATACCGAGGTGATCGCCCATCTGCTGGCCAGCATGCTGGACCAGGGCATGGGCCTGCTGGAGGCCGTGCGCCATACCATCAAACGTCTGGTTGGCGCCTATGCCCTGGTGGTGATGTCTCCGAACGATAGCGAAAGACTGGTGGTGGCCCGGGCTGGGAGTCCGCTGGTGGTAGGCGTCTCCGACCGGGGCAACTATGTGGCCTCGGATGTGTTTGCCCTGCTGCCGGTAACCAGACAGTTCATGTTTTTGGACGAAGGGGATATGGCTGAGGTGCGCCGGGACGGCGTAAACGTCTACGACGCAGACCAAAACCCGGTGCAGAGGGCGGTGCGTGAATCCACCGTTACCTCATCCGAGTCGGACAAGGGTCCGTATCGTCACTATATGCTCAAGGAGATCTTTGAGCAGCCGGCGGTGATCGCCGAGACCCTGGAGGGACGCATCCATCAGGGCCGGTTGCTGGAAGAGAGCTTCGGCCATGAGGCCAAGGCGTTGCTGGATCGGGTCAAGGGTATCCAGATCGTCGCCTGCGGCACCAGTTATCACGCAGGCTCCGTGGCTCGCTACTGGTTTGAGGAGATCGGCATCCCCTGTAACGTGGAGGTGGCCAGCGAGTTCCGCTATCGCAAGACCGTAGTGCCGGAGGATACGCTCTTCCTCACCATATCCCAATCCGGCGAGACCGCCGACACCCTGGCGGCCCTGCGCGGGGCCAAACAGCAGGGCTACCTGGGCAGTCTGTGTATCTGCAATGTACCGGAGAGTTCACTGGTGCGGGAGTCCGACGTAACCCTGATGACCCGTGCCGGTCCTGAGATCGGAGTCGCCTCCACCAAGGCCTTCACCACCCAACTGGTGGCACTGCGTCTGCTGGTGCTGGCCCTGGCCCGCCGTCGGGGCATGACGCCGGAACAGGAGAAGGAGCTGGTGGACGAATTGCACGCCCTGCCGCGTCAGGTGGAGGTGGTGCTCAATCTGAGCGACGACATCAAGAAGATGGCTGAATCCTTCGCCGACAAACAGAATGCGCTGTTCCTGGGACGGGGTACCTTCTATCCGGTGGCACTGGAAGGCGCGCTGAAACTGAAAGAGATCTCATACATCCACGCCGAGGCCTATCCGGCCGGAGAGCTGAAGCACGGTCCGCTGGCCCTGGTGGATGCCTCCATGCCGGTGGTCTGCGCCCTGCCGGACGATCCACTGCTGGAGAAGGTGTTGTCCAACCTGCAAGAGGTGCGGGCTCGCGGCGGCGAACTATTCCTGTTCAGCGACCACAAGATCTCCATCAATCTGGATAATTATCAGAACCTCACCCTGTCTGACATCTGCCCCACCACGGCGCCCATCGTCTACAGTATTCCGCTGCAACTGCTGGCCTATCATGTGGCCGTGCTAAAAGGGACGGATGTGGATCAGCCGCGCAACCTGGCGAAGTCGGTTACGGTGGAGTAGTTTGAAAGACGTATAGTTCTATTACGCAAAAGATGTAACTTTCCTGCCTCGCTGAGTGTGGCGGGCAATATACGGTCATAATTCGTCGTGATTGATAAATATGTGAGTAGAGGCTGCAGCAACTGCAGCCTTACTCATTTAGGACTAGAGATTGTCCAAGGGGCTTCTAGTGTTTTCCTCGGCCTTGATAATGTGTGTGTATATCATAGTGGTATTTATGTTTTTATGGCCTAAGAGGGTCTGAATTGTTCTCAAGTCAGTTCCCTCTAGAAGAAGATGTGTAGCAAAGCAATGACGTAGCGTGTGAATGCTGGCATGCTTTGATATTGGGGTCTTGCGTAGGGCATACCTGAATGCCCTCTGAGGTGTGGACGTTGATGTGTGCCAACGCACCAACTGCCCAGTCACAGGCCAGACTCGAGTGACTGACGAAGGGAAGACATATTGCCATCCAATTGATTGAGCGGCGTTTGGGTGCTTTTTGTATAAAGCGCCCGGGAGCGGGGTAAAACCAGCGCCTTTCAAGCAGTCCTCCTTGTGGAGTTGAATTATTTTAAGTAGATGGGTGCGTAAAGGTAATATTAATTTTGCTGGCAAAAGAGTCGCCCTGTCTTTTCCACCTTTACCAGATCGGATGGTTATAGTATTTAGGTCAAAATCAATATCCTTTACTCTAAGTTGTACACATTCACTCACCCGCATACCCGTGCCGTAGATTAGTGATGCCATCAAGAGTGATGTGCCCGTCATATTATCTAACACCTGTCGTACTTCATTAATACTAAGAACGGCTGGTAAATATTTTTTTCGCTTTGCTCGTTCCAGTTTATTAAGCCAGCCCAAATCAAGATCAAGGACTTGTTTGTACATAAAAATTAGTGCGTTAAGCGCCTGCGATTGAGAGCTTGCTGCAAGATGACGATTCACGACGAGATGGTTAAGGAAAGACTCAACATGCGTCTTGCTTAAATCACTAGGATGTTGCTTCTTGTGGAAGAGGATGTACTGTCGACACCAATAAACGTAGCTTTTAGCTGTTCGTGGACTGTAATGGCGCCTGAGACAGGCTAGATTTATCTGTTCGAGAAGTTTTGGTTTTTGGTATACCGGCTTATCAGAGTAACCCCATTATTGTATCTCCTTGAAAATCCAAATCGTATTAGGATATATTTGAAAGAGCAAATCAGGGTCTTGATTTGCCTATCTTAATAACGAGACAGGGAATTTATGAATAGTAATAATAACAGTCAGTTGTCATTCTATATTATCCGCGACTTATATTGCTATACGGACAGGATCTGCCCGTTTAGTAACTGTTATGTTGCAAAATAATGAATAAGAATACTAAAAAGAAAATATTCTATTATATCGGCATTATCGTAAGTGCTATTGCATGTTGGGAGGCCTTTTGGGCTGCTATATTCTACGCATGGATGAATGCCAATGGTTCATGGTCAGCTGAAAAAGCCGCGCCCTGGGCATATGGCGCATTGGCATTGAGCGGTCTATTTTTTATTTTGTTTGTGTTTTTTATTATCAAAGTAATAAAGTTGCGCAAGGTGCAAAATGCAACATAACAATCCGGTCAAGTTCACTCCGGGCCTACGGCCCTGCGCGGGACCTCGGGTTTCACCCTCGGCCCCTTACCGTAAACGTTAGCAGCAAAGATTTACATCAAATGAAAGACGGGTGGAAAACAAGAATATCTTTTTATACTAACAAGTATGTTACAGAGTCTCTTTTAGATATTATTGTTAACCTTTTTCAAGGTTTTTTTATTTTACTGGATAAGGTAACTGGAAACGAAATCCCACCAATTAATGATGAGGAAGATTTACGAGAATATAGAAATCGAACAAATCTATTGGCAAATAATGTGCCAATAGAATTTCAAGCGCTTCTTCCATTGGCAATAAAATGGGGCATTAGTGATGATGCAATTCGAGAAGATGTAACTGAAGCGGCAACTGAAATCGAAAAACTTGAACTTGCCTCAGCACTATCTGGAAAACTCGGTGCCATCGACAGATGGATAGACAGTTTTCCGGAAGGCTTAATGTCAGAAGAAGCGGCAGCATTTATGTTTATGATTGAAGCTGTCGAAGAGCTAGGTTTAGACGTTGAGTATGAGTAGCCAAAATGGCTGCTAACAAACGCATGCAGCCGGATAAAGTGCCCGCTACGCGTGCACTTTACCGCTGATGCGAGGCGTTAGGGCTACACAAGTGAAAACTGTAATAACTACAATTATCTCATTGCTATTAGTAATTAGCGCCTCTCAAGCAAGCGCAGATGAAGCTACTTTTATATCTATCGAGAAATATAGTCAGCTAAAAGCAGAGTCGCCAGAAACAGCAGATATATACTTATCAGGTATATTATCTAGCTATGCTATAGCAAATGCCATGTTAGAGAAACGCGGCCAAAAGAAATTATACTGCGTGCCAAATGATGGGTCGGCTAATAAAGCAAATATAAATAGCATTATTAACCTTGCAACAAATGTAACAACAGAAATAAAGAAAACTGAGCACTTAAAAGCAAGCGTAGCGTCGTTTGTTCTTTGGTCACTAATTGAGGCATACCCATGCAAATAACCGGCAGCCCTAACAATTCGGTCAAGTTTGCTCCGGGCCTACGGCCCTACGCGGGACCTCGGGTTTCACCCTCGGCCCCTTACCGTAAACGTTAGCGTTTAAAAAAGCATGAAAGTTATATATAAAATTATTGCTGCCTACATGATTTTTTCATCATGTGCCATAGCTGGCAATCTAAATGCCCCAAATTATCACCTCGCTAAGAATTTGGAAGCAATAAGTTGAATACCAAATGAAGACTATTGCAAAACTCTAGAAAATCAGAAACTCATGTCTGCTTCCGTATGCGCAGAAAAATGGAGTAATGCCAGCATGCATTGCGTTAAATTTATCTCATCTGGGGAACCAGAATTTGTTACATACAAACAATTAAATGAATCAATAGGGCAATTTTTCGAATGTAGAATAATGACATTCCTTGGGTGCAATTATTCGCATAAGCTGTCAGAGGCATTAACCATAATGAAGAGGAGCAATAAAAATAAAGAAGAAATAGCCAAAGAGATGGATACTACATTAAAAAAATATTGCCCTAATAAAATCCCTTTACCACCGCTAACAAGCAGCTCAAGCGGGACGCCGCAAAGCGGCGCCCCTTAGCTTAAACGTTATGCATTAAAACGAGAAACGTAATATGGAAATTAATCGTAAGTACATAATTTTTACACTCATTACATATGGCTTATATAAATCAGTCGTTGCTCTCCTATCAACATATGCCTATACATCCGGAAAAGTAAGCTACCTTCTAAATGAAACCATTATTTTTGGTGTGTTAGGTGTTTTCCTTGTAATTGGAGCTATGAATCTCAATCAGACATGGGGAAAGGCATTAACATCATTGTTTTTTATATTTATTGCAGTTAAACAATTTGGAATGTTATTAGCAGGCTTAAACATCCAATGGCTAGCTATATTAATTGAAGGTAGGGAAATAGTAGGAAGCTCATATTGGTATATAAATATATTTCTAATTGCCGTGTATACAACAATATCAGCGGCCTTATATACAATGAAAGGTAAAGATGCATAACAAGCGGGTCAAAATCGCTCCCTACGGTCGCTGGGACCGCCAAAAAGCGGCGGCCCTTTACCCTAATCGTTA
>JBNKIR010000008.1:0-55001 GCA_050290785.1 Sedimenticolaceae bacterium | reverse complement strand
TCAGAGTCTATCAAACAACCTGAAAACTGTTAATTGTAATAATCGCCCAGCCGTTCCAGGTCTTCCGGTCTATCCACATCCCATAGCGTGTCCAGAACGACATGGTTATAACTAAGCCGCTCTAATCTGGATATGGTCTGGTTGCAGACGTCTCTGCCGCCCCATTCAATCTCTGCAAATATATCTGCATCAAAACGGCTCAGGCCGATCAGGATATATCCGCCGTCCTGCGCCGGACCGATGACCGCGTCCGCGCCATCCTGCAGTGTCTGGAAGGCGTGGGTCAGATAGGAGCTGTCCAGGGGTGGGGAGTCGGTGCCTATGAGCACGACATTTCTGTGTCGATCTATCGATCGCTGCATGGAGTGCGCCATGCGCTGCCCCAGGTCCTCTCCCTGTTGGTCGTGCAGTTGCAGCGCATATCTGATTTGGGCCTCCTGGAAGTAGGGGTGGAGCTTATCCGGCCAGCAGTGGAGTTCGGTCGGCGCGATCTGGTGGTCATGGGTTAGGCGTAGTTTCTGTTCCAGCATCTCCTGATGCAGTTTCGCGCTCCCCATTGCCCCCAGTACCGGCATCAGCCTCTTTTTGACCTGCCCTGGTATTGGGGCCTTGGCGAAGATGATCAGTCTGTCGTCCGGGAATTGCATCATGCTAGGGGCGGTATCTCCTGGCCAGATAGTCGGGCGATGCGCCAAGGAAGTAGGCCAGGCGCAGCCACCACATCAGCAGGATGGTCTTGACGATGCCGTTCTGTTCCCACCTCCTGCTGGAGGTGAGCAGTCGCTGTTTGAGGCAGGCGGGCGGTCCTATCCCCTTGAGTCTGGCGCTCATTGCGATGTCTTCCATCAGTGGGATCTCGGCGAAGCCGCCGACCTGATCGAAGGCGTAGCGCAGCATGAAGATGCCCTGGTCGCCGGTGGCTATCCAGGTGATGCGGGAGCGCAGGTTCATCATGGACTCTATGATGCGGAAGATGGGGCGGGTGCCGGAGAGTCGGATGTCGAATCTGCCCCATGGGCTTCTCCTGTCTGTGAGGCGGTCGAGGATGGTGTCTATGGCCGGTGGGACCATGGTGTCGGCATGCAGGAACCAGAGGATATCGCCGCTGGCCTGTTCCGCGCCGCGATTCATCTGGATGGCGCGGCCGCTGGCGCCGGTGACGATCTTGTCTACCAGGGGACGCGCGATGGCGACGGTGCGGTCGCTGCTGCTGCCGTCGCTCAGTATGATCTCGTGTCCGGCGCTACGCAGTTGCTGTAAGGCGGTCAGGGTCCGCTCTATATGTCCCTCTTCATTCAGGGTCGGGATGATGACTGATATATTGATGCCATACATGGAGTGGTCCGGGCGGCCTCAGACAAGCGCGCCGCCGCAACTGCTGCCGCCGCCGGCCGTGCAGCCGTAGCAGTGGTCGGCCACCATGATGGGATTGTCATCGATATCCGTCTGCAGTAACTCTTTCATATGCATGCGTGGATGGCCGTTGATCCTGAGCGGCAGGTCCAGCATCTGATTGAAGTCACAGTCATAGATGTGGCCCTCCCAGTTGACGCTCACCAGTCCTTTGCACATCACGTTTTCCAGGTTTTTATCCTGATGGGATGACTTCAGCAGTTGCATATATGCATCGAACTGGCCGCTGGATATAAGGGTGCTGCCGAACCGTTTTATCGGCATATTGGTGATGGTGTACAGGTTATTGAAGACGATCCCGTGGCGTTGCAGCAGTTCTCTCTTGTAGTCTGCCGTCAGGCACTCCTGGGGTGGCGGCAGGGCCGGACCGCCGGGGTTGTACACAAGGTTCAACTGCAGGTCACTGTCCTCCCGGCCGTAGCCCAGAGAGTTGAGCTGCTGCAGTGCTGCTATGCTGGAGTGGTAGACCCCGTCACCGCGCTGTGCATCCACGTTCTCTTCCAGATAGCAGGGCATGGAGGCGACGATCTCGACCCCATGTTCGGCCAGGAAATCAGCCAGTCCATCCTGATCCGGTTCATTCAGTATGGTCAGGTTGCAACGGTCCATGACGTGCGTCCCGAGGGCGCGCGCCTCCCGCACCACATATCTGAAATCCGGATGGATCTCTGGTGCGCCGCCGGTCAGGTCCAGGGTCGGTACCGGATTGGCCGCCAGGATCTTTAACAGCAGCTCGATGTTCTCCCGCGACATCGTCTCCCGGCGTGTGGGTCCGGCGTTTACATGGCAGTGCAGGCATCTCTGATTGCATCTGTAACCCAGGTTTACCTGGATGGTCTCCAGCCTGTTGCGCCGGATCTCGGGGAAGTCGCTGTTCAGCAGAAGTGGTAGGGTGTCATGCATCTGTGATCGATATGCTATTAGGCGTCTTTCCCTATATCCTCTTGGTGGTCTCGGTGATGACCTTTTCGATCATCTCTTCCATGCTTTGATCCAGGATCTTGGTCAGTCTGTCCCTGATCATCCGTTCCAGATCCGGTGTTATGTCGGCAACGGTCTTGGCGGCCACCTCCTGGGTAATATCATCCAGGTTCTTTTTTACCTTCGACCTGAGCTGGTTGCGCAGGGCATTGGCCAGGATCTCATTGTGGGGGACGGTGAGGGCGCGCTTGAGCGCATCGGATGATGACTTGGTCTGGAGGTTTTGTTCCGGTTCTGCTTCCGCTTCGGCTGCGACTATCTCATCCAGTATGGGTATGCCCATATCGTCCAGTGCTATGCCGCCGTTGCCGGATGACGGTGTCTGGTTGTTCTGTCCTGGTGGTGATCCTGGAAAGCGGTCGTCGGTCATGGTCTAGATCTCATGGGTCTGAAGTTGATAGCCGCGGTCGCGATAGAAACAGTAGCGACTACGTCCGGATTGTTTTATCTCTGCATCCTGGTCTATGCATTCCGCCACCCGCTGGAACCTGCTGAAGAACTGCGGTACCTCGGTGGCCAGGTTGAGCAGGACATCGTGTTCATCGCCTATTTCACCTGTATGACCGATCAAGACCGGGTTGAGTTCAGGGTCGGCGTCTCCGATCATCCCATGCGGTATGAAATCTTCCTGACGGAAGGTCCAGAGCAGACGATCCAGGTGTCTGGATTCCGCATCGGAGTTGGTGTGCAGGTATACCCTGTGCCCCTGCTGCCAGGCCTTGCCGGCCAGACGGCAGGCCATGGTGAAACGATCTCCGGTCGACTGCTCTTTTAAGATGTAGAAATCTACCTGGGTCATGTTATCCATCCATGCGGCAGCGCTTGAGCAGGAACTGGGTGAGCAGCGGGACCGGCCGGCCGGTGGCTGACTTGGTGGAACCCTGGCCCCAGGCACTGCCTGCGATATCCAGATGGGCCCATTTGTACTTTTCGGTGAAGCGGGAGAGGAAACAGGCCGCGGTGATGGTGCCGGCCCATCTTCCACCCACGTTGGCGATATCCGCCGCCTTGCTGTCGATCAGCTCCTGATACTCATCCCAGAGTGGTAGCTGCCAGGCACGGTCTCCGCAGGCGTTGCCGGCACGCAGCAGTTCCTGCGCCAGGTCGTCATTGTTCGCCAGCAGGCCGGAGGCGTGTTTTCCCAGGGCCACCACGCATGCACCGGTCAGGGTGGCGATGTCGATCACCGTCGCCGGGTCATAGCGCTCGGCGTAGGTGAGGGCGTCACACAGGATCAATCTGCCCTCCGCATCTGTGTTGAGGATCTCGATGGTCTTGCCGGACATGCTGGTGACGATATCGCCTGGCTTGTTGGCGGCTCCGTCCGGCAGGTTTTCAGAGGTGGGTACCAGCCCGATCAGGTTGATCGGCAGTTTTAGCTCGATGCAGGCGGACATCACACCCAGTACGCTGGCGCCTCCGCACATATCGTACTTCATCTCCTCCATGCCGGCAGATGGCTTCAGGGAGATGCCGCCGGCGTCGAAGGTAAGGCCCTTGCCCACCAGCACCACCGGTTTGTCCTTGGGTTTGCCGCCACGATACTCCATCGTTATAAGCTTGGCCGGCTGTCTGCTGCCCTTGGCCACCGAGAGCAGCGACCCCATGCCCAGCTTCTTCATCTGGGCCTCGTCCAGCACCTCCACCTTCAACTTGCGTGATCTGCGCTTCAGACCCTTGGCCTGCTCGGCCAGGTAGGTGGGGGTGCAGATGTTTCCAGGCAGGTTGCCCAGGTCCCTGGTCATGGTGACCGCGGCCGCAATGGATCTGCCGTGTTCCATCCCGAGTTTGGCCTTCTTGGCCTGTCTCCCGTCCGTGAGCATGAGGGTGAGTCTCTTCAGGCGGTCCTTTTCGTTGTCGGAACTGCTCTTGCACTGGTCGAAGCTGTATACCGCCTCTGCGGCGGATAGAACCGTATCCCGGAAGATGGAGTAGGTGGAGCCCTCCTTGGGTGTAGGCAGCGGGAGGCAGATTGCCGCCTCTGTAGTGGCGCCATCTTTCAATCTTGAGACGGCCTTGCCGACCGCCTTGCGGTAGGCGGCCATGGTGAAATCCTTCTCCTTGCCGCAGCCAATCAGCAGTATGCGTTTACATGGCAGACCCTGTGGGTTGTAGAGCATCAGGCTCTGTCCCGGCTTGCCGTCTATGTCGCCGCTTTTCAGGATCTGGCGCAGTTGCCCCCTGCTTGCCTTATCCACCGTGTCTGTATATTCAGGCAATCTGCGTCTTTCGAAGACGCCGAGGATGAGGCATGCGGTGCGCTGATTGGCTGGAGAGCCGGTTTTCAGTTGAAATTCCACGTTAACTCCCTGGTATTGTTTTGGGTCCCGGGGCTATCAGGTTTTGCATGAACCGGTATGATAGTCCGGATGTCATATTCTAAAATATCCCATTTTTCGATAGGATGGGCATATATCGACTAGTCTACAAAAAACGACAATATTTACCACTGCATTCACCGAGACGGCGAAATAGCTTTACAGGCCAAAGTTACTACATGATTTCGATTATCGATCGTTATATTTTGCGGGAAGTCATCAAGTCCTTCCTCGCCATCCTCTCTGTGCTGCTTTTGGTATTCATAAGCAATAGTTTTATCAAGATCCTGCAGAAGGCGGTGTCCGGCGCCATCGGCAATGATGTGCTGTTGCAGTTGGTAGCACTGAAATCCGTGGTCATCCTGGGTACGGTCATCCCTCCGGCATTCTTCTTTGCGGTACTTTACGCCATCGGTCGTATGTATCGGGACAGCGAGATGACGGCCTTGGCCAGTGTCGGTTTCGGTTTCAGGAGGATCTATCGATCGGTCATGTTTGCGACAGTACCGGTCTCCCTGGTTGTGGCCGTGCTGACCATACATGCCATGCCCTGGTCGGAGAATACTTCGGCCAAGATCTATGACCGCCAGGAGAATGAGGCCGAACTGAGTAGCGCCACCGCCGGAAGTTTCAATGAGTTTAAACAGGGCGATGTGTTGTTTTTCGCGGAGGAGATGTCCAGCGATAAGAGCAAGATCCACAACGTATTTGTGCAGAACAGGCAACAGGGCGAACTGGGACTGATGACTGCGGCAAAGGGGTATCAATATATCGAAAAGGAGACGGGTGATCGTTTCATCGTATTGCAGAATGCCCAGCGTTATGTGGGAAATCCGGGAGATACGGAGTTTTCCGTGGGTGAGATGAAGGAGGTGGGCTTCAGGATAGATACCAAGGAAACCAAGGTTGCGGTGTTGGAGCGTGAGGCCCTCAGCACGCCATTTCTGCTCAGTTCCGGGGACATTGGGCATAAATCGGAACTGCAGTACCGGATCCTGTTACCCCTATCCGTGTTCGTGTTTTCCCTGGCCGGGGTGATACTCAGCAGGTCCATGCCGCGCGAAGGTACGTCCGGTCGTATAGTTCTTTCCATACTGTTCTATACGATATTCCTTAATCTGCAGGCGGTGTCAGGCAGTTGGATGAGGAGTGGGGCTACCCCCGCCTGGCTTGGTAGATGGTGGGTATATATCGTTATCCTGCTGTTGATCTGGATGATGTATCTGCTCAGGACACGTCAGTTTGAATATGCCACCAGATGGCTGTATCGGAAGATTGCCAGATGAAACTGTTGCAAAGACATATCGGCAAGACGGTGATAGTCAATATCGTCGTCGCTTTGGTCGTACTCCTGGGTCTGGTGTCGCTAGGCACATTCATGTCGGAACTGAGGGATGTGGGTGAAGGCACTTACCGCTCATCGGACGCCTTTATATATGTGATGATGGTGACGCCGCGCAGGATCTACGAGATCTTTCCCATAGCGGTATTGCTGGGCAGTCTGATCGGTCTGGGCGGTCTGGCAAGTCATTCTGAATTGACGGCCATGCGCGCGGCCGGTGTCTCGCTAAAGGAGATAATCATCTCCGCGCTCAGGGCCGGCGTGCTGATGATGTGCATCATCGTGGTCATCGGAGAGATCATCGCGCCCAGGACCGAGCAATATGCCGAGACCATGCGGGCATCAAAGCTTTCCGATCAGATTACCATGCAATCGGAATACGGGTTTTGGGCCAGAGATAGAAACACCTTTGTGAATATCCGTAAGATCTTACCGGGGGCGAGACTCCAGGATATATACATCTACGAATTTTCCGAAGACAGGAAACTAAAGGTCGCCAGCTACGCATCCTTTGCCCAGTATCGCGATGATCGCTGGCTGTTGAATAACATCAAGCAATCCATATTTACCCAGGACGGGGTGGTCAGCAGAAAGATCGAGCGCGCCGCCTGGGAGTCTATGATAGACCCTAATGTCCTGAGTGTGGTTGTGGTGCGGCCGACCATGCTTGCGGCCTGGGGTCTTTTTAAATATATCAGTTTTCTGCATACCAACGGGCAGAGCGCCATACCCTTCGAGGTGGCATTCTGGACCAAGATAATCTCTCCGGTCATGACGTTGGTTATGGTGTTCCTATCGGTCCCGTTCGTGTTCGGATCGCTGAGGAGCGTAGGTATAGGTCAACGTGTCTTTGCGGGTTCTCTGCTGGGTACCGGTTTCTTCCTGCTGAGTAAGATCCTGAGCCATCTGGCCGTGGTGTACGAACTCAATCCCCTGTTTGCTGCAACCTTTCCGGCGTTTGCCATGCTGGGATTGGCCATCTGGCTATTTCGCAAGGTCCATTGAGTTTCATCCTGTTATTTCTTTATCAGCACCAGCCTGGTTTTGGATATGCGGTCGTGCCAGGCCAGTCCATCTTTGTCTATAACTACCCAGATAAACCCCATTCCTAACGCGGCCCAGGATAGTAGGGCGGCAAAGTAGCGTATGAGGGCGTCTTTCAGTTCCAGTCCCTGTCCGTCATCCCGTACCACCCTCAGACGCCAGGCCCGCATCCCCAGGGTCTGGCCACCGCGCAGCCAGAACAGGATGTGAAAACCGACCATGACACAGAAGAGATATCCCAGATAGAGAGGGTTGTGCCTTAGGCTGCCGGCATCGAAATTCTCTCCCCCATGGATCATGTCCATGGGGACCACGATCACTGCCATGGCCATAAGCAGTACTGCGGCAAGCAGGATGGCATCATAAAAGATCGCTGCCAGCCTGCGCCATAGTCCGGGGGTGGCCCACTGTCCAGGATTGCCTTGATAATCAGTCATGCCATGTTATTTACACTGTTTCGACAGGGAGGGGTCGCCGTCCTGTTTTACCGATAGAGGTACGCCACTCTCGCCGGCATAGAACACAAGCAGCTCTGTATCTTCTGTGAGTATCCCCTTGTGCCAGCTCTTCATCACCTCGATAAAGGCGTCGCCGGCCTTAAATGACATCTCTTCTCCGCTGGTCTTCACCACTCTGACGCTACCCTTCAGCACGTAGGCCGCCAGAGGCATGGTGTGGCAGTGTATGGGCAGAACCACATCTTTGCCGTCAGGGGTTATGGTGATCTTTTGAACGCTAATCTCGGGGTTTCCCTGCGGGTAGCTGATGGCCACCCCATCCCAACTGCCGGAGCCCTTGGCCAGGATCTCAGAAGTTACAGTATCCGCGGTGGCCGTATGTAGCGTGAGCAGCAGTAGCCAGACTGCAGTAGTCAATAGTTGTCTCATTATTATTACCTCGTCTTTGTATGAGGACTGTCTAGCCCACTATACCCAACACCCTCTTTCTGAACCGGACACCGCACTCCGCTGCGATCTGTTCGCAGGCCGCGATGTCCACCCCTTCCAACCCCTCTAATGCAGTGGCAGTTACATCCCCTATGTATTGCGGGGCCTGCTGCATGAAATCCAGCATGGCCTGATACGATCCCGGCATGGACGGCAGACAGTGGCGGTCGTACACCTCCTGGCTCTGCGCATTGAGAGAGATGGAGAGGGCGTCTACGTACTGGCCCAACTCCGGCAGGACGTTGCGTTTGTGTACCAGGTTGGCCAGTCCGTCCGTGTTTATCCGCACTCGGCCACCGTGTCCTTTTATATATTTCGCTATCTCCAGTAACACATCCAGGCGCAGGGTCGGTTCGCCATAGCCGCAGAAGACAAACTCGGTATAGGCGGAGACATCGCCTATGGAATCTATCACCTCCTGGGCGGACGGGCGATGGTCCAGGCTCAGGTCATATTCGTGCAGTTGCATGGTCCCGTTGTTCTTAGGACAGAAAGAGCAGCCGAGGGTGCAGCGGTCTGTGATGTTTAGGTAGAGGCGGTCTTCTATTTGATAACTTATCTGATTCATCTGCTAATCTGTCCCAGGGCCAGGCTCAGTTCCGCGCACAACTGCTTGAAATCGGCATAGCTGTCTTCGTTCAGTGCATAGGCCCCATCCGCATAGATAAAACCGGCCGGTTCGCCGCGTACGAACACAGACATGCAAAAAAATCCGTTTTTATCTATGGAGTCGAGCAGGTGCTGCGGGATCATGGGGAGAAATTTTTCCCGGTTGCCGGATTTTAACCAAAATCCCTGCTGTTTCTCCAGCAGGAGGGAGAACAGGTTCTGTTCCTGGATGTCCACCATGAAATTGTTCAGACCGGAACCGGCCTCCACACCCCTCAGCTCACTTACCTTGGCGTATCTTTTATTCGTGCTGATAAGCGCGAACATGACCTGTTTCATCCCCAGGTCGTTGCGCAGCTTGCGCAGACAGGTCGAAAGGGTCTCCTCCCACGGCAGGGGGGGCTGGGCCCTCTGTACGACCCTCGGCAGTGTCGGCCTCACTTCGGCAGGTCTCTCTATGGGTGTGGGATCTGGCTTGGCAGGCGGCGGTTCCTCAGTTCTGGTAACCGGCTTAGGCTCATCTCTTACCTCTTTCACCACCTCTCTTTCGTTGATCGGTATGGGTTGGTGCTGTTTGGGTGGTTCCTTTGGCATTTGCTTGAGAAGCTCGGTCAGGGAAGGCCTCTTTTCCTGCTTCTCTGGTTTGGGCGGAGGCGCCTCGATCTCTATGCGCATGGGCCGTTTGGTGCGCTTCTGGGGGATTATCTCTATAGAGCCCCTCTCCGGTTCCTTTTTTTCGACAATGATGGTGACCGGAGGCTGCCGCAGCATATTGAAGCTGGATGCAGGCAGTGGCAGGCCGAAGAGTTGTCTATCTGCCTGCGCCGCCAGTGAGTGGATAAAGGCAGCCGTCTTCTCCTTGTTGTGCTGGATATACTCACCCAGGAGTCCTATCAGATCCTCCACCTCTTCGGAGTTCCAGCCAGCGGCCGATTCGCGTGCGATGGAACAGGCGATCTGTACCGCCATGGAGCGGTGTTTTCCGAACCAGGTGTGGTCCGTGGTCTCGGTGATCAGTTTTGAGAGATGCCATCTCTTGGCCAGCTCCGTATTCAGCTGCTTCATGGTAAAGCCGAGTACCGAATAGGAGGCGGACCCGTAATCCGCTCCCTGCTGCACCAGTTTAAATATCTCCAGCATCGGCTTGCGGGCGTAGGCCCACAGGGCCAGCTCGCCGCAATTGTGCAACAGCGCGGCCAGTCCCATCTCATCTGGATTATTGTCCCCGCGCAGTTCCCCTATCGCCTTGGCGTAGATGGCGGCATGGGCGGCGCGTGAGTAGGCCAGGTAGATGCCCATCTTGGCGGCCTCCGGTAACTCCTTGTCCAGGGTAGGCAGGTTTTTGGCCGCTATCTTCACTGGCAAAGGTCCAAGCATGGATATAGCATGGGCCACATCGGTGGCCGGGCCTCGCCCGGCACCTTGGGATGCCCCATAGGTACGGAAGACATCCATGGTAAAACCCGGATCCAGGCCTATGACCTTTTGCAGGTCATGGTTGCTGGTGATAGGGTCTTCCTGTAGATATCTGACCCGCTGAATTGTAACGGCCATGGCCGGGAGAGGGCGTTTCGCCAGCTTGGCAACCAGGCCCTCAAGAGAAATTGGCATCGTTTATTATATTCCTACACTACCTAATATATATCTGTTCTTCAGACCGAAATGAAAACACAACACACCGAAGATGGGAACAACACTTCAAATATAGAGCAAAACAGGGAGCTCGTGGTGCTGGTGCACGGGTTGTGGATGACCGGTATGGAGATGTCACTCATGGGTTACCGCCTGCGCGGCGCAGGTTTTGCCACCGAGCGGTTTTTCTATCACTCACTGTTATCTACCCCGGCGGAGAACGCAGCCCGTCTATATGGGTTTCTCCAGCGTCAGCAGGACGAGACCGTCCACCTGGTGGCCCATAGCCTGGGTGGGATAGTCCTGCTGCACCTGTTTGACAGGTATGGCGATCTACCTCCGGGGAGGGTGGTGCTTATGGGTTCCCCAGTGTTGGGTAGCGGAGTGGCCAGGAGTCTGCATGCATCATCTATCACCAGAGGTCTGATCGGGCGTAGCGGAGATCAGGGGCTGCTCGGAGGCGCCCCCGGCTGGCATGGCGGGCGGGATCTTGGTGTTATCGCCGGTTCATCCGGCGTTGGCGTAGGGCATCTGCTGGGTGCGCTATCCGGTCCTGGAGACGGTACGGTTTCGCTCTCTGAGACCAGATTGCCCGGGGCCAGCGATTATTGCCAGATCCCGGTCGGTCATATGGGCATGGTTTTCTCCACCACAGTGGCGGCGGAGGTGATCACCTTTCTGCGAACGGGACGCTTTTCCGGCCGCTATGGCGTGGATGGCGCAAAAAACGGCCCCGAGATGTGTCCCGACGACCCCATGGAATGATAAACTTTGCGTCAATGTATCAATTGAGTATTTGAGGATGTTTCATGGCTGGACATAGTAAATGGGCCAATATCAAGCACAAAAAGGCGGCCAACGATAAAAAACGCGGCAAGATCTGGACCAAACTGTTACGTGAGGTGACGGTGGCGGCCAAAGAGGGTGGCGGGGATATAGACTCGAATCCCAGGCTGCGCCTGGCGACGGACAAGGCCAACCAGGCCAATGTGCCCAAGGACACCATCGACCGCGCCATCAAACGCGGCGCCGGTGCCGGTGATGGTGACAATTATGACGAGATCCGCTACGAGGGCTACGGACCGGGTGGGATCGCTGTCATCGTCGACTGCATGACCGACAACCGCAACCGCACCGCATCCGAGGTGCGTCACGCCTTCACCAAGCATGGCGGTAATCTGGGGACCGACGGTTCCGTGGCCTACATGTTCAGCAAGCAGGGCATCATCAGTTTTGCCCCGGGAGCGGATGAGGATGGCATCATGGAGGCCGCCCTGGAGGCCGGGGCCGAGGATGTCATCAACAACGATGACGGTTCCATCGATGTGATGACCGCCCCTGAAGATTTTACCGCGGTAAAAGACGGTATGGCGGCGGCAGGTCACGAGCCGGATAACGCCGAGATCACCTTCACCGCATCCACCAACACCGAGCTGGATCAGGAGACGGCGGAGAAGCTGATGAAGATGATCGATACCCTGGAAGATCTGGATGACGTGCAGGATGTCTACACCAATGCCGATATCTCTGACGAGATCTTGGACGCCCTGGGTTAAGCTATGATGCCATTGCTCATTTGGAGTCACTCATAGATATGCGCCGCATACTGGGCATAGATCCAGGTTCGCGCGTTACCGGCTACGGTGTGATCGAGAGCGACGGCCACAAGAGTGTGCATATAGCCAGTGGCTGTATCCGCCTGGATAAGGTGGATCTGCCGCAGCGTCTGGGGGAGATATACCGTGAGGTATCCCGGATCATCACCGAATTCGCCCCGACCGAGATGGCGGTGGAGGAGGTGTTTGTATCCAAGAATCCTGCATCGGCGCTGAAGCTGGGGCATGCCCGCGGGGCTGCGGTATGCGCAGGCGTTATGGCAGGATTGCCGATCGCGGAGTACACCCCGCGTATGATCAAACAGTCGGTGGTGGGCACCGGGGCCGCAGATAAAGAACAGGTACAGCATATGATCAAACTGATCCTGCAACTGAAAGACGCATTGGCCGCAGACCAGGCCGACGCCCTGGCGGTGGCCATCAGCCACGCCCACTCCAGCCATATGCTCCTGAGTCTCAAGGCGGGGGGCAGGAGATGATCGGGCGCCTGCGCGGGGAGTTGATATCCAAGACACCACCATTCCTGCTGTTGGAGGTGAATGGGGTGGGGTACGATGTGGAGTCCCCCATGTCCACCTTCTATAACCTGCCGGCAGTGGGAGAGCAGGTGATCCTGTTCACCCATCTGGCGATCCGGGACGACGCCCATGTCCTGTACGGGTTCGCCAGCGAATCGGAACGCTCCCTGTTTCGCGGACTGCTCAAGGTGAGTGGCGTGGGGGCCAAGATGGCCCTGGCCATACTCTCCGGTATGGGCGCCGACGAGTTTGCAGCCTGTGTGCAGGCCAACGACACCGCTGCCCTGGTGCGTCTCCCCGGGATCGGCAAGAAGACCGCAGAGCGGCTCATCGTTGAGATGAGGGATCGGCTGGACAAGCTGGATCTGGGCGATATTACCGTTCATACGACCGGTGCGGCATCGGAGATGGCGCACACCCCGGTAGCCGATGCGGTAGGGGCCTTGATCGCCCTGGGTTATAAGGCCAATGAGGCCAGCCGTATGGTGCGGGAGGTGGATAGTGCAGGGCTTAGCAGCGAGGAGATCATCCGCGCCTCTCTCAAGGCGGCGGTGACGAACTGATGGCCGAACATGACCCCATAATCATCCCCGAGGCGGACTCCGATGACGCCGCCGTGGATCGGGTGATCCGCCCCAAATATCTCAGTGACTATGTGGGGCAACCCGCGGTGCGGGACCAGATGGAGATCTTCATCCAGGCCGCCCGTGGCCGCGAAGAGGCCCTGGACCACGTGTTGATATTCGGTCCTCCAGGTCTGGGCAAGACCACCCTGGCCCATATCGTGGCCAACGAGATGGGGGTGGGTCTGCGCCAGACATCAGGTCCGGTGCTGGAGAAACCTGGGGATCTGGCTGCCCTGCTGACCAATCTCGAGCCCCACGACGTGCTGTTTGTGGATGAGATCCACCGCCTGTCCGCGGTGGTGGAAGAGGTGCTGTATCCGGCCATGGAGGATTTTCAGCTGGATATCATGATAGGGGAGGGTCCGGCGGCACGGTCCATCAAGTTGGACCTGCCGCCATTCACCCTGGTTGGTGCCACCACCAGGGCCGGTCTCCTCACCTCGCCGTTGCGGGATCGCTTCGGCATAGTGCAGCGGCTGGAGTTTTACTCCACCGAGGATCTGAAACACATCGTCAAACGTTCCTCCGGCATCATGAATATCGCCATAGATGACTCCGGTGCTGCAGAGATCGCACGCCGTTCCCGCGGCACCCCGCGTATCGCCAACCGTCTGTTGCGCCGGGTGCGCGACTTTGCCCAGGTCAAGGCGGACGGGGCTATCACCAAGGATGTAGCCGACCAGGCCCTGGGTATGCTCAAGGTGGACAACAACGGCTTCGACAGCATGGATCGCAGACTGCTCTCGGCGGTCATCAATAAGTTCGATGGCGGTCCGGTCGGGGTGGACAGTCTGGCGGCAGCCATCGGCGAAGAGCGTGGCACCATCGAAGATGTGCTGGAGCCATATCTGATTCAACAGGGCTTTTTGATGCGCACTCCACGGGGGCGGGTAGCCACCAGGGCGGCCTATCTACATTTCGGTTTGACCCCGAACTCTGAGCCGGCCGAACCGAATACGCCTGATCTGTTTTCCGAATAGCAAATAAACTTGCCAAATTAAGGTGGAATGCCTTTTAGCAGAGGCGAAATTATTGGACAATACGCGGTTATTGTTGGCTTGGCGTATACAGGTGATCGGTTAGGGAGATAACCCCGAATCCATTGCAACTGCGTTTGATTAGGTATGGAACCGTGTTTGTGGGCACTGTTTCACAATGAGTAAATTATTGAATGCCCTTTATTGAAAAAATGACATCTAGTAAGGAATTTATCTGGCCGGTCAGGGTCTACTACGAAGACACGGATTCCGGTGGTGTGGTGTACTACGCCAACTATCTGAAGTTCATGGAGAGGGCCAGGACAGAATGGCTCAGAACACTTGGATTCGAACAAGATCGGCTGGCAGAACAAGAAGGTATAATTTTCGTCGTACATCGGGCAGAGATAGATTATCTCTCGCCCGCCAGATTCAATGATGCGTTGGAGGTGCGCGTGGGGATAGATGAGTGCAAGCGGGCAAGCCTGACTTTCAGGCAGGAAATAACCAATACAAATGATGGCCGCAATATCTGCAACGGAATAATAAAAGTGACCTGTGTGGATACCATCCGACTCCGTCCCCGACCCATCCCTGGTTCAATCGTGAAGGAGTTGCAGGATGTCAGCTGAGTTATCTTTTTTTAGTCTGGTGCTCAAGGCCAGCCCGCTGGTGCAGCTGGTTATGGCATCATTGATGCTGGCCTCCATCATCTCCTGGACCATGATCTTCGATCGCTCCAGGGTGCTGAAGAAGGCGCGCAAGGCGGCGGATGCGTTCGAGAAGCGTTTCTGGTCCGGTGGCGATATGGGAGAGCTATATACCCAGGTTGGCGGGAGCGACAACTCCGCCGGTCTGGCAAATATCTTTTACGCCGGTTTTCAGGAGTTTACCCGTCTGCGCCAGCATGACGATATTGAACCCATGGCCGTGGTGGAGGGGTCCAGACGCGCCATGCATGTGGCACTGAGCAGGGAGATGGATGGTCTGGAGACCAACCTCTCTTTCCTGGCCAGCGTCGGTTCCACCAGTCCCTATGTGGGGCTGTTTGGTACGGTATGGGGCATCATGAACTCATTCATGGCCCTGGGCAGCGTAAAGCAGGCAACCCTCTCCCTGGTGGCCCCCGGTATTGCCGAGGCCCTGATCGCCACCGCCATGGGTCTGTTTGCCGCTATCCCGGCAGTTGTGGCCTACAACAGATATTCAAATGATGTGGAGCGGTTGAACGGTCGTTATGAGGATTTTCTGGATGAGTTCACCACCATACTTCAGCGACAGGCCCATATCTGAGGGGTAACGCATGAGCCGTCAGAAGAAGAGCCGCCGTCCCATGGCCGAGATCAATGTGGTGCCATACATCGATGTGATGCTGGTGCTGCTGGTGATCTTCATGATCACCGCGCCACTGCTGACCCAGGGGGTGAAGGTGGACCTGCCGGTAGCGGACGCCAATCCTCTGCCGCCGGATGCGGATGACCCGGTCATAGTTTCGGTAAACGCCAAGGGCCAGATGTTTATCGACGTCGGCGAGGGCAAGAATGCTCCGGTGGAACCGGAGGTATTGCAGACCAGGGTGGCGGCGGTGCTGAAGTACAAGCCGAAAACCCCCATAATGGTGCGGGGTGACCGCAGTGTGGATTACGGCCATGTGGTGCAGGCGATGGTGATGATACAGCAGGCGGGGGCGCCCAATGTCGGCCTGATAACGGAAACGCCGGAAGAGTAGGGCAGAGAACCAGATGTTCCAGATTCTCAAGACCAATCCGTTAGCCGCGGCCATCGCCATAGGCATGCATCTGATCATTATCCTGTTGATGATCTTCGGATTGGACTGGCTGGAGAAGCCAGAGCAGAACCTGCCCAAGGTGAACGTGGTGCAGGCAACGGTGATAGACGCATCCAAGGTGGATGCCGAGGTAAAAAAACTGAAGCTGGCCGACGAGAACAAAAAGAAAAAAGAGCAGGAAGCCAAGCAGCAGTTGGAAGATCTGAAGAAGAAGCGACAGGTGGAAGAGCGGAAACTGGCCGAGGCGGAGAAGAAGCGCAAGGCGGAAGAGGCCAAGAAACTCAAGCTGGAGAAGGAGAGAAAGCGTAAGGAAGCCGAGGCGAAGAAGAAGGCGGAAGAGGATAAGCGTAAGGCCGCAGAGGCCAAGAAGAAACAGGCGGAAGAGGCCAAGCGTAAGGCAGCGGAAGAGAAAAAGCGCAAGGCGGAAGAGGAAAAGAGACGTAAACTGGAGGAGCAGCGCAAGCTGGAGGCCCAGATGCAGGCCGATATGGAGGCAGAGCGGGATGCAACCGAGATCGAACTCTACATGGCCCAGATACAGCAGGCTGTTACAGATAATTGGCTGCGTCCGAGCACTGTGGGCGATGGACTGAAGTGTACCTTGAGGATTCGCATGGCCACTGGTGGTAATGTAATAGCGGCTCAGGTGGTTCAGAGCAGTGGGAACGGTGCCTTTGATCGCTCTGCGGAGGCGGCCGTACACAAGGCCGATCCGCTGCCTGTGCCAACTGGAAGATTGTTTGAGAAATTCAGAGATATAAACCTTGTATTTGCACCGAGAAGCGGGGAGTGACTGAAACTGTTATGAGAAAGATTCTACTATCTGTACTGATCTATCTGGTCCATCTGCCACTTATGGCAGATCCCCTGACCATTCGTATCACCGAAGGGGCGCAGGGCGCCCTCCCTATCGCGGTGGTTCCCTTCGCCTGGACGGGCGGAGGCCAGGGTCCGAGTCAGGATATCGCCGAGATCATCCGGTCCGACCTGGCGCGCAGCGGCCTGTTCCGGCCCATGCCGCCTGAGGATATGCTGGCCCGTCCCAAGGAAGGCAAGGAGGTGCAGTTCAAGGATTGGCGGGTGCTCAAGATGGATAACCTGGTGGTGGGGCAGGTGCAGTCGAAGGGTGCAGGTCAGTATCTGGTCAGGTTCCAGCTGTTTGACGTGTTCAAGCAGGAGCAGTTGGCGGGCTATAACGTGCCCACCAATGAGCGTGATCTGCGTGCCACCGCGCACCACATAGCGGATATCATCTACGAGAAGATCACAGGCAAGAGGGGTGCGTTCTCCACCAAGGTGGCCTACGTCACCTCTATAATCCAGCGCAATGGCAAGGAGAAGGTGGTCCTGCAGGTGGCGGATGCAGACGGATACAATCCGCAGACCATAGTTACCTCCACCGAGCCGCTGATGTCTCCCGCATGGTCTCCCGACGGTCGTAGTCTGGCCTACGTGTCGTTCGAGGGTAGAAAGGCCTCTATCTATGTGCAGGGTGTGTACACCGGACAGCGCCAGAAGGTCGCATCATTTAAAGGTATAAACGGCGCGCCTGCATGGTCTCCAGATGGAACCAAACTGGCACTGACTCTCTCTAAGGATGGAAATCCGGATATCTACGTGCTTGATCTGCAGAACAAATCGCTTCTCAGACTGACCAACCACTATGGGATCGATACGGAACCTGCGTGGTCACCGGACGGCAAGTTTGTTGCGTTTACATCGTCTCGTGGAGGTCAGCCGCAGATCTATAAGGTTCCGGCATTTGGCGGTAATGCGCAACGGGTTACCTACAAAGGTAAGTATAACGCCCGGGCGACCTACTCGCCTGATGGTAAATTACTTGCAATGGTTAACAGAAAAGAAGGGTCTTTTCGTATAGCGTTGTTGGATCTTGCTACAGGATCCATGAGACTCTTGAGCCAAGGGCGATTGGATGAATCTCCCAGCTTTGCTCCCAACGGCGGCATGGTAATATATGCAACCAAGATTAGGGGTAAGGGGGAGTTGGCGGCTGTTTCTGTGGATGGAAGTGTAAAACAAAGGCTGGCTCTCCAGGTGGGTGATGTTCGTGAGCCGGCATGGTCCCCTTTTAGTCGATCAAAATAGAGGAATTGACAGAAATGAAATTGAAAATGGTAAAACTGATCACGGTATTGGCTGTGGCCCTGTATCTTGCTGGCTGTTCCAGCATGCCAGGCATGGGTAATGACGATGCCGCCGATGTTACAGATGCAGGAACCGCCGGTGCTAATGAGGGTGGCGCATGGACCGGTAGCCCGTTGGATGATCCCAACAGCCCGCTTTCCACCAAGATCATCTACTTCGGTTATGACATAAGTGAGATACCGGCCGATTATCGTGATGTCGTTGTGGCCCATGGCGCCTATCTGGCTTCCCATCCTGAAGTGCGGGTATCAGTGGAAGGGCATGCGGACGAGCGTGGCTCCAGAGAGTACAATATCGCTCTGGGCGAGGATCGAGCCAAGGCCGTTAAACGTCTGCTGTTGGCGCAGGGTGCATCCGAGAGGCAGATCTCAACCATCAGCTATGGCGAAGAGCGTCCGGCCGATATCGCTTCCAACGATGCGGCCTGGTCAGCGAATCGCCGTGTAGAATTACGCTACTAGTTCAAAGGGGAAGATAGGCATGAGGTTCTTGGTTGGAGCTTTGATTCTGCTTCTGACGGCGCCGGTCTCGGCGATTGATTTTTTCTCTTCCAAGAAAGATGACAGCAGCAGTACATCGTCCAAGGGACCGTCACTGGAGCAGCGGGTTCAGATGTTAGAGCGGCGGATAAACACCCTCTCTAACATCGTCCTGCGTCTGGACAGCCTGCAACAGGAGATTCAGTCGCTCAGAGGGGATGTCGAGGTGCAGAATCATGCGATGGAGAGCCTGAGAAAGCGCCAGATGGATTTCTATAACGACATGGATCAGAGGATATCCAGGATCACCGGAGAGGCCCCGTCAGGACAGCCGGCGGATGCCTCTGGCGGGATGGTCCCGCCAATGACCCAGACTCAGGCAAGTGACCCTGTCCAGCCCCAGGCCCCGGAGCCGACAGGTGCACCCAACTGGGAGTCAGCTCCGCTGCCAGCCGCATCCAATCAGGACGTTGGTATGGCGCAGGGCAGTACGAATGCAGGTGTTCAGCAGCAGGACGGAGGATCAAATCTGCCTCCTGTCATACGACCTACCTCTCAAACAACGGACTCTCCCGGCCAGTTGCAGACCACATCGGTGTCGGTGGCCCCCAGATCGGAATCCACCTATCGTGAGGCAGAAGGTGAGAAGTCCAGCTATCAACAGGCATTCAATTTGCTGATGGATCGGAAATATGATCAGGCGAAACAGTCTTTTAGGGAGTTTCTGTCCAAATATCCAAACAGCCGACTGGCAGATAACGCCCAGTACTGGCTGGCGGAGGCCAATTATGTAAGCCGGGATTTTGATGCGGCCCAGGCGGAGTTCAATAAGGTTATACGGGCCCATCCTGGAAGCCCCAAGGTGTCGGACGCCTATTTGAAGATTGGCTATATCCAGTATGAAAAGAAGCAGTGGTCGGCGGCCAGGGACACCTTGAACAGCGTGGTGAGCAGATATCCCAACTCTACTGCGAGTCAACTGGCGAAAAAACGTCTAAGTAAGATGCAGGCCGAAGGTCACTAGACGGGGGTATTATCAGAATTTCTGATCGTGAGGGGCATCTAGATGCCCCTTTTTTTGGTAGATTTCAGGCATGTCCAGTTTACAGATAACCGAGATATTCTATTCACTCCAGGGTGAGTCCAACACCGTTGGGATGCCGACGGTGTTTGTACGCCTGACCGGATGCCCCCTGCGTTGCGTATACTGCGATACCGAGTACGCCTTCAGCGGGGGAGAGCGTATGAGCCTGGATGCGATAGTCGCGCGGGTTGCGGAATATGGATGTAAACGGATAACCGTCACCGGTGGCGAACCGCTGGTCCAGGGGAACTGCGCGGAACTGCTTACCAGGTTGTGCGATGAGGGATATCTTGTGGCGCTCGAGACCTGTGGTGCCCTGGATATCTCAGGGGTGGATCCCAGGGTCGCCAAGATCATGGATATCAAGACCCCAGGTTCCGGCGAGGCGGACAGAAATCTGTTTTCCAATATTGACCTGCTTTCTGCTACTGACCAGATCAAGTTCGTTATATGTGATGAAAAGGACTACGATTGGTCCCGCCAGATCATAGAGCGTGATGGACTGGCGGATAAGGCAGAGATAATCATGTTGCCGGCCTATGGGGTGCAGGATCCCGTAGATCTGGCAGAATGGATACTGCGGGATCGGTTGCCGGTGCGCCTCCAGTTGCAGTTGCACAAACAGCTTTGGGGAGATAGCAGGGGAAAATAGTATGGTGGTGAGAAGATGAAGAGGGCGGTGGTACTCCTTTCCGGTGGTCTGGATTCGGCCACGACCCTGGCCATTGCCAAGGGGCAGGGCTTTGAGTGCCACGCACTCAGCCTGAGTTATGGGCAGCGCCACTCGGCTGAACTGCTGGCGGCGGAGCGTGTCGCCAGTTCGATCGGAGTGGAAGAGCATCGAATCATCCCCATAGCCCTGGATGTGTTCGGCGGGTCGGCCCTGACGGATATGTCCATAGCAGTCCCAGAACAGATGGGCACCGGCATCCCGGTGACCTATGTCCCGGCGCGCAATACCATATTTCTGTCACTGGCCCTGGGTTGGGCCGAGGTGCTGGGGGTCAGGGATATATTCATCGGAGTGAATGCGGTGGACTACTCGGGTTATCCGGATTGTCGTCCGGAGTTTCTGCAGGCCTATGAGACCATGGCCAATCTTGCCACCAAGGCAGGTGTGGAAGGTGCGAGCATCAAAATCCATGCCCCGCTGGTGCATCTGACCAAGGCCGAGATCATCCGCCAGGGTATAGGACTTGGGGTGGATTATGCCGCCACTATCTCCTGCTACCAGGCCGCCAGCGATGGACGCGCCTGTGGTGTCTGTGACTCCTGCCGCCTGCGTGCCCAGGGGTTTAAGGATGCCGGTGTTCCCGATCCCACCCCATATAAGTAATCCTATTCCCATCGCTTGGGGACGCATTTAAATGCGTCCCCGTAAGATGCTAATATTGAGCAAAATAAGAGGCCCCTAAAGTACGGGCCCGATGCATAATACAATTTGGTTATACCGGAGGAGGGTATGCAGTTGGAGATTACTACGCAGGTAGTGCTGCTTGGCGCTGTCCTGGGCGTGTTCCTGGGTGCTGTGGCCAGCGGGACGAACTTCTGCACCATGGGTGCGGTTTCAGACTGGGTCAATATGGGAGATCTACGCCGACTGAGGGCCTGGTTCCTGGCCGTTGCCGTCGCCATAATCGGTGTCGCATGGTTTGAATCGTACTCTCTCATAGATCTGTCCGGACTAAGGGTCCCATATCGCAGCAGCATGTTTATGTGGCCCAGATATATCCTGGGTGGGTTGATGTTCGGTGTGGGTATGACCCTGGCATCCGGTTGCGCCAATAAGAACCTGATCCGCATCGGTGGGGGCAATCTAAAATCAGTCGTTGTATTCATTGTTGTCGGGCTGGCTGCATACGCCATGACCCGTACCGACTTCTATGGTCTGGTATTCCACAGCTGGATGGCGCCCATCAGCCCGGACCTGGCCATCATGGATGTGCCGGATCAGGGTATCGGAACCATCCTGGGCAGTATTCTGGGGTTGGGTGATCCCGCCGGACTCAATCTCTATCTGGGGCTGGCCCTGGGCCTCATCCTGTTATTCACCATATTCAAGGCCAGGGATTTTCGCGGCAGTGGAGATATGATATTGGCCGGGGTCAGTATCGGTCTCCTCACCATAATTGGTTGGTATGTGACCGCAGGTAGCATGGGTCAGGAGTGGGTCGAGACCGCTGAGTTTATGGATGTGCCGCCGCCCGGTGTAGGGGCGCAATCATTCACGTTCGTGAATCCGATGGGCGAGACCCTGACCTACCTTCAGGGAGGCGCTAGCCAGAACCTGATCACCTTCGGCATGTCCAGCATGTTTGGGGTGATCGTAGGGTCATTTATCTACGCCATGATCAGCCGCAGTTTCAGGATCGAGTGGTTCGTCAGTATCCGGGATTTTATAAACCACATAATCGGATCACTACTCATGGGCATAGGCGGCGTGCTGGCCATGGGGTGCACCCTGGGACAGGGTGTTACCGGTGTATCCACCCTGGCCCTGGGATCATTCATCGCCCTGGGGAGCATCATCCTGGGGAGCGCCCTGACCATGAAGGTGCAGTATTACAAAATGGTCTACGAAGATGAGGCCACTCTCTGCCAGGCCCTGGTGACGGGTATGGTGGATCTGCGATTGTTGCCACAGGGCATGAGAAAGCTGGAAGAGGTCTAGATCCTGTTCGCACGTAGCCAAAAGTAACGCCTTCCTGGTGCCTGACCCTATTTGAGAGCAGGGCTGGTTATCGACATGGCCTATACCGCTTTGACAGCGGGGGATCGTCCGGTATAATCACGCGCTTCTATCATTCGGGTCGTTAGCTCAGACGGTAGAGCAGTGGATTTTTAATCCATTGGTCATAGGTTCGATTCCTATACGACCCACCATATAAATAAGGGTTAGCAGGTTAGTACTTGCTAACCCTTTATGTTTTTCCCGTCCGCATAGCGCAGCCCCACAACTTTTTTGGGCTTTCTGAGGTAGTGGTGGTTGGTCACACTGCGGTCTGAATCTAAATAATCGCTCATGGCGTCCAGCGTTGAAGAGGCATCAACGCGAGACCGATTGGTTTGCTCAGAACCGGTAGGACATCGTTGCCCAGGCCCGTGGCCTGCGATCGCTGGTATCGGACGTAGGTTCCCCGCCATGGTTGCGCCACGCAAGGCTCAGATCGGCATTCCAATGCTCGTGCGCGTAACGGACTCCAACGCCCGATCCGGAGACGTTGCGCCTGTTATCCGTCACTGAGGGCGTGATGGAACCCGGTTTCGCATTGATTCTAACCCCACCAGCGTCGTGGAAGAGGTAGGGGCTGAAGTCGCCCAGTTTGTAGCGCAGTTCGATTTGCGCGAGCCATCCCTCGTCGCCGATGCCTTCACCTACCGGGTAGGCGTGCACGCCGTTGGGACCGCCGAGGCTGAAATCCTCCGAACTGTCCAGGTTGCTGTCAGCCCCCTGGAACGACAGCCGGCCGAGCAGGCTGAAATTGGCCGGAAGCATCTGTAGTCGGGCCAGATCCAGATTCCACTTGTTGAAGCTGCCGCGCGTGTCGGTATGACTGCTGCGATCGGTTGCCTCGAGTTCCGAGTCCAGCTTCAGATGGCCGGCCGTCCAGGACAAAACACCGTAGGTAATGCCACCACCACCCAGACCGTCGCGATGATCGAACGACATGGACATAACACCGCTAGTGCTGGATTTGTCGTTATCCGTATTGGAACTGTCTTGCTGATCGTTGAGTTTCTTGTGTTGCCAGGACGCGGCCAGCGTCAGGTTGCTTTGCTGCGAGCGAATCACAGGGTAGGAGAGTCCGGCGCTGGTTACCTGTGCCGTGCCGTGGGCGTCCAGACTGGTGAAGTCCTTACCTAGTTGGTAGCTGGTGTGGGCATAGGACGCATTGGCGCGCAACCCGGATGCGCCGAGCGGTACGCTGTAACCGATGCTACCCAGCCAGAGGTCTTCTTCACTGTAAAGCGAGCGGATCGTGATCTGGTCGCCCAAGAGGAAAGGGCTGTCGATCTGGAGATTGGCGTGCAGACGCGTCTCGCCGGTGTAGCGGTTGCCGTGATTGTCCAGTCCCACATCGCCGCGGATCAAGGGAGTGCGGCTGACCTCGACGACCAGGTCGCCGGTGCCCAGCTCCTGCCCGGGGCGCAGGATAGGCATCGTCTTGATGCCGGGTTGGTCGTTGAGGATCAACGTGGCGCGCTCCAGCGGATCAGATTCTATCACCGCTCCCGGTTCCAGCGATGCGAGGAAACGCTGGGCGCCGCTGCTCAGATTTGCATCGCCTTGGGCCAGCACCTTGCCGAACCGTCCCTCCACGATGTCGAGACGAATAACGCCATCGGTAACGTTCTGGCCAGGAAGGAAGGCGCGGGCAAAGGGAAAGCCGTTCGCGTGGTAGTGCTGCGTGATCTTTTCTGCGATACCGTACAATCCTGCGAGATCGAATGATTGGCCCGAGACATCGCCGACAACCTTCTGGAGTTCCGCTTCAGAGAAGCAGGTATTACCCGAGAATTGCACGCCCTTCAGAATGACGGTCGCCCCGCCAGGTGCGACTTCCTTTGCAGATCGTGAGGGAATGGAAAGGCTCGTGCCCGGTTGCGGCACCGTCAGCGTCGGTAAGCGGTTCTCTTGCAGGACGCGCCCGGCGTCGGGAGGTTGTTGTCCGAATGCGGGCAGGGCGCTGGCCAAGGCAAGGGCCAGCGTGGTCTTTAGAAAATTCATCGATGGACTCCGTATCAAATTCGATCAATTGATTATTGGCGCTTGTCCCGTTCGTACAGAATTCCGCCGTCTTTCACGAAGATGCGCACCATGTCGGCAAGCGCCTGTGTGCCGCCTTCCGGTAGCTGAGCAACTAACGGAGCCGTGCTGCCGCTCGTTCCGGCCGGTACGTCCACAAACTCCAGCCCACCAGAAATGCTGAGAGGGAGTGCGCCGGTTGGAGGCAGCATTTGGGCCGCTTGCACTGCTGATTGTTGTGCTGACGACGTGGCCGTGATCATCAGCGTGCCGTCAGCCGCCATAAAGTTGTAGTTGCCCGCCGCCAGCGAGCCGGTACTGCCGGTGATGACATAGGCGCCCGCAGCACTGCTGGCGGTGGCTGTGCTGCTGCCGACGGCCGAGCCTGTGATACCAGCGGTGATCGCGTTCTCTCCGTTCACAAAACCGCTGATAGTTTGCGTGAACGTCGGGTTTGGCGCGCCGTAGGGCCTTGTTTGGTCGTCTGCCGTGACAGTCAGCATTGCCTTGTTGATAGTGCTGGTGGTGTTGTCGGTGTAGCTCACCGTGTAGTTGTTGCCCGAATTGCCGTCGGAGACGGTGACGCCGGAAACGGTAACCGTCTTGTTGCTGCCTGCGTTCTTGTCGTTGAAGGCAAAGGTACCGCCGGAAATCGCGTCGGAGCCGAACAGCGTCCCAGCCGTAACTGTGGCCGAACCGGCCGCACTGGTGGTGCCATCGTAGGTCTTGGTTACGTCGGCGGAGGAAATCGTCAGAGCCGCCTTGTTGATGGTTAGCGTGCCGTCTGTATAGGAAAGGGCATACCCCAAACCGTTACCGAGGCCGCTGAGGCTGAGCGTGTAGGTGCCGGCATTGGTCGCGCCCTGGGCAGTGCCACCATAGGCTGGCGTGCCGGTAATGCTCGCGATGGTGTCTCCGTTGACAAAACCACTGCCGGTATAGCCGTTGCCACCGCTGTAAGCGGCGCTATCATAGGTCTTGGTGTCATCGCTTGCAGTGATGGTTACGGTCGGTTGCTCGCGGTAGATTACATACAGTCCGGTGCCTAAAGCCGTCCAGCTGCCTGCCGAAAAGTCTGTGGTCTCATCTGCGTTATAGCGGAATCTGCCACTACCCGCTCCCACCAAGGTTGCCAGATTCGTGCTGCCGGACAGACTACCGGAATACAGTTGTGCCGTACCTCCCGCTCCCACGCTCACCGAACCGCCGCTGACAACGATATTGCCGCCGCTCGATGTACCAGCCGCCGTGCTCTTGCCCGCGTTGAGTTTCATGGCGCTGGAGGTGGCATTGGTCGTGGAGACCGCGCCGGTCAGGGTGAGGTCGCCCGTGAGGGTGGCGATATCCACCGTGCCGATAGCGTTGACCGCGCCGAGCGTCATGGCGTTGCTGTCAATAAGCGAAACGTTGTTACCGGAGACGATCGAGACCGCACCGGTAAAGTCATTGGAGTTATTGATCAAGGTGATGTCATTTGATGACCCGGTCGTGATACTGGTCGTTCCGGTAACGCTTAAGGCATCTGTTTGGGTGATATTGCCGCCGGACACCAAGGTCAGGTCGCCTGAGATGGTGGAAGCGGCAAGAACGATAGCATTGCTATCCCGTAGGCTGACGTTATTGCCGGCTATCATCGAAACCGCACCGGTGAAATCGTTAGAGGCATCGGTCAAGGTGATGTCATTTGCCGTGATGCTGGTCGTGCCGGTAACACTTAAGGAATCTGATTGGGTGATATTGCCACCGGACACCAAGGTCAGGTCGCCTGAGATGGTGGAAGCGGCAAGAACGAGGGCATTGCTATCCCGCAGGCTGACGTCATTGCCGCTGACAACAGTAACCGCTCCGGAAAAGTCATTGCCGGCGTTATTCAGAGTGACATTATTACCGGGACCGGCGGTAATGGTGGTTGTCTCGTTTACATCCAGCGCCTGGGTCTGGGTGATTGCACCGCCACTGGTCATGGTCAGATTATTATTAACCGTTAAAGCGCCATTGATGGCGATGGTGGAGTTATTGATGAGGTTCAGATCATCATTTGACGTGACCGAGCCACCAACTGTAATGGCGCCAGACGTGGAATTTCCAATGGTGATGCTGGAGAAGCCATTCTGGAAATACCCCCACTCCGTGGCATTGATATTCAGCGTACCTGCGCCGCCCGCAAGACCAATGGTCGTGCCCGATGTGATCGGCTGGACGGACAACGTTCCGGTGCCGCTAAATGTACCGCTCAGACTGATTTGATCGGTCGATAGGGTGATGTCTCCCGCGCCAGCGTTCAGGCTGCTGTTACTATGGAAGCCCGTCCAAATGGCGGACGGCGACGCCGTGCTGATCTGCACATCTCCGCCGTTGGTGCTGATCGTCATACCGTCTAGATAGGCGCCATAGCGGATGCCGACCTCAGTGGCGCCAGTGTTCTCCTGCGCCTGTACATCCATGACGAGGTTGCCGCCACCAGTGTAGATAGAACCGAAGCCGGCCCACAACCCGCCACCATGATTGACCAGATTTCCTGCGTAGCCCTTGCCTCTTAACGTGATTGTTCCACCCCCGCTGGTTTGCGGGGTGCCAGCGATGTAAACGCGGCTATCCACTGTGCTGCTCGCGATTGAAATGCCGTCCTGGTGGGGAGGAGATGCGGTCTGGGTGCTTGTGCCCTCAGCATACCCGGTTCCGCCCACTCCGCCAACGAAGCTGATATCGCCGCCGTTGCTCTTGATGGTGGTGTCGTTGATGTTGATGTAACCGCCGTTGGTGGCGTCGGAGTCCGCCCAAAGAATAGTATTCAACGCCCCGCTGGTTGAAGTGATTGAGCTGTTGTAATCGAGTATAACGTTGCCCGTCGCCTTAAACGTCAGAGTGGCGTCACCGCCGGCCGTCTTGGCAATGCTGACGCCATTGTTCAGGGTGATATTGCCAGTGACCTCGTTTAAAACCGAGGTACCGGTATTCAATGTCGTCACATAGCCGTCAGCGATTGTCTGATCGATTGCCGCATCAGCCGGGTCAATCAGCCACAGTCCACCCTGGCCGTAGGCGGAGCCGGCCGTGACCAAGAAGCCGTCCAGATATCTAACCTCTGCCGCACTGGTCTCGATAAACCCGCCATCTCCGCCATTCGGTGCGCTGGCATCCAGCCTGCCGCCCACGATGGTTTCGCCTTGCGCCATATCGCCAAGCAAGATGATTTCGCCTTTTTCTCCGGTGGTCAGCGTGCGGGCTTCCGTGATGCCGGTGTGGTTGATCACTGCGGTCGCCAGTTCGCCAGCCGCCTTGGCGGTGAGATATACGAGACCGCCATCGGCACGCACGCCACCGCCTTGCTCGATAAGCGCCTCCAGCGCGCCTTTCTCGACCTGAATCTTGACCGGGCCTCCCATGTCCAGCGTGACCTTGTTGCCTGCCGCCATCAGGACATTGCCTTGCGGCGTGTCGATTTGTCCGGTGTTGATGATCTTGGCGGCAATCAACGCAACGGTGCCGTCGTTTGCGGCCGTGATGTTGCCCTGATTGGTGATGGCGTTGCTGGATGCGCCTTCAAAACGGTAGTTGCCCGCCATGAAGTCGTCCGTGGATATGTTCAGCGTCGAGGCCACGAGGCTGCCGACGTTGACTTGTGCGGTCGGCGTGAACAGAACGCCGTTGGGGTTGATCAGGAAGATCTTGCCGTTGGCATTCAGCGCGCCCTGAATGACGGAGACGTCGGAACCCAGCACGCGGTTGAGTGCTACGGCGGAGGCGGAGGGCTGCACGAAATTGACGGTATTGCCCTGGCCGATCGAAAAGCTTTGCCAGTTGACGGCCATGTTGGCAGTGTTTTGCGTCACGGTCATCGTTGTGCTGGTGCTGGCTATGCTGCCTTGCCCAGCGACTACCTGGCCGCCGGTCGGCAGCTGTTGCGCCTGCGCCTGTGTGGTGAGTAGTGTCGCAGCCAGCACCACTGTGCAGCCGAGGGATAGGAGTTTGCTTTCAGCGAATGCTGTTGATGGTGCTGATATCATGGTTGGGAGCCCGACCATCGCCGGTTTGTCATAACCACCGTTATCCGTAATCGCCATTCTCCCACTCCCTTCTTTTTATTTTCAACGTACGGCGCCATGATCCTACAGTTTTCTGCCTTTTTCAATCCACGCTGGCGCCCCAAGACAACACCTTTGTTTCGATACGACAATTATATGGTGGAATCTGATAGTTTGCTGTCTGACTGTTTTGGCGGGAATTAATGTTCTAATTAGAGTGCTAGGTCCATGCCGGTAGATGGGTGGCTTGTAATCTCGCTATTTACTACATAGGAGTAGTTAACTCCTTAACGCATAAGAATTACGATGGAAAGATCGAATTTCGATGATTCGTATTAACATCATTATTGCCATTGCAGTTGCCGCAGTTACTTATCTACCGCTGGCCTATATGAACCGTCCTGAGAGATCGAGTCCAAAGCAGATCCGGGACATGCAATGCGTACACTTCGCGCGTAACAGAAAGTAAGAATTCATTGAGGTATAGGGATTAGATTACAACTACTATTGGTATTGGTATTGGTATTGGTAGATACATTACTGGAATATCCAGGGTACAGCTGATGCCGCCTCGCCATGATGTGAACTACATTATTTTAGTGGCTAGTTAGCACAATGGCGATTTGGGAAGTGCTGAAATGCTACTGTCCAGCAAGTTCTAACTGCTTTGTTTTATTAGATGGTGAAGTCAGATATACCGTCCAGAAATTGGTTTGAACACCTTGTCTTTAAAGGACTCTATGATGGTTTTTTAATCCATTGGTCATAGGTTCGATTCTTATACTACCCACCATATAAATAAAGGGTTAGCAAGTTAGTGTTTGCTGACCCTTATTTCTTGAAACCTGCAAAAGCTCCTGTCTGTGATGCAACGCTGTTACATTTTGTTACATGAATGTCCTGGCGGCGCTGGCAACAAAGGCTGTACACTATGCGGTCTTGATGTGGCTAAATAAGTTTTAGCTTTAAGCCGCATCATATTTGACGTTAATCAGGAAGTTACCCATGAAGTCAGCGTATTTACGTTTTCTGTTCACTTGTTTGGTTGTGACGCTCATTTCAGCCTGCGGCGAATCGTCGCAACAGGGTGCGGGACAGGCACAGAGACCGCCTCCGGAGGTTACGGTTATAAATGTCCATGCGCAGTCTGTGCCCTTGACCAGAGAACTGGTGGGACGTCTGGCCTCCATCCGCGTGGCCGAGGTGCGGGCGCGTGTGGCCGGTATTATCCTGGAGCGTAGCTATAAGGAAGGCACCGATGTGGAGGCGGGGCAGACCCTGTTTAAGATCGACCCGGCCCCATTGACGGCGGAACTGCATGTGCAGGAGGCGGCCCTGGCCAAGGCCAAGGCGGATGCCGCCAATGCGGCGTCAATCGCCAAGCGTTATCGTGAGCTGGCTGCCAAGAAGCTGCTCTCAACCCAGGATCGGGATACGGCCCTCGCGAACGAGCGCACCACTGCAGCGGCCGTCAAGCAGGCCAAGGCCAATGTGGAGAAGGCGCAGCTGGATCTGGGGTATGCCACAGTCACGGCGCCAATCGCAGGACGCGCAGGACGCGCACTGGTCACCGAAGGTGCTCTGGTTGGACAGGGGGAGGCGACCCAGCTTACCACTATCGAGCAGATGGATCCGGTTTATGTAAACTTCAGCCTCTCGGTATCGGAACTGCAGCAGTTGCGTGCCGAGGGTGCCAAGATGGATGGACTATCCGGCGGCAAGCAGCTGCCGGTTTCTGTAATATTGTCGGACGGTACCGACTATGCCCATTCCGGGACTATGGATTTCTCTGACTCTGTGGCCGATCCCGGCACCGGCACCATATCCTTGCGTGCGGTGGTGCCCAATCCTGAACATCAGTTGCTTCCGGGCATGTTCGTAAACCTGCGCCTGACCCTGGGTTATCTGGAGCAGGCCTTTCTCCTGCCCCAGGCCACTCTGCAGCGGGATGCCCAGGGTGCATCAGTGTTGGTGGTAAACGGGAAGGACCAAGTGGAGGTGCGCAAGGTAGTATCCCATGGCACCACCCAGGACTCATGGATCGTAACCGGAGCCCTGAAGGACGGTGATCGGGTGATCCTGGAGGGCCTGCAGAAGGTGCAGCCCGGCGGTGAAGCCAAGGCCGTGGTCATTTCAGGAAAAGCGGAGAAGTAGTAGATGCCACGTTTTTTTATCGATCGTCCCATCTTTGCCTGGGTAGTGGCGATCCTTATCACCCTGGCCGGCAGCGTAGCCATCTTCCGTCTGCCGATCTCTGCCTATCCCCCAATCGCCCCCCCACAGGTTGGTATCAACGCATACTATCCCGGAGCCAGTGCCGAGGTGGTGGAGAAGACCGTGACCTCGGTGATCGAGCAGCAGCTGACCAGCGTGGATAATCTGCTCTATTTTACCTCCACCTCCCGTTCCAACGGCAGCGCCAGCATAACTCTCACCTTTGAAAGCGGGACTGATCCGGACATCGCCGCCGTGCAGGTGCAGAATCGGCTAAGTGTGGCTGAGGCGCGTCTGCCTCAGGAGGTGGTCCAGAACGGGATCACCGTGGCCAAGGCCAACAACGACTTTCTGATGGTGGTGGCACTGAAGTCCACCGATCCCAATTTTGACACCTATGCCCTGAACAACCTTATCGCATCCCAGGTTCTGGACCCTATTCAGCGTTTGCCTGGGGTGGGTAACGCCCGCCTGTTCGGTGCCGCCTACGCCATGCGCATCTGGCTCAATCCTGACAAGCTTAGGGGTTATGGTCTGAGTGCCGCAGATGCATTGAACGCGATCCGCAACCAGAACGTGCAGATTGCAGCGGGGAATATCGGTGCGGAGCCGGCCCTTCCGGGGCAGGGCTTTACTGCCTCTGTGACCGCCGCCAGCCGTTTCACCGACCCCAAGGAGTTCGCACGGATCACCCTGCGCACCAATGCCGACGGTAGTACGGTGCGTCTGCAGGATGTGGCGCGTATCGCCCTCGGGGCCGAATCCTACGGGCATGACGTACACGTAAACGGGGAGCCCATCGCCGGTTTCGCCACCATGCTGGCGCCCCAGGGCAATGCACTGCAGACGGCAGAGGCGATTCGTAGCAAGATGGAGCAGTTGCAACAGTACTTTCCTGACGTGGTCAGTTGGTTCGTACCCTATGACAGCACCCAGTTTATCAATATATCCATCGATGAGGTGGTCTATACCCTGATCGAGGCGGTGGTGTTGGTGTTCCTGGTGATGCTGCTGTTCCTGCAGAATCTGCGCGCCACCCTGATCCCGACCCTGGTGGTGCCGGTGGCTCTGACCAGCGCATTTGCCGGCATGTATATGGTCGGATTCTCTATCAATATCCTCAGTATGTTCGCCCTGGTGCTGGCCATCGGTCTGGTGGTGGATGATGCCATCGTGGTGGTGGAGAATGTGGAGCGCATCATGACCGAAGAGGGTCTGTCACCCAAGGAGGCGGCCCGCAAGGCCATGGATCAGATCACCGGGGCCGTCATTGCCATGACCACGGTACTGGCCGCGGTGTTCATCCCAATGGCCCTGGTAAGCGGCAGTGTCGGGGCCATCTATCGACAGTTTTCTCTGACTATCGCCATATCCATGGTGATCTCGGCGGTCATGGCCCTGAGTTTTACCCCGGCGCTGTGTGCCACCATACTCAAGCCGCAGCACGGTGAGCCGAACTTTTTCCTGCGCGAGTTCAACCGCTTCTATCAGATGGGGAATAATTTTTATCTGCAGCAGGTGACCAGCGCCATCCGCCATACACCGCGCTGGATGATGGCCTTTGCCGCGCTGGTGGTACTGACGGTGTTCCTATATGCGCGTCTGCCCAGCAGCTTCCTGCCGGAAGAGGATCAGGGCTATGCCCTGGCTCTCATCCAGCTTCCGCCCGGGGCCAGTATGGAGCGGACCGGTCAGGTACTGAGTCAGATGGAGAAGATAATACGGCAACATAAGTCAGTGGATAAGGTGGTGACCGTGGGCGGTTTCAGCTTTATCGGGCAGGGTGAAAACGTGGGCCTGGGTTTCATTCGCCTGAATGACTGGGGGCTGCGCAAAGATGATGATCAGCAGATCAAGGCCTTCATCGGCTGGGCCAACGGTGCCCTGCAAAGCATCAAGGGTGCCAGGCTGTTTGTGGTGAATCTTCCCACTATACGCGGTCTGGGTCGTTTCGGCGGCTTTGATCTGCGCCTGGAGGACCGGGCCGGTCTCGGTCATGATCAGTTGGTGCAGGCGCGCAACATGCTGTTGGGTGCCGCAGCCAAGAATCCGACCCTGGCCGGCGTGCGCCCGAACCAGTTGGAGGACGCCCCGGAACTGCAGCTGCATGTAGACCGGGTTCAGGCGCAGTCCATGGGACTGAAGATCGCCGATATCTACGATGCCATTCGCCTTATGCTGGCCCCGGTCTATGCCAACGACTTTAACTACCAGGGGCGTGTGCTCAAGGTGCTGGTCCAGGCGGATGCAGGATTTCGCAGCCGTCCGGAAGACCTCTCCCGTTACTATATCCCGGCGAGTGATGGCGGTGTGGATAAGATGGTGCCACTGAGCAGTGTGGTAAGTTCCGATTGGCACACGGCGCCGCCTGCGATCGATCACTACAACGGCTTTCCGTCCATTCAGATCAACGGCGGTGCGGCGCCGGGGAACAGTTCCGGACAGGCCATGGATACCATGGCGCAGATCGTGAACAATGAGCTGCCCAACGGTATAGGTTTTGAGTGGTCAGGACAGTCGTTCCAGGAGATCCTGTCGGGACAGCAGACCCCTATCCTGTTCTCCCTCTCACTGCTGGTGGTGTTCCTGGCGCTGGCGGCACTGTATGAGAGCTGGACGGTCCCGGCTGCGGTGCTGATGGTGGTGCCGCTTGGGGTGCTGGGGGCGCTCAGCTTCACCTGGATGCGCGGTCTGGAAGACGACGTGTTCTTCAAGGTGGGGATGATCGCGGTCATCGGGTTGTCGGCCAAGAACGCCATCCTTATCATCGAGTTCGCCAACACCATGCATCGCGAAGGGCGCGGTCTGCTGGATGCGACCATGGAGGCGTGCCGGCTGCGTCTGCGGCCGATCCTCATGACCTCCATCGCCTTCATCTTCGGTGTGATGCCCTTGGCACTCTCCACCGGGGCAGGCGCCAACAGTCGTCACGCCATCGGTACCGGCGTGATGGGGGGCATGACCGGGGCTACGGTGCTCGGGGTGTTGTTCGTTCCCATATTCTTTGTGGTGGTGCGACGACTGATCGGAGATCGATCACAGGCGGAATAGCCGTCTCGGTACTGGTAGCATGTTGCCAGTATTCACATGGATGCATATGATGTTTCTAACAAGCAAATATTTTATCAATCGAAAGGTGCTAGCACAGTGAGAGCGATACTATTTATCATCGTTGTACTTTTTTCCACATCGATACAGGCAGAGGGCATAACACCGAAGGTTTGGGGGTATGGCACCAAAAGCTGCTCAGCATACATTGCAGCCTATAAGGTCAAGGAGAGTGGTGATCAAGCCAAGGTCTGGGAGTACTTTCGTTATCGTGATTGGCTTACCGGATTTATCAGTGGACTGACCATGGCTACGGGAGTAGATGTGATGCAGGGCGTGGATCCCAAGAGCGCCATGCGCCGGATTAATCTGATCTGTGAAGATGATCTGGGTAAGGATTTCTTCGCGGCTACGATGGAGTTTATACGGCTAGTCGGTACCAATAAGTTGCAGGATAAGGGTAGCAACGAGTGATCATACCCCTGCCCGGACGAGGCAGGTGTTTACGCACCCCGGTTTCAATCGACGTCCATAAAGATCTTTGAATATCCCGTGACTTGATTGCGGGTTCGCGGAAACCAAGACGACAAATTGAGGTTATGATGTTTATCGCAATGAACAGATTCAAGATCAAACCAGGTTGTGAACAGGAGTTTATTGGTATCTGGGAGGGGCGCAACTCATATCTTCATACCGTTCCGGGATTTAAGCAATTTAATCTGTTGCAAGGTCCAAGCGGTGATGATTTCACGCTCTTCTCCTCTCATGCCACTTGGGAGTCACGTGAACATTTTGAGGCATGGACACAGTCCGATGCATTCAGGAAGGCGCATGCAAACGCTGGCGGGCACAAAGATATCTACCTGGGTCCACCACAACTTGAGTGTTTTGAGGTTGTGTTGTAATCGGATATTCACTGCCAGGGACAGCTTGTTTTAGAGGCGTCCTGTTTTGTGTTTTAACATTTGGTTATAAATCCGGTGCTAGAGGAATCTGATGTACCTTACACCCTGCATGTCCAGCTTTAACCCATCTTCCACCTTAATATCGCGGCTATAGTAAATCTTGAATTGGTATCGGGATGAGGGGCTGAGTGCGAGCCCCTCATGGACGTTGTGCTATTCCTTGGGTTTGCTGTTTTGGTGTGTTTTTCCATCATCCGGATTGGAAGAAAAGAAGATGGTGGTTTCAGTTAACCATGCAGTGATCAACTAAAATTTTGGATGCTATGCATGTGAGAAATGTGGCGCAAAATATAATTTTTCCCAGAATGGATAGAATAGGATTAGAGTAGGGGGCGTATTCGTGTTATCGATTATTTTGCTATTATGCGCCGCATAACGGGACGCATATTGCGCCTCATGCGCACTGATAAAGGATAAAAAATTAAATGATAGAAGTGTTGTTTCTGGCGGTAGCATTGAGTATGGATGCGTTTGCCGTATCTGTTGGGCTGGGCTCAAAGCACAATACTCCTCCAGTTACCCTGGCGCTAAAGGCCGGCGCCTATTTTGGGATCTTTCAGGGTCTGATGCCATTGATCGGTTATCTTGGCGGGAAGGGGGTTCTGGGATGGATTGAGGATTATGCGCATTGGATTGCATTCCTGCTGCTGGTGTTGATCGGCGGAAAAATGATCTATGAAGCATTTGTGGAGGGTATAGAAGAGGGTATATGCAAGGTTACGCACAGGGTTATGCTGATGCTTGCAATCGCAACCAGTATTGACGCCATGGCGGCGGGATTTACATTGGCGCTGCTGGAAGTAAATCCAATTATTGCCTGCCTGATTATTGGTGTTACCACTTTTGGTTTTAGTTGGGTGGGTGTGTTTATTGGGGTGAAAAGTGGCACCTGGTTGGAGAGCAAGGCAGAACTCATGGGTGGAGTTATCCTTATATTGATCGGATTCAAGATGTTATTTACCTGATGGAGAAGAAAGGCGCAACGCTGAGAAATTTGCTGTAGCAGGAGACCGTCAGCAAGTTGTCTCATTTTTACAGGTGGCAGGTTAACTATAAAAAGCTGGGTGCGCCTTGTTATCTAATGAGATGCGGCTTGAGGAAGCAGGATGATGGAGCCGGTGGTCTCTCCGCTCTCAAGGATCTTTTGTGCCACACCTGCCTCGGCCAGCGGAAATTCATGGGTGATCTGTATGGAGATGTCACCAGAGATCACCCGCTCGAATAGTGCATCCGCCAAGTACTGCTGTTCTTCCGGTTCAGCCACATAATCGAACAGGGAGGGGCGGGTCAGATAGAGTGAGCCCATCTGGGTAAGTATCAATGGTGAGAAGTCAGGGACCGCTCCGGACGCATTACCGAAGCTTACCATCATTCCACGGCGCTTGAGGCTGCGCAGTGAAAGGTCGAAGGTGTCCCTGCCCACACCGTCGTAAACCACATCCACACCCCTGCCGGAAGTGATTTCTCTGACAGCGGCAGGTACATCCACCTCACGATACAGCAGTACCTCATCACAGCCGTTCTGTTTTGCTATCTTCGCCTTTGCGGCACTGCCTACGGTGCCGATGACTCTGGCTCCTATGGCCCGGGCCCATTGGGTAAGGATAGAGCCCACGCCACCTGCTGCTGCGTGCATCAGTATGGTGTCCTTCGTGGTTACCGGATAGGTCCTGAGCAGGAGATAGGCCGCTGTCATTCCTTTCAGCATCATGCCAGCTGCGGTGGTTGCCGGTATGGTATCCGGAAGTTTTATCAGACAGCTTTCCGGCAGGATATGGGCATCGGCATAGGCCCCGATGGGCGCGGCCACATAGCAGACCCGGTCGCCCACACCCACCCGGCTGACGTCTTCACCGACGGCAGTTACCACACCGGCGGCCTCCTTGCCCAGTCCAGACGGCAGTTCCAGAGGATAGAGCCCTGAGCGGTGATAGGTGTCGATGAAATTCACGCCGATCGCCTCGTGTTGCACCAGTACCTGGGTGCCGGAAGGCCTTGGTAACTCAATATCCTTCAGTTGCAGTACTGAGTGATCGCCATATTTTTCAATCTGTATAGATCTGGTCATCCTGTTCACCTTTGGCATTGAGATTAGAGAACTATGCATTAGCCCGGAAACAAAATCCAGACAGGAAACTGCGGTAATTTCAGCAAGATGCACACTGCCCTTGAATTTCCAATAACCAAGCACAATACTAGGTAATAGAGTGTGTATATTTCATTCAAATGATCCATCCTGGCAGGAGGTGGTTATGTTCAAGCGCATCTATATGCTCTCACCGGACGTGGCCCACGCTCAGTCGGTAGTGGCTGGGCTTGAGGGCAGCGGTGTGGGCAGGAAGCATATACACAGCGTGGCACGGGAAGATATAGATATCGGTTCATTGCCTCCGGCGACACGGGAGCATAGGTCGGTCAGACTATGGTTTTTTGATCGTCTATTCTGGGTTAGCGATATGATTCTCTACATGTTGGCCTTCGCCTTTTTCACTCTGGCCCTTTATTTCGAGCTCTATACCTGGGCTATAGTAGCATTCGTCCTGATGAGTATTGCCTGGGCGATAGGAGAGATCTACACCATTAAAGAGCCACATGTCCATTTGACCGGTGTCAAGGAGGCCATAGCGCGCGGTGAGATACTATTGATGGCGGATGTCCCCAGGCAGCGGGTGCATGATATTAACCAAATGATCAGTGAACAGCATCCTGAGATCGACCACGGCGTGGTCGGATGGAATATAGGTGGGTTGGCAGTCTAGATGAATAAGTGGATCGAAGGTAAGGTTGTAGATAACATCAGTTTTGGGAATGGGCTGTATGCACTGCAAGTTGCGGCTCTGGTGCAACCGTTTCGCGCCGGACAGTATACGAAACTGGCTTTAGATATGGATGGGGAGCGCATCGAGCGCCCATACTCCTTTGTCAATTCGCCTTCAGAGAATCTACTGGAGTTTTACTATAATACGGTTCCCAATGGGGCGTTCACCAGCCGTTTAAGTGAACTAAATAGGGGTGATCATATCTGGGTGGCATCTGATCCCAGCGGTTTTTTCACCTTGGATGAGGTGCCGGATGCTGAGCATCTGTGGCTATTGGCCACCGGCACCGCCATCGGTCCCTTTATATCCATGCTCAAGACCAACGAACCCTGGGGGCGTTTTTCCAGGATTGTGCTGGTGCATGGGGTGCGCCGTATCCACGATCTCAATTACCAGCATGCCATTGCGGAGTTTGAGAGGAGAGATCCGAATAGATTCACCATGGTTCCGTTTGTGACCAGAGAAGATGCCAGTTTTGCCATGGGCGGGCATATCCCTGATGCCATCAAGAGCGGTGAGCTGGAACAGAGGGTTGGATTGAAGATCACTCCAGATCTGTCACAGGTAATGATCTGTGGAAATCCTAACATGATCAGGGATACCAAGGAGGTATTGGCAGGACTTGGCATGCAGAAGAACCTCAGGCGCAGTCCTGGGCATGTGACCACTGAACACTACTGGCAGGACGATTAGTCTGTATGTGTACATTCCATCCGTCTGCATTTGTCATTGCGGCCTGCATGTGCCTGTAGGAAACTAACAGCTGTCTTAGAACCAGATAATTGATGCAGGAGTTGGCGTGATGGCGAAAAGCATAAAAGGTACACAGACCGAGAAAAATCTGATGATCGCATTTGCCGGGGAGTCCCAGGCAAGAAACAGATACACCTATTTTGCAGGGGTGGCGAGAAAAGAGGGCCTGGTTCAGATCTCGCACATATTCGAAGAGACGGCGGATCAGGAGAAGGAACACGCCAAGCGGTTCTTCAAGTTTCTGGAAGGTGGGGAAGTTGAGGTCACCGACACATTTCCAGCAGGAAAGATCGGTAGCACCATGGAAAACCTTCTGCATGCCGCCGCCGGTGAGGAGCATGAGTGGACTGAGATGTACCCAGGTTTTGCCAAGGTGGCGCGGGAAGAGGGTTTTGACTCGGTGGCCGATGCCTTCGATGCCATATCTGTAGCGGAAAAACAGCACGAGAAACGCTACAGGGACCTGGCGGAAAATCTGCGGGCGGGGAGGGTATTTAAGCGGGACGGCAAGGTGGTGTGGCGCTGCCGCAATTGCGGTTATCTACATGAGGGGGATGAGGCGCCTGAGCGTTGCCCGGCATGTATCCACCCCCAGGCCCATTTCGAACTACTGGCAGAAAACTGGTAGGGTATATATATAGTGTATAGAAGGCTCGACATTGTCGGGCCTTTTCTGTGACTATTCCCTGATTATTGCCCCTACGATGGCACCGGCTACTATAGCCTCGGTCAGTGCCCCCAGGAACCAGCTCAGTGCCAGGGAGTAGGGGATAGGCATGTAGGTGTATGAGCCATATCCCATCGATATGCCGGTCGCTAGTCCGAAGAGTAGTCCGTAGACAATACCTGTTTGCAGAGACCTGTTTGCTATCAGAAGTCCATAAATTAGCACAAAAAATATGGTGAACAGCAGAGTGACTAGGTGCATCAGGCCCATGTTCATCTCTTCCATCGGACGCCAAAGATTGGCTGTTTCCATGTATATGGATTGAAGCAGGACTCCATGGATTACAAAGTCAAGAATTGACCAGGTAGCAAAAACAGCAACTATAGCTAGCAGAATACGCTTGTTCATAGGCTATCCTCTGTCATCGTTATCGGGTGATTTATCCTGGTTTGTCTCCCCAGGTCTTTTTCAGAAAGCTATCACGTCCGGAACCATGTCGATACATCTTATAGCGGAGTGGGTTTTTCAGGTAGTAGTCCTGGTGGTACTCTTCGGCCGGATAAAACCTTCCGGCAGGCAGGATTTCTGTAGCAATAGGCCGTTGGAATCGTCCTGATGCCTCCAGCTTGCCCCTGGAATGACTGGCGATCTCCTTTTGTGCATCATTATGATAGAAGATGATCGGTTGATACTGGGAGCCTCTATCTGCGAATTGACCATCCCGGTCAGTAGGGTCAATCTGGCGCCAGAATGCCTCCACTAGCTCTTCATAGCTGATTTCTGATGGGGCGAAGGTGACCTCTACTGCCTCTATGTGTCCTGAGGTACCGGAGCATACCTGCTCATAGGTGGGATTTTCGATGTGTCCGCCGGTATAACCGGAAACTGCATCCAATACCCCAGCAATGGCCTTGAATTCAGATTCGATACACCAAAAACAACCACCGGCAAAGGTGGCCTTTTGCGCTTTAGTTTCCATTGTGTTACCTCTGTATCTGTTTCTACCCCGCTGTTTCACATAAGAATATAGCTGCTATTTTTGGTTGATGATATTTATCAAAAAAATGATTGACATAAGCATTCTCTCGATGACAGAATAACGTCACGTTTGACGATATACAAACACAATCTTAATCAAAAACAGTTTTGGAGAATCGCTATGCCAGTAATCAATCGTTATGTAGATATCGACCAGGTGGAGAAAGAGGCCAAGAAGGACTATATAGATCGCCATTCTCCTTTCGTCCATTGTGCCGAAACTGCCACTAAGGATCAGACCTTCGCCGTAACGGTGAAGATGGGTAATGAATACTCACATCCAGATGACAACGATCACTATATAAAGAGCATACAGTTATATAATGGACAGACCCTGCTGGCCGAGGCCAGTTTCCCGCCTGGATCACTCGGTGGTAATGGCGCTAAAGGCAATGCCCAGGTAACATTCAACGTGGTTCCTACCACTGCAAAATTAAGTCTGACCGCGATGTCCTATTGCACCAAGCATGGTCTTTGGGAGAGTGATCCGGTCGAGGTTGAGGTTCATTGATCTGTGTTTATTATCTATAAAGTGTAATGAACACTAAATAGACAAAATAATTAGTCAGGAGAAAACAATGTCTGTACTTGTTGCAAAAGAGGCGCCCGATTTTAAGGCCCAGGCCGTGATGCCGGATAACAGTTTCAAGGAGATCTCTCTTTCAGATTACAGAGGGAAATATGTAGTTCTGTTCTTCTACCCGTTGGATTTCACCTTTGTGTGTCCATCAGAGATCATCGCATTTGATAAGCGTTTGGACGAGTTTAAGAGCAGAAATGTCGAAGTGATCGGTGTCTCCATAGATTCCCACTTCAGCCATCTGGCATGGAAGAATACCGCTATCGAAAATGGCGGGATAGGTAATGTCCAGTATCCATTGATAGCTGATATAGACAAATCAGTAACAGATGCATATGACCTGAGGACCGGTCCTGGCATTGCCCTGCGTGGTTCTTTCCTCATTGACAAGGATGGGGTGGTGCAGCATCAGGTGGTAAATAACCTACCTCTGGGAAGGAACATGGATGAGATGTTGCGCATGATAGATGCCTTGCAGTTTACTGAGGAACATGGCGAGGTCTGCCCTGCTGGTTGGCAGAAGGGTAAAGCCGGAATGAAGGGATCAACCGAAGGCGTTGCCGAGTATCTGGCCAGCCATCACGAAGAGCTGTAGTAAATAACTAACTCCCGTTCGAGGGCAGGGCCCATAGGGCCCGGCCCTCTTTTACTATGACTTGCCAGTGAAATATCCCGAACTAATACCAGGACGCCTTATCCAGAGGTATAAACGCTTTCTCGCCGATGTAGAGCTGGAAGACGGGAAGGTGGTTACTGCCCACTGTCCGAATACCGGGTCCATGCTTAACTGTTGTGAGAGGGGTAGTAGGGTGTGGTTGTTGGAATCAGACAATCCCGGGCGAAAATTGCGTTATAGCTGGGAACTGGTGGAAGTGGCAGGATGCTATCTGGCCTGTATAAATACCCATCGTGCTAATCAAATAGTAAAAGAGGCCATATTGGATTGCAGGATTGATGAGCTTGCCGGATATGATGAGCTGCTTTCAGAGCGTCCATATGGTCAGGAAAAGAGCAGAATTGACATATTGTTAAAGAAAGAGGGTATGCCTGATTGTTACGTCGAAGTGAAAAACCTGACCCTGTTGGGGGAGGCTGGTGTTGGACTATTTCCCGATGCGGTGACAGAGCGTGGGCAGAAGCACTTGCGGGAACTGGTCAATATGGTCGATGAGGGTAACAGGGCAGTGCTGCTCTTTCATGTTGCGCATACCGGTATTAGTTGCGTAGCCCCGGCCTGGGATATTGATTTCAACTACTCTTCAGCTCTGCAAGACGCCATAGATCATGGCGTTGAGGTCATTGCGTACAATACACAAATATCACCCGATTTTATTACGCTGGGGAAACGTCTGGATTTTCGGTTAAATAGCACAGCGTTTGCTGTCTGGTAACATGTTGAAATAGCAGATATTATTTGCGCTGTTTCGAGTGATGGCTAGCATTATGTAATCAGCATAAAATCCCGTTCGATGCCAATAAGCAAAGCTAATAGATTGGTTAATAAATTCAGTCATATAACACAATAATTTGGGAATCCGGTTGTATAACGACAAAAATATTGATCCAAGTCAATTACAGGTTGTTAGTTATCCATTAATCTCAGACACGTCAAATAACCAATTTATCTATAAATGACGGGTTGTATGGTGTTGTGGCTAGTAGACTGATTTCAAAGGTTTTTCTTTAATTTTCGTCAATTTGTGTAAGTCCTAATTTATGTGGGATGGTAGCTTGTATGGCAGAGGTTGGAAAAATAGAAATCAACACCAATAGATGTATTTGATGCAGAAGTAGGTTAGATAACAAAAGATGGGGGGGCTTTTCTGGCGCCATGGATGAGAGCCATAAGACCAATTCTAAATTTTTTCTTTCAATGGTGGTTAACACCAAAGCATTTTGATGAGCGACTATCGTTAATAAAATAGGAGGATCCGTGGTGGAAGCGACATTAGAACAGAAGTACAACTATGGCGTTGTACGCTGGTTCACGGTTTTGGCGGTGATATATGTGGTTGTAGGCGCCCTGGTGGGTGTCATTATCGCATCTCAGCTAGCCTGGCCGGTAATGAACCTTGATTTGCCATTTACTACCTTTGGACGCCTGCGTCCACTCCATACCAATGCTGTGATCTTCGCGTTCGGGGGCTGTACCCTGATGGCGACAGGTTTTTACAGTGTGCAGCGTACTTGTCAGACTGCGCTGTGGAGCAACAAGCTGGCGTGGTTCACCTTCATCGGGTGGAACCTGATCATCGTATCAGCCGTGCTCTCTTATCCGCTGGGTATTACCTCAGGTAAAGAGTATGCGGAGCTGGAGTGGCCGATCGATATCGCTATTGCTGTTGTTTGGCTTTCTTTCATGTTCAACTTCATCATGACTATTGCCAACAGAACCATGTCACACATCTATGTGTCCAACTGGTTCTTCCTCGGAATGATGGTCATGATCACCTATCTGCACGTTGTGAACAGCCTGGCCTTGCCGGTAGAGTTGTTTGTTTCATACTCTGTCTTCTCCGGTGTTCAGGATGCCATGGTTCAGTGGTGGTGGGGACATAACGCTGTAGGTTTCTACCTGACAGCAGGTTTCCTGGGTATCATGTACTACTTCGTACCAAAGCAGGCTGGTCGTCCGGTCTATTCATATCGTCTGTCAGTGATCCACTTCTGGGCCCTGATGTTCGGTTATGTATGGCTGGGTCCACACCATCTGCAATACACCGCACTGCCTGACTGGACCGGCTCTCTTGGAGCTTGTGTCTCTCTGGCCATGATCATCCCATCCTGGGGTGGTGCTGTGAACGGTATGATGACCCTGTCAGGCGCTTGGGATAAGTTGCGTACAGACTATGTCCTGCGCTTCCTGATCATCTCCCTGGCTTTCTATGCCATGTCAACCTTCGAAGGTCCTGTGATGTCTCTCAAGACCGTTAATGCCCTTTCCCACTATACCGACTGGACAGTTGGACACGTGCACTCCGGTGCTCTGGGTTGGGTAGCCATGGTTGGTATGGGTGCTCTTTACCATCTCATGAAGAAGGTATTTCATATTGAGCTGTGGTCAGACAAACTGGTTAATGCACACTTCTGGACAGCTACTATCGGCACAGTGATCTACATCGTTGCTATGTGGGTGTCAGGTATCATGCAGGGCCTGATGTGGCGTGCTTATGACGAGTACGGTACTTTGGCATATACCTTTGCTGAGTCTGTAGAAGCAATGCATCCCTACTATGTAATGCGTCTGGTAGGCGGTGGTATCTTCCTCATCGGCTGTCTGATTATGGCGGTTAATGTTGTGATGACCGCTATTAAAGCCAAGTCTGAAGGCAGCATCAGACAAGCCGCTGCCGCAACAGCTTAAAATAGGAATAGTGAGATGCAAGAGAAACTAGAAAAAAATGTAGTGGGTTTTGTCATCATACTGGCAATAATCCTTACCGTCGGCGGTATTGTGGAGATTGTGCCGCTATTCTTTATCAGTGACACCATGGAGAGCAATAAGTATCCAGAGATCGTCTGGAGCCGAGCAGAAGGGCAGACCCTGGCTGACCACAAGCCAGGAGACGGTGTACGTCCTTATACTGCGCTTGAACTCTATGGCCGTTTCGTCTACAGGCGTGAGGGATGCTACCTTTGTCATTCACAGATGATTCGTCCGTTCCGTGATGAGAAAGAGCGTTATGGTCACTACTCACTGGCTTCGGAGTCCATGTATGACCATCCGTTCCAGTGGGGGTCCAAGCGTACCGGTCCTGATCTGGCTCGTGTAGGTGGCAAGTACTCAAATAACTGGCATCGTAAGCACCTGCGTGCACCGCGATCAGTTGTGCCAGAGTCTGTCATGCCAAACTATCCATGGCTGCAGAACAGCCCGCTCAATGAGAACAGGATGAAGGCTCATATGGCCGGTATGCGGATGTTGGGTGTTCCGTACACTGATGCTGATATCGAGGCCTCACCTACTGAGTTGGCTGGTAAGACCGAGGAGGATGCCGTTGTTGCTTACCTCCAAGTTCTTGGCACCATGGCCAAGTTGGATGAAAGCAAGGTATATCGTGAGTAGTTTGATCGAATACTTTCATACGGATTGGGAGGCTATGACCACCAACGACTGGATAGGTACCATAGTTACGGTCGTAGTCTTCTTTCTGATGCTCGGATTATATGTATACGTCCTCAGCCCTAAGAATAAGGGGCTGGAGTCGAATAAGAATATTCCGATAGATGACGAACAAGTGAATACTGGAGAATAAAATGGCGGAAAACAATCCATTTCCGGGTATAGAGACAACGGGTCACGTCTGGGACGATAACCTGGCTGAAGCGTCTAACCCGCCACCTGCTTGGTGGATGCTGTGCTTCTATGCGTCAATCGCCTTCGTGATTGGCTATGGCGTTATTTATCCTCAATGGCCAACTCTTTCCGGCTATACCAAGGGTATCACCGGTTGGACTCAGATGGATGAGTACAAGAAAGGTGTGGCCGAGGTAGAGGCAGTTCGTGCTCCTTTCGAGCAGAGAATTGCAGGTATGAGTGCCAAAGAGATCCTGGCTGATGAGGAGCTATCCAACTACATCAGCCACGGTGACGGTGCTGGTGCTGGCAAGGTGCTGTTTGGTGATAACTGTGCTGCATGCCACGGCTCAGCAGGTCAGGGAACCGTAGGTTTTCCTGTGCTGGCTGACGATGATTGGCTGTGGGGTGGAAACATTGACACCATCGTTCAGACCATTACCAATGGTCGCGGCCCTAATGCAACAATTCCATCTGCAGGCATGACCGCACACGGCGGCTTAATGTCTGAGGCAGAAATTGATGCTCTGGCAGCCTATGTGGTAGGTCTGAGTGAAGGTAATGATGATCCTGCTGGCAAAGCACTTTTTGTTGCTAAAGGTTGTATTGCTTGCCACGGCATGGATGCAAAAGGCATGCAGGCGCTTGGATCAGCTAATCTCACTGACGCAATCTGGCGTTTTAATGAGCCAGATAAGTTGGCTAGTGCTAAGTACACCATCACCCATGGTGTGAATGCAGCGAATGATCCATTAACCCGTCAAGCTGAGATGCCGACCTTTTCCAAGAGGCTTTCAGCTGATGACATCAAGAAATTGGCCGTTTATGTCTACAAGTTTGGTGGAGGCAAGTAAGGCCTGATTCTTCCTAAAGTTACCCAGCAAGAAAGCTTTTTCTTGCTGGGTACCAGTAAAAAGAGGTGAAGATATGAATTTTGATGCGGTAGTTTGGGGTTCAGCGCTTACAGTTGCGATAAGCACCATAATCGTGGTTTATCTTGCATTCAAGGTAAAAGGTTTGATGAACAAGGATGCCGATAGCCATAAATAAATAACCACCTTTAACACTAAAGAAAAAAGTGGGGAGCCATACGGTTCCCCATTTTTTTTGATATTTCCCTGTCTCCATTGAAAAACAGCCGTTTTTCGGGATAAAATCCACCAGTTTGGTGTGGCATCAAAATTACCATTCAAAATGCATAGAATATTGTTTTCTTGCTTCAAGTTATGTCCGCCTTCCGTAGTGGCAGATTAGACAGTACAAATTTCCATGGATAGACAGATAGATTACCGGTTGCGAATACTCATTGGGATGAAGATTGAAATTGAGTAGACTGAGTGAATCGGGGCAGTCACTAGTCCTTTTATAGAGACTGAGTTGAAATTGGTTTATTAGGAGATCCTACGTGAGCAGTGATCAGAAAGTAGAAAATAGTTCAGCATTTGATGAGCTATACGACGAAGCTGGGCATTGGGAAGTAAATACTGGTGGACAGACTATCCACGCCAAACGAATTTCTGGTACATGGCGAACAATAAAATGGGTGACAGCATCAGTTTGGCTGATATTTTTCCTTGGACCTTATCTGCGTTTGGGTGATAGGCAAGCGGTTTTATTTGATATACCAAACCGTAAATTCCACATATTCCACATTACAGTATTGCCTCAAGACTTCTGGATGTTGTCTTTGGTGCTCTTGTTCTTTGCAATTCTGTTGGCTGTCGTTACTGCCACTGTTGGCCGTGTTTATTGCGGCTATTTCTGCTTCCAGACTGTATGGACCGACATATATACATGGATTGAAGATAAGCTGGAGGGTCCTCCTCAGAAACGTCGTAAATTGGATGATGCTCCATTGGGTATAAGGAAAATACTAATCAAATTAACAAAGCATTCTCTGTGGCTGATTATTGCTGCCTTGACCGGTATTAGCTTTGTGGCCTGGTTTACCGACGCTTATGAGTTATGGGGCGACGTTTTATCCTTACAGGTTGAGGGTGCTGCACTGATAACTATCAGCATGTTTATCGCCGGTACTTATGTGTTAGCAGGCTATCTACGAGAGCAGGTGTGTTTTTGGCTCTGTCCTTATGCGCGTCTACAAGGTGTTATGGTGGATAGAACCACTGTAGTGCCTACATATGATTTCAAACGCGGTGAGCCACGTGGTAGACGCAAAAGAGGAGATGACTCTGCATCTCAGGGTGATTGTGTTGACTGTAACCAGTGCATTGCTGTTTGCCCTACTGGCGTCGATATTCGTTATGGGCAGCAGGAAGGATGCGTCATGTGCGGACTTTGTATCGATGCATGTGATGCGGTGATGGAAAAAGTGGATTTGCCTAAAGGTCTTGTTAGATATGCATCTTTGGATGAGCTGCAAGGAAGGATAAATCCGCCTATATATAAACGTCCGAGGGTTATAGTCTATAGCACAATCCTGCTCATTGCTTTGATTGGTATCGGTGTTGGGCTTAGTACATTGGACGCAATTGAGTTGAAGGTTCTGCACTCTAGACTGCCTCTATATGTGGTCACAAGCGATGGTTCGATCCGCAACAAATATACGCTGAAGGTATTGAATAAGACTACTGAGCCAATGGAAGTTAAGATTACGGCCTCAGGTCAGGACGATCTGGTACTGACCGGTGCAGAGAAGCCGATTCACGCACCTCAAGGTACTATCAGTTCCCAGACGGTATTTGTAAGTGTGCCAAGAGATGATGTTAAGAAAGAGTCAAGTCCCATAATGTTTCATATCGAGGGCACTGATGGCAAAAAGAATATATTTACCTCTTCACGTGAGAGTGTGTTTTTTGGCCCGGCGCGTTAGTGGAGGTACGTATGGCTAATTCAAATTCACCTTGGCGCAATCCATGGGTCATTGGGATCCTGGGCATGTTGGCAGTCTTTGTTTTAGCCAATGCCTACATGATCTATCTGTCATCAAGCGGCGGTCCGGGATTGGTGGTTGATAACTACTATGAGCGTGGCGAGAATTATGAGAAAACTATTCTGAGTCGACAGGCTCAAGATCCCGGTTGGAAGATGAAGCTGGATTCTCCTGAGAGCATAGAGGTTGGTAAAAAACATATAGTCAACGTCATAGTCACAGATAAAGAGGGTAATCCGGTAAATAGGGATTCCGCTGTGTTTAATGCCTATCGTCCTTCTGATAAATCGATGGATTTTTCGCTGCCTATGCAGCGCATAGATGACGGACTTTATGAAGTAGCCCTGAGTTTTCCTTTACCTGGGGTATGGGATGTGTTGGTTACGATTCAAAATGGGGATTTTGAGGCCAATCTGCCGCAACGGATTAAGGTTGGTAAAAGGTAGTATATGTAGGAGATAGGGTGAAACAGATGGTATTATCTGTTTATGAGTGAGTCACCCCAAAATAACGAAAATCATACTAACCTCTGCTTCCACTGCCATCTTCCCAACCCGCCAGGGGTAGATGTTAGTGCAGAAATTGAAGGCGTACGCCGCAATTTCTGCTGTCATGGATGTAAGTCGGTATGCGAGGCTATCTATGCAGCAGGTCTGGAAGGATTCTATAAACGTACCCCTGAAGATGGCAGTATGGCTCCGCCTCCGGAGATTACTGAGCAGCTTGCTCTCTATGATATAGATGAGGTGCAGGAGGAGTACGTCGATTCCCTGGAGGAGTGCCGGGAGATCAACCTTATGGTGGATGGGATCCACTGTGCTGCCTGTGTTTGGTTGATAGAGAACAGCCTGCGTCCCATGGCCGGGGTGGAGAGTGCCCAAGTCAATCTCACATCAAGACGCTTAAAACTCAGATGGCATAACGATAAGATCAAGCTATCCAAGATCATGCAACGTCTTGGCGAGGTGGGTTATGCCTCAGTACCTTACGATCCGCTAAAGGCCGAGGATTCAGTCAAATATCAAAACCGGCATCTGCTATATCGCATGGCATTCGCTGGCTTTGGCATGATGAATCTGTTATGGATTTCCATCTCTCTATATAGCGGTGCAGATCGGGGGGAATTTCGTCAGCTTTTTCACTGGGCCGGATTTGCTCTGGCTACTCCGGTCCTGCTTTATTCCGGCTATCCGTTCTTTAGGTCTGCCTGGACCAGTCTTAAACAGCTGCATCTGGGTATGGATCTGCCTATCTCCATAGGTGCAACTATCACCTATCTCTACTCTGTATATGTCACCGTGACCGGCAGTGTTGTAGGTGAGGTCTACTATGACACAGTAGTTAATTTTATTTTTGTCATCTTAGTAGGGCGTTATCTTGAGGCCATCTCCAAGCGCCAGGCCTTGGCTTCGACCCAGCGTCTGCTTGATCTGCAACCTAAGGTTGCAACTGTACAGCGTGATGGAGTGGAGGAGATCGTGCCCATACGGTCTGTAAAGATTGGAGAGCATGTGTTGGTTCGGCCAGGTGAAAGCATACCGGTAGATGGAGTTGTGCTAGAGGGGAATGGTAATGTAGACGAATCCATGCTGACAGGGGAGTCTGAGGCTGTAAGCAAGAGCGCAGGAGATAGTGTATCAGCAGGGACCATCAATAAGAGTGGTGCACTGGTCATCGAGGTTGAGGGACTGCTTAAGAACACAGCACTTGGTCGCATAATCAATCTGGTCGAAGAGGCCCAGGCCAGCAAGGCGCCGATTCAGCGCCTGTCAGATCGTATTGTGCCTTGGTTTGTTGCGATAACCCTTGGTTTGGCATCGTTGACCTTTCTCTTTTGGATAGGAACAGATTTCGAACTGGCATTGATGGCCTCGACTGCGGTTCTGATCATCACCTGTCCATGTGCCTTTGGCCTGGCTACGCCACTCTCAATTGCCGTTGCCTCTGGTCTTGGGGCAAGACGAGGCATACTGGTAAAAAATGGTGAGGTGCTGGAGACGCTCTCTTCTATAGGCCACTTTGTATTCGATAAGACCGGTACCTTGACTGAAGGCCGCATGTCGGTCAGTTCTATCCATGTGGCAGGTCAAAAATGGCGGAGAGGGGATGAGATGCCTGATGATATCAGTAATGTTCTCTCCTATTTGTCTGCGGTAGAGAGATATTCAGAACATCCAGTGGCCACTGCGATTTTAGAGTGTGCTGAGGGTGAGGCAGCTATTTCCGCATCATCTGTTAAGGATTTTAACAGTAGAGCAGGATTTGGTGTATCTGGAGTAGTCGATGGGCATGCCGTATTGGCAGGAACATCGTCCTGGATGGATCAGTGTCAGGTTGAGAGAGAGGCTGGGTTTGAGTCGGTTCAGAAGGAGTTGGATCAGCTCGGTATCGGCTCGCTGCGCTGCGCCATAGATGGGAAAGAGATGGCATTACTGGCGGTAGAAGATAGCTTGCGTCCAGATGCGTCTGAACTTATAGCGGATCTGAAAAATGACGGTATGCAGCTTACCATGATCAGCGGAGATCGACGCCATACGGCAGAGGCCATAGCCAAGCGTCTGGGAGGGATGGAGGTGCTGGCTGAGGTATTGCCTGAAGATAAGGATCAGGAGATCAGAAAGTTGCAGGCAGGTGGGCATAAGGTTGCCATGGTAGGGGATGGTATCAATGATGCGCCGGCTATGGTGCGATCGGATGTAGGAATAGCCCTAGGTTCTGGAACTGATGTATCCATTGCCAGCGCCGATATTGTATTGGTCGGAAGTGAGCTTAAGGATGTAAGGTTGGCTTCGGAACTATCACGGCGCACTCTCCGTACTATTCGCCAGAATATCGGTATCGCATTCATGTATAATATGATCATGGTGCCACTGGCCATGGCGGCAATTGTTACACCATTGGTGGCTGCTATATCCATGCCTATCAGTTCATTGCTGGTTATAGGTAATGCAGCGCGTATTCGTACTATGTTCGGAGACAAATAGGTATGGACGTAATCTACGGTTTGATGCCAGGAATGATACTGCTTGGTCTGATATCGGTGGCCTTGATGTTCTGGGCGGCGCGTAGTGGTCAATATGATGACATGGACGGCGATGCCAACCGTATCCTTATGGATGAAGATATCATGCCTGAGAATACAGAGCAGAAAGATAAAAAGGATGACGAAACCAGTGCATAGCTACTAGCAACACCTGCTGGTAAAAATCATCCTTTGGCTTTTGCTTTCTTTAACTCCATTAGCGGCTTCATTACCTCATCAAACGTAGCTGGAATTACATACTGGAATATCTCTTTTCCATCCGGATTTAAGGCTATGTCCAGACCTATCTTGGGGTAGAGCCAGTGCTCTATACCAGACTCCTCCTTGATGATGGAGTCCGGCTTGCCAAATAGATTTTCAATTAATTCTCCATCAAGGTTTGCTGTTGGTAGGTATGTTATACGCTTAATCACTGCATTTGTAATAGTATTGGTATCGGCTGAGGATACATTGACTTTCTTTGTGCCATTTCCCAATTGGCTGATCCTGGCACCCCTTTGATACATTTCACTAAGTGTCTTTTTATCAAGTGACAGGCTCATTACCAGATCTGCTTTAAGACCACTTATAAAGATACGATTAAAATACCCTTCTACCGTGATCTTGTTATCTGGAGATACAAATAGATTTACCTCCCAATCGTTTTGATAGATCTGGCGTGCATCCTCCATGGTGCTCTGTCCGAGAGTTATCCCGAGAACCTTGGTTGCTCCGTTAGGCAGAATTTCAACATTCCACGGGAGAAGGCGAACCTTCTCAGGCTGTTTTCCAGTTGGAATAACAAACAATATCGCAATCGCCAGCAGGGCGAATCCCAGAACAGATAGGGCTATTTTCTTATCCAATTTGACCTCAGTAATGTGCTATTTAGGGCAACCAATGATACATTATTAATAGATATATTTCTGTAAAAATAGGGGTTAATAGGCCTTATGTCGCTATTGATATTGAGAACAATAATTGTCTTTGCAATGATACTACTGATGCCTGAAATGGCTTTATCCGGTCCTCTCGAGGATGGTTTTCTCGCTTACGGAAATGGAGATAGTGTACAGGCTAATAAAATTTGGTTGCCATTGGCTATCAAGGGAGACGTTAGGGCGCAATTCTTTCTTAGTGAGCTCCTGGAGAAACGAAAAGGGAGTGAAGAAGACGAGGAGAATGCCAAGAAGTGGTTGACCGCATCCGCTAATAACGGGTTCGTACCGGCCCGTTTCAATCTGGGAAATAATTATCATCAAGGAAAATATGGATCTGTTAACAATAAGATGGCGGAGTACTGGTGGAATCAGGCTGCAATCCAGGGATTTGCCGAGGCGCAGTATCATCTTGCTACCCTTTATTATTGGGGGAAACACGGGGTTAAGCTAAACCTCAAAGAGGCATTCTATTGGTTCGAGCAGGCGTCCAGCCAGGGTTACCAGGATGCCTCCGAAGCAGTTCTGCTTATAAGGGCTGGAGAGCCACTCCCAGTGCCGAAGATAGGTGATCCGGCCAATATTTCTTATGATGACCCAAGGATAGTAGCAAAATTATCATTAGAGTCCGGCCAGAGACCCATAGTAAAACAGGATGAGAAAGGGAATGCTGCGGCACCTGAATTATCGGAAAAAACAGAACCTGAGGCTGAAGCCGCGTTGAATCAGCATGATATTGGTAAAGAATCGGTTTCTGCTCCAACGGTATCGAATGATACTGTTTCGAAAGAAAAGAGTTCAGAGGCAGGGCGTACAGATAATGGTTGGGTCTTGCGGCAACCGGCTGCAAACTACACGATACAGCTATTTGCATCCACTAGTGAGAGCGAGTGTAAAAACCATACTAATCAGTTGATGCAGGCCTTTCAGTTGGAGACCCATATTCAGCCATTTTCAAAAGGCAGAAAAAAGTATTGTGCAGTTATTTATGGCAGCTATGGAAGTTATGCGCAGGCGAAGCCTGCTCTGAGCCGGTTACCTCGCAAGATACGACAAACCAAGCCATGGATTAGGAAGATGGCAAGATAATATGGTTAATTAAATGAAGAATATAACGTTCTCAAAAACATTTTCCTTCATAGTTGTATTGATCCTGTCTGCGTATTTTCTATTCCCCAATATCATAGCCTCAATAAATCTGTACCAAATAGAAAAGAGTGAGAATGATATTAGAAAGACATTTAATGATGAAACAGCCAAAAGGGCGGACTTGATAAAAGCTTCTTTCCATAGTTTGAGGCTGAAAGATAATAACCTGAAACAGTGTATAAAGGATGAGTTGAAGATCTACATGGGGATCCATCCAAGTAGTAGCGGAGGCATTAATTCGGTCAGGGAGTTAAAGTATTTAAAGTGTCCAGGAAGGAACATAGCGTCCCTGGATGGGATTCAGGAGTTGGCTGACTTAGTGCTTCTGGATCTGAGCAGTAACGATGTAAAAGATATAACCCCATTGTTATCTTTAAAGAAGTTACAAACTATCTATCTGGACGGGAATAAACCAACAAATCCGGAATTGATATTTGAGATCACTTCGTTAAGACGTGTTGTCCTGCCTGATCTTAGTGATATGTACTGTGCTGATATTGCCGCTTTAATGAAATCAGCTAAATTTCAAGCGGCAAACTATGCTAACAGAATGTTTGAATGTGTTGGGTCTGGTAATGGTCGTAATGATATAGATTTGCTCTATGCCAAAAAAAGATCAGGAGTGGATCTTACGCATGAAGAGGAGATCAGGATTCTGCAATTCGAGACAAATCAGAAGAAGGACGAATATAACAGGAAGAAAGAAGCATATAGCAAGAAATATAGTCGGTAGCTTGTTATAGAAGTACTTAAGAAGGGTAGAAGCTACACTCTCTTCTACCCTATGATCCTGCACAATTTAGACGTAGTCTCTATCGTTGCATATTAATGCGGCTCTTCGTCACTCACCTTGTTTGCATGGCCCAACTCTTTTTCCACTCATTTTGGAAGACATCATCATACCTTGTGCCTGAACTTTGACTTCACCGTTGGCGGTATCGCCGTGGTAGAACATCTTGCCGGTACTGTCCACGGAGCCCTGTGGTGTGTTGCAGGTCATAGACCATGTGACGCTGTCTTTGGAGGTATTTAGATCCTTTATGTCGCACTTCTGGTCCTTTTTATTCTGGTCTGGTACCAGGTCATCCTTGGTGAGACATTTTCTACTAACGGAGGTGGACATGTTCTTTGGCATATTGGGGATATCCATTTCGGCCGTCCACTCCCACATCCCAGGGTTCATGTTGACCTCAGTGGCATTTGTAGTGCCGGAAATACAGCATACTGCGGTAACGATGGCAGCTATGATTTTTCTTTGCATGGTTTCCTCCGTACAGGTTGATATGTTCCTTGTTCTGTATGTGATTCTATCTTTTTTTGCTATGCATTGGTATGAGGAGTTAGCTAAGGTCAGAAGCAGTATAATGACGTGGATTTGGTGCTATTGTGTGACTTTTAAGCGATTACCTTTGGTCGAATGGATGGTTGGTGGTATAAATACAGTGGATATTAGCGTGGGTCAGAGGGCTAAAAAAATATGGATGTGGCAAATTTATTACCCCAGCTACGAATCATGCTGGTTGATGATGAACCTTTTGTGCGTAAGATTACAACAAAAGTGCTTGGCTCACTGAATATTCATCAGGTGATAGAGGCAGAGAATGGTCGTGAAGCAATTGAGCTTTTTACTAAGAATAAAGTTGACCTGCTGATTACCGACATACAGATGCCGGAGATGAATGGCATAGAACTAATTAAGCGAATCCGCATGGGAGAGACGTCATGTGATTCCGGGCTGCGTACTATTGTTGCTACATCGTTTTCTAATACCGAAGTATTGAGTTCTTGTCTTGCGCTAAATATTAACGGTTTCCTGGTCAAGCCGGTCACACCTGCGGCAGCTACTGAAAAGATACATCAAGCATTAAACGAACAGACGCATCTAAAAGCCAAGGATGCTTATATCCAGGTAAAAACCGATCTTGTGTCTATTGCCGAGGCTAGCAAAAAAGAAGAAAAACCTGTGCGAACCTCCATGCCACGCGAACCCAGAGATAGTAGTGTATCTGGTAGTAAGCAGGTTACGCTAAAAGGCTTAAAGTCAGGCATGGTGCTGCAGGAAAATCTATATGCCAGGCATGGGGTAAAGTTGCTATCAGCAGGGCAGGTGCTGGATGAGGGGTTGATTAATCGAATCCAAGACCTGAGTATGGTGATTGATGCACTGTATGTGCATGTCAAGCTAAGTTCATGAGCTAGGTGTTGAACAGCTTCTTACATATGTCTGGCCACTCTTTCATCCATTCCGGAATATCTTCACCAGGCATTGGTTTCGCCGCAAAGTAGCCCTGTACCTGATCGCATC
>JBNKIR010000007.1:0-102046 GCA_050290785.1 Sedimenticolaceae bacterium | reverse complement strand
CTGATACTTCAGTGTCTTGATTTTATCAGCGCGCTCCGCTGTTCCTCTGAGGTTGTAGAGCAGAGACTTGTACCGAATGATATGGCTGCTGCGGTCTTGAACCAGTTGCATGCGTTTTCGCATCAGATCGCGCAGTCCCCTTGATGCCTTGGGGTAGATATACCCGGTTGGCAAAATACCCAGCCGCATCAAGTGGGCAAGATGAAAGGCGTCATAGCGGTCATCACTGTGCTTGAGTCCTTCGTACTGGATTACCTTGGCGGTATTAACCAGCTCTACCTTGTAACCAGCTTCGTTCAAACCGTCGACCAACCAATACCAGTTGAAGGTCGATTCGATGGCAATGGCGTGCAGGCGATGTTTGTATTTCGCCAAGGCTTTGAGGGTTAACTCAATCTGGTGAACTACGAGGACACCCAACCAAGAATATTGATAGTTAGCAAATTCAGTATGGGTGTCCTATTTGGCTTGTTTTGGTTTTGGCTAGTGGAGACGCCAGGCGGCGGATGGGTTGCCCCAACCGAGAGTACTTAATGCACGACAAGTCCGCTTGGTGGTGTCGGGGCGGGATCCGTTGCGGCTCCGGGGCCGATGATCTCGTCCCCGGTGAGATATGCGCCGACGGTCACCGAGTCGGTCATGTCGGTGTCGTGATCCAAGTCGAGGAGATCGACGCCGAGGTCGATGGCAGGAGACACGCCGGAGCAGCCGGCAGCCGGGATGCCCGGCCCCCTGCACGGTCGCAAATCCCCCTCCGGCTCGTCGACGAAGAGCGGATCCGCTGTGAGGGAAGCAGCGTCCCGCCCAAATGTCGTCTGCCAGGAGACGAAGTCACCATCGACGCTGGTAAGTAGGAAGAAGCGACTCGCAAAATCGGAGTAGAGTGAGGTATCGGACGTAATCCCATCCGGATTGGATCGACTCTCGGAGAAATAGATGTAGGGAGCGCCGTTGATGAGATTGTTGCGCGCGATGTTGCCGCTGGCGGCGTCGTACCGGAGGTTGATGCCGCTACCCGTGACGTTGTGAACGGTGTTGTTCACGATGTAGTTGTCGAGCGGTCTCGCGATCTCCGATAGCTGCCAGAGTCGAATCCCGTCGCCGCTGTTGCGGATGACGTTCTGGTAGACTTGTCCTTGTTCAGAACCGCTGACGATGATGCCGGCGGAATCGGCTCTGTAGACCAGATTGAATCGAATGACCGGACGCATGCTTCGAATCGTACTGGGACCCTTTACGAAAATACCGGACCCACTGTCGTAGATCTCGTTATTTTCGACCAACAGATCGTCCGACTCGTAGACCTGGACGCCGACGCCGTTCGCTCCAGTGACACCGCTCGTGTAGACATCGTGGATAATACAGTCGCGAACGAAGCAACCGTTGCAAGCCTCCACTCTGACGCCCGTGTGATTGGTGTTCCACATGGGATCACCGTTGCCGTCGATGCGGAGACCAGCTACCCCGTTGCCAACCCCCGCGTGTAGGACCACTGTGCCGGTGTCGTGGGTCGCTTGGATGTTGGCTTCGTCCAGATAGAACGGCCCCAACCAAACGATGTAGTCCCGGTCGCTCGCGCCGATGGCCGGCCCTCCCCATTGGGGCGCGAGGATCGTGACGACTCCGTCGGCTTCGAGCTGGATCGGGGCATCTGAAGCACCGCTGTTGGCCGGATTGAAGAGTACGTTCCACCGATCTCCGCCCGTGAGTGTGGAGCTGTATTCGCCGGAGTGAATGCGGACGGTATCACCGGGCTGCGCCGCTTCGGTTTGATTTTGCGTGCCGCGATCGATGGAGCCCCAGACGGCACGGCCGATGGTCTTCCACGGGGTCGTTGGGCCGTTCTCTTCGTAGGTGTAGCTGTCGACACCCGTGTCAGTGTCGACATGGAGAATCTTGGCGTAGGCAAGATTGCAGGTGGCGATCACGGCCACGCCCAATACAGAGCGAAATATTGTTGTGAAGTCCATCTTTCGATCCTGTGTGGCGGTCTACATTTAACTTGTTCAGGGCGCAGTGCGATTAAAACCGCAGCATCCGGTCTTAGACATTCCCGACTCAGCCCGGCGCGGGTAGCGTCGTCGTTGAATCCCGCAAGAACCATGGCATGGATAGGGATTTGCCCTCAGCGAATGGTGCCGCCAGTAGAACCAGCAGCCAGGTAATCGCCATCTCCAACTTCTTTTTCATGTTTTGAATCCACAGCCTCATAATCCTCCAGTTTTCTACCCTTTTCAACCCACACTGGCACCTCAAGACAACAACCCGCTCCGCCCGGGCATGAGGTGGCTCGAACTACGCAGACACCCACCAGAAGCCTGAAAAAGGCAAGGTTGGGGTGGGTGTCATGCTTGGTCACCTTTCCCAATAGTCCGTTCTTGGCCGTAAAGGGAAGTATGTCGGTGTAGGAGGCAGCTCCTGCGAGTGCCGTGGAGAACAGGATGTTCGGGAACGGTTGCGATTGATTGGATAGATTTTTTCTCCCAGAGGACTGGACTCCTACAGGTAATCGCCGGTTTGCGACTAAACAACTGGACCACGCGATCAAGTCGCGGGGTGACGTTTAAGAATGTCGGGATGCAATTTTATAGAGCGCAAACCCCAAGCTACTTCAACACATATCTCCGCACCAGCTTATGTACTTCCATAACCAATAACACCGTCAGCGCCATAACCAGCAGGTGCAGCCATAGATCAAACGAGACCGGATGGATGTGCAGCACATCCCTGATCCAGGGTGTGTACATAGCCCCTATATGGACTAACTGCGCGATGGTTGTTCCGAACAGCAGCAGGGGGTTGCGCAGTGGATTATGCAGGAACGCGGAAAGGGTTTCGGAACGACTGTTGAACACATGGATGTTTTCAAACAGCACCATTAGCAACAGCGTACCGTTGCGCGCTTCGTCCACCGAAAGCCCCAATCCCAGTAGCTGCTGGAATACGAGGAAGGCCACTATGCCGATGACCAGAGCCGAGAGCACTACCCGCTCGATCATGATTCGATTGAAGATCGGCTCTTTAGGTGGACGCGGTTGCTGTTTTAGTTCATTGCCTTCCCCCGGTTCAAACGCCAGGGCCACATCCTGAATGCCATTGGTCACCAGATTTAACCAGAGCAGTTGCACAGCCAACAAGGGCAGGGGTAAGCCGAACAACAACGCCAGGGTAAACAGCACCAGCTCGGCGGCGCCGGTGGAGATCAGCAGGAAGATCACCTTACGCACATTGGCGTAGGCGATACGCCCCTCTTCCACCCCGGCCACTATGGAGGCGAAGTTGTCGTCGGTGATGATCATGTCGGCCGTCTCCCTGGCCACGTCGGTGCCGCTCTTGCCCATGGCCACACCGACCTGGGCCGACTTCAGGGCCGGGGCATCATTGGCCCCGTCTCCGCTGGCGGCCACAAAATGGCCCTGGCGCTGCAGGGCGGTCACGATCTCCAGCTTTTGCCGCGGCTCCACCCGGGCGAACACATGACTGCGTATGACCATGGCATCCCGTTGCGGGTCATCCTGCGCCTGTCTCAGCTCCGGTCCGGTCAGGACCTGTTGCGGGCCATCCACCAGACCCAGCTCTTTGGCGATGGACATGGCCGTGGCCGGATGATCCCCGGTGACCATGGCCACCTCGATCCCGGCCTCACGACACTGGGCGACCGCCTCCTTGGCCTCCGGGCGCAAGGGATCGATCATCCCCACCAGTGCGATCAGGCTGAGGCCGGCCAGATCATGCTCGTATAGTTCAGTGTCGGCACCCTTGGCCAGCTCCCCCGCGGCCAGGGCTATGACCCGATAGCCGTCGTTGGCCAGGGCAATGGTTCGATCCAGTATCCACTGCTCATCCAGCTCGACCTTGCCGCTCAGGCCGTGCATCTGGGTACACATAGGCAGTACGCGTTCCACCGCCCCTTTGACGTTTACCTCTGTGGCTGCTCCTGTCTGGTTAAGACAGGCGGCGAACTGGCGCTCCGACTCAAACGGGATAGTGGAGATGACCGGGAACTCGTTCAGGACCTCTGCCTGGATAACGCCCTCTTTGTGCGCCATGATCAGCAGCGCCACATCCACCGCATCCCCGTGACTGCTCCAGCCATCCTCTCTATGGGCCAACAGCCCTTCATTGGCCAGGACCGAGGTGCGTAATATCCTGCCAAGCAGCGCCCTCTCATCGGCCGTCATCGCGCCGGATGGTTTCACCACCGCCCCTTGCGGCACCAGGCTATCCCCTATCACCTCCCATGGTTCCGCGCCCGGGATCAGGATGGTGCGCGCAGTCAACTGATTTACCGTCAGGGTGCCGGTCTTATCCGTGGCTATATAGGTGCAGGAGCCCAGGGCCTCCACCGCCATCAACCTGCGCACGATCACATTGCGTTTCGCCATGCGCCGCATGCCGATAGCCAGGGCCACGGTAAGCGCCACCGGCAGTCCCTCCGGGATGGCGGATACCGCCAGCGCCACCGCCAGGAAAAAGATCTCACTCAGGGGCATGCCCCGGGACAGGGCCACTGCGGCCATCAGAGCCGCGGCGATGACCACCAGCAGCGCAACCTTACCGGTGAACTTCTCCATGCGCAGCAACAGCGGGGCCTTGGCCGTGCCCTTGCCCAGAACGATAGAGGCGATGCGACCCAGCTCAGTGGCCAGCGCGGTCCCCACCACCAGGCCGGTACCGCGTCCGCGGCTCACCATGGTCCCGGCAAAGGCCATGTTGCAGCGGTCGCCCAGTGCGGTCTCCCTGACCAGGGTCTGCTCCGCGTCTTTCAGGACCGCCAGAGACTCTCCGGTAAGGAGGGACTCATCTATCTCCAGATCGCGGCATGAGAGCAGGCGCAGATCGGCCGGCACCTTATCCCCGGACTCCAGCAGCACTATATCTCCCGGCACCAGCTCTTCGGCGCTCACCTCATAGGCGTCGCCCTCCCGCAACACGCGGCAACAGGTAGATACCAGGTTGTTCAGGGCCTCCGCCGCCTGTTGCGCCGAATACTCCTGAACGGTGCCGATGATCGCATTCAGCAGCAGGACCGCCGCGATAAAGCCGGCATCGGAGTACTCCTGGATCAGCAGCGAGATGGCAGCGGCAACCCCCAGGACATAGATCAATGGGCTGACGAACTGGTGCAGGAACACCATGACAATATGGGAAGGTTTGGCCCTGGGCAGTGCGTTAGGACCATATCGGCCCAGGCGCCGCTCGAACTCCTGGCGACTCAGGCCATGCACCGAGCTGGACAGGTTTGATAATAGCTCGTCACCGGAAATTGCATAAGGGGCATCCGGATAGAGCGCGGCATCGGCCGCATCGCCTTGGTCATACACAGATCTTTGTGACATAGCCCCCGGTCCGGTTGTTCCCCCTGAACTTAACTATAGGGTATGTCCAACTTTAGCATAGGCGTATTTCGCAACGGTCAAATATTACGCGGTCTAAATCTGACCTCTTGAATCAGAGCACGGATGTCTTTTGATCTTTTGTCCCGGTCTCTCTGGTTGTTGCATTTTCTGTCGAAGAATCCACGGCCTTCTTGGTAATACCGCTGGTTTGCTTCTCTGCGGGTTTGATATCTTTTTCCAACTCATTTGAGGTATTAAACGTCAATGCCGCCTTCAGCTTCTCTGTGGAATCATTTAATGCGGCATATACGGAATTGGTAAGGTTTGGATAACCCTGCTCATCCCACGGCTCAGGAATGACCTTGGTGGCCGACAGGTTTTGATACCAATAAACCTTTTTCGTCTTCACATCTACCAGCTCGCCTATGAGCGTTGCTGTAGCCACAGGCTCTGAGGTGGGAAGAGGACCATAGTAATCACGCGTTGTACCTATACTCCCTATACGCAACAACAACACGCGGTCATATCTATCTGCGTAACTTGATAGATCATTGGGGCTTTTGCCGTTTTCATGCAGCTTGAGCTTGCTTGCCGCCTCTCTGGACATGGGCTGTTCAATAAGCTCAGCGACAAAACCTTTTTCTTCCAGGATACCGGCAAAACCAGTTCCAGCTTTTGAGAACCCTTTGAAGTCCAATGTTTTCAGATGATCTCTCAGTGACTGGTTCATGCCATAGATTATCGCCAGATCCAGCAGACCAATACTCCCGGTAAAAAAGGTATCAGCCTGCACCGGCTCCGCCAACAAGATACCTACCTTAACGTCTTTGATGTCTGCCGTTTCGTCTAATTTAATAGCTGACGGAATTGATACACAACCAACCGTCAATGCGACTAATAGAATTGCAACAACCCTTATTATATTTTTCATTCTTTTATCTTCCCCAGTATATATCCCATGATTAAACGTTATTCGATAGTTGTGTATGGATAATGTTTAATCTCACCTCGTAGCGTTCGGAAGGTAATGTAACCTTCGTTCGCAGCAAGCACTTCCCCCATCTCAAAATAGTTCCCCATTTGATTGGTAAAACGAATCTCACTGTTTTTTACATTTCCGGATTTTCTTGTCAGATCAGACAATACCAAAGGCGGAACCTGCTCTAACATACTAACGATTACTCTATCGGCAAATTCACGATCTTTAGCATTCAAATCAGAAAGCAGTTCATTATCTTTAAGCAATTTTTTAGACTGAATATGGAAATAGTTTCGATACAAGACCGCATTGTCTTGTGCAATCAATTCGGCAAGCACCTTCAACTTCAATGATGCATAATTCGAACTAACACCAAGCGAGTGGGTCAATCTCAGCGTATTCCCTTTCAGTTTATCAGAACCAGGCTTACCGAAAGACACGGGCAATCCATAAGATTTCTTCACGCGGTTATATGCACTTTCCCAATTCGTATTATCCAATACAGTAAGCCAGCCCTGCACAGGCCCATTGGCCTTTTCCTGCGCCCTGGATTTTTCAATATCCTTAACTATTGCGCCTCCAACAATAACTCCAACCAACCCTACAGCCGGGTCATATTGCGGATTAGTCAGCGCGGCATTCATATTGGCTTGATGCATAGACATTGCCAAAGCAGTCCCGTCATATCCAAGCGATGACAATGAAACAAGGCAGGGTCCTTTAGGCTCAACAAGCAACACCTGATCCGCTTTAACACCGGCACTGGTTTTATGCACAACCTTTTTAACATTGGTTGTGCAACCCAGGCTTACGATACTGAGCGCAATGACTACTACGGGTAAGATGAGATGTCGTCCGACCATGGAGTTTTATATTATTTATAGTTAGTTCTACGCCGCTGTATCCGATACTTCCTGTCAACGGCTGACCTTACTTGGCCATAATTACCATTATTGTTGTGGCAATCTAAATCAATCGTCCATCTGAATCAATAACCAATGGATGCATACCCGGAAAACTTACCTTGGCTTAGTTCGATGCCTGCCAAGCACACGGTGTGCTTCCAGAATACCATCCTGCTATGGGTAGCTTTTCCGACTGTATGCATGCTCCAGAACACCTTACAAACAGTAAAACAGACAGATAAAACCACATTACTTCTAATGTAAATACACGCAAAAACAAAAAGTTGCATGGCTTTTGCTGGTTTTTTGATATATGTCACATATTCTGCATATCGTTGTATCGCAATTAGACCAGGATCTCACACCAACATTTCTCCGCTTGTTGCGTCCAGCAAAATCAACAAAAGTTATTAACGCAAGAAGTAAGTAATAACTAGACCACCTGTCAAAGATGGAGGAGATCATATGCTTTACCTTACTAAGCGAATAGTGCCGTTGCTTGCACTCGGCATTATCTCAACCATTCCAGTCGCACAGGCTGAGGATGTGACTGTTAACCGACTGCTGGCATCCCAGTGCGCGCAGTGTCATGGAACCAATGGCCGACCGGTTAAGGATATTGAATCACTTGCAGGAGAGGATGATCTGTATGGTGAATTAAATGAGATGCGTAATAAGAGCAATCCTGATGACATTATGGAGCATCAGGCCATGGGATACACGGATGATCAGATACGGCGTATCGCGGCTTACTACGCCACGATATCTGGGAACGGCGGATCTAATCCCGGAGATTCCGGTGGATCGGATTCCGGTGGATCGGATTCTGGCGATTCAGATGGCCACAAGAGGCATAAACGCGAAGAGAAATCAGAGCGTAGATCAAGGTCTGAACACAGAAGATCGAGAGATTCCGATTAACGCTGTACCTGTTGGATTACATGATCCTACAGGTCACCTTTTCAGCTAAAAACACCTGGAGATTAGACCCATGAATTTTAATCGCAGACATTTCTTAAAGATTGCAGGAGCCGGCCTGGCTTTGGCGAATATACCAGGCACGATCCATGCCGCCACCCCGCCGCGTGTGGTTGTAATAGGTGGTGGCTTTGCGGGAGCAACCGCCGCCAAATACCTTCGCCTCTGGAGCAACTACACCGTTGACGTGACACTGGTAGATCCAAATCCGTTCCACACCTCTTGCATACTCAGCAATATGGTTCTGAACGATACATTTGCCTATAGCGAACTTGAGATCCCATACGGCCATCTTCAAGCAAGCTATGGGGTTGAGGTGCTTGAGGACAGCGCCGAGGAGATAAACTCATCAAGCAACAGGGTACGCCTCAAAAACGCGGGATGGCTGGACTATGACAAACTGATCCTTGCAACCGGCATCGGCTTCAAAGAGATAGAAGGTCTGGATTCCCAGGCCAATCCTCACGCATGGATAGCCGGGGCTCAAACAAAGATATTGGCATCACAGATTGCATCCATGCAATCAGATTCAACCTTTATCATGAGCATTCCCAAGGCTCCGTATCGCTGTCCTCCCGGACCTTACGAACGCGCATGCCTGGTAGCGGACACCTTAGTGAAAAAAGGATATACCTCCGGCAACAATCCGCGAGTTGTGGTACTCGATGCCAACCCCGGTATTCAGGCGGAATCAAAGACCTTCACTCGCGCATTCAACGAGCTTTACGGAAACATACTCCAATACGTTCCGAATGCAGAAGTACAGGGCGTTGATTCAAACAACGGAACGGTATATACCAGCTTTGGTGAATTTAGCGGTAATGTGCTGAACATAATACCCGACAACCAGGCAACCAAGTTTGTACTTGATTCCGGCTTAACTGACGGAGGCAACTGGGCGCCGATTGATCCGACCACATACGAATCCGCTGTCGCCGGGTTTCAAAACATCCATATCATAGGTGATTCTCAAGGGAGCAAGGCTCCAAAATCCGGCCATATGGCAAATGCCGAAGCCAAAGTCTGCGCTGACGCAATATTGCGTATTCTGGCCGGTCTTCCAACCGATAGCGATGAGCGTCTGGCAAACATTACCACCAACTCCGCCTGCTACAGCCCCATTACTCGTAACCAGGCATCCTGGCTAACGGCAAATTATGCCTATGACAGATCCAGTAACGAGATGCAGCTCGTCCATGTTGGCGAAGCGGAAGATTGGGATAGTGAAAACTTTGAAGAGATGTTCGTATGGGCTAGCAACTTATTTACGGATAGCTTCGCTTAGCCAGTGACACCAGAAACTGTGCCCACTCATCATGAGTGGGCACTTATCCATTCGAACCAAGCAAAATCAATCAGCGAATAGAGCAACCTTCTGCGGATATAGAACCTTCTCAATTCGATGAAAGAACTCACCGCGGTCGAAGGGTTTTTCCATATAGTCATTGGCCCCGATCTTCTCGGCCCAGAACTGTTCAACGGCCTGTTTGTTACCGCTGATGATTATGATCGGTATATCACGGGTCTTTTCCTGCTTGCGCAGTACGCGGGTCGCCTGGAAACCGTTAATGCCGGGCATGACCACATCCATAAATATGAGATCAGGTTTATGCTCCAGGGCCAGATCGATCCCATCCCTTCCGTTGGGCGCTTCGATAACCTGGTAACCAGATTCCCACAACATCTTGGACATGACAAAACGTATGGTCGTGGAATCATCCACGATCAATACGCTGGTGCCCTGAGGAGGAGTTACACGTCTGTGCCTACGCCGTTCGGTACGTTCAGGTTCTGATGGTCTGCTTCTACGAAAAAAACGCCTTAGGCCTTGTCGTTCCTTCTTATAGCCGCTCATTCCATGCACTGTATTGCTCCAATAATCTACTGTTTAAACTTCGGATTATCCTACTTCACAATCTAACCACAAGGGTAGGATTGAACGCAAACCATGAATAGGTTCTCAATTCAGCGGATCCCGTATCAAATATTCCGGCATCCATGCATTCGGATGCGTCTACTGCTGCATCTGGCGGATGGTCTCCTGCCGATGGGCAGCCACACCCTGGGCAAACTCGTCTGGTGTAACCTTGCCATCACCATCCAGATCCAGGTCCTTGAATTGCATCATATTGCTCAGGCCGCGCATCATTCTTCCCTCCTGCGCCCTTGTGCTAATCCGTTTGGCGTGAGCCTCCGTGAACTCCTTCTCATCCAGATAACCGTTGCCGTCCAGATCAAACTCCTCAAACGTAGGCATATTACGGCCCATCCCACGACCCATACCAGGACCCATGCCAGGACCAGGACCCATGCCGGGCGCTGGCGTTGGGGCTGCGGCCGGAGTTGGAGTAGTGTCCTCAGCCCAGGCTACAGACGCCAGGGAGATCAATAGATATGACAAACAGATTGCAAATATACGGTTCATAACGATTCCTCCGGATAACTACAAGTGGTAATGGTATAGATCGAAGGTATTCCCATTCGTTCATTTTGTCATTAAGAATAAGCAAGCGGCTTATGTCCCCAGGCAGAAATCTTGCCGCGTATCTCCATAATTGAGAGTGGATGATCTTCCGTTACCACCACTACCGCCCCCTGCTCCTTATCCGTCAATGTATCGTGCAGGCCGAGTTGCAGGTCCAGTATCTCCTCGTCCGCCTCTGACACGCCGTCACCATGCTCAACGCGGTCCCTAACCCTTGCGTGCAATACCTGCTCGGTGTAACGCATATCCAGGATAACGAACGGAACCAGCATGTGTTCCGCCATGGCGGCAAACAACTCTCTTTGCTCCAGGCGCAAAAAAGTGGCGTCCACGATGACAACGAATCCAAAGGCGATCATATCCTCCGCCAGATCCAGCAATCTTTGATAGGTCTTCCTGGTGACATCTTCACTGTACATCCCGCCCAATGGCTCTGAACCACTGGCATCTTTCGGCCCCAATCCGGAAAGTCTTTTGCGCTCCACATCAGAGCGGATATGCATGGCCGGCAATGACATGGCGAGCAGCTTGGAGGAAAACGTCTTGCCCGACCCGGATACACCATGGGTGATTATCACCGCCGGCTGCCCGGCCTTGGTGTAACCGTCGGCCAGGTCTATGTATTCATGCAGCTCCCGCTCCAACTCCGGACGCTCTTCTCCTGTCACATCATCCTGACTCAGGCGGATGGCCGCCACCTTGGCCCGAACCAGCGCCCGATAGGTCTTATAGAAGAGCAACAGTTCCAGCCCGGCATAATCTCCGGTCAGTTCCAGATAGCTATTGAGAAAGCGTTGAGCCAACTCCGGTCTGCCCCTCTTCTCCAGGTCCATCGCCAGAAAAGAGATCTCACTCATAACGTCTATCCAACGCAGTTCATGGCTGAACTCTATGCCGTCGAATATCACCGCCTCATCATCTATGAGAGTGATATTCCCCAGGTGCATATCTCCATGACACTCGCGAATAAATCCCTCCGCCTTACGTACCGCCATGGTTCCGGTCAGATCGGCGTGTGCCTGTTGCGCCCATCGCTCTAAACCGTCCAGCTGTGCCGACACCACGGGCTCGTGTTCCAGGAGCCTGATCATGTCAAAGTTCTCTTGCATAGGGTGATACACCTGCTCAGGAGAACCTGCTGGATCAGTAGCAGAGGTCCGGTCGATCGTGGAGTGGAAGGCCGCCACCCTGGATGCCAGTCTATCGATCAAATCCGGCGTCAGGTTCTCTACCTGCTGCGACAACAGGCCATTGGCGGGAAAGCGCCGCATGCGTACCGCATACTCCAGGATCGGTCCGTTGCCACCGATCTCAGGATGCTTGCTGTCGCCTGTTATGGCATCCACATCCAGGTACAGATCAGGGGCCAGACGCCTGTTCAGGCTCAGCTCCTTTTCGCAATAGTATTGGCGCTGCTCCAGGGAGGAAAAATTCAGGAATCCCAAGTCCACCGGCTTTTTGATCTTATAGGCAAAATCCCCCGCCAGCAGCACATAGGATATGTGGGTCTCAACCACCTCTACCCGATCGGCCGGATGAGGCCATACCTCCGGGTTCCGCAGTGACTCTATTAGATCAGCTAATCTAGACATGGTCAGAATTGGTTCGCATAATGTCCTTTTTGAACCAAGGATTTACTATGAGTATAGACCGAATCGTAATGGCATTTGCCGGCGCTGTGATCCTGATCAGTCTGGCCCTGACCCAACTGCACCACCCTAATTGGTGGTGGCTCACCGCCTTTGTTGGGGCCAATCTGTTGCAGGCCGCCTTCACCGGCTTCTGCCCCCTGGCCACCATCCTGAAAAAGATGGGTAAACCGAGCGGGGCTGCATTCTAGGGACCGTCGCCACTTGGGAGCGGTCTTCGGCAAACTGAAGGCCGCCCTTTAGCGCGCAAAGCTAAGACGCTGACCCCGTATCTGATCCTCCACCTGGCCATGATGGTAGACCAGTTGTCCGTTTACAAAGGTGGCTGCAACCGATGATCTGAAACGCATCCCCTCCAGTGGCGACCAGCCACACTTATACAGCACATCATCCCTTTCCACCCTGAACGCACGGTCGTAATCTATCAAGGCCAGATCTGCCCAGTAACCCTCGCGCAGATATCCGCGCTCTTCAATCTGGAACAGCCTGGCCGGGGCATGACTGCTCTTCTCCACCAGGGTCTCCAGCGACAGATACTCATCCCGGCATAGCTCCAACAGCATGGGCAGGGCGTGCTGCACCAGGGGCAACCCGGATGGCGCCTGGAAATAGTTTCCCAGTTTCTCATCCAACAGGTGGGGGGCATGGTCCGTAGCCACCACGTCGATCCGCCCCTCTATCAGGGCCTGACGCAGGGCATCACGGTCCGAGGATCTCTTGATGGCCGGATTGCACTTGATGAATGCGCCCTTGAGATCGTAGTCCTTGCCGGAAAAGAATAAATGGTGGACACACACCTCAGCGGTAATCCTCTTCTCTTCCAGCGGTTTGGCCTCAAACAGCTCCATCTCCCTGGCTGTGCTCAGATGCAACACATGCAGACGGGTATCGTGGCGTTTGGCCAGGTCCACAGCCATCAGGGAGGAGATATAGCATGCCTCGGCACTCCTGATCTCAGGATGCATGGAGATGGGCACATCATCCCCATACTTGGCCCGTGCCTCCTCTTCATTGCGTTGTATGGTGGGAGAGTCCTCGCAGTGGGTGGCCACCAGCACAGGTGCGTCACGGAATATCTTCTCCAGAGACTCCTCTTTATCCACCAGCATGTTACCGGTGGAGGCCCCCATAAACACCTTGATGCCGCAGGCCTGCTTAGGATCCAGGGAACGGATCACGTCAATGTTGTCGTTGGTGGCACCCAGATAGAAGGCATAGTTGGCGACAGATGTCTCTGCCGCTATCCGGTACTTATCCTCCAACGCCTCCAGCGTGACCGTATTGGGATTGGTGTTGGGCATATCCATAAAACTGGTTATACCCCCGGCCACCGCCGCCATGGATTCGGAGTGGATATCACCCTTATTGGTTGCGCCAGGCTCGCGAAAGTGGACCTGATCATCAATCATGCCGGGGATCAAAAGACGCCCTTTTGCATCCATCACCCGGCAGTTATCCGGCGCCTTGATCTCGGAGTCGACCCGTTCGATGCGGCCCTTTCTTATCAGTAGATCGCCGTCCAGGGTGATACCTTCATTCACCATCCGGGCATTTTTTATCAGGATGCTATCAGACATCAATCGTACTCCCTATCCTTCCAGTTACGGATCGCCGTGAACACCTCGGCCCCAGGGGCAAGCGTGCGCCCGGCGTAGGCCTCGGCCGCTGCAATCACATTAGGTTCACCCACACGCAAAAACGGATTGGTCTCCAGCTCTTCCTGCAGCAGTGAAGGCACCGTCGGCTCCCCTCTGGCACGCATAACTGAAGCCTGATCAAAACGCGCCTGCACCAGTGGATTATCCGGCTCTACCCACTTGGCGAAACCAAGATTGGCCATGGTGTACTCATGGGCACAGTAGACCCTGGTCTGCGGCGGCAAGGCGGCGATCTGCTGCAACGAATGGTGCAACTGTTCATGGGTGCCGCTAAACACTCGACCACAACCGGCCGCAAACAGGGTGTCGCCACAGAACAGCACACCAGAACCATAATAGGCCAGATGTCCCTCGGTATGGCCAGGGACATCCATCACATCCAACTCCACACCCAGCCACTCCAGACTGACCCGGTCTCCACCGCTTACCGGATGGGTAACAGATCTGACCTGCTCTTTGGCCGGTCCATACACCTGAGCACCAGGCCATAGCTGCAGCAGGTCTTCGACACCCCCGGTGTGATCTCCGTGCTTGTGGGAGATCAGTATGGCACCCAACTCCAGACCCTCGTTCCGCAGCAGCTCCAGCACCGGGGTCTCATCTCCCGGATCCACCACCGCCACCTTGGTCTGATCGCCGTTCTGCAACAGCCAGATATAGTTATCATCAAAGGCCGGTATGGGACGTATTCTGAGCATGGGTCTATTTACCGTACAGTTCCTCAGGAGAGATAAGCGGGTCGCTGATCACCTCCAGACGATCACCACGAACCGCGTTATAGAAACAGCTGCGCCTGCCGGAATGGCAGGCAGGACCGGTCTGGTCCACTATCAAAAGTATAGTGTCTCCATCACAATCGAAACGCATATCCTTCAGTATCTGCACCTGACCGGACGATTCACCTTTGCGCCACAGCTTCTGGCGTGAGCGGGAGAAGTAGCAGACCCGACCGGTACTCAGGGTCTCGTCCAGCGACTCTCTATTCATCCAGGCCATCATCAGGACCTCACCGCTATCATGCTGCTGGGCGATGGCAGGCAGCAACCCGTCGGCATTAAAGGGGAGTGACTCGACCACCTCGTCCCAGGGGAGGGACTGTCCGGCCGCAAATTTCTCTGTCTGTTTCAGCATTGCATCCACTCGTTATCTAGTTAAATATAATAGAGGTTAATCATACACGCTTAGACAGGACCACGCATGGTTGACGACAGGTCTGGGTTTGTTCCTGTTACAGCGGTCACCGTGGGAATCCATAACGCTATTGCGAAACATCATTGCCCCCTCACCTGACCTGCCCTAATTTCTCTATCACCATCAGCATGAGATAAATAACATGTCACGCATCATCTGCATCCTGCTCATCACTCTGGTCCTTAGCGGCTGTGGTGATGACCGGACCGAATCAGACGAGCACTCCGCTCCCCCGCTTATAACCGCGGCAGAGAGCGGTGACCTTGCAGCCTTCAAGGAGTTGCTTGCGGAAAACAAGACGGTTGATGTGTTCGACAGCTGCCGGTGGACGCCACTGATGAAGGCGGCGCTGAACGGACACACAGAGATGGTCAGACAACTGTTGACGGCACAGGCCAAGGTAGACCTGGAAGATCAGGGTGGGTACACCGCCATGATGCTGGCGGCATCCAACAACCACCATCTGATTGTAGGGCAGTTGTTGCTGGCAGGGGCAGAGATCGACCATATCGAACGCACCCAGGGCTGGTCAGCTCTGATCTGGTCAGCAAAGAGAGGACACCTGGATACGGTGAGACTACTGCTGCGCTACGGTGCCGACAAGACCATCCGTGACTATAAAGGCATGACCGCACTGGATTGGGCGGTTAAGAACGGGCACGGAGGTATTGCGGAGTTGTTGCTGGCGGAAACAAAGTAAAGACTGGATACCCCTTGACGCAGCACACCCTTTTTTCGAGATGCCCAAAAAACCTTGTCCTTAACCATAACTACCCATACAATCAACCGTAGCTTATGTGATGTTTTATATGGATTTGATTAAGGAGTCTAACCAACCATGAAGGGCAAAATAATAAAGGGCGTTTTTTCTCTACTACTTCTCCTGACCTCCAGCGCTACCATGGCGGCAACGATAATCGTTGACTTCACCGCGACGGTACTAACGGCAACCGCCGGCTCTCCACTCCCTATAGGAACCGTTGTGACCGGACATACAGAATACGATCAAAGCGCGATAATTTATGCGTGGTCCGACCCTCAAGTGGAGGCAGAATTCTATTTTGGCGGTCCGAACACCTTTGGCGGAGCTGCCGGAGGTGGATGGTCTTTACCAGCCGTCCCAGGGCAAACAATGAGGCTTAATATTGAAAATAACTACGCGGTTACCGCTAGCGATCTGGCTGATCTGCCATCTGGCTTGGTCATACCACCCGGCTTTCAGGAGGGTGATCAGGTAGATGTATTGGAGCTGGAAGTGTACGAGAGTGGATTCAATTTCGCTACCGGCACAGGTGATAGCTTCGGTTTACTGGCTATCTTTCTGGCGAGCGAAGAGGTAGTCGACGACGATTTTAGTGTCGATATGGACAAGCTCTTCTCATCGGCCTTTTATCTCGGATTCTGGGCGCAAGAGTTCCTGGCGTGGGGCGAGAATGGTGAGGAGAATGTGTATGCCTGGCGCACCGCAGGGACAGCAAACATGTCCGCTTCGGCGGTGCCAATCCCGGCAGCGGTCTGGCTGTTTGGCAGCGGCCTGATGCTGATGGGTACGTCCAGACGCAGGAAGACATCTATATAACTTGGGCCCGCCACACAAAAAAGCCCCGCCATAAGCGGGGCTTTTTTATTGTAGATGTTACCTCTTATTTATCCGCAAAGTACTCCTTGGTGAGTTTGAACACCACCGGGCTTAACAACAACAGCGCGATCAGATTGGGCAACGCCATCAGGGCATTCAGTGTATCCGCCACCAGCCAGATGAAATCCAGCTTCGCTATCGCCCCGACGGGGATGGCCAAGACCCACAGTACACGGAAAGGCGTAATGGACTTGACGCCGAATAGATACTCCACGCACTTCTCGCCATAGACGCTCCATCCCAACAGGGTGGTAAAGGCGAACAGCGCCAGACCAAGCGTGACCACGTAACCACCTATACCAGGCAAGGCCGCTTCAAACGCTGCTGAGGAAAGTGAGGCGCCGGTCTCGCCACCGGTCCAGACCCCTGTCAATACGATGACCAGGCCGGTCATGGAACAGACGACGATGGTATCGATAAAGGTACCGAGCATGGCTACCGTACCCTGGCGTACCGGATTATCTGTCTCGGCCGCGGCATGGGCTATAGGCGCGCTACCCAGGCCGGCCTCGTTGGAGAAGACGCCGCGCGCCACACCGTAGCGTATGGCCGCCCAGACCGCAGCACCGGCGAACCCTCCGGTGGCCGCCACCGGGCTGAAGGCCGACTTCACGATAAGGACTATAGCACCGGGCACATCACCTATGTTCATAAAGATGACAATGAGACCGGCCAATACATAGGTGATGGCCATAAACGGCACCAGCTTACCCGCCACCTCTGCAATCCTGCGAATACCTCCGATCAGGACCAGGGCAGCCAGTATGGCCAACGCAATACCTGTGGCTACATGGGGGATGGCAAACTTGGCATTCAGCGCATCCGCAACCGAGTTGGCCTGTACCGTATTGCCGATACCAAAACCTGCCAATGCGCCAAAGACAGCGAATATGGTGCCCAACCAGACCCATTTGCTACCCAGTCCGTTCTTGATGTAGAACATGGGTCCGCCGATGTGGTTACCCTCTTCGTCCACCTCGCGGTATTTCACCGCCAGAACCGCCTCGGCGTACTTGGTGGCCATGCCGACCAGTGCGGTGCACCACATCCAGAACAGGGCGCCAGGACCACCCAGGAAGATGGCGGTGGCCACACCGGCAATATTACCGGTACCGATGGTGGCGGAGAGCGACGTCATCAAGGCATTGAAAGGGGTAATGTCGCCCGCGCCAGCAGCCTTGCGCCCGCTCCACAGCATACGGAAGCCGTAGCCCAGACGGGCCAGCGGCATCACCTTCAGCCCTATCATAAGGAAAAATCCGGTGCCCAGGATCAGGGCCAGCATCCATGGCCCCCAGGCGATATCGTTGATCACTCCAATAAAATCGCTTAACGCTTGCATATAACCCTCCCCAAAATTCTAGTTATCGGCCAACTATACACCCAGATATCCGACTTGTCCCTTGCGTTAAAGTACAGTAATTTGCTGTTACAAACGACTATTGAGCGTCTTAATCTAAAACGACAAAAAACAGATATGGAAGAACTGCACGATCTGGAACTGATTCTGAACTCCCGCACCCCGATTCTCGTTATCGAATCCAAGGAGGAACTCAGGGTTATTGAGCTTTTCACCAGGCTGGGTATGCGCCTGCAGTACCCGCTGTTCCGCTGGTCGGTCACAGATGGGTTACAGCGGCTGGAGATCGACTATGACCCGCAGCGCTCCGTATCAGATCCTGACGATGTCCTGAAACACATCAAGTCCCTAACCCGCCCAGGAATATTCGTACTGCTGGACTTCCATCCCTATCTCAATGACCCCATGCATATCCGCCTGATCAAAGAGATTGCGCAACAACATAAAAAAATCTCCCGCACCCTGGTCTTTCTCAGCCATGAGATACAGATCCCACCTGAACTGAAACACCTGACAGCAAGATTTCGTCTCAAGATGCCTGATCGTTCAGGCATCATGCAGCTGATCCAGGAGGAGGCAAGACAGTGGCGCGACGGCAGGATAGGCGACGATAAAGTAAAGGTGGATCGCGACGCCATGGAGAAGCTGGCAAACAATCTCACCGGAGTCACCAGCACCGACGCCCGCAGGCTGATCAGAACCGCCATAGAAGACGATGGCGCCATCACCCACGACGACCTGGCGCCGGTCATGCAGGCAAAGTACGAATTGATCGCCAGGGATGGCATCATCTCCTATGAGTACGATACCGCCAGATTTTCCGATATCGCCGGACAGGCCAGACTAAAGAGGTGGCTGGAACACAGGCGTAAGGCATTTATCGACAAGACCTCGTCTCTGGACAGACCCAAGGGCATCATGCTGCTCGGGGTACAGGGAGGCGGTAAGAGCCTTGCGGCCAAGGCGGTGGCCGGCACCTTCGGCGTCCCACTTCTGAGGATAGATTTCGGTGCGCTGTACAATAAGTACTATGGCGAGACGGAAAAGAACCTGAGGCACGCACTGGATACCGCCGACATAATGCAGCCCTGCGTGCTGTGGATGGATGAGATAGAGAAAGGTATAGCTGCTGACGATTCCGATGACGGACTGCCCCAACGCATGCTGGGTACTCTGCTCACCTGGATGGCGGAAAGAAAGAGCAGCGTGTTTCTGGTGGCCACCTCCAACGATATCGAAAAACTGCCGCCGGAACTTATTCGCAAGGGCAGGCTGGACGAGATCTTCTTTATAGACCTGCCCAAGGCAAAAATAAGGGAGGAGATCTTCCATATACACCTAAGAAAGAGAAATCTCGCCCCCAGTGGTTTTGACCTGGAAAGACTGGCGGAGGCCAGCGAGGGGTTTTCCGGGGCCGAGATCGAACAGGCAATCGTCTCCAGCCTCTACTCTGCCCAGGCGCAGGAAAAGGCCGTGGACACCAACCTCATCCTTGAAGAGATAGGACTTACCAGGCCACTGTCCGTAGTCATGGCCGAGAAGATTCAGCAACTGCGCCTGTGGGCAGCGGAACGCACAGTACCGGCAGACTGAGTGGTTATGTGAGTGGTATTTCAACCAGTTTCATTTCTTTGCCTACCTGACTTCCATCTCTAACACACCTACTACCCATGGACTAATGCTCTTCGTTACGCAGCCAGGATAACGCTTATGCAGGATAACCCGTATTAACCAAAGTTTTTTTCCTCTCTCCAATACGCTATCTTATTAGATGTTAGAGGACTAAGTTGCACTGTCGACATCCACAAAACCAAGGAACGTTTCCCGGGTAGGAATCAAATTCTCGAAGACCACAATGCCAATATCCGTATTTGAAATTCGTGTACATGATCTGAAATTGGGCATGTTTGTGTCTTCTTTGGACCGACCATGGCTGGATACGCCTTTCCCACTTCAGGGTTTCACCGTAAAGACCGAGAAAGACAAAGAGCATCTAAGCAAGTACTGCGAATATGTCTATATTGATGTGGAAAAAAGCAACATCAAATCTATCCCTAAGCACATACTAGAGTTAAACAAAAATCCTATCGCCACAAAAGACTCGGCACAGATCTACAACCTTACCCATCTTGACCGTATCCTGTACCAGAGAACCACCAACAGGGAAGAAGAGCTACATACCGCAAAAGAGAGCTTTGAGGTATTGGAAGACACATACCGCAATCTCCTGCACGATGTAGAAAAGGATAAGCAGCTGGATCTGCCGGCGGTAAGAACCGCCATAAAGCCGATGGTAAGGAGCATCGTCAGAAATCCGGACGCATATATCTGGCTTACCTACTTGAAAGGTATTGATAGTTACACATACCACCATGCTATCAGTTGTTCGGTGTGGGCGGTCGCATTTGGACGACACCTGGGGCTGCCAGCACATATGTTAAATTCACTGGCTACCGGCTGTCTTATCTTCGACATCGGAAAAGGCAGGCTGCCAAAATCACTATTAGATAGCGACATGCAGCTCACTCAGGATGAGTATGAAATTATTCAGAAGCATGTGGCTTATGGTCTTGATATCGTCAAAAATCAAAAAGGGGTGGATAAGGATATTATCGACATGATCAGGACTCATCATGAACGCCATAATGGTGGCGGTTATCCTGCAAAACTTAAGAATAACGGCATCCCCCTGTTCGGCCGAATAGCAGGCCTTGTGGATGTATATGATGCAATTACTTCGCCCCGCCCCTTTTGCAAGCCGGTACCCACTCATGAGGCAATTGCAACCCTATATGAATGGCGTGGAGTGGAATTTCAAACCGAACTGATTGAACAATTTATTCAGGTGGTTGGGATCTACCCCGTGGGCAGCCTGGTGGAACTCAGCAATCAAACAGTGGGCGTTGTTATCGGTCAAAGCGAATATTTCCGCCTAAGACCACAGATCATGGTGTTGCTGGACGAGAATAAAAAAACGCTGAAAGAATTTTATATCGTTGATCTTAGAGACGACGCTGACAATGAAGATATGGAAAACCAAGACACTGAATCCATCACCATACTCAGAGGACTTCCCCCGGGAGCTTATGACCTGGATCCTAAAAAATATTATTTCTGAGCCGAATATTTTGTGAAAGATAAAATCATCACCCCAACAGAAGTTCTGAACAGAATAGATGAAATCGCCTCGAAAAAAGAGTCGACGGTAGGAATCCTCTTCATCAAACTGCATGGCCTAGAATACATAGGCACCGTTATCGGAGCAGGCAGCGTAGAACATGTCACCTTAGGTCTACTCTCCCAAATACAAGCATCTGTCCGTCCCGACGATGCTGTACTTAGAATGGGGCGCTTTGAATTTATCGCAATACTTGCAGATATCCTAAACCAGGGTCATGCCATTCTGGCGGCGAACAAGATCGCAGGTATACTTGATCAACCTGCACAAATCCACGAACAATCAAGAAAGCACCCCTTCTCCATAGGTATTGCATTATCGTCTAATGTCACCCGCGACCCGGAGGAACTACTCAGGCATGCAGAGCTTGCGGCCGCCGCAGCCCAACTCACCAAGACTCCTTATCAACTATTTTCTCCTGACAATCTTGAAAACGTGATTACTGATTGGGACATCGAAGGAGAGCTGGAAAAATCCATTCTCAATAACGAGCTCTCCCTATTATATCAACCGCAAATATCCGCCAAGACAGGCAAGCTGATAGGAGCGGAAGCACTGATGTGCTGGGACCATCCTGTACACGGCAAGGTGCGTCCGAGTAAGTTCATCCCAGTCGCAGAAAAAATCGGCATAATGCCCAAGCTAACCTGGTGGTGCATAAATACCGCTCTTAGAGAGCATCAATCGTGGGGAGACAATAAAGATGAACTTACTGTCGCAATAAATATATCTGCCGCAGATCTTTCCGACAAAGGCTTTTCCAAGGCCGTAACTGACGCCGTTGGTATATGGAATCTACAACCTCAACTGCTAATCTTGGAGATCACTGAAAGTCTGTTAATGAAGGATATGGAGCTAAGCGCGCGCATACTAAGCAAAATACGCAAAAAAGGCATCAGGATTTCCATCGATGATTTCGGCACAGGTTATTCATCTCTATCTTATTTTAAGCACCTTCCAGTTGATGAATTAAAGATTGATCGCTCATTCATTACAAACATCATGGATAGTGATATGGATCTGCATATCGTGAATACGATAATAGAGATGGCTTCGGCCCTGGATCTTAATGTCGTGGCCGAAGGTGTTGAATCCAAGGATGTAAAACAAGTCCTGAATAAACTTGGATGCCATGCCATTCAGGGTTTTTATCTCTCCAAGCCGCTACCCCTCCAACAGTTTATTGAATGGACGGAGGCGTATCGAAACACAAATTAGTCACGTATTTTTTACATACACCAAACCAAATCACAGAAAATGCCCCGCAAGAATAATCCTGCGGGGCATTTTAATATCCATTAACAAACAACCCTATTTGTTTGTCTCGGTCTCAACCTTTTTATCAGCTTTTCCATCATCAAATGAGATCAGCTCTATCTCAAATATTAGGGTCTCATTAGGGTTGATAGTAGGTGGAGAACCTTCCTGACCATAGGCCAACTCTGAAGGAATGAAGATCTGCCACTTGGCCCCCTTATTCATCTTGGAAATTGCATCACGAAAACCAGGGATCACCCTGGACAGATTAAATGTTGCAGGACCGCCATGACGTTTCGAACTGTCAAATACCGCACCACTGATATGCGTTCCAACATAATGCACCGTAACATCAGAATCATTTTTCGGGGAATCGCCCTCACCCTTCTTTAACTCAAGATACTGGATGCCGTTCGGAAGCTCTACGACCCCTTCTCTCTTCTTGTTATTTTCCAGGAACTTTTTTCCCTCTTCCAGATTACGCTGCGCCATCTCCTCACTTAGCTTTACGATCTTCTCATTAACCTGGCGTAGCGCATCGGTCATATCCTCCTTGGACAGCTTGGGCTTTTTACCGGCAAGCACGTCTTCAATGGCGTCTATCAATGCCTCCTTATCCACTGTAATAACCTGCCCCTTCATTTGATTGCCGAAGGTATATCCCAGGGTGTAACTAAATTTCTGCTCCAAGGTCTTTAGTTCAGCCTCTTTGGCAAATGCGGTGGATCCAAAGCAGAAAACAGCCAACAGAGATATCTGTAAATATCGAATTAACATAAATGTTCCTTTAAGTAATTTTCACACCCCATAACGGGCCGGATGAATGAGAATAATAATCCTATTTTCATTGGACAACTCGACAGATCATATCCAAAACCATGGCGGTTTGCCCAGACATAATCGGTTCAAGTCGCCGCCAAGCGTCAATATTTGGCAATTCGTCATATTTATGGCTATTTAGCTGGAAACCTCTGCGCAAAACACCTATATTTCCAGTAGAAAGAGGTGAAAAGCGCTATGGCGATCAATTCTGTAACCGGCTCGGCCCTACAGGGCATATATCGCGGTCTGCAAGGCCTGAAACGCAATGCAGCAGAGATTGCCAGCGCGCAACACATGAATCCCGGGATCCCGAATAAAGACCTGACACGTTCACTGGTGGAACTGCATCAGAATGAACTGTATACCACCGTTAACATCAAGACCCTGAAGACGGCGGATCAGGTCATCGGCACCCTCCTGGATGTCAAGGCCTAGACCTGACTAGACAAACAACATCGAAAGATCTATCGCCTTTACATCCTTGGTCAGGGCACCAACCGAGATATCGTCAACCCCACACTCCGCCTTGGCTCTGATGGTTTCCAGCGATATTCCGCCAGACGCCTCAAGTCTTGCCCTACCCGCATTAAGTTGTACCGCCTGCCTTAACTGATCATTACTGAAGTTATCCAGCAGAATCCTCCCCGCCCCGGCACATATAGCCTCCTCCATGCCTGATATATCCTCCACCTCCACCTCAATCTCCAGATCGGGCGATGTCTCAATCGCTCGTTTCACTGCAGCAGTAATTGAACCGGAGGCTGAGATATGATTCTCCTTGATCAATATCGCGTCAAAGAGACCGATACGATGGTTGTGGCAACCACCGCACGCAACCGCATATTTTTGCTGCAATCGTAACCCCGGAATGGTCTTGCGTGTATCCAGGATACGCACACCCGTACCAGCAACCGCTTCCGCATATGTACGTGACAATGTGGCGGTGCCGGAAAGGGTTTGCAGATAATTAAGCGCCGTCCTCTCCCCGGTCAGAAGCGCCCTGGTATCACCCTCCATATCGCATATCACGGAATCAGGAGAAACGGACGACCCGTCATCGGCATGCCAGATTACACTTATACGGGAATCGAGTTGCCTGAACACCTCATCGAACCATACCCTTCCGCACAGAACAGCCTGTTCGCGACAGATTACGCGCACCTTTGAAATAGATGACTCAGGGATCAGGGAGGCGGTACGGTCACCATCTCTCACGTCTTCTGCAAGCGCGATCCTCACCTGCTCTTGAACCGCCTGAGACGGCGGCATAGGGATACTCAATTTACAACAACTCCTGTGTCAGACGGGCGCCGGCGCGGTATTACCAGACCCTTTCAGAGACTCCATCATCGCCGCAAACGCCCTGTCCATCAAGGGGTCATCTGCACCGGTTATGACAATAGCCGTACCGACACGCAACGCCAACGCCAGTTCAGACACCTTCATCTCTTTGACCTTAACGCCTTTTCTATTCACAAACATACAGTTATCACTAACACTACTTCTCCACAGAAGTTTTATTCTCGACTTAATACCGCCCTTTTCCTTCAACTCCAACCAGCTTCCAAGAGCGATGCCCTCGGCAAGCTTTAGATATTTTGGCGCCTCTCTCTGATATGAAGCCTGATTAGACCCTTTTTGCTCTTCCGTATTTGAATCCAAAATCACTTTCAGCACATCTTTCGTCACCACCAGATTGGATGGCACTTTCTTACCCTGCATACATTCAATATGGACCCGCTCCAAATCCTTGAAAAGACGATCCATCAAATGCTGATCACACTGGATATCGGACATCTCTCTGCGCATAAACCCCAACAGATCCGGTATTTCACGCAGCATACGCTCATGCTCTTTTGCATCTTGCTTGGGCTCAATCGTACGAAAGAGACGATCCACTGCATGGACGGCATCTTCCCACTCTTTGCTCTTGGCCCCATGCCGAAGGAAATGCAGGGTCAATACATCCCTCCACCCTTCATTCAACAGGTTCACTACCGCTAACGGCGGATTCGCTTTAGCCTTGAGTCTTTGATCTATCTCGGCCTTTACCCTGCGCTTCGCCACCCCCAACTGCTCCTTGCCGCTGGCGATCTGCGAAATCCTCTTCTCTGCAGCTTCAGACCCCCTCTGCTCCTGTTTCAGAAAACTATCCAGCTCATCTGCCAGATCTACGAACAACTGAATATCCTTATTAAAATCTGAAAGCACACGTCTAACGATGGATTCAACCTTACCGTAGAGACTGTTTTTGGACCTTCCTCTATCATCAGACCAACCCACAACAGCATTAGCCAACCCATTCAGAAGACGCCTTGCGGGATGAGATCGATCACCAAAAAATCCTTTATCGAGTATCGCGACCTTTATGATCGGTATCTGCAGCTGCGCCAGTAATACCTTCATTGCATCCGGTATCTTTCTGTCTCCAAGGATAAATTCAAACAACATGGAAATCATATCGATAGTGTCATGGTCGATCTGTTTGACTGCGCCAATAGACTCGCTGCCTGCAGTTTGCCGAATCTGCTGCAGCAGGTTGCTCTTGAGACCAACATAGCCAGGAGCGTCCAGCTGATTGTCAAATGACTTTGCGATTGCATCGTTATGCTGCAGCGCGGAAAGGGCTTCTATTACCTGCACGGTTTCCGCCTTGGGAAGACCGGCATTGAATACTTTATCTCCAGACAAACGTTGCGGAACAGCCGACAATAGTTGACGTAAAGAAGCAAACATCTCTATAGCTTCCTCATCCCCCTCCTCGGACAAATCCACAATCCGGCCATCAGCAGGATCTCCTCTACCCGTACCACCTTTTTTATAGCGTCCTGATGCAGCTGCCGTTACCTTGCTGCGTCTGATCTGAGGCTTGAGCTTGGGAAGGATGCCGGCATCGCGCATAAGCTCATTGAGACCGACATAAAGCTCATCCAGATGGGAAACCACTTCCCGCTCAAATACCTTATATATTACAAGCTTGGTAGGGATATCCACCTTCAGGACAGAGAGCGACGCCCGAAACGCATTACAAATCTTCTCTGGAGATAGAGGAGCGTTCTTACTCTCAACCGGCGCACCATTTAGCAATTGGCTGAATCGCTGCTCAATGGCATACAGCTCACGCAAACATATATTCTCACCACGAGTCACCATATTTGAAATGGCCAACTCTTCTTCAAGAATGTCCGATGCGATTAGAGACAGATTATCATAATCTATCTCCTTGCCTGTTTTAGTATCAGCAGACCTAACACCAGAACTCCAGAAATCATCGTATCCGGACAACAGACTGTTCAGAAATGATTTCTCAATAGATTTACGCGCCTTGCGCACATCCCTCATAGTATCGAAATATCTGGTTTGCAGATCATTACTTTCGGCCTTATCCGCCAGCTTGTATAGCGCGTCGTCCAGCTTCTCGAAATAGACCTCATTCAACACGCCAAGGCCTCTTGATATCGCCAAGCGGCAACTACTGATAATAGCCCTGTTCTGCTCTACCGACTTTGCCTGACCACTGGTTTGGCCGTGCCGGTCCAAAGATACTATATTGTTTCTGGTTACCACGTTATCTTCTCAAAATTCAGACTTTCCCCCAATCTCTAATATATAAACTCCCCCGAGGGATATCCGTGACAGATCTCACAATTCCTTTTGACTACTGCTGTTATGTAGACCTTAGCCATAGTGATACCAAATTAACTGGCTAGCTTGTATCGAATCAGATACCTGGCATTCCCTGCAGAATAAGATTGGTGTATTGTCGCTGTTACGCACACGTGAATAGGATTTTTTGAGTGTCCGCATCAAAAACCCTACTTAAAAACCTGCTAACATCTCTACTGGAAAGCGTCCGCGATCTGGCCCCCATCCTGGCCGTAATCGCCTTTTTTCAACTCGTTGTCCTACAGGAGCATATCCCTGATCTCCTGGGCATGACCGTAGGCATTATTCTTGTCACACTTGGTCTTACCCTGTTCGTTTACGGCCTAAAGATAGGACTATTTCCAGTGGGTGAATCCATGGCACGCAGTTTTGCCAGCAAGGGCAGTCTATTCTGGATAATGATCTTTGCATTCGCCCTCGGTTTCGGCACTACCGTGGCTGAGCCGGCATTGATAGCCGTAGCCAATGAGGCCGCCCTGGTAGCGGCTGATGGAGGCATGATAGCCAAGACCAAAGAGGCTGCAGAATCCTACGCCAATGGACTCAGGCTCACAGTAGCCATCTCCGTAGGCCTGGCCATAGTGGTGGGGGTACTGAGAATAATAAAGGGATGGCCCATTCACTATCTGATTATCGGCGGGTATATCTGCGTCGTGATAATGACCATGTTCGCGCCACCACAGATCATCGGTATCGCCTATGACTCAGGCGGAGTAACCACCTCCACCATAACCGTACCACTGGTGACAGCCCTGGGTATCGGGCTTGCCAGCAGTATCCGGGGACGCAACCCCATGATCGACGGTTTTGGCCTGATCGCATTTGCATCATTGACCCCCATGATATTCGTCATGGCCTACGGGATGTTGCTATGAGTTCTGGGATCATGAGCTTTATCGACCCATTGGTCACTACCGCACGCGATGTAATCCCCATTGCCCTGATCCTGTTCGGTTTTCAGTTTTTTGTACTCAAGCGCAGGATGGCAAATCTTGGTGCGGTAATAACAGGGTTCATTCTGGTCTTGCTTGGTCTGACACTCTTTCTTGAGGGCCTGGAGCAGGCCCTGTTCCCCCTGGGCAAGCTGATGGCAAAACAACTCACCGCCCCCGACTTTCTGGGACTGGAGGGAGGAAACGGGGAACATCACTATTTTTGGCTATACCTCTTTGCCGCCGCTATCGGATTTTCCACCACCATTGCAGAACCGTCCCTGATCGCCGTCGCGATCAAGGCAAACGAGGTCTCCAGCGGCGCCGTCAGTACCTGGGGTCTGCGAATTGCCGTGGCAATCGGAGTGGCCTTTGGGATCGTCCTGGGCACCCACCGCATCATCACCGGCACCCCGGTGCATTACTATATTATTGGCGGGTATATCCTGGTGGTGATACAGACCTTTTTCTGCCCCAAGGCCATCATCGCCCTAGCCTACGATTCCGGAGGCGTAACCACATCCACAGTCACGGTACCCCTGGTGGCAGCACTGGGGCTGGGACTGTCATCAAGCATTCCAGGCCGCAATCCACTGCTGGACGGATTCGGACTCATAGCCTTTGCCAGCCTGTTCCCGATCATGTCCGTCATGGGTTATGCACAGCTGAGTGACTGGCAGGCAAAGCGCGCCCTTAAGGCAAAATCAAAACGTTATGGGAGATAGCCATGCATTTCAAACTGCTAATTGCACTGGTTGAAGACAATAAGACAGAGTCCGTATTAGAGGCTGCGCGCAACGCCGGGGCCACAGGATCCACCGTCATCAACCAGGCCCGCGGAGAAGGTATAGAGAAGAGTAAGACCTTCTTCGGTCTTAATCTTGAGACCCAGCGCGATGTTATCCTCTTTCTGGTGGAGGAGCACCTCAGTCGCCATATCCTGGAGACCATAGCCCAGATCGGGGAGTTCGACGATAAACCCGGCACCGGAATTGCGTTTCAGATAGATGTGGAAGACGCGGTCGGTGTAAGCCATCAGATAGAAGAACTTACCAGCATTGTGGAGGAAGAGCTGTGAAAGAGAAAAAACTGATTCGTATCCGTGATGTAATGAAGCAGGAGTTCGATATGGTTGACGGTATGGAAACGGTTGAGCATGCCCTCAACACCATGACCCATCTTGAAACCAAGACACTCATCATAAAGAAACGCCACGACAACGATGAGTATGGAATGGTCACCCTGTCGGACATAGCGCGCAAGGTGCTGGCGGTTGACCGTTCGCTCGACCGGGTGAATGTCTACGAGATCATGTCCAAGCCGGTGATTACGGTCGGCCCGGATATGGATATCCGTTACTGCGCGCGCCTGTTCTCACGCTTCAACCTGACCCGCGCCCCGGTGGTTGAAGACGGCGAGGTCATCGGTCTGGTCAGTTTCACCGACATGGTAGTAAAGGGTCTGCGCAATCAATGAGTGATGATCCCAACGGAATAATCACTGGCGCCACCCAGAGAAACTCCCCCAATCAGGACTGCCGTCCCGATGACAGCAGCGTGGATCTATTGGTAATACACAATATAAGCCTGCCTCCGGGAGAGTTTGGAGGCCCATGGATAGATGATCTGTTCATGAATCGCCTCGACCCGTCCGCTCACCCCTACTTCGCCGCCATCGCGTCACGCCTGGTATCCTCCCACCTGTTAATACGCCGCGACGGAGAACTCATCCAGTATGTCCCCCTGCACATGCGGGCCTGGCATGCTGGAGAATCATGCTTTGATGGCAGAAATCGCTGCAACGACTATTCCATAGGGATAGAGCTGGAAGGCAGTGATGACTCAGGGTTTACCGATGCCCAGTATTCAACCCTGATAGAAGTCACCCGTGAGATACAGCGGCTCTTTCCAGACATCACCACAGACCGCATTACCGGACACAGCGACATAGCACCGGGACGCAAGACCGACCCCGGACCAGAATTTGATTGGGAGCGTTATAAAGGACTATTAAACGATAGATAGATCGGGTTGCACATGCCAAATCCATAGACAAACAACTCCGGGTATTCTATTTTCCCGGCTATAGATCAAACGGAAAATAACAACATGACATTCATTATCGTCCTCCTGTCTCTTTTTGCCGAACGCTATCTGTTGGAACTGGATGATTACCGGCAACCCTCCTGGTTTAATCGCTACCTATCCTGGTCGCAGCAACTGCCATGGGGTGAATGGATGAGCCAGAGCGTCTCCGGGATCCTGATCATACTGGCTCCACTGCTTATCGCGGTTGGATTACTCCATGGGATCTTCGAGGACATACTGGGCGGCATACCTGAACTGCTATATGCCTCAGCCGTGCTGCTGTTCTGCCTGGGTCCGCGCGACCTGCAACGCCAGGTCCAGGGGTTCATCGATACCCTGGATGCTGGCGACGACGAAAATGCCCAACATATCAAGAGTGAGTTGGTCGCCGACAATCCTGGCAAAGAAGAGACTACCCATGGCCATGAGATAGCCATCGGCATACTGGAGCAGGCCTACCTCAGGACCTTCAGCGTACTGTTCTGGTTCGTGCTGCTCGGACCCATCGGGGCAGTACTGTACCGCGCCAGTCACACCCTGCAGCAGTCGCTGCCGGAGCTAGAGGAGCTGGGGCTGGACTTCCGGAGCGGCGTCAATCGCCTCCTCTATATCCTTGACTGGGTCCCGGTGCGGATTACCGCCTTCACCTATGCCCTCAGTGGTAACTTCCATGATGCAACCTATACGTGGTGGAGTTCAAACGAGGATCAAGGCGACAGCGCCGACAGCATCATAGGCAAGGCAGGCAGCGGCGCCCTCGGCCTGGACAACGTGACGGGTGAGGATGACGACCCGGTCATTGGAGCCGAGATGGCCCTGGCCCTTACCCTGCGTTCTCTGACCATCTGGGTTGGGTTACTGGCGCTGATCACCATCACCAGCTGGCTGAGCTAGATTCCAAAGAGGGTACGAGATGGCGCAACCGATTACCGACAAGGCGGCCTTTCGCATTCGTGATCACAAGGACTCGGAAGGCAAGGCAAAGGGCTACGAGCTCAGTTACGAGATGTTTGACGAACAGTCACAACAGATAGTGCTCCGATGTGATCTGATCGGCAAAGCCGTGCTGAAACCGCAGGAGCTGGTGTCGGATAACGGCGAATGCTGGCGCCTGGAGCCAAACCGCAAGATCATGCCGAGTCTCTGGACACTGCGCAACGCTGCCGGACAACCGCAGTGGCAATTCCGGCAGAAGGCGTGGGGCAAGCTGATCAACCCCTTCCACAAGACCCTGATGACCATACTCGACGGCTCAGGACAAGAACAGATGCAGCTGGTGGATCTCCATGGGGCGAAGCTTGCTGTTGTAGCTGGACTGGAATGGGGCAAATATGCCCTGGTAAAGGGCGACAAACCCCTGGCAACCCTGACCTCTCTGCCGCGGGATGAGCAACCGCAAGGCAAAGGGGTTATGGGAGCGATACGCCGTTTTCTGAACTCATCAGATACCGCCCTGGTAAGTACAGATACAAGCCATCCTCTGCCCGCACCTGCAGCAATGGCGATATACCTGCTATACAAGGAGTTTACCGACGTTTCTGGTGTCGGATAATATACAGGTATGCAACATGTGTATAATGAGACGAAACCGCAAGCCCTATAGATAAAAAAGTCAGCGCAATAACGGGCTGTTATAACAATGGAGATCAGATGAAGAAGTTAATATTAGTATCTACGCTAACGCTTGTTTCTTTCTCAACTCACGGGGGAAGCTTAAACTCTGTTACAGTTAAAGATTTAAATGTTAATAGGAATACATCTCAGGTTTTTGTCAGAACCTCAATAGCTCCATCAGAGCAAGCAAGAGTATCCTGTCATGAAGACAATGATTGGAATTTTACTTTCATAATGTCAGCTGAAGTAGATAAGGCTATTTTTTCAACTTTATTGGCGGCGCTTACAGCAAATAAAATTGTAAATATCGTGGGCACTAACGACTGTACTGATACAGGATATACAAAAGTTGAAGAAGTTAAATGGGTAACTATTCGTAATTAGTTTGAGTTTTATAAAATAAATCATTATAACCAGTCACTCTAGCCGGCGCCGTTGCGCCTCCTCGGCTAAGTTCTGTCGATATGTGGAGATAAATATGAACAGGAGCATCTTAACCACCTATGCCGCTATAGCCCTCGCCTGCTTTTTACCTCAAATATCAGCTCAGGCCGAAGAACAATCGGTGGCATGCGGGTTATACACCAAGACCGATGCCGAAGGCCTGTTGCAACAGACAGTCACAGATGGAGTCCCGCATAAGACAGTGATGCCGGCCGGTGACAGCTGCCGCTACACCTACTCCAAGAACGGAGATATCTACAGCCTAAAACTGAGGATATCCAGCAGCGCAGAGATCAAGGATGAGGGCATTCAGGATTCGGCTGCGGATGTGATGCAACGCCAGGAAGAGGCCCGAAAGAACAACCCCCATGCCGCCGACAAGTTCCAAAAGATCCCAAATCTCGGTTCAGATGCGTTCTGGGGCGGCGAGGATCTCTGGGTACTGCAAGGGGATACCCTGCTCATCATCTCGGTCCATTCATTCCTCAAAGGATCATTCCAGGATATGGATGAACTAAAAAAGGCCAGAGAACAGCAGGACAAGGACCTCTCACTCCAGATAGCCAAGACCGTCCTGGCCAAGTTGCAGTAGATTGGCATAAGACCATGCTCAACTAAGTTTATGCAGTGATTCTAACATTCTATGGTTTCGGCCATGGCAACCGAACGACTTCTGGCCCATAATACGCGGCCTACCGAACAGATTTCCGGACAGAGCAGATCAGGTGCGCTGCCCGACACGCAGTAACTATCGTTTAGCATTCGTGAGTCCATGCCGGAGATAGCCTTCTCCGCATCGAAAGGAGAACACATATGAGGTTTCCCGCCCTCCATCTGCCGAGGAAGGAGCGCTTTTTTCCATTTTTGGACTGGTTGCCCGGCATCGGGAAGGACGATCTGAGGGCCGACCTCACTGCAGGTCTGACCGGCGCAATCGTGGTACTGCCGCAAGGCGTGGCATTCGCCACCATCGCCGGCATGCCGCCGGAGTACGGCCTCTATGCCGGAATGATACCGGCCATCATCGCGGCCCTATTCGGGTCTTCACGCCTTCTGGTCTCTGGACCAACAACTGCGGCGTCCATCGTCATGCTCTCTGCCCTGAGCTCTTTCGCAGCCCCGGGAACCACGGACTATGTGATGCTGGCATTGACCCTGACCTTCATGGTGGGGGCCATAGAGCTGGCCCTGGGACTGGCGCGCATGGGTGCCCTGGTCAACTTCATCTCACACTCGGTGATCGTTGGCTTCACCGCCGGTGCCGCGATCCTTATCGCCGCCAAGCAGCTGAAAAACTTCTTCGGCATAGAGATAGCGCGGGGTGGTCACCTGCATGACATCCTAAACCAGTTTATGGAGCAGATGCCCAACATCAACCCATGGGTCACATCGGTAGCCCTGATCACTTTACTGAGCGGGATCGCGGTCAAGCGTTGGTATCCACGCCTGCCCTATATGATTATCGCGATGGTGGTTGGCAGTCTGGCAGCCGTCGTATTAAATCTGATAGCTGGAGTGGATGTCACCCAGATCAAGACCGTGGGCGCGCTTCCCCGCACACTGCCGCCGCTGTCGGCACCAAATCTCTCCATGGAAACGATCAAAAATCTCTCCACCTCGGCCCTGGCGGTCAGCCTGTTCGCCCTTACCGAAGCGGTCTCTATCGGTCGTTCTCTGGCGGCCAAGACCGGTAGCCGCATCGACGGCAACCAGGAGTTCATCGGACAGGGACTATCCAATATCCTCGGCTCCTTCTTTTCCGGATATGTGGCAACCGGATCTTTCAACCGCTCCGGACTGAACTACCAGGCCGGGGCCAGGACTCCACTGGCGGCCGTCTTCGCCGGCGTACTCCTGATGGGCGTGGTATTACTGGTGGCACCACTGGCCGCCTATCTGCCCAACGCGGCCATGGCCGCCATCCTGTTTCTGGTGGCCTGGGGTCTGATCGACTTTAAGGAGATATTTCGTATCCTGAAGGTCAGCAGGACAGAGACCTCCATCCTCGCCGTAACCTTCTTGGGCGCACTGTTTCTGGAACTGGAACTGGCCATCTTCGCAGGCGTACTGCTGTCACTGGTGTTGTATCTGGAGCGGGTGTCCCATCCCAGGATCACCACGCGCACACCGGACCCGCGCATGTACAAACGCTCTATGTCGGATGATCCCGACCTGCCCGAGTGCCCCCAATTGAAGTTCCTGAGTATCGAAGGCCCCATCTTCTTCGGTTGCACCAACTTTATACAAAGCGCCTTTGACAAGATCCGTTCTGCACAGCCACAACAGAAGCATCTGCTTGTCCTGTCCCAGGGGATCAGCTTTGTGGACCTGCAGGGTGGAGATGCGCTGGTAGCAGAGTCACAACGGCGTGAAGCGAACGGTGGCGGGCTTTATCTGGTAAACGTGGATCTGGAACTGTGGGACTCGTTAGACCGCAGTGGTTGCCTGGACGAGATTGGGGCACGACACGTGTTTCAGTCTAAGACCGCGGCCATCCACGGCATCTTCCAGAAGCTGGATAAGGATATCTGCGCTAGTTGTGACAAGCGGATCTTTCGTGAGTGTAAAAATATCGAAGATAAAGATTAAGACTAGCCATCCCGCGGCTTGACCACGTGATCCGGAATAACTCCAATCGGCACATAAGGCCGAATGGACGCAAATCGTTCCTGTAGTTATCCAGACCCCTGGGCGATTGATTCTGCGGCACGGCGCATAAGCTGGTGGTCTATCCCTTTCGCCCGCGGAAGCGGGCTCCTACACCCTGGTAACCTATACCCCATGGCGTCAAGAACACTATTCGCGCAGGTCTGCAGTTATTGGCGTGCATTTGCGGCTAAACCTTTGAGTCATCTCCGCCGGCAAACAACAACTCATACACCATCAGCGCCACACCTAGCGTAATGGCGGAATCGGCCACGTTGAAGGCCGGCCAATGATGCTGCCCTATGTGGAAATCCAGGAAGTCGATGACCCGACCGAACAGCAGGCGATCTATCAGGTTGCCCACGGCGCCGCCGATGATCAGCGCCAGAGAGAGCGCGGTGATCCCTTCATGCCGCTTCAGGCCACGCAGCCACGACACCAGCACAACGGTGACACCGGCGGAAACGGCGGCCAGGAACCAACGCTGCCAGCCGGACTGGTCGCCAAGAAAGCTGAAGGCGGCCCCGTAGTTGTAGGTGAGGGTCAGGTTGAAGACGGGCAACACATGCACGGTCTCGAACAGCATGAAGCTGGACTCGAACCACTGTTTACTGAGCTGGTCCAGGACGATGACGAGCAACGACAACCAGAGCCAGCGCAGCATGCCTGGGCCTCTATCCACTAGGCAAAGCGCCTTGGCTCACCCGCACCATCCACGTTGGTCACGCAACGGCCGCATAGTTCCGGGTGATCAGGGTTGGAACCCACGTCCTCGCGCCTATGCCAGCAACGGGCACACTTGCCGTGCTGGGATGCGGTGACTGTAACAAACAGTCCCTCCAGATCGGTCGCGACCGCCTGCCCCGGCTTCTCCGCCAACGGATGCAGCCTGGCATAGGATGTGATGTGTACAAAGCGCAGCTCATCCTCCAGCTTGCTCAGCACAGCGTATAACGCCTCATCACAGTAGAGGTCCAGTTCTGCATCCAGGGAGGAGCCGATGGCGCCATCGGCACGCAACTGCTCCATCTGCTTGGCCACTGTGGTGCGGGCCGCAATCACCTGGGCCCAGAATCTGCGATCCATCTTATCTTCTTCGTCCAGGGCAAACAGCCCCTGATACCAACTCTCGGTGAACACCGACTCACCGCGCTCGCCCGGTATATGGGCCCAGATCTCATCGGCGGTGAAGCTGGTGATGGGGGCCAGCCAGCGCACCATGGCCTCAATGATGTGATACATGGCGCTCTGGCAGGAGCGGCGGGCAAAGCTGTCGGCCTGCGTTGTGTACTGCCGGTCCTTGATGATGTCCAGATAGAAACCACCCATCTCGGTGACGCAGAAGTTATGGATCTTCTGATAGATCAGATGGAACTGGTAATCGGTATAGGCCGCCTTGATCTCCTCCTGCAACTGCAGGGCGCGGTCCACCGCCCAGCGGTCCAGTTCGATCATATCGGACGGGGCCACCATGTTCTGCGCCGGGTCGAACCCGTTCAGGTTGGAGAGAAGAAAGCGGGCGGTGTTGCGGATACGGCGATAGGCATCGGAGGTACGCTTCAGGATCTCCTCTGAGACACTCATCTCGCCGCGATAATCTGTTGCGGCCACCCAGAGACGGATGATGTCGGCCCCCAGGCTCTTCATCACCTTCTGCGGTGACACCACGTTACCGACAGACTTGGACATCTTGCGTCCCTCGGCGTCCACGGTGAAGCCGTGGGTCAGCACCTGCTTGTACGGGGCATGATCGTGCATGGCCACCGACGCCAACAAAGAGGACTGGAACCAACCGCGATGCTGATCCGAACCCTCCAGATAGAGATCGGCGGGGGTATGCAGATTCTCCCAGCGCTCCAGCACGCAGGCGTGGGTTACACCGGAGTCGAACCATACATCCAGGGTATCGTGCACCTTCTCATACTGTTGCACATCCGCGCCCAGGATATCCTTGGCATCCAGAGAGAACCAGGCCTCCACGCCCTGCTGCTCCACCAGTTGCGCCACCTGTTCGATCAGGCGTTCGCTCTCCGGGTGCAACTCGGCGGTCTCTTTATGCACGAACAGGGCGATGGGTACGCCCCAGGTGCGCTGGCGGGAGATGCACCAGTCAGGACGCCCCTGCACCATGCCTTCGATTCGGGCCTGACCCCAATCTGGCATCCAGTGCACCTTGCCGATCTCACGCAGGGCCGACTCACGCAGGCCGTTCTGCTCCATGCTGATGAACCACTGCGGGGTGGCGCGGAAGATGATCGGGGTCTTGTGGCGCCAGCAGTGCGGATAGCTGTGGGGGAAGCGTGCCTCCTGCACCAGGGCGCCCTTGGCCTTGAGCACATCAATCACCTTCTCGTTGGCACTGAACACGTGCTCACCGGCGAACAGCTCGGTGCCCTCCAGAAAACAGCCGTTGCCGCCCACCGGGTTGTCTACCGGCAGGCCATATCTCTGCCCCACGATATAGTCGTCCAGGCCATGGCCCGGGGCCGTGTGCACCGCACCGGTACCCGCCTCCAGGGTGACGTGCTCGCCCAGGATCACCGGCACCTCGCGGTCGTAAAAACAGTGTTTGAGTCTGAGCCCCTCCAGGGCGTCGCCCTGAACGCTGGCCAGGATCTTATAATCTTCGATCCCCCAGCGCTCCATGGTCTTGCTCAGCAGACCTTCCGCCAGCACCAGTCTCTCTTTGCCCAGGGCACCATCGCACTGCACCACCACATACTCCAGGGTCGGGTTCAGGGCCACCGCCTGGTTGGCCGGCAGGGTCCAGGGGGTAGTGGTCCATATCACCACAGACAAAGGCCCGGTGCCGTGGTCAGAGGATACAGAGTCACAACGGGCCAACAGGGCCTCATCCTCCAGCACCTCGAAGCGCACGTCGATGGCGAATGACTCCTTGTCCTTGTACTCCACCTCGGCCTCGGCCAGGGCGGAACCGCAGTCGGTACACCAGTGCACAGGCTTGAAGCCCTTCTGCACATGGCCGTTGGCCACGATCTTACCCAGGGAGCGGATGATGTCGGCCTCGAAGGTGAAATCCATGGTCAGGTAGGGGCGTTCCCAGTCGCCGAGTACGCCCAGGCGTTTAAAGTCGGTGCGCTGCTTGTCCACCTGCTGGGCGGCGTAGTCGCGGCAGGCCACGCGAAACTCCGCCGCGGACACCTTATGTCCTGGCTTGCCAACCTTCTTCTCCACCTGTAGCTCAATGGGCAGTCCGTGGCAGTCCCAACCCGGCACATAGGGGGCGTCAAACCCGTCCAGGGTGCGGCTCTTGACGATGATATCCTTCAGCACCTTGTTTACCGCATGACCTATGTGGATCTCGCCGTTGGCGTAGGGGGGACCGTCGTGCAGGATGAACTTGGGACGTCCCTCGAACTGTTCGCGTATCTTCTGGTAGAGGTTGTTCTCCTCCCATCTCTTTAGCATCTCCGGCTCACGCTGGGCCAGGTTCCCCTTCATGGGAAAGGTGGTGTTGGGAAGATTCAGTGTCTGTTTGTAGTCGGTCACGCCTATTGCCTTTTTGCGTCAAAATCAAATATCTAATTAATCCACTACTGTTCTCGCGACACATGGCAAGGATTGTTCCTACAATCCTTTTGCATTCCCCACATCCATGTGGGTCAGATGTGCCGCCATCTTCAATCAACTATTGTGATTGAAAATGAAGGAAATCAAAAATCACGTGTTTTGATTTCCGTGGCCTGAAAATTACAGAATGTAATTATTCAGGCCTATGTTAAAGGAGCGGCATATGAAAATAGTTTCTCGCCTCTACCGCATCATGCTCGATCTGGTGCATGAGTTGTTCGAAGTTAGCAAACTTCTTCTCATCCCGCAGCTTCTTGCAGAACTCCACATCCAGGTGCGCCCCATAGATATACCTGTTGAAGTCGAACAGGTGCACCTCCAACAGATACCTGGTATCACCCTCCACCGTAGGCCTGTTGCCGATATTGGCCACTCCTGGCAGCAGATCGTCGTCCAACCCACCCACCCGCACAGTGAATACACCATGTAGCGGACTGACCTTGCGATGCAGGTCGATATTGGCCGTAGGGAAGCCGATGCTACGCCCCCGCTCGTCTCCATGTCCGACCCGGCCGCAGATGCGATAGGGGCGCCCCAGATAGTTGCTGGCGGCCTCCAGATCACCCTGGGCCAGCGCCTGCCGGATCCTGGTGCTGCTCACCCGTTCCTCGCCTACGGCAAAAGTGTTCATGTTCTCCACCGCAAATCCATGCTCACTACCTACGGCCCGCAACATCTCTATATCGCCGCTGCGCCCCTTGCCGAATCTGAAGTCATCGCCCACAAAGAGGTAGCGTACATCCAATCCCGCCACCAGGAGCCTCTGCACAAACTCACCCGCCTCCATGTGCGCCAGTCTGGGCCCGAACTCCAGCAGCACCACACGATCGATCTCGGCGTCCTGCAGGGCGTGCAGCTTTTCCCGCAACCTGGTCAGCCTGGCCGGGGCAGACTCTGGGGCAAAAAACTCCTGGGGCTGCGGCTCAAAGGTGATCACGGTCGCGGGCAGGCCCATGACCGCCGCCTGCTCCCTCAGGTGCCGGAACACGGCCTGGTGCCCCAGGTGCACCCCATCGAAGTTACCGATGGTGGCGACACAACCCCGGTGTTCACTACGCAGATTGTGGAGACCGCGAATGACCTGCATCCTAGTGTAGCGCCCTTTAATCTAAAGCGGGCCATTATAGGTCAAGCAGGGCAATAAAAGTAGGTGGTATCAGCTGGAGAAGGAGGCGCGAAGATGTTTGATCCTTATCCCCATAAGCAGCAGGCTTACTCCATAGACGCAGGCTCCGACGCAGATCAACAGCGCCAGACGAAAGATCCGGTCCCAGGTCCCCACACCGACCCAACTCGCCAGATCGCCACCCATGACGTAGAGTACTCCCCCCATGACGGCGGATGCCACCAGGCCGCGCAGGATCATCCCCGACCAACCGGACTCCGGCTTGAACACCTCTTCCATGCGCAGACCACGAAACAGCAGGCTGGCATTGATACAGGCGGACAGCGTGGTGGCCAGGGCCAGACCGGCATGGGCCAGGGGGAACACCAGGATGATGTTGAACACCATATTGGTGACCATGGCGATGATGGCGATCTTGACCGGGGTCTTGGTGTCCTGGCGCGCGTAAAACCCTGGCGCCAACACCTTGATCATGATGAACGGAAGCAGACCCAGGGAATAGGCCATGAGACTGCGCTGGGCCATGGCCACGTCCTTAGGGAGAAACACCTCGGACTGGAACAGGGTCGCGATCATGGGCCCGGCCAGCAAGAACAGGCCCACGGCACAGGGCACCCCCAACAGCAGCACCCAGCGCAGGGCCCAGTTGAGGGTGTGGGAGAAGCCTTCTGGTGACTCGGTGGCATGTTTATGGGAAAGATTGGGCAGGATCACCGTAGCCAGCCCTACCCCCAGGATACCCAGAGGGAACTCCATCAGGCGGTCAGAGTAGTAGAGCCAGGAGATGCTGCCGTTCTGTAGAAATGACGCGATCAGGGTGTCCAACAACAGATTGAGCTGGGTGACCGATACGCCGAAGATGGCTGGCAGCATCAGCCGCACGATGCGCCTCACCCCCTCGTCCCTGGGGGCGAACCTGAATTTGGGCAACAGCCCCAGCTGTTTCAAAAACGGTAGCTGGAACAGGAACTGGACCATACCGGCCAGCAGCACACCCCAGGCCAGGGCCACGATGGGTCGCTCCATCTGCGGCGACAGCCACAGAGCACAACCGATCAGCACCAGATTCAGCAGCACCGGGGTAAAGGCCGGGATACCGAATCGGTCATAGGAGTTTAGGATACTGCCGGCGAAGGCGGTCAACGAGATAAACAGCAGATAGGGAAAGGTGAGGCGCAACATGTCTGCGGCCAGGTGCATCTTCCCCTCCACACCGATAAATCCAGGGGCAAAGATCATCACCAGCACCGGCGCACCCAGCACCCCCAGGATGGTCACCAACAGAAGTATCCCGCCCAGGGTACCGGATACATTGTTCACAAACTGTTTCAATTCATCCAGGCTGCGTCTGGCCTTGTATTCCGCCAGCACCGGTACAAATGCCACCGAAAAAGATCCCTCGGCAAACAGGCGGCGCAGAAAGTTGGGGATCTTGAAGGCGACAAAGAAGGCGTCGGTATTGGCATTGGCGCCAAAGATGTGGGCGAACACCAGGTCCCGCACAAAGCCCAGTACCCGCGACAACATGGTGTTGGAGCCGACCTTGGCCAGAGATTTGAACATGGAAGCCAGTGTGAATTTCCTCTGTATTCTTGTTGGTAGTCCGCGATTATAGGCCCTTCATACCCCTGTAGCCCAGTAGTCATGATCAATCCAGTCGGCATCCCTGGCCGTACCAGGCCTCCCCTTGGACCTGACTCCGACCCCGCATGAAGCAAATAGTTCTAAATTAAGGCAAAACAGTCACCACTCCCTATTGACAAATCAGGCTTTGGACACCAAAATACCGGGCTTTTCGGAATTCAACATTTTTGGAGGTCGTTTTGGCCAATTCAGTACAAGCCCGCAAGCGCGCAAGACAGGCGGAAAAGCATCGTCAGCACAACGCTTCCCGCAAGAGTGCCATGCGCACCAAGATCAAGGGTGTAATTGCGGCAATCGGGGCTGGAAGCAAAGAAGACGCGACCGAAGCTTTCAAACAGGCTGTGCCGGTTATAGACCGTGCGGCGAACCAGGGCCTGATCCACAAGAACAAGGCCGCTCGCCACAAGAGCCGTTTGAACGCGCAGATCAAGGCGTTGTAATCCAAGCCGCTGCGCACTAGAAAAAACCGGCCACAAGCCGGTTTTTTTGTGGGTTATGGAAGGAGAATACCTTGCTCATAGCAAGTAGTTCTGATCCAGCTTGGTTTTAGCTCATTATCACTAATGTATTTTTTTAAGCTTGCTATTCTTTCTGACTCAGTTTGAATCGCCAGGCCTGCATTCTCAGAAATTTCGGTTACAAGATCATACTCACCTTTAAGCCAGTTAATCGAAACCAAATCATTTTCTATTTCATTTGCTCTAAAGTCAGGTGATATGCGATTTTTATTAATTGAATCGATAGTCAACAAAGAGCCAGATGGACTTCTTTTATCGACCCTAACTGCATTGATTAGCGCATCTCCCATTACGTCATTTATTGTCATCCATCCATCGCCAATAGATATTCGATTATTTTTTTTATTGGCAATAATCTCATCTGGATAAAGAAGTGAAATGTCTGAAAACTCACCTTCGGATACAGACGCCTTTCCCAAACCTCCAGATGCCAGTATGTACCTCATAAGAGCAATTGATATTGACACTGCCCTGTCCAGAGATTTTTCCTTATACCAACTTACTATGACAAACCCATCACCCAACTGATGGGCAAATAAACTTTTTTCCTCATCGCAATACACTATGCTCCCAATTAAGTAGATCCCTCGCATAAGAGCGCCCAGAGATTCAAGCGAACTCGGGGTTCTGTCATACCTTGCCCCAAACCCTTCAATATCTATATAAATACTCCAACGTTTATCCATAACTTCCTGACCAATTAAAAAGTGATCTATGTTGCAAAAATTTATCTCCCACTATTTCCGCAGAGGTTATCAAAAAAGCACCGCTTTAAGTAGAGCAAGCAATCTACAAACCACCGTCATCCCGCGGCTTGACCGCGGGATCCAGGTACCCGTGTGTTACACCGAGCATCGCAGTTGGAAGCGGGAATAGCCCGCAGGGGACCGACAGGGATGTCGGTCCTCTTCCGCGGGATATGGATATCCCGTCGGAAGAGCCACGCTGGAGACGAGAAGCGCAGGGTACCCGAAGGGTGTAACGCCCGGGCGCGTTTTTCTTTCGTCCCTTTCTTTTACGCGTATAAAAATCCGCCGGGAGCGGATTTTCACGCAAGCCCCGAAGGGGTGAGGCGCAGGGATGCGCCGAATAAAAGAAAGGGACTCGCAGCTAACGCGCAGAAACAAGAGAAAATATTCGGGATGAACAAGCTGCGAAACTAGTTACAGATACCGATAAAACCACTGGACCCCGCGATCAAGTCGCGGGGTGACGACGAAAAATTACCTTCTCACCTCAATCCGCAAACACCTGCTGCAACAGATCGGTAGTCCTGGCCACCGGATCTTTTCTTATCTTTCTCTCTTCCGCCGCCAGCTTTAGAAACAGGCCATCCAGGGTCTTGCCGGTTACGTAGTCATCCAGATCGGTTGTCTTCGTATTTAGCAGGCCACCAAGTGTATGGTCTGCCTTGCCCATAAGTTTTTTATAGGCCGCGGTAGCTCCTGTCTCAGCCGTCGCCCTGGCCACTATCGGTTTGATGATCGCATGCAGGGAGGGGCCAGCCTTCCTGTGCAGAAACCTGGTCGCCGCATCATCTCCCCCGTTCAGGATTCCACGCACATCCCGCAGGGTCATGTTGGCGACCGTATCTTTCACAACATTCAGGGTTTGCGGGATAGCCCGCTCCGCCGCCCGGTTTACCGTGGTCTCGAATTGATCCACATACTTGCCCTGCCCCAGTTTACGCATGCCTTTGCCAACCGATTTCAACACTCCTGGAAGGGGGATACGCACCGACCTGTCGTTGAGGAATCCGCCGCGTTTACCCAACAGTGCTATAGCACGCTCTGCCCCGATACTCAGGGCCTGTTTAAGACCTGCATTGATACGAGAATCAGATATATGGGAGTTCGATGCTGAGGTTGCATTGTTGTTAAGCAGTTTATCCGCCTGCTTAAACAGGTCATCAATACCCGCATGACTATTGCTTGAAGCTGAGCCCACTGTTACGGCAACGGCAAACACAAAATAGGTACTCTTGCTACACATACATTCTCGCAGATATTTAGTTTGAAAATTTCGAGACACTCTTTCTATCTCTCATTGAAATCCATCACCCGACTATGAATGGCCAGTAGCCAGGGTGGAGGGGGCCTGAATCCGGGTAGCAGGCGTATGCCATCAAACAATCACAGTATCTCCCAATTCCATCATTCACCGGTATCGCTACAGGGAAGCACAGGGAGATTGCCATGCTGGCTAAATATGGTTGCTATACTGTCTCCGCTATTCAGCCACACACCTGCAAGTATGCCAAGATATTTTCCATGCATGACGCTGTGGGTCTTGATGCCGCTACATCTGTTTTCGACATAGACCTCAAGATTCTCATACAGATGCGAAGCCTGTTCGTCTGTGTCGTATCTGGTCGCTATGGGTAGTTCATGTATCCCATCCGTGAGCTGCGCCTTTATGTTTTCCCAAAAACCCCCGGTAAGCGGTACCTGGCCACCTGACAGGCTCTGCGCCAGATCCACCTGCACCTTATCCTTCTCACAATAGACATTGAGGATACGGCCAAAGCGTTGCGGGTTGACACGATAACGGTAACGCCGCTTTGTCGCTTTATAGGCCTGAGTTACCTTGCGAATATCCAGCCGGTCCTGCCATGACAGATCTTCCTGGGTATATTCATCTTCATAGAAGTGGGGACAGGCAAGGAATACTGCCTGATCTATAGTTACTGCAGGTGACAGCGATGGCAGGGAGCTGGCCAGTTTTACCACATTGCATCCATGGCTGTGGGCGATGATGCGGATGGGTTCATCGGTCAGTTCAGAGACCCTGTTTAGGTACTCCGCAAACCCGGTTGCCGCTATCCCACGATAGATGCCCTCGGCCATCCCGTTCCATGCATAAGGGCCAGCCAACTCGGGATATGAGTCAACCGGATTGCCGTCGACCGCCCAGATATCATGCCAACCGCTGGTCTCTGTCATCCCGGCATGCAAGCCGGTCAGAAAACCGCCATCGCCCCATGAGCTCTGATACCAACTGCTTCCATAGGCGAGTGTTCCATGTACTACGATCGTCGTCATAGTCACTCCTTGGCGCCGTAGGCAGACTCAAACCACCTACTCGGCTATCAGGTTAAACCAAAACCAGATTGTCCCGGTGAATCAACTCATCATCATCAATATATCCCAGGATCTCGCTGATCTTGCTGCTGGGATGCCCCTTGACGCGATCCACCTCCTGGGCGCTGTAATTCACCAGACCGCGGGCGACCTCACAGCCAGCCTCATCCACGCAGGATACCACCTCGCCACGGGCAAAGCTGCCTTTGACCTCCTTGACCCCCACGGCCAGCAGGCTCCTCCCCTGCTGACAGAGTACCTTTACCGCACCCTCGTCCAGCACCAGTCTTCCACTCACCCGCAGATGCCCGGCCAACCAGCGTTTGCGTGCGGTCTGTGGCTCCTGCACCGGAATGAGCAGGGTGCCGACATCCTCCCCCCGGCCGATCCTGGTGAGCACATCCCGCTCCGCGCCGGGAGCGATCACTGTGCCTGCACCGGAACGTGCCGCCAGTCTGGCGGCGCGCACCTTGGTCACCATACCGCCCAGACCCAGGACACCCACACTGTCTCCGGCGGCCCGGTCCAGTTCCGGATTATCTACCTTGGATTGGGATATCAGTTTGGCATCCTGATTAAAACGTGGATCGCTATCGAACAGCCCACGCTGATCGGTCAACAGCACCAGCAGATCCGCCTCCACCAGATTGGCCACCATGGCCGCCAGGGTGTCGTTATCTCCGAAGCGCAACTCCTGGTTGGCTACTGTATCGTTCTCATTTACCACTGGGATCACGCCCAGTTTCACCAAGGTCAGCATGGTGCTGCGGGCATTGAGATAGCGCCCGCGGTCTACCAGATCATCATGGGTCAACAGCACCTGGGCCGTATGCAGATTGTGTTTCTGGAAACAGCTCTCGTAGGCCTGCACCAGACCCATCTGTCCGATGGCGGCCGCCGCCTGGAGTTCGTGCAGGGTGGTGGGACGGGCGCTCCAGCCCATACGGCTCATGCCCTCGGCCACGGCACCGGATGAGACCAGGATAAGCTGCTTGCCGGACAGGACCCAATCGGCCATCTGCTCAGCCCAGACGGCCAGGCGCTCACGATCCAGGCCGTTGCCATCGTCGGTCAACAGGGCACTGCCAATCTTGACCACCCAGCGTCTGGTGGTGGTTATCTTTTCTCTAGAGATCATGATAGTGGATCCCAGGGTTCATCGTCCGACTCTTCCTCTACCTCTATATCCTGCTTTAACTCTTCCAGATGATCCATCAATTTGTATACCAGTTCGTTTGTCCCCTCTCCGGTGACCGCAGAGATGGTGTACACCGGGCCTTCCCATGCCAGTTCCGCAAGCAACTGCCGCTTCCTCGATTCTACTTCATCCCCATCCAGGAGATCGACCTTGTTCAACACCAGCCAGCGCTCCCGTGTGGCCAGATCCGGGCTGTACTTCTCCAGTTCCGCGGCAATCTTGCGCACCTCCTGCGCCGGGTCTACGGATTCATCCATGGGGGCTATATCCACCAGATGCAGCAACAGCCTGGTACGATCCAGATGTTTGAGAAACTGCAGCCCCAACCCGGCCCCGTCGGATGCCCCTTCGATCACACCTGGGATATCGGCTATGACAAAGCTGCGCGACTCACCGGCGCTGACCACTCCCAGATTGGGATAGAGCGTGGTAAACGGATAGTCGGCAACCTTGGGCCGGGCACTGGAGACCCTGCTGATGAAACTGGACTTACCGGCGTTGGGCATCCCCAGCAGCCCCACATCTGCCAACAGGATCAACTCCAGGTGCAACTGGCGCTTTTCCCCCTCGGTGCCGTAGGTAAACTGCCTGGGTGTACGGTTGGTACTACTCTTATATCGGGCATTGCCGATACCATGAAACCCACCCTTGGCCACCAGCAGTTCCTGTCCGTGACTGAGCAGCTCGCCGATGGTCTCCTGGGTATCTTCATCCAGCACCCTGGTCCCCACCGGCACCCGCACATAGAGGTCCTGGCCGCTGCGGCCGGTGCAGTTACGCCCCATGCCGTTCTGTCCCCGCTCCGCCTTATGCCGGCGCATGTGACGGAAATCCACCAGGGTATTCAGACCGGAATCAGCCAACAGATAGACGCTGCCACCGTCGCCGCCATCGCCGCCGTCCGGGCCGCCCTTGGGGATATATTTTTCACGGCGAAAGCTGGCGACGCCGTTACCGCCGTCACCCGCCTCTACCCGTATGCTGGCTTCATCCACAAACTTCATAGCTATTCCACTTGTAATAAAAGTCTGAATAATTCCATCCTGAAATTTTCAGACACGGCCCTGTACTGCTGGAGTTCTTGAAAAAATCAAACAAAAAAGGCCCCGTCAGTGACGAGGCCTCTGTTGTTGCATTAGATACGGCGTAATCAGGCCGGGACTACGTTCACGTACCTGCGCTTTTTCGGGCCCTTAACCTCAAACTTCACTACACCTTCAGCCTTGGCGTACAGGGTGTGGTCCTTGCCACAACCTACATCCAGCCCTGGATGAAAATGGGTGCCACGCTGACGCACAATGATGTTACCCGGCTTTACTGTCTGGCCGCCGAACAGCTTCACGCCAAGACGTTTTGACTCTGAATCGCGACCGTTACGTGTACTACCGCCTGCTTTCTTATGTGCCATTGCTTAACCCGCCTTACTTTGCGCTAATTTCGGTAATCTTCAGCTCAGTGTACCACTGACGGTGGCCCTGACGCTTCAGATGGTGCTTACGGCGCTTGAACTTAATGATCTTGACCTTTTTGCCACGACCATGCTCCTGCACCTCGGCAGTAACCTTGCCACCCTCAACATAGGGGGCGCCTACCTTTATATCTTCACCATCGGCGATCATCAGGACCTTGTCCAGATTGATGGATGAGCCCTCTTCAGAGTCGATCTTCTCAACTCGAAGGGTATCGCCTTTGGAAACCCGGTACTGTTTACCACCGGTCTGAATCACGGCATACATTCGCCAAATCTCCGTAAAATTCTGCTAGTTGAGCCATCTACATGAAACAGGCCCACGAAAGAGCCGGAATTCTACATATACCTTGGCCCGAGGTCAAATCCAGTTTTGCCCCTGAAACCGACCTCGCATGGCCAATAACTCAGGTGATTTGACCCCAGATTACCCACCATTAACAGTCTGGTGGGATACCCTTTGATATTCGTCTTTTCTTACATCACCAGATAGCAGTAGAATAAGTGTGATTACACGCAACACGAATCACAATAATTCGTTTACTATCAATCAGTAACGTGCGTTTACCCAATATCCGTTTAGTGCCGGACAGGCAGTAGCCAGCCGGGAAGATGTAGCAAGCAAAGGGTTGTATGGACATATCTGCCATAAAAAAACTGGTCTCTGACGACATGAATGCCGTCGATGGACTGATTTTAAGACGCCTGGAATCGGATGTGGTGCTGATCAATCAGATCGGACACTACATTGTGAACAGCGGCGGCAAGCGTCTCCGCCCCATGATCGTCCTGCTGGCGTCCCAGGCCCTGGGCTACACCGGTGACAAACACACCCTGGTCGCCGCCATCATCGAATTCATCCACACCGCCACCCTGCTGCATGACGATGTGGTGGACGGATCCGACCTGCGCCGCAGCAGAGACACCGCCAACGCGGTATGGGGCAATGCCGCCAGCGTACTGGTGGGGGATTTCCTCTACTCCCGCTCCTTCGAGATGATGGTGGATGTGGGCAATATGCGGGTGATGGATATCCTCTCCCATGCCACCAACAGGATCGCGGAGGGAGAGGTACTGCAACTGCTCAACTGCCACGATCCGGATACGGACGAACAAAAATATCTTGAGGTGATCCTGCGCAAGACCGCCACCCTGTTTGAGGCCGGCGCCCAGCTCGGAGCCGTACTCTGCAACTCCTCCCCGAAAGAGGAACAGGCCCTGGCCGACTATGGCCGCCACCTGGGCATTGCCTTTCAGATCATCGACGACGCGCTGGACTACAGCGACTCGTCGGAAGAGATCGGCAAGAACATCGGCGACGATCTGGCGGAGGGCAAGCCCACCCTACCCCTTATCCGTGCTATGCAGGTCGGCACAGAAGAACAGAGACGCTCGCTGCGGGAAGTTATTGAGAAGGGCGGACGGGATCAGATCGACCTGGTAAAGGACGCCATAGCCAGCACCGACGCCATCGAGTACACCTTCAGGGCCGCTGAGCTGGAGGCGGCCAAGGCCAAGGGTGCTCTGGAGATACTACCTCCGTCTTCCTATAGGAGCGCCCTGGCCACCCTGGCGGATTTTTCCGCTGACCGTACGAGCTGATCCTTTACAATATCCAGTTCTGGCCCATTAATGATCTAAACAGCGCCCGAACCGCTAAGCGTGAATTGCTGTGCTGCCGGCAAACTCATCTGAGCGCCTCATCAACCATATCAGCCGTTTGTGCCGCGAAATATGGTCCCATGCAATACTTGCCAGTATCGACAGTAATGTAGTTACCATACCCCTTTGGGCCGATTTCCGAGCGGGCATGCAAGCCGCTTTGGTGATCGTCGATGTCGCTCGAGCCCCGAGCGACGATCACTCCACCACCAACCCGTACCGTTCCGGGTGTCTTAAGCAACTCCGCCACGGCTGGAATATATCGTGACATCTCACCGATGCTTTGTTTGATAAATTTGCGATGAACCATGGAAGCCATGCCACTTGCCAGACCCGGAAAAGGCTTTACCAAAGATCTGAGAATCTTCTGAGCCTTATTCGGATGTACCGTGGCGATAATATCCCGACCATCGCCATCTATCTGTTGAGCCACACGGCATAGAGGATACCAAGAAATATAGAAATCGCCATCACCATGATTGACTACATCTCCATAAGGCCCAAGCACCCCTGTAGCCGACGGGATGGCGCTGCTTGCCAGAGCCTTTCGAGTGAGCCAGACATTCGCCTTGAAGCGGTAGATCCAGGGGCCTGGATCTTCCACCCCCAGCATTCGATCCAACCGCGTTCGATCTTCCCACAGGCAGTTGACCACCGCCGGATATTGACGAGTAATGCGGTCGTCAGTTCTCGATAGATTCAGTGTAAGTCTGTTCGCATCAACAGTCTCCACCGACTCCACCAGGGTATCGGTCATCAAATTGATGTTTGACGAGGAGGCTATCGCCCTGCGCAGAAGTTCCGCGACCAATTTGACCGGGACCGCGCGTTCTTGGGTAGCAAAAGAACCCAATGTCGTTCGCTCAGAGAATAATTCTCGATGATGTTCCGCACTATTACGCCTGAATAGGCTTTGCGGGGTTTGACCGCAATATTGAGCATTGTTTTCGCTAAAACGTCTCAGGACCATTTGTTCGACAGCTTCGAAATGTCGGGCGACGTCATCAATACCAAGCTGACTGTCACGCGGAACATAGTAGTGGAATGGATTAGTGGGACAACTGCCGCTTGGATCTGAACCTGTCAGCTTGTTGATGATGTAGGGAAAAGCCAATGACCCGGCTATCAGTTGTTGATGGGTGCGCTTACCTGGATCCTTGGCGTACACAAACCCCAGATGGAGCTTGCCTTCATTGTGGCCACTCGCCCCGAGCATGACATCAGAGGCCTTATCGATCAGGTCAACACGATAACCGCGCCCTGCAAGTTCCAACGCCAAACAGCTACCGGTAATACCGGCACCCAGCACCGCAATATCTACAGCCATACTTATGTTCCAACGTGTCTCCGACCGGGCAGGCCAAACTGCTCCACGGTCAATTCGGCCCAACTTTATTGGTCAAGGAATAGGGGTTTGCTTTCATCAAATACTGTCAATGGCGCCGCTGGCAGGACCGAAGCCAGACCATCACTGGTTTGACATAACCTCTGTTATCGGTAATCGCCATTCCCCGCCATTTTTATTATTTTGAATCCTTAGCACCATAATCCTCTAGTTTTCTATTGTTTTCAACCAACACTGACGCCCTACAACAAACCGCCTTATCTGCAACTGGGTGGCAGATAGACGGAGAAGCAGTAATGTGTAATCTTTTAACTCCTTGAAGGACAAGCGTGATTTAGCGTTCTGGAGTCGAAGGACAGGGTCCACAACCCCAGGAATACATGAGGTAGAGCAACGCATGGAGCAGTTGCCGAGGACGGTACGAGTAATTCTCTCACTCCGATCATACTGTTTAATCAAACATCTTATTTTCGTTCGGGCCCATTAATGGTATAAATAGCGCCTTATCGGAGTGTAGCTCAGCTTGGTAGAGCACTGCCTTCGGGAGGCAGGGGCCGGAGGTTCGAATCCTCTCACTCCGACCAATTCGTAAATTGCGCCTATCCCCAACTTTCACCCCAACCTGAAACTGTTCTCAGTCGCTAACCCAGAGAGGATGAGAACCGACCGGAGGTTCGACCGAATCGCCGGCACCTCTTCCATCCATGTATAAAGGGGGAAATATCTCTAAGCGGAATTAACAGCTTGAAAATAGTTGAGAAATACGCGATTCTACAGTCGATCATGGAAATGGACTAAAGATTGATTTGTAGATGGATAACCTAAGACATCTCTGGTTGGAATTGAAGAGATTCGTTTCTTCAATAGGATTTTTTTTGTTTTGTCTTTTCATTGTATTGGCGGTTTCGCCGATACAAGCAGTCACCATCGATGATGGCGTCTCTTCTGGTGTCCATTACGGCCAGCCTGATCATCCTTCCTCTCTTGTATTTATTGATGCCGGTGTGCGCGATAAGCAGTTGCTGTTGTCCAGCATGGCCGAGAACACCAAAGCCATTATTTTGCGCCATGACTCCGATGGCGTTCAGCAAATAACTGACGCGCTGCAGGAATATCGCCGGCTGGAAAGCATCCAGATCATCTCCCATGGTACACCAGGACAACTGATGCTGGGTTCTACATCATTGACTGGCGCCAATCTCCATCGTTACCAATACGATTTACAAACATGGGGAGACTCCCTGAAACCTCAGGGCGGCATCCTGCTATACGGTTGTAATGTCGCACAAGGTGCGGCCGGTGATCGTTTCGTGGATCGTATCAGCAATTTCACTGGTGCGCCGATCGCCGCCTCCACCGATATAACCGGCTCTACGCATCTTGGCGGCAACTGGGTGTTGGAAAAGCGGACAGAGACCATCGTCGTTACGAGCGCCATCGGCGAACCGGCATTGTCCCTCTATAATCACTTGCTGGCACCTCCAGGCGATGGTAGTTACGACGTCAGTGATACCTTCTCCACACCTGCAGGCACCACCAGAACAGGCGTTGGCGGTTATCCCACCAACACCCAGTGGGATTCGACTTGGTCCAGTCTTACTTACGATGGAGGACCAATTGACACCTGGATAACAGGGATTGCGCGGTTGGGATCAGGGTTCGGTGACTATATAGACATCGCTGACGCTGGCTATACGACAAATACCGATGCCAATACGCACTGGTTCAGGGTGACGGCGGACAATGTCAATGCCGCCTCGTTCGAATTGACCGATATCGTTCTTCAGAACTATCTCGGCTCGGATAACTTTGATGTCACTGTAACGGGATACAGGGTAGGTGGTGGCACAGTTCAAGCGACTACAACATATGCGAGTGCTGCGGCAGGATCGATATCTTCCGTACTTGGACCATTCAGCGGGGTTCAGATCACCTCTTTCGATCTGGCTTTTTCCACTTCGAACAGCTCTCCCATTGGCGATTTTACTTTTGTCAGCTTTGGCATCGCCAATGCAGCCGCACCGGTTACAACTCCCACTGTCACGGGGATAAGCCCTAGCAGTGGACCCACCACAGGTAGTACCAGTGTGACCATTACCGGTAGTAACTTTACCGGTACCACGGGCGTTACCATTGGAGGTAGTTCCGCAACGGGTGTCACGGTAGTAAATGACACCACGATAACCGCGACCACGCCAGCAGGCACGGTCGGGGCGAAAGATGTGGTAGTCACCAATGCGTCTGGTAGTGGTACCGGAACCGGACTGTTCACTTATGTCGCCGCTCCGACGGTGACCGGTATCAGCCCTTCCAGCGGCCCCGCCACAGGTGGCACCAGTGTGACCATTACCGGCACCAACCTTACCGGAGCTACCTCTGTGACTATTGGCGGGGCATCCGCCACCAGTGTGTCTGTTGTTAATTCCACCACCATAACCGCCACCACTCCGTCGGGTACACCGGGAGCGCGGGATGTAGCGGTGACTACAGTTGGTGGAACCGGGACTGGGACAGGTCTCTTTACCTATATTGCAGCACCGACTGTGACAAACATCTCTCCTGATTACGGAGCAACGACAGGAAGTACCAGCGTAACTATTACTGGCACCAACCTTACCGGCGCAACCAGTGTGACTATTGGCGGGGCGTCCGCAACCGGAGTTAGCGTGGTTAACTCTACCACTATTACCGCCACTACCCCTGCGGGCACGGCAGGAGCCAGGGACGTGGCAGTAACCACAGTTGGTGGCACTGGAACCGGTACGGGCATATTTACTTACATTGCCGCACCGACGGTGACCGGTATCAGCCCTAGTAGCGGACCTACTACTGGTGGCGACAGCGTGACCATAACTGGTACCAGTTTTACCGGTACAACGTCAGTGACCATCGGTGGTTCAGCGGCAACAGGTGTTGCTGTGGTTAACGACACCACCATAACGGCCACCACTCCTGCGGGAACGGCGGGGGCTAAGGATGTAATTGTTACGAATTCAGTTGGCAGCGGTACAGGAACGAGTTTGTATACCTATGTTGCCGCACCCACGGTAACAGGCATCAGTCCGGCCAGTGGTACAGATGCAGGCGGCACCGGCGTAACTATTACCGGCACCAACCTTACCGGCGCAACCGGCGTTACCATCGGCGGTTCCGCGGCCACTGGTATCACGGTGATAAATTCCACCACCATTACCGCCACTACTCCGGCGGGTACGGCTGGAGCCAGGGACGTGACAGTAACCACAATTGGTGGCACTGGAACCGGTACGGGCCTGTTTACCTATCTAAGTGCGCCCGGAGCGCCAACCGGTGCTACCGCCAGTGGTGGTGATACGCAGGCCACGGTAAATTTCACTGCGCCCACATCCGATGGCGGCAGTACAATTACCACCTATACGGCTACTTCGTCTCCAGGCGGACTCACAGGTACATGCGCAGGACCCGCTGCTTGCGCCATTACGGTAACAGGCCTGACTAACGGAACCGTATATACCTTCACTGTAACTGCGACCAACGCTATTGGTACCAGCGCGCCGTCGGCTGCATCCAACAGCGTTACACCTGCGGCCGGTCCCACAGTACCGGATGCTCCGACCGGAGTGACCGCAACAGCCGGATATGGCCAGGCCACGATCAACTTCTCCGCGCCTGCATCCGATGGCGGCAGTGCTATCACTATCTATACCGCCACCTCGTCTCCAGGAGGACTAACCGGGACCTGTACCGGTCCGACAGCATGTGCAATTACGGTAACCGGTCTGACCGGTGGCACGGCATACACATTTACCGTTACTGCCACCAACGCAGTTGGGACTGGTGCGGCATCGGTTGCAAGTAATTCTGTTACGGTAGTGGTGCGCCCTGATCCGACTCAGGATGCAGACGTAATTGGATTGGTGGATGCCCAGGCAAGGACGGCCAATCGATTCTGGCGCACACAGACATCCAACTATCACCAGCGTTTGGAATCACTCCATCATGCGACACGCAAACGCAGCGCATCAGCAGATACTCTTCTGATGAAGAGTGACTCACTATCTTTGGCTACGGATAGTGAAAGTTTTGCCGGAGCAGGCAGGGGCCGGTTGCAGAGCATGGTCGTACACGACCCCGCAGCCAGGATCGGTGATGATATACAACCGGAGGGGAACGATATCGGTTCAGAGCTGCTGATGCCAGGCATTGCTCTAGCCAAGGATATTGCAAACGCGCTGAACACCTCGTCACTGAATATAAATCTGGCGGCATTTGATTATGGTCTCGAATCATCCGCAGGCAATGTCGCAGGATTTGATATATGGGGTGCAGGTAATGTGCGTATTGGCAAGAGGGAGTCCCATGATGGCAGCTCAAAGATAGATTACTCTACCGACGGCGTCACCTTCGGCATAGATCATTGGTTTAGTGATAATCTGCTATTGGGCATGGGTATCGGTTACGCCCATGATGACAGTGAGATAGGCTCCAATGGCTCGGAAAACACCTCTGACGGAAAAAGCATCGCCCTCTATGCCAGCTATCAGCCTGGAGACTCGATGTTTATTGACGGCGTTCTCGGATACGGCACCCTGGACATGGATTCATCCCGTTACGACACACTGACTGACAGCACCGCATACGCCAGCCGTGATGGCGAACAGTTGTTTGGTTCCATAGCCGTAGGTTATGAATATCTAAATGAATCCACACTTATCTCGCCATATGCCCGCTATGATATAGCAGTGAGCAGACTGGATTCCGCCACGGAGACAGGCGCAGGTATCGGCTTGCTGAATTATGCCGATCAAACCTATACCTCCAAACAGATATCGCTTGGTCTGCGTGCTGGATTTCAGCACAAAACCGACTCCTACTTGTTCCAGCCGCGCGCCCGCATTGAATACCAACACCATATCGAAGGCGGAGACGATGCTTCGATTGCCTATGCCGATACGCTTTCGACGCGTTATAACATGGCAATACCATCAAATAATTCCAACTCCCTGTTACTTGGCGTGGGAAGCATTTTTGTACTGCGTAACGGATTGAACCTTGATATCGATTATCAGTGGTCGCACTCCAATGATGACGACGACAGTCAGGCGATCTTTCTTCGGGTATCTATGCCGCTTGGTGGGGACTGATGGTGATTGCGGAGTAATTACTATTGTCGGCGCAGACATGTTCTGTCCTTATGCAATTGGCGCCTGACATGTGTTTTCGGACAAGAAACAGTAAGGAGTGCTAAGTGTTTGCAGGGAGTTTAAAATTTCAGAGCGGCTTGAATCTGCGCCCGATGATGACATCGGACAAATCTTTTATTGAGAGTCTGTATCGAAGCACCCGTGACGATCTGCGCATGCTCGATGCGGAAGATGACTTCATTGAAGATATTATTGGCTTACAACAGTACGCGCAAACGCAAGGTTATGGTGATATGTTCCCGAACGCCATGTATTTCGTGGCGGAATATCACAATGAACGCATCGGCCGAGTGGTATTGGATTTTGGACATAACGAGATACGGATAGTGGATATCGCCATGATAACCGCAGCGCGTGGCAAAGGGTACGGCAGCCAGGTGCTTCAGGCGGTGCAATTGGCTGCAAGTAAAGTCATGGCGCCAGTAACGCTGAGTGTACGCGCCGACCATATACGCGCCAAGCGGCTGTATGCGCGTTTGGGATTCGTGGTGGAAGAGGCTCAGATTCCATTCGAGCGCATGGTGTGGTATCCGTCAGCATCCGGCAATTACAACCACACCAAATAGAAAATCATTTCCGCGCAAATCAAAGGCGGCTCTGGAATCAGGATTCACTTAAAAAATCGAGACGCAAATCCTGCTTGGCACGTAGTTGCTCAAGTTCCTGATAGGGTGTGTTTAGCCAGCGCTTTGCCAGCGCCAGCAATTCTGTATTGGCAAGTGAGCGTTTTTTTACAATATCTGTCTGAAACGCCATGTACGGTCGCTTCGCATCACGCTTGAGAACAGCATGTTGTATAGCGCTGCATTCTACATCAAGCGGGATGGCAAAATGCTTCGGCAGGATATGGTTCAACGTTTGCATCAAGTCTGAATAATTCAACAGCAGCCCTTTGCCATGTTGCCGTATGGCTTGCGCTGCCTGCTGCATGATCATAGACAATATCCACGCACCATGAGCCAAAGGAGTATTCATGACCTCTTCTGGCGCATGCAATCCGTGGGCAGATATCGATCCAGGCACCAGTTGACGACCTGGTCTCAATTGGTGCGACACCAATACTTCAACAGGATCGCGATATAAAAATATCCATGGCGTGTCCGGGAACGCCTCCAGCAAACGATCAATGTGCGCCATGTGCCAGCAATCTGTTTTTAGAAAAAGACAGCGGTCATTTGCCCGACGGGGTTGCCCTAATGCTGCCAGCAAACCTAGAATTGTCTCCGTACCATTATCAGGTGCCGGATATTGCAGCAGGGTATCCAGTGGTTCCGGTTCAGATAAAACCACACTGTCCGGTAGAGCCGCCAACCACTGCGCAACCAAGGTGGAACCACAGCGACTCATGTGAAAAACTATACCTTGTAATGGCAGCCCCGGATGACACTGTGTCCGTTTCCGTAGCAGATCAAGATCGCTATGTTGCCGAAACAAACGATTGAATGGTGCGGATGCAATCTTTTGCAATGTGTCTTGGCAAAAAGGTTCGATAAAGCGTTCGCCTCCCATATAGCCCCAATCCACAATAGACTCTCCATTTTGCATTGACAGGGATAACGGAATCCATCCGAGCAGCGTGTCTTTCTCCATTATGTCTGTTTCCGATCAAGCCATGCGCTTCTCCCACTGCGCATGGCTTGTATCACCTCTTCATGCTGCAATTCATGCCCTGACTGAAACGCCAGCTCGCAAATAGCAGATACAAATTTATCGGTATCGAAGATATTGAATAGGCGTGCTTGCAGCTCTGGATCGGCCTGTACAGTCCGTCGCAGCATCTGGAAAATTTCATCGCCGTAGTCGGGCATGCGGCAATCTTTCGAATCAAGCTATCAAAGTATTACGTAGCCAATCGTTCAGACCACAGTCCAGTACGATGTGAATGCGATCACTCTCCCCTCGGTTAGTAAAGCTGTGAGGCTTAGTGAAGTCTGCATACCAACATTCACCCGCAGCCCAATGCATGGACGTGTCATCGATGCGTACTTCTACTTCAGGGTTGGTTTTCAGCACCACATGGATACGCACCTCTTCATGATTCAGGCTTAAAAGTGGGTCGCAGTGTTCTTTGATAGTTGCGCCTGCGCCCAGGCGCAACAGGCGAACTGAGGCCAGACGACATTTGAAAGACGACACCACTTGCTGAAAATAGTCACAACTGCGCAGTAGCGGGGTATCTTCCTGTCTTGTTTCATTGGGTAACGAGAAGTGGGGGATGGGGCTGCCGGGTACGGCGCGTAGCGGTACCACGCTCCAGTCGCCATCGTATATACGCTCGTTGAAATGGGCCTTCCAGGCTGATGGTTGCACCTGATCAAGATCAGCCTGTAAGCGGGCGGCATCGAATTGCAACGGCAACCTAATTATGTATGGATGCACGATAGTACTCCTTGGCGTTAGCCGAAAACCAGTTGATAGAATATGCCAGTTCCATCGGAGTTGCCCGGCGGGATAATGCGATTCAGGTAAATACCTTGTAATCGCCAGGCTTCATCGTTGTCTGCTTTTATGTGGTAGTGGCCGTTGGCGAGGCAGGGTGACTCCGGGCCACGTAACATTACGCTAAATGGTGTGCGTTGCGAATTGGGCCCGGCGGCCAGTTGGTTCTCATTTACTCCTATTACATCCAGGGGTACTTCTGATTCGGCAGCTTCTACAATTAGTTTTTTTCCGATGAGTGCTGCGAATGGGGCGCTGGTGAGTGTATCAATCTTCATGTGTATATCCTCCTTGAATACGCGCGCCCGCAGGCGCGCGTAACGACAGATGTCAGTTAGTTACGGCTGGGAAAAATGCCAAACAGTGCGATGCAGAAATTGAGGCACAAGGCAGGTGGCATTGTTCCAACCGGTGTATTGTGTCCGGCGATGGAACTCGGTGCGCTTTGTACCGGAGTGTCAGGATCGGGCGGTCCATACATCTGTACCGGCGTGGTTACCGGTGTACGTCCCCCAGTGATTGTTGCCGCGGCGCCTAGCGTCCAGTGTGCTTCCGGTGTTTGCGTCAAATCCTCGGCATCGGTATTGCTGGCGGTCATAGTATGCGTGTGTGCCGGAAGATTATTTGAGGTCAATGTTACATATTCAGCGCCAAACCACTCTCCAACCATTCGCGGAGTGAGTCCTGGGCCATACCCCATGCCGACAATCTGCCTGCCGCGCAGATCTGGTATGCCGAAATTATTTCTGGCATCACCACCAAAAGTGACCCCGAGAAGTGCGAAGAGGGCGTTGTACTGCGCAATCGGCAGCAATTGTCCTTCACAATTCGTCCAGTTGCGTGGTGGCCAGTTCCAGGGGAAGGGTGAAATGAATCCCATAAATGTTTCCATAGCTAATCCTTTTTGAGTTGTTTATCAAATTCGCCTCATATTGAGGTAATCCATGAATGACGGTTCGAAAAGCGATTTGTAAACAAATCTTCCATAAACCATCATTCCGAAGTATAGAAGAAGAATAATCTTTATTGCTGGTTCTATGGTGTATCAGGCCAATCCACGAAGATTTATCATAGCTGCTCACCTTGCGTACATTTACCCATGTCTGCTGAAGGTTGATTTCGCTTATGGACTGGTCAGTCAAACGCGCGGCAGGCTTTTGCCGGGGATGAATCAGCTTTTCAAGCACTCTGACCCCTTGATTTCTGCTATCCTATTAAATCTAACGGATCATTTGCCGATAACTATTCTAAATTCTATTTTGATGTAAGCGTTTTGCGTCGGGGAACAGCATGAAAAGGACACTTATCCTGCCAATAGCGGTATTAGGACTGGCAATCGCATCTCCTGGCGGCATCGCCGTTGCCGACCTGAGAGAAGATATATTCTCCGTCCACAACTCTACCGTCGATAACCCGACACCGCAGAAATCCAACCCGCTGAAGAGGTGGAGCAAAAATCCAGGGCTACGCTCGTCCTCGGTCTTTGTAACCGACCCGACCAACGGCAAGGTGCTGTACGAAAAAAATGCCGACGCGGTAGTGCCGATCGCGTCCATCTCCAAGCTAATGACCGCCATGGTGGTACTGGACGCCAAACTGGACATGGGAGAAAAGCTGACCATCACCAAAGATGATCTGGATACCATCAAGAATACCGGGTCGCGCCTTAATATCGGCACCAAGCTCAGCCGCAGGACCATGCTGCGCCTGGCCCTGATGGCATCGGAGAACCGCGCCGCCTCTGCCCTCTCCCGCCACTATCCCGGCGGCCGCAAGGCCTTTGTCGCCGCCATGAACAAAAAGGCGCGTGACCTGGGATTGAAAGAGACCCGCTTCAAAGAGGCGACCGGCCTTAACTCGGCCAATGTCTCCTGCGCCCACGATCTGGCCCGCATGGTCGCAGCCGCCCACAAATATCCGCTGATCCGCAAATACACCACTACGCCAAAATACACCGTTACCCTGAACAGCAAACCTGAGACCTTCCGCAATACCAATAAGCTGGTGCGCAAGTCCAACTGGAAGATCAGCCTGTCCAAGACCGGATACATCAAAGAGGCGGGCAGATGTCTGGTGATGCAGGCCAAGGTCGCCAATCGACCTACCATTATCGTCCTGCTGGACTCAGAGGGCAGACTCACCCGCTTTGCCGACGCCGATCGCATACGGTTCTGGATTGAACATGCGCCCAAGGAACGGGGACACGCCGGGTAACCTGTGTACTAGCGTGGCGGCGCCACCGAACCGGAGTAGATCACCCGACACCCGCTTCCCGGCAGAAGTTTTCTCCCCTTCTCCAACAGCTTGAGCACAGGACCGGCGACGGACTTTATGATGCTGGGTTGCTGCACCGACGGATTCTCAAAAGGTCCACTGATCTTCTGTTGCACCTCAGCACAGCCCTGATGATCAATCAGGGCCAGGGTTACATCAACAAAACGTCCGTTGACCATATCAAGTCCACCAAGGAGGGCCATGCGGTGCCTTTTAGTGGCCATGGCCACATCCTGGGCGTGCATCACACCACGCCTGACCTTCCAGCGGGAGACAAAGGTACCTATGGCGCCAACGCCATCCGAGCCTTGAAGCACGCCGGCGAAATCACGACCCTTGGTGACCGCCATGCCGACCGGACCTGCGACAAACAGCGCCCCCATATCCAGGAGACTGAAGTTTTGACTGGACTCATACCGGTCCAACTCCAGATCCAGATCATGTCCATGGAGCTTGAGGTTATTGCCCTGCAGCACGACATCCCCATGGGCACTCTGCTGCACCTGCCTGGAACCATTACCCTGCATCGTGAGGTTCATGGTGAAGTCCATCGGGCCCTCCAGGACCATCTTCGATGATTGGGCCTTTAGCACCTCCTCTATACGCAGCCCAGGCAGGGCGAGACGAACCCGGTAGTTTGCAACCTGGCTGGAATAGTCGGCCAGAATGTCGCCTGTACCTGTCCCACCAAACACATTCATGCTGATTGGCTTGATATGGAAGAGACCATTTTTTACCTCGAACGCAAGCCTGAGATTGGACGCCCGATACTCATTTATTCGAATCTTTTCGCAAGAGAGTCCGGCCTTTAGAAAAAGACCCTTCATCACATCCATATCCCCGCCCCCAAGACGCAGGTCACGCAGCTTCAGGTCACACCCCGCGAGTTCCATCCTGGCATCAGACCCTCTGTCCAGGTAGCTGAGGGCGCCGTCTACAATAGTAATCCTGGGCAACTCGACCGGCGGCAATGAGGCCTGCACCGTCTGCTCCCTGTCGAAATTGTAGCGGCCGTTTGCACTGCGCTCGATGGTGACCCTGGGGCGTATCAGCGAGACATCGGTAATACGCACCTTATCCCGTAACAAAGGAATAAGCTCCAGCCCAACCCTAAGCTTCTTTACGACAACAAGTCCCTTGCCCTGATTGGCTATTTGCACATCCGCTGCTGTGAGGCGCAGACCAGGATAAAATCCTATGCCAAGCCCGCCCCCAATATCCACTTCCATACCCAGGACCTCTGACGCAGTGGTCTGCAACTGGGATTTGTAGTCATCGGGATTTACAAAAATGATCAAGGCCGCTGCCATGACAGCCAGCAACAGGGTCAATCCGCCTAAAATATACATGACTCTTTTGATTACCCTACTCATCGATCTACCCTGCGTTGTTACACCATTAGTTAAGTATAGAAAAAGTTAGGACGCACTAATCCAGACGCTTATGGAAACGCAGGGTGGCCAGGGTCAGAGTGACACTGGCAAAGGCGATGAGGGCATAGATCTCCGACATCAGTTCACCTATGCCGGTACCACGCGATACTATCCCGTGGATCAGGCGGGTAAAGTGGGTCAATGGCAGCAGTTCGGCGATGTACTGGGCCGCCCTTGGCATGCCGTCAAAGGGAAACATAAAACCGGAGAGCAGGATCGACGGCAGAAAGAAGAAAAAGGTGATCTGCATGGCCTGAAACTGACTCTGAGCCACCGTGGATATGACCAGTCCCAGGCTCAGGTTGGCTGCAATAAAGACCAATGCCGCCAGATAGACATCGAGCAGATCCCCCTCCACCGGCACATCAAACAGCAGATACCCCAGCAACAGTATCAGGGTGACCTGGACCAGCCCTATAAAGATATATGGGAGTATCTTACCCACCATCAACTCACTGTTGCGCACCGGGGTATTGATCAGCAGTTCCAGATTGCCGCGCTCACGCTCACGCACTATGGCCATGGCGGTGAACATCACCATGGTCATAGTCAGGATCACCCCGATCAGACCCGGCACGATATGCACCGATGAGCGCCTCTCAGGATTGTATGGATTGTAGATCTCGAACAGCTTGCCGGTCTGCCTTGGCTTCAGTGTAGTATCGTGACTCAGTTGCATCTGGCTGAGCTGACGGGCCGCGCTGAGTACCATCGGATCTGAGCCATCCACCAGCAGTTGGGCTGCGGCACGTTCAGGTTGTTGCAGACGGCGTTCGAAATCGGACGGAATAGATATGCCGACGGCGATCTCGCCCCGACGCAGCATCTCGGACAGTTCCTGAGAGTCACGCGCGGTACGCACCGGCTCCAGTATCTGCGAGGCGCGGGCCTGCGACACCAGCTGACGTGAAAGTTCGGTACCCGCCATATCGGCCACCCCGGCGCGCAGGTGGCGCACATCGGTGTTAATGGCATAGCCGAATAGCATGATCTGCATCAGGGGGATACCCACGATCATGCCGAAGGTGAGACGGTCCCGTCCCAGCTGGCGCACCTCTTTGCGCGCTATCGCCAACAAGCGGCTTCTGCAGTTCATGCCATCTCCTCCTGATACCGCCCCTGGGTGGCCGCAACGAACACATCCTCCAGGTTGGGCGGTGTAAGTAGGGCCTCACCCTCCACTGCAGCGGAGCGCATGGCTTCCCGCACCTGTCGCTCAGGTTCAGGCCTCTCCTTCTCCAACAACACACGCAGCCGCGCCCCCAGTTGGGTAACACTGAACACACCGGGTTGACCCTCCAGGGCATGGCGCGCCGCAATGGCATCATGCGTTGACACCTCCACCACCCATGCGTCGATGCGCTCCTCCAGTTCGTCCGGACTGCCATCGGCCACGATCACACCACGATCCAGGATTGCCAGACCATGACAGCGCTCCGCCTCATCCATGTAGTGGGTGGAGACCAGGATGGTGGTGCCTCCGTTGGACAGCTCAAACAGGCTCTCCCAGAAATCGCGTCGACTCTTGGGATCCACAGCCGATGTTGGTTCATCCAGAAACAGCAGCTCAGGTTCATGCAGGATTGCCGCTGCCAGGGCCAGTCGTTGGCGTTGGCCGCCGCTCATGTTGCCGGCGCGCCGGTCGCGCAACTCCTCCAGGTGGTAGTCGTGCAGCAGCTCTTCGATGCGGCTACGTCTCCGACCAGAGGGCAGACAGTAGATCTCGGCGATAAACTGCAGATTCTCCCAGGTGGTGAGGTCTTCATAGAGGGAGAATTTCTGGGTCATGTATCCGATCTTGTGCTTCAACTCCTCGGCCTGCCCCGGGACCCGCAGACCCAGCACCTCGGCCTCGCCCTCGCTCGGGATGAGCAGACCGCACAGCATGCGGATGCTGGTGGACTTCCCCGATCCGTTGGGACCGAGAAAGCCGTAGATCTGGGAACGGGGGATATTCAGATTGATATGATCTACCGCCACCAGATCGCCGAAGCGCCGGGTCAGGTCGCGGGTGACGATGGCGGAGTCACTCACTCCTCCTTCTCCTGTAATTCACCCTCCACCGGCAGACCCGCAGGCAGGTCTGCTGCATCGTTCAGGGTGACCTCGGCCACATAGACCAGCTTGCTGCGATCATGCTTGCTGAGGGCGTAGAAAGGGGTGAACTCCGGGTCGCTGGAGATGCGTCGCACCTTGCCCGTATACCCCTGCTCGCGCCCGTCCACAAATATCCGCACCACATCATCCACTGAGATATGGCTGCGCAGCGGCTCGGGGACATAGAGGCGGACATAGGGTGCATCACCCACCAAGAGCACCGCCAGCACCGACCCCACAGGCGGCCGTTCACCAGGCTCAAATGGCAGAGAGTCCACCCGCCCCCCCTGCTGGGCGCGGATGCTGAGACGCTCCAGGAGCAGGCGGCTCTGCCGCTCCTCGGCCTTGGCCTGTACCCAGGCACTGTGCGCCCTATCCACCTGCTCAGGGCTGGTGAGCCGCTTCTTGATCAACTGCCGCTGGCGCTCCAACTCACGCTCTGCCTCCGTGACCCGTGCCAGGACCCCGTCCAATACCGCCTCGGCGCGACTGGTATCGAGCTGGACCAACAGGTCACCGGCAGCCACCTGCTGACCCTCGCGTACCGGGATAGCGCTGATCGGCTCCGCCGCCTCATTGCTGAGTTCCACCCGGTCCCAGGCCAGCTCGCCCACCATGTGCCCGTCCACACCTGAGCCACAAGCATGCAGCAACAGCGATCCAACAATTATCAGAATAATCTCTGCTCGGTTCATTGCCTTACCTCAGCTCCCTCATAAAACAGTCGTAATGCGTGTTCGACCCAACGCCGGATAAACCCCTCGTCCATCTCCAACCCCAATGCCGGTTCAATCACAGGACGACCGATAAAGGGAAACAGGGCCATGCTTAACAGAGAGAGCGTGGCCAGCACGGGATCCAGATCTGTCCGCAGGCGACCGGCCTTGCGCTCCTCATCTATCAGGGTCGGGACCATGCGCCCGGCACGGGCCGCGAAGCGCTGGATAAACTGCTCGCGAAAGCTGCTTTTTCCATATAGCACCTCCCGCACCACCAGGTTGGGCAACCACGGGTTGGCGGCAAGCATGCGCACGTAGGATTCCAAAAATTTGGAGAGACTGGGCCTCTCGTTTGGCAACAATTCCAGTTGCTGCAACAGGGGTGCGAAACGCTCCTCCAGCATCGCACTGTACAACCCCTCCTTGCCACCGAAGTGGTAGTGGATCATGGCCGGATTGACCTTGGCCCGCTCGGCGATCTGACGCAAAGATACGGCGGCAAACTCGCGCCGGGAGAAGAGATCCCTTGCGGCATCGATCAACGCCTGACGACTCTGCTCCGGGGCCCTGCCCCTGGGTCGGCCAGGACCTCTTTCTGTAGTGTCGGTCTTTGTTTCTCTCGCCATGGAATAATTAATAGGTCGTTTAATTAATTATGTCAAGCGGCCAATGAGGAATAGATGTAAAGACACCGTTTGCGTTTTCTGTTTCTATTGATGTATCGGGGGAGGACGGACTATTGCCTCTTAAGCCCAACCTTGATGGCCGTATCCTCCAGCAGGACCTCAAATTCGGCCAACTGAATCTCGTTTATCCCCAGAATGTGGGCCTCTTCACTCACCGCAAGCACAATACTATCATCCGGCTCCTCGCCTATACCGACCTTATCGCAACCCTGATCGATCAGTCGCACCACCTGCAGCAGGACCTCATCCTCGTCACTAAATGGTTTGTGGTGATCTCTGGCGGCGACGCAGTAGGCCTCATCCAGGTTCCAATTCTTCAGCAACTGGTAACCCTGCTCATTGTGCATACTCACAATGACCTCTTTGATCACCACATCGGAGAAGGGCTTGTCTGAGCCCAGCTCCGCAACGATCTCCTCCATGATCTTCAGCAAAAACAGCTCTCCGATATTATGCAGCAGACCGGCCAGAAAACCCTCGTCCCTAAGCTCTTTAAACCCACTGCGCTCCAGCAGCCAGCGACTGCCAATGGCGGAGATATAGGCATGGCCCCACAGGACCGGCATATATTTTTTGATGATTGGGTTGTTGGAACTGCAGGCGTGTTTCTGCGCCTCCATCATCACGAGACTTGCCACCTGTTTCATCCCCAGCCGGATAATGGCCTCACGTATGGTTCCGATACTGTTGAGGCCGGCAAAGAAGGCGGAGTTGGCAGACCGTAGCACATGACCGGCCAGGACCTGATCCTGCAGGATCAGCCGTTCAATCTGATTGACCGAGGCATCTTCATCCTTGAGCACCTGCTGCAGCTTTATGGCCACACGGTTGAAGATGGGCAAATCCTGCCCGCCACTCTCCACGCGCTCATAGATCATCGACGCCAATGATCGATCACTACTCATACTCTGCCCCCACTAATCTTCTGATTTTGTTCAATGGCCTTGGCCTCTCAATGCGCGGCAAGAAGCGCATCACCTCTGCGAGAGAGGTAATCCCGGCGGCGGCCTTGACGATTCCATCTTCCAACAGAGTAACCAGTCCGGCGGCATCTTTGCTGACGTTTCTGATCACGGATGAGGACTGTTTCTCCAGGATAGTATCCTTAATCGCCTCATTCAGCACCAGCAGTTCATGTATGCCTATCCTGCCGCTGTAACCGGTGTAGCGACAGTGGGCGCATCCCCTCCCCTGCAGAAAATTGGCGTCTCTTATATCCTTGCGTTCATACCCAAGCCTGCGCAGATCCAGGGCCGTTGGCACATATGGCTCTGCGCAATTTCCGCACACCCGGCGCAACAGGCGCTGGGCCAAGACCGAGACCACGGTGGACGAAATAAGAAACGTTTCAATATCCATGTTCATCAACCGCAACAACCCGCCGATACTGTCTTCGGTGTGGAAAGTGGTAAGCACCTTATGGCCTGTGAGCGCGGCATGAACCGCAGCATCGGCCGACTGGTTGTCTCTTATCTCACCCAGGACTATGACATCCGGGTCCTGACGCATCATATGACGCAGAGATTCATTAAAGGTCATGTCGATCTTGGGATTGATGGAACACTGCCCCACCCCGTCGATCATATACTCCACCGGATCCTCGGCGGTGATAACGCTACGTTCTATGTCATTCAGGTAATTGACGCAGCCATATAGAGTGGTGGTCTTCCCAGAACCGGTGGGACCGGTCATCATCACCACGCCGCTGGGGATGTCCAGGGCATCCTCGATAAAACGACTCAAGATATGAGGCGCCATACCAAGCTCGCGGATATCCAGCAGATTGGTCATACGGCTAAGCAACCGCAGTACAATCTTCTCTCCATGCATAGTCACATAGAATGAGGCACGGATATCCGTGCTATGACCCGTATCCGGATCTTCAAACACGAAGCTGCCGCCCTGATGTCTCCGCTTCTCTGCGATATTGCACCGGGCGAGTACCTTGATACGGCTGGCAATACCGGGAATCAGATCCAGATCATAATCCTTATAGTGCATGAGCACCCCATCGCAACGGAGACGAACGCGCAGGTGGGTAGCCAATGGCTCTATATGGATGTCACTCGCCTGGGCCTGAAGCGCATCTATGATCATGGTGTTGACCAGTCCGGGGATGGTCGAATCATCGACCTTTGCCCCAACCTGGACCTTCTGCAGGGTGTTTGAGAAGGCCTTGATGGCAGCCCGCAGGGCAAAGCTTGATGCCACCTCAATCTTCAGATCCATCTGGAGCATGGATTTTGCGAAATCCTGCGCCTCCATGTTCAGCGGGTCGACAAAGGCAACGCGGACCGTATCTCCATCATACCCCAGAGGGATAAAACCGTACTGTTGACACTGAATGGGGGTAACCCTCTCCAATAGCACTGGATCTATAGAGGAGAAATTGGGCACTACCACCGGCAGACCAAGTTGATCTGCCAATACCCCAAGCAGGTAGGACTCATCGACGAAGTTGTTTTCCAACAGGACATCGCCCAGCCTTTTCGGCTCTGATGACTCCTGCTGCAGCGCCAGGGCCGCCTCCAACTCCCTGGGTTTTAACAACCCAAGCTCCACCAGAAGCTGACCCAGTCTTATGGAGTTGGCATTACTCCTGACCGCAGAGCGAATCTGGTCGTCGTCCACATAACCCAGCTCTTTCAGTACCTCAAGCATAGGTTTCGGGCTGCTCAGCTTCGAGCGCACCCGTTCGGCATACTCCAGTTTATCCTTCTTCAGGGTGCCGTTTTCAACCAGTATCCGGGCGATCTCGCCGGGACCTTCTTCATAGTTATTGCTAGACAATGTTCTCTTCCCAAATTAAGAGAATAGACGATGGAAATTCAGGCCTGTTAATCATGTATCGTCAAATTATTTCTTAACTTTAATAGAACACCTTAAAGCTGTTTCTAGAATTCCAGTGGCAATGCAATGCTGAGGAGTAAGGATCACAATAGTGCAGACAAAAAAGGGCGGCGCAGATGCGCCACCCTTAAACAGTATCCTACAGAAGGGTAGGAGTTACAGGTTGTATCCGGTCTCCTCGTGGCAGACGATATCCAGACCCTGAATCTCTTCCTCTTCATCCACGCGTAATCCAACCAACGCCCCAACCAGCTTCAGGATCACATAGGTAACCACAGCGGTAAAAACGGCCGTGGCAATAACACCAACCAACTGGACCCCAAACTGACCGCCCATGGATTCAATACCATCGGCAAACCCATAGCCGCTGAATACGCCCAGGCTGGTGGCGGAGAATACACCGGCCAACAGGGTTCCAAGCATGCCGCCCACGCCGTGCACCGGAAAGACATCAAGAGAGTCATCTATCTTGAGCACGCGTTTGATAACTTGGGTTGCAGTGAAACAGACACCACCCGCCAGCAGGCCGATTATCAGGGCACCGCCCGGTCCGACAAAACCGGAGGCCGGGGTGATGGTGCCAAGACCGGCCACCATTCCGGTAACCGCGCCCAAGGCGCTTGGCTTGCCAAAGCGCTTCCACTCTATAAAGGTCCAGGTCATGGCGCCGGTGGCAGCTGATATATGGGTAACCAGCATGGCCATGGCGGCATTGCCATCGGATGCCAAGGCGCTACCACCATTAAAACCGAACCAGCCCACCCACAGCATACCGGCGCCGGTCACCGTCAGGGTCATATTGTGTGGGGGCATGGCGGTGGTGGGAAAGCCCTTACGCGGCCCCAGGACCACGGCGGCCACCAGGGCGGCCACACCTGCCGTTATATGTACCACGGTACCGCCGGCAAAATCATACAGCCCCATATTCTGCAGCCAGCCACCACCCCATACCCAGTGGGTTATTGGCACATAGACCAGAAGCAACCAGATGGCGCTAAACAGCAGCATGGCTGAGAACTTCATGCGCTCGGCAAAGCCGCCAATGATCAGGGCCGGTGTAATGATGGCGAAGGTCATCTGGAACAGCATAAAGAGTGACTCTGGTATGGTTCCAGAGAGGGTCTCACGACCAATCCCCGCCATCATCACCTTGCTTAGACCACCGATAAAGGGGGTACCATCGGCAAAGGCCATACTATACCCAAGCACCAGCCACAAGATGGACACCATGCCGGCGATGGCAAAACACTGCATCAGGATCGAAAGGACGTTTTTAGTCCGGACCAGACCGCCGTAAAACAGCGCCAGACCGGGAAGGGTCATGAACAGGACCAGGGCCGTAGAGGTAAGGATCCAGGCCGTATCAGCTCCATTCAGGCTGGCCTCCTCAGCCATAACCACACCAGGAAGCAGCAATGACGATAGGGCTGCAATAAACAGAGGTTTTTTCATTCTAGTTTCTCCCAAGAACATCAGTCAGCCGCGCACCAAAACAGCGGCATAATTGTTATATTCACCTGACCCACGCCCCTTTAACATGCACAGCAGCGATCCCAGGCCAAATTCCGGAAAAACAATGCACTAATCATGCCTCTTAATGGGGCGCTTATAAATCAATATGTTATGGCAGATATATCTAATTTCGTGCATGCATTCGCACTGATGGGGTGCCTGCGCGCTGATATAGGCACTAATTTTGGGCAAAAAAAATACCGGCGCCATCCATGATGGTGCCGGTACACCAGACTTGATGTCTGAAGGGGAGTCTGAACAAACAGCTATCGTCTGTGGTGGAAACGAATCGTTTGCGACTACTGAACGTGGGACCAGGGAGGACAGGAAAAGTTCATTTCTATGAAAAAAATTTAGCAAACAGCCGGGACGCCTTGATCTAGACCGCCCCGGACCCCAGTGCACCATCATCCAGCTTGTGCAGGATCATGATCTTTTGCCACACCTTGCGGCTCAGACCGGTGGTCAGACTCTCCAGCTCGTTGACCGCAGCGAGCACTACCGAGTCATTGAAGTTCTGGGCGTAGAGGGCGCCTACCTTTCCGGTTAGGGAAAGCATCTCGCTGCAGTAATCCAGATAGCGGGTCAGTTCGTAGGCACTCATCTCCCATGCGGGCGAGTGTGGTGTAACTATCCTCTCTTTGGCATAGCGCCCGGGACCTTTGGTCAACTGGTGCATATCGATGACATGGGCGATGGATCGCAACTCACGCAGGGCCTCCAGTACCCGCCTGCGTTTGATACGCACCTCCACTGTGATCAGGAACAGGATGGCTGCGCCAATCAGTACCAGATCGTTCATGCCCGCCTCTGTCATCTGCACCAGCTCTCCCAGGGTAAAGGGACGTGTGGTCACCTCCAGCAGGGAGATACTGTAAAACAGTCCGAGCAGACCCAGGAACACAACCATCCCAACAAACAGACGCAATCCATAGTTAGGACGGGCAATCAACAGGACCCTCTCCTTGCTCTCATTGGCGATCATAAGAAGCTCAGCACAGACCTGGCTTAGGCTGGAACCTGGGAAGCGTTCTCCGACACGAACGTTAAGGGTCTCTGTAGTAGAGATGGTTCTATCTGCATTTAGATGACGATACATATGACACCCTGTTGGATCAGACCATGTGCTGCGTTTCTAATGTATAACAGCTGCCCAAACAAGACAAAAATGAGTTTATAGACCAATCCTTACCTTAGTTCCGGACATAACCATAAGAACTTGTTCACCCGCGCGCCTTTCCTGACACCGAGTCGATGGAAATCGCAAACACCCGCGTCTTATCAAACAGGTCGGATATGTATTTCAATCCCTCTGCAAAATATTGTGCGGAGTATTTTTGCAACAACCCTTCCAGCGCGACCTGCTTGTCCGCGCCGAGGACCTCTTCCGCCAGGCCACTCACAATCGTACTTTCATATGTCGTACCGAATCTATCCGGTAACACACGCGTATTCCCGACAACACAGAATGATACGTTGGAATTATGCTGGATATTATTGATCTTTTTACCGACAGTGGCGCAGTGAAAATATATCCTGTCTTGCATCACGCAGTAATTAAGCGGAACCCCATACGGTTGATTGTCTGAGCCAACAGTCGACAGGATCCCATATTCACCGCCATTCAGAATACCCATCGTCCGTTCCAGCTCTATTTGTCGATCACGCCTTCTCAAAATATTTATTTCCTATTGGTATATCTGTTACTGTCCAACCCAATTGTTCTTGAAAAAACGGAGGACACCAGCCCTCCGTTCTACCACTGCAACCACTGTAGCACACAACTACAGGGCGCACTCAAAACTCCACTCTGTTAAGATCCCCAGCACAACCTCCGGGTCGCTGGCCTCAGCATATTTGACGATACATTCGGCCATGCCTTTGAGATCTCCCTTTCCAAATGAATGCGCACACTCCTTGGCCGCTGTAGGCCCCCATTCATGATCGATCTTCTTTTCCATACAATCACCCCAACTCATGTGTATTACCTCCTTGACTGACCGCCTCCATTTACAGATCACTTTGCACGGCCTTACATCGCGACCTGACCGGGGACACCGGCGCTTTACGTCTCAACTAATTCAGAATCATAGGGGACTGAATCCCTATTATTTCATTTCACAAGACCAAAGACTCGCCTGACTTGACCCTTCGACTATTGATCTTAGGGAATTCGACACCGTTAACATCAAGACATACCTTTCCAGTGCTCTCGCTACTCATATCCGTCATCATTTGCCACGCGGTTTGAAACCCAAGCTCACGATAGGATTCAAACTGTTTCTCATCAAAGAATTGATCACTGGTTGGTTCGTCCGGAAATTTTGGATGTGATTGCCGATAGCCGTGCAAGGAAGCATCCAGCTCTTTAAAAAAGGTGGTCGTGATATAGATTAACACTCCATATTCTTTCTTTGCCGGCGCAACGCCAGAACCGTTTGAAGCCGCATACTCAATCTGCGCAATCAGATATCCCTGTGTCGCCATCGGCAACTCCAGTTCGTTATTGGAACAATCAGAATGGATGGGATGCGGGATCAGTTTATCAAGGTCTGCGGAAGTGATATGGACCAGGGTGCCAAAATCGGCACGTGCCTTTTCCAAGGCGTTGGAAAGATCGCCAAAGGAGTAATTCGGATCCGCGCCTCCGTCACAAGCGATGATCACCTTCATGCGACGTCGAAGCAGCTCGTAAAGTCCAAGATTCTCGAAATGCCCGCCATCGGTCAGCAGGATATGTCTTTCATCCTCTCGCAGATTCCAACGGCCAAAGGACTCCCACACTCCAGGTATGAGCATGTTCGGCTTCATGAGCATAGCGCATAACTTGGACGTGCAATGCGATATTTTTTCTCTATCAGGATTGTCAACCCAATATCCAAGCCGGATATTCAGCATACTCATCAATACGGAAAGCACCGGATTACGAGTAACGCCATCACCACCGCATCCGGCATTTGGGTTCACCGCCGCTCCAGAAATCGCCATAGCGGTAGCCAACGTCATTCCGGACCCCTGTGACGGATCGGTTTGCACCCATCCTGTTGCCCTACTCCCTGTATATCGCGGTGAAAACAAAAAACAATCTCCGCCGCGACCACGGTAGCGCGGATTGCTTGACGACACCAATACCGCGTTGGCACAAATCAAATGGTAAGGACCGTTATCCTTGCCGAATTCACCGCTTGTCTCACCAACACCGTTTGTTTCACCAACGCCGCATATATTCCCCAACATGGTGGTATTCCCGGTATAGGTCGGACCGCTGCTTGTCTCCGGGTAATTGATGCCGTTCTCCCCCGGCATGAACGCCTCCATCAACCGGTCTCGATAATAACGATGTATAGAGAGATAATTCACATCCGGAAACCAACCCAACAGGATCAATACGACAAGGATTCCTCCTGCCCCCACACCCAAGCTGTGCCACTCTTCCAATTTGATTGCAAAGGAGAAGGCCAGCAGCATGGTCCCTATCAGCAACAATACGGACGAAACTATCACCACCAAGCCGATGGGGATCTTCGGTTTGTCCACGCTACTGGATTTCGAAAAGGCCCAGATACTCGATATGACGCCAAAAATGGCACTGATCGTACCTGCATATACCGAATAGATTTCACCAAAATTTTTCGCCAATGCATATAACCATGGCAAGACCCCTATTGTGAAACACACAGTACCTATCAACAGCAGATAGCGCACAGTCTTTTCATAAAACCTCCGACCCCGGTATACCGCGTCGTCACTAAACAACCCGTTAAATAATCCAGTAAGAACCACATACAAAGCCGAAAACACAACATATCCAGCCAGTGACAAGATGCTTAACCACATTACAGGGTTCATCTGCAACTTGATGCCGTAGTTTTCCGCCAGAAGATCCATTCTGACCAACAGAAGCAGCGCCAGAACAATTAACCCGCCATGCACCAGGATACTGATCGCGCTGTTACGCAAAACCACACCTATCAGTGACAGCATTGTGATGCCATGGCCTGGCGTCAGATATTTTGCGTTTTGCCGCAAGCGCCGGAGCAGCCCGCCTTTTTTCGATGACGTACCGAAATTTTTGCTTTCGCACTCTTCTCCGGCCCCCACCATCGGGCAGGATACGTAAGGAAAATCATCCTGCGAAACACCGAATTGAGGTAATTCACCAGTTTGATCCGTGCGGGAAAGATGTAACAGATAGGAGAGCGATGAACCTGTGTACCCGCCACCGGACACCGTGGAGAGATAGTCGAATTCGCGCAACCAATTACCCTTTGCCAACGCCTGCAACACACCGAGACTGAAGCTGGCTGAACGTATCCCACCACCAGAGAGCGCAATACCTGCGCGGGGTAACTGCCCACGCCACTTTTTAATGTGTGCAAACTCGTCCTCAACCACTCCTTTTGCGCCATCGTATTTTGTATCACCCGGATCCGCTTTGTAATATTTAAAGTTATTGCCCTCACTCATTGCATCCCTCCAGTGATTGAGTATTAATCCGTCAGAAAACAGACTCTCTTTAACTCTTCCCAAAATTAGCGGAAATTCCTCTTTGAGGCCTCCCATTATTTACGCTGGTATTTCAATCCCCTCTGAGCCAATCGACCGCCAAGACTTCCCCGTGGCAATACCCCCAAAGGCAATTGGACAGAAGATCAATAGGACAGGGCCAATAAGGCCGGACTCGACTAATTCCGTCAAAGATGAATGGCTTTGTGCGGAGAGCATCCTGCCTTATTTTTTATACCCTACTATTTATGGAGAATATCAGTACAGACGACATTGATAAAGCCATTTCCTGGAAATAGTTATGTATTGCGTTCCTGGAGCTTCCTATACTATTCCCCGTGACTTCGTTTGCTTTGCGATAGATTGATTTTATGGGCTATAGTTCCTATCCTTAAACATCATTTTTAATGATTTATACACATGCTTAGGCGCTTAACAAAAAAGACAAAAAATCTGTTCCGGACCGCGAAACTCTCAGTTACCTTCTCCCGCATGGTTAACAAGCCGTTTGCCTCTGTCTTCAGGAATGCTCGTATAGTGTGCAAAGAAGGGCTTTTCCAACCAGATGAGGCATTTAGACTCGGACTCTTTAACCCTGAGTTGACTACAGATGAACGCACACAATATTTAAGCAGGAAACGGCTGACAAAGATCCAAAAAAAGTTAAATCCAGAGTCATGGGCACCCATCCTGAAGAATAAAGGCATCTTCTATCGTCATTGCATTGCGTTGGATATCCCTGTCCCAAAAATCTATGGGATATTCTTAAAGGAAATGTCTGGATGGTGTTTTGATAATTCCATTCTGAATAACCGTGATGACTGGAGATTGTTCTTCGAAAATAAGGTTTGCGACAAATTTGTGATTAAGCCGACCCATGGCGCATTCGGTTCAGGCGTCAGCGTCTTTAGCAGGAAACAAGGAGGATTTATAGATTCAGTTGGGAAAATGCACACCCCCTCAGAAATGTACTCTGTCATGAATTTGGATTCTAAGCATGACGGCTTTCTAATCCAGAAACGTCTTCGAAATCATTCTGAAATCATACGGCTGACAAATACCGAGTACCTGCAGACCGCACGTATTACCACTCTCATAGATGCACGAAATTGCTGCCACATCATTCATGCACATCTAAAGCTAATCACAGGCTCTAACGTGACAGATGGATTCGATAAAGGACAATCCGGCAATATACAGGCAATGATTGGACTGGATGACGGCATCCTTAAACCTGCCGTAACAATGGCTCAGGACGGCTCCGGCCTGAGAACTTTGGATATTCACCCGAAGACAGGTATCAAGATCAGCGGATTCGCTTTACCATTTTGGAACGACGCCTGTACCCTGGTACGAGATGCCGCCATCAAATTCACACCCTTGCAAACAATTGGGTGGGATGTTGCATTTACTCCAGACGGGCCAGTAATTGTCGAGGGAAATATCTGGTGGGATCCTCCCAATCAACATCGCCGCATGAATGAGATCACAGAGGCACTTTTGCATGGCATGGAATAACATAGCGTGCATTCCTCTATTTTGATGTATAAGCTGCGTGTTCTCTACGTGGCATGACAGACCGGGAAGGCGCATGGGTGTTAGTCTTGCATGCAAAGAGCGCAATCACCACATTGACAACATACCCCCCTAAGGACTCAATAGGCGATCATATATATGCTGCGTCTTGAGCGCTAACTCTTTACATCCGAGATGCGAAACGACCCTGTGACGTGCATTTATTCCCAGCGCATTTCTAAGTTCATCATCATTTGCGATTTTTTCCATAAGTCCTGTAAGTTGACTAATACTTTTTGACTCGGTCACAAGCCCAGTCACGCCATCCTGCACATGAACGGAGTCTTGCCTTTGTGTAAAACCTGCAGAAATAACAGCTTTCCCACAGGCCATAGCTTCATACATCACTGATCCGCCGGATAAACTAATCAGAACGTCTAAGGAAGACAACACTTCCGGCATATTCTCTCTGTGCCCAGTAAAAAAAATTCGATTTGATAATTCATGCGTCCGGATATAACTAAGAATTTTTTGATAGTACTTTTGATCGTCAATTTTCCCTACAATAAAAAAATGCGCATCTATCCCTTTTTCCAGAAGTTGATGCGCTGCCATTACAAAATCAAGTTGTCTTTTGCTTTTGTATATTCGACCAACGATTCCAAATAAAAGCCCACCTTTAACGCCGAACTCATCTCTTAGCACCAAGCTGTCTTTTATTTCAAAAAAAACGTCATCAACCGCATCATCAATGCAATATGTCATCTTGCTCAACGTATCAATTCGCTGCAGCTCTCCATATATCCGCTTGGAAATAGCAATTATTGCATCTGCCTTGGCATAGGCCTTATTTTTCCCTATTTCATTTTCTGATATTGTTCCAGGACGACGAATATGCAGCACAATTGGAATCTTTAACTTACGTCCAATAAAAAGTGCGTATGGGTATAGCCACTGGTAGGAGCAATGAATCAAGCTTATATCTTGATGCTTAGACCACCTAAGCAGCTTGTAGGCATCAATATAACGTAAAAAACTATTTTGCAGTTTCCTCCATGGCCTCAATTCAATTAATGTAGGACTATTGGGAGACACTGCAACATAACCGTGAAAATCCATAGGTTCTGTATGGACGATAAGCGGGGTATACATATCTTTATCGATGTTTTGCACAAGATGTAATAACTGTCGCTGACTCCCATAAAGTTCACGACCTTGTGTCAGGTACATTATTCTTTTTTGATTACTCATACTGGATTTGACGTACTCAGTTATATAGAACATATGATAGGGATGTTCTTTCAGATAGCGCGGCGCATTGTATCATCGACTGTTCAATGATCCCATCCATGACTCACTTGAGTCATTTCACCCACTCTCTCCTTACGTCTTGAAAGCGAAATTCAGGTGACGCAATACTTAATCGAATAATTCAGTATTTCGTCCCTAGAACTTATGTTTAAGAGATTTCAATCTGTGCGACCCTGTTGATTTGTTTTTTGGTGTATACGGAGAATGGCATTAGCCCATGGCGTTGAATTTCAGAATTCACTCTCGAGCATATTTCTAGTACCCAACGCATCTAGGAATGCGCTCTTTAGCTATGCTGTCATAAAAAGTTTTTAATTTGTATTTATGTTCGAGGTAATGAATAGCTTTCCCATAATAACGATTAAAACTGGTTCCATCGATATCTACTTCCAATGCTCGAAAATCTGTTGCATTTTTAATGGCGTTTTCTTCGTCCAGGCTGGCAAAAAATACGCAAGGATTTCCTGCCTTCTGATCTGACAGTAGAAATTGCGGCCTGAGATCAGCAATGATTTCATAGGGCACGTTAGCCTTATAATTTCCAGCCAAAGATACCCCCCTGCCATCCAGTTGAGGTAAAGGATTAATTTTTACAGCAACAAGATAGAAATGTCCGGCCCGACCCTTACCATCACCAACGGATGGCATTGGGGAATAATGTCCGGAATTAGGAACGGTAACTGTGTAATGCAGGCGTATGCCAATAGGATTGTTTTCCTGTGTAAATAGAACTTCATCCTGAAAATTTGTGACTGTTGTGTTTCGAAAATTATCCTCAAGGAAGGCATGATACGCATTTGAAATTTTTTCTGTAGCCCACCATGCTGGAACGATCAAACCAGATATGCAAATCGCTACAAGCGCAAACCAAATAGATTTACGCGCGGGCTGTGTTCTTTCAAAAAAAATATAAAAAAACCATATGGTAGAAAGCGAAACAACGAAAAAGACCAGTGCTCCATAAACGAAATTACCATCCTCTTTCGCAGGCAGGAGAAAACCGAGAGAGAGGATAACAAAAAGCAGTGAAAACGATATAGCTATAATCTTATTTAAGTTCATCGGTCACTATCATCTATTAAAAAACAGACTGCCCTATTGAGAATATTCGATTTTTCCGATTCTTGGACGAACAACATGCGCTTGCTATGTTTTTATTTGCTCAAAGTACCATCTTGCCTGCCCCCACTCCACATCCTGTTCCATATGCCAATCGAACGACCGAGGATACCGATGATGGTCTACAATGTATTGCAAATGCTCGTGAGCAATGTCTGGGTTATATACCCTCCAAACAAGTCGACGCGTTTTATTCCAGGTTTCTCGGATTAGAAACAACGCATTCCCACCAGCTTTTATTTCTTCATCTAATTTGTCACAGAAAGGATCAACGATATCCCTTTCTTCCTGAGATGGCATTCCATTTTCAATTAGGCCGTCGAAGTCGATAATCACTGACAAGTGCCAACTGAATATCTTCTTTGACTCAAAGTCCTTCAAGGCCGAATTCAATACAGCCACACAGGGTAGTCCTTGCTTCTTCCATTCGAGAATTCCATATTCTTCCTCGGGGAGAACTACTCTAACTTCATCCTCTTTCAGCCCTTCCTTTTTCCCCAGCAGCTTCTTCAGCATGAACATACCCCTAAAATTTAACGTCAGAATTGCGGGGCTGATCCAGCACCCTTTGCTGGACACTTTACGCGCATAGCTTTTTCCATACCTGTTTGGTGCCCATGGCGTAGGCTAACCCATATACCAGACAAATGAATGAACTCCAGACCAAAAAGTCATCTACAATCTCCGGCGTTACGATATAAGCTGGAATAATGGCAATCCCTCGAATCAGATAGATGGCAGAAATGATAACGAGGCTTACTTTCAGAAAAGGAAGCCGCTTGATTAGACCCGCGCCAGAAAATGCATAGAGTGCCCAAATCATCAGGACAACTGCAATGCCAAACGTTAGTACAATTGGAATCCAGTCCCCATTTTCCGCCATTGAGGCGAGCTCTTCACCTGCGCCAAAAAAACGGTACCACCGCGGCCCACCGATGATGATTGCCACGTGCAGCAATGCAGCGACAGTGCTCAACGCACCACCGAGCACCAAGAGTCTATTGGCTTCTTTCATGCGCTCTCCCTGATACGTAGCGTTTTGCTAAACCAAGGGGGCATAGTTATTAAAATCCAAATTCCGTGGAATCAAGTAATTTCAAGTACTCTTCCCCCTTGATCAGACCCCTTGATCCTCATGAGAATATCAGGCCGGCGGGCCTGGATAAAGCATTTCACAGCAGTCTGCTCTTGGCCGTTTTCAGATCATCCAAGCTACGACTGATGCATTAGTCTTATCATTAACAACAGGTAACTCTGCCGGACTTTCAGGTGGCGTCTACGGCATAGACTAAAGGCCACTCGTGTGAGTGGCCTAGGCCTAAGAGGGGTGACTTAATCTGGTTAGTTGAAGCGTGGGTTGTATGTTGCCCAGGTTCCGCTGACTGTCTCTTCCTTACCCTGTGGATTGGTGGTACTAACGTGGCCGTCCGGATGGATGGTTACCGACACCACACCGGGATCGTCGTTGGTTACCATGCGACCATCGTCCATCTGCGCACCCCATACTTTTATTGCTCTGCGTATCTTGGCCATATCGGCACCTCCATACAAAAATGACAAATATCATTATTACATTACTTAGTAAAATAGTAGGTATATCCGAAAGTTCAAATATTATTTGCAGGAAATCCAAAAAATATTGATTGAACAGCCACGGAATCAAGAATCAATGGGGCCAGCAGTGGGCCAGACTCGATTGATTTGACCCTATTGATTAGAACTGGGCGCGAACCATATTCCTTCCGCCCTTTTTTGCCTCGTACATGGCGACGTCGGCGCGTTTAATGATCTCTTCCTGCGATCTTTCATATCCGTCGAACACCGTGATACCAATACTGGATCCACAGTGATGTTCCGCCTTCTCATCGGCCCTGCCATGATGTTTTATGGTGTACGGGAAAGGCACATCCAGGGTCGCGTGAATCTTGGACGCCACAACCAAGGCCGCATCCAGCGCAGACTGCCTGTTGCTGCCGATCAGACTCAGCACGACGATAAACTCATCTCCTCCATGTCTGGCAACGAAATCGATATCTCGAACTGTTTCCATTAGTCTCCTCGCTGTTTCGGTCAAAATCACATCCCCTGCGTCATGACCGTGCGTATCGTTGAGTGCCTTGAAGTTGTCAAGATCAATGACCATCAACGCGCTTAAGATCTTGCTGCGCCGGCTCATGGACATGGTCCAGGCCAGTTTTCTTTCCAGGGCGCGACGATTGGGCAACTGGGTAAGCGCATCTGTACCTGAGAGCAGGTCCAGTTCGGTTTCATTCTTCTCGGTCACGTACTCGCTCAGCCACACGATCAGAAGGATGGTCGCCAGGTCGGAGACGATATATGCCAGCTGAAATGCCGTGACGGTTGCACCGCTCAACTCCAATACCTCAGGATGGGGCGCAAAACCGAAAATCTCGAACCAGGCAAATAGCGAAAGATTTAATACAAATATAAAAACAATCGACCGCCATCTTGCAAAGAGAAAATACGCAGGCACGGTCACCGCAAACATAATGAAATAGAGATGTACGTCCATGTATGTGCCGGTTGAAAACAGAACAACGGCTATGATGACGGCCGTAACGGTAAGGGATAATAGCCAACTGGCCAGTACGTGATATCCGTAACGGTTGACCCACGGGACCGCCGCTAGAAGTATATAAGATGGCGAGACGGCTAATATTCCTCTCGTTAGGCCCGCATTGCCGGGAAAAGAATAAACAATGGAGAACAGCAGGATACTAAGCAATGCGATAAGCGCACTCGTGTTCGTATAAAAAATCTTTCTTCTTTGGGTGAGATTCTCTGTTGATCTGCATCCCCAATGAAGAAAAGAAGACTGTATGTATTCCCGAAGCATAATTCGAAATATCTTGTAGGTTTTCCTCCGAACGGTATTGAACGCTCACTCAAGCCGTTATGAATCCCATCGGGGTTTCACTGGTATTGGCGTCCTCCAATTGACACTACCGAAAATAATACATGCGTAATACATGGGGATGGAACGCAAACTCAAGCGGTCATGTTTCTAAAGATACCCTCCGCTCCAGCTTTTAATTGATCCAAATAATCCTTCAAGCCTGCATCATCCTGCGCCGCTCGTCCAGATAGTCGCTTCTATGGTATGCCGCCCTCACCCTATTTCGCTCAACATGTGCAAATTGCTGCCAGATCTACCTCAATTCTAGGATATGCCTGCGGACTAACATAGACTTTATCTGAAAAAAAAGCCCGCTGTTATGCGGGCTTTCGGACGATTCTGGATCTTATTGAATCTTTATTTGGTGGCTACGGGTGGAATTGAACCACCGACCTACGGGTTATGAGTCCGTCGCTCTAACCGACTGAGCTACGTAGCCATGAAGGCGCGAAAATATACCGGTTAGCCGCCAGACTGTCAACCTGATAACCTGACTGCAGCACCGTGGAACGCCCTGATTTGTAACGTTTTAGCGTTTCAGACGTTGAAGCGGAAATGGATCACGTCTCCGTCTTTCACGATGTACTCCTTGCCCTCAGACCGAAGTTTGCCGGCCTCCTTCGCCCCCTGCTCCCCTTTATTGGCTACAAAGTCGTCATAGGCGATGACCTCGGCACGGATGAATCCCCGCTCGAAATCGGTGTGGATCACACCGGCCGCCTGGGGCGCGGTGGCGCCATGGGGGATAGTCCAGGCCCTGACCTCTTTCACCCCAGCGGTGAAATAGGTCTCCAGGCCCAACAGCTTATAGCCGGCACGCACCACCCGGTTCAGACCGGGCTCGTCCAGACCAAGATCGGCCAGAAACTCCTGCTTCTCGTCCTCTTCCAGTTGTACTATCTCCGCCTCGATCGCGGCACAGACGGCCACTACCTCTGAGCCCTCCTCCTGCGCCATCTTCTGCACCGCCTCCAGGGCCGGATTATCCGTAAACCCGTCTTCGGCCACATTGGCGATATAGGTGGTGGGTTTGGCGGTGAGCAGGAACAGGTCCCGCATCTCCTGCCGCTCGTCTGTGGTGGCGTCGAACGATCTGACCGGCATTCCGGCATCCAGGTGGTCCCGCACCCTCTCCAGCAGCTCCTTGCGTACCAGGATCTTCTTATCGCCGGTCCTGGCCTGACGCGCGGCCTTGTCCAGGGCCTTTTCCACCGACTCCAGGTCGGCCAGGGCCAGTTCGGTGTTGATCACTTCGATATCCGCCAGAGGATCTACCCGCCCGGCCACGTGCACCACATCATCGTCCTCGAAGCAGCGCACCACATGGGCGATGGCATCCGTCTCCCGGATGTTGGCCAGGAATTTGTTTCCCAGACCCTCACCCTTGGAGGCCCCCGCCACCAGTCCGGCGATGTCCACGAACTGCATGGTGGTGGGCAGGACGCGCTGCGGCTGGACAATCCCGGCCAGCACGTCCAGCCTGGGGTCAGGCAGGGGCACCACGCCCACATTGGGATCGATGGTGCAGAACGGATAGTTTTCCGCCGCGATGGTGGCCTGTGTCAGCGCATTGAACAGGGTCGACTTACCTACGTTGGGCAGACCGACGATACCGCATTTGAAACCCATAACGATTAACCTAAAAAGAAAAGCGGCAAGGATAGGTGATATGCGGGCCGGATGCCACTATTTCTACATTCAGGCGACATCAAACAGCTTGTCGAAATTGGCGATATCCAGGATCTTGCGCACCGCGTCGTTGGCATTAATCAGGCCGATTTTATCCTGCTCCCTGGCAGAATGCTCACGCAGCTGCAACAGCATGCCCATGGCGGAGCTGTCCATGTATTCCGTACCGTCCAGATCAACCACAAACCTCTTCTCGCCTTTGGGGTAGTCTTGATATACCTCCAGAAACGATTGATGAGAGGAAAAGTCGAAACGACCGGATATATGTATGGTCACCGTTGCGGCATCATCTGATTCTGTAACAGTTATGGCCATGGTTATTCCCTTCGTTACCCCGGATTAGCAGGACATATCGAACAGCCCGTCAAAACTCGATGCCTTGAATATCTGGCGCATGTCATCTCCACATCCGATGATCGAGATGCTGGAGGCATCGCCACCGGCATGCTCTCTCAGGATCAGCAACATGCCCAGCGCCTCGCTGTTAAAGTGCCCGGTCTCACTCAGATCGATCTTTATTCTCACTTGATCCAGGTCCAGATCGTTATAGGTCTGACGAAACTGGTCCAGCATGGAGAAATCAAGATCACCGGATATCTTGATGATCAGTTCGTTTGCCTCTTGATTGTATTCGCGTATTACTGCCACAGGCATGCCTCTTGATTGTTAAAACAGTTCAATATCACCCCTTCGCATCGAATGCTGGGATACTGATCTCTCAGCCTCTGCCCTGCACTCCGCCTCTAACTGATCGATCTGCGCCTTCAACTCATGCAGCCCGATGATATATTCAGGAATGTTTATCTTCTGGCTGTTCAGCTTACGTATACCGATGTCTACCGCATCCAGAACCTCCTCGATGTAATCGAGGTGTTTCTCTGATGTAACAGTCAACTGCTGTACTATGTCTTCAAACTGTAGTGACCGCACCACATCCGCAATACCCTTATTTATTTGCCGCGCCAATACTGGCAGGTGGTTGGTGCATCTGACCATCAGGTCATCCTGTTCATTCATATCGCTTACCATCGACTCAAACTTCTCCCCCGACTCCAGGGCGGCGCCCAACCTCTCCAGCACCTCATGCACAAGTTTATTCTGCTCAACGGTGCCTTGATTTATTTTGCTAAAACCCTCATGCAGAGTCTCGATTGAATCAGCCACCAGGAGCCTCATCTGCGACAGCTCATCACGCACGTGGCCCAGCATAACCGTGGTGCTGGTCTCTATCTTCTGTACCAGCAGATCCATTTCGTGGCCCAGCTCCTCGGAAACGGATATATCTTCAGCGCCCCCCTCTTCCCTCTTATCCGCATGGGAGATATGCCAGGCAAAGAACAATACGGCCATGACAAACAGGGCCAGCATCCAGCTCAATGTCTCGGAACCGGCCCCACCGATATACGCAGCCACGATCATGGCAGAGCCAAGCAAGATAAAGACCTTCGTCTCCTTCCACACCCTTTCAATCATTATCCGTTCTCATCAGAGCTAATACCTGTATCGGCCCCAGTACACTAAATCTTTAAAGCGACCGGCAATAAGGGCAAACCTATCCAATTCAGTCTTATGGGTTGAGGCAATGGGAATGATATTACTCAGACAGCTCTATGAGACGCATAGGGATAGAGTCCAAGGGTACAATCTCATCGACCACACCCCGCCTTACCGCCTCCTTTGGCATACCCCAAACCACGCTGGTCTTCTCATCCTGCACCAGGGTGACCGCACCGGCCTTTTTCATCGCCTCCAGCCCTGCAGCACCATCTCTGCCCATCCCCGTCAGGATTATCCCTATGGCATTGGAACCAACGCTCTGCGCAATAGAGTTAAACATCATGTCAACCGCAGGTTTATGTCTATTCACCAGCGGTCCGTCGTTCAAGCGACATACAAATACGCCCCCCTCTCTCTCTATCTCGAGATGCTTGTCTCCAGGCGCTATGTAGACACGACCTCGACAGATCTTTTCTCCATCTTTCGCCTCGGCAATATCCAATTGACTGTATCTATTGATGCGCGCAGCAAATGACCTGCTGAACGCGCCAGGGATATGCTGGGTTATCACGATTCCAGGCATATCCGAAGGCAGATGTCGCAGGATATCCGCGATGGCCTCAGTACCGCCTGCGGACGCACCCACTGCGATGATCCGTTCAGATGTCTTTTGCTTTTTCCCCCTGTCTGCGGTCTTTCTTGCGGTATCTGTCGCACATACTTTTTCAGCATCCTTGTTGGTCTGTTTTCTCTGTTCCAGGTTTCTGACCCTGGCACCAGCCGCCATCTTCACCTTGGCAACTATCTCCTCCGCATACTCCTCTATCCCCTTAGCGATATTCACCTTTGGTTTGGAGATGTAATCCACTGCACCGAGCTCCAGAGCATTCAGGGTGACCTCGGCGCCCTGCTCAGTAACGGAAGAGATCATCACCACCGGCATGGGGCGCAGCCGCATCAGATTCTCCAGGAACTTTAGGCCGCTCATGCGCGGCATCTCGACATCCAGCGTCAGAACATCAGGGGCAAGTTGCTTGATCTTTCTGCGCGCTATATATGCATCACCCGCAGTACCCACCACCTCAATATCCGGATCACTCCCCAGGATCTTGGTGAGCAACTCTCGGATCAGAGCGGAATCGTCTATGATCAGGACCTTTATCGACATAACAATACAGTAACCTTGCCCCTGAATTCAGAACAGTTCGATTTCGCCCTTAACCGGACGACGCTCAATATCTTCAATGTATCTATGTTCGCGCTGCACAATGGTGTCGTTATGCAGCTGTTTCAGTTTCTTGACCCGCACCCTTCCTGTTGCAGGGAAATAAACTATTTTGCGAGCCAGCAATCCGCCAATATCTTCACCAGCCAGATGCAGACTCTCGTTTTCCAGATAGAGATGTATAAACTGGATATTCTTTTCACCTATATGGGTGAACCTGGAAATAATCTGGCTACCGCCGAATATCTTTACCTCCAGGTTTTTCCTGGACGCGCCATTCTTCAATATCTCATTGATCATATGTTCCATGGCAAAGTTGCCGTATCTGTTGGCCGCACTGAGGGGGTCTTCCGCCTCTTCCCAATTGCCACCATTAGATATCGGAAGCATGAAGTGATTCATGCCTCCGACACCCGCGGACAGATCATGAACGCAGGCGGAGATACAGGAGCCGAGCACGGTGGTTATTATCTCGTTGGCCCTGGTTACATAGTATTCTCCCGGCAATATCTTGGCTGCCGGCATATTATGCAAACTATCCCAGTAGTGATTTATATGCTCAAAACCTGGTAATGGCCTCGGTAATTCATGTGCAGTGCTTAACGTCATTATCAACTCACGTCTTTTTCCGATAGATAGTTTTCCCTACCAATTCAAATCTATCGCTCACCCTAAATAGTGATTCCGAATGCCCTATAAATAGGTACCCATCAGGACCAAGGTTCTCCGCAATACGGTTAACCAGGGTCTTCTTTGATTCATTGTCAAAATAGATAATCACATTGCGGCAGAACACGATATCCACCGGATCTGGCAACGACCAGTTGGAATTCAGGTTTAGCTGTGCAAATCTAACCAACTTACGCACGGCCGGCTTGACACGCACCTTGCCCGCCTGCTCCCCCTTTCCCCTTAGGAATCCGGATTGCAAATAGCTGTCCGGAACATTTTTGATCTGCTCTATGCTGTAAACTCCCGCCGAACCAATTTCCAACACATTCGAATCTATATCTGTCGCCAGGATCTCAACATCCCAACCTTTTGCAACCAGCCCTGACAAATATATCGTCAGCGCGATGGTGTATGGCTCTTCGCCGCTGGAACAGCCCGCCGACCAGATGCGTAATTTCCGCCTCTTCGAATCTGTATTAAGCAGCTCCGGAATCAAGACATCCGCAAGAAATTCAAAATGGTACCCTTCCCTGTAGAACGAGGTAAGATTTGTGGTGATGGCGTTAATTAGCTGCGATACCTCCGCACCATCTTCCTCATTCTTTATGAGATCGCAATATTGTTTGAAATTGACAAGACCAAGTTGTCGAATCCTGCGGGCCAGACGCGAATAGAACATATCTATCTTTGCATCGGCAACAACGATCCCGGTTTTCCCGTTTACAATTTGACGGAGGTAGTTGAAGTCGTTCCTGGTAAACTCAAACTCCCTCTCTAACACGATGCGTTTGGAATCGTTGACCATGACGTTGTCCATCAGTTCTCGCCAGGCAACTTGTCCAGAGCAAGTATCTCGGTAAGCCCCAACTGAGCTGCGTTATTGCGCAACACATCAGAGGCCTCCACCCATGAAATCTGAACATTACCGTTGACGGCCTCCTTGATCAGACTGACCAGGAGCTGAAGACCTGTTCCGTCGATATGCTCTATTTGCTTACCATCCAATCTGATCTCATTCCGCCCGGCGACAGCGGCAAGCATCTGCTCACGCCGCTCCATCACCTCAGAAATTACTATCGATTGACCCAGGGACAAGACTCCAGATGCGGACGCCGCATTGCGCTTGGGCGCAACGCCTTTTTTCTTCTGGGCACCGCCAGCGGCGCGCCTGGTTGCGGTTGATTTACTAGCGGCAGACGTCTTGGCCGTCTTCTTCTTTGTGACCTTGCGCTTGCTTTCCATATCAATCACCGTCATCGTTGCCCAGGGACAACAACTCATCCGGATTAAGTAGATTGTCGGCGTCCAACAGCAATACAACACGATTGTTCCTGGAGACCATTCCAAGCAGATATCTGGTATCTATCTTTTTCCCCAATGATGGCGCCTGCCTTATATCCTGCTCCTGCATATCCAACACGTCAGACACGCCATCCACTACCACGCCTATCACGCGATTCTTTCCCTCCACCTCAACGTTTAGGATTATGGTGACCGTGGTCGCCGTGTACTCCGCCTTCTCCAGATTGAAACGCAAGCGCATATCGATGATCGGAACTATATAGCCGCGCAGATCCAACACCCCCTTCACATATACCGGGGTGTCCGGCAGAGGACGCACTTCCTCCCATCCTCTGATCTCCTGGACCTTAAGGATATCTATCCCATAGTCCTCATCCCCCAGGGTAAAGCTGAGATATTGCCCGGACACATTTTTGGCAGTCCGATCCTGTGTCGTATCTTTGGTTGACGCCGAGGACATACTAGAACTCCTCCCACTCATCCTCATCCTCCACGTATTGAGGAGGCACAAACATATTTTTTATCTTCTCGTCCGGCCGTGGCCTTTCAGGGACAATATCATCTATTGACCCCTTCTCCTCCAGGGCGGTTTCTTCATCCTCTTTTCGCACAATGGGGCCGTTAACCTTGAAGAACTGCATCAACTCATCCAACTCCCTGGCCTTCTCTCTCATGGAGCCGGACGCCATCGAGGTCTTTTCAGCCAATGTCGCATTCTGCACCACCATATCATCCATACTGGTTACCGCCTTATTAACCAGCTCAATACCTTCGAGTTGCACTCCGCTCGCCGCATAGATGTCAGAGATGATATTGCCAACCTGTTTTACGCCATCCATTATTTCATCCAGGGTTTCACCGGACTCGTTCACGAGCGAGGTTCCGGCCTGCACCTTTTTCATACTATCTTTGATCAACTCCTTGATCTCTTTTGCTGCAGTGGCGCTACGACCTGCCAGGTTGCGCACCTCAGTGGCCACCACCGCAAACCCCCTGCCCTGCTCACCGGCACGCGCAGCTTCTACCGATGCGTTCAGGGCCAGCAGGTTGGTTTGAAACGCAATGTCATCGATAACGCCGATAATCTCAGCGATCTTATTACTGGACTTATTGATCTCATCCATGGCCTGCACGGCGCGGTTGACCACCTCGCCGCCATGTTCAGCAGATTGCCGTGCATCTGTTGCAAGATTATTGGCATGTTTGGAATGCTCGGCATTGTTCCGTACCGCATCGATAAGACGCTCCATACTGGACGCAGTCTCCTGTAACCTTGAGGACTCCTTGTCGGTACGATCGGATAGGCTGTTATTGCCGGCAAAGATCTGACTCGATGTTTTTGATATGAAACCTGCCGCCTCTTGCACAGGGATCACCGTTGACTCAAGTTTTCTTATGGTGGTGTTTACACTGTTCTGGAGAGCGGCATACTCACCTTTATACTCTCCATTCATGCAATACCTGAGATCGCCCTCTGACAACGCGTGCAACACCTCACCGGCGTTACGCACCGGATCAACCACCGTCGCAAAAATCTTGTTCAGCCCGTCTATAAACTCCCGCCAGCAACCTTCATATTTATCCGCATCGCCACGCGCAGTCAGATCCCCGTTGTGCGCCGCATCTATGAGCGAATTATATTCAGCCAACAGATCACTGATGGTCCTGATACTGCGATTGAACCCCTCTTTGAAATTATTAAAATCCCCTGGGTACTGTTTGGTAACAATAGGCGGGATATCTCCATGACTGATACGATCGAGACAGACCGCAGCTTCCAGGAATGGACCGATATAGCTATCCGCCACCACGTTGACCTCATCTATAACTTCAGACCATACCCCTTGCAGCCCATCGGCATGACATCTGACATTCAGACTTCCATGCCTGACGCTCCCTGCCAGGTTATTGGTCTCAGTCTGTATTTTTTTTAACGAGGAAAGAACAGACATCTGCGATGCGGCCAATGTGCCAAATTCATCCTTGGTCTTTATCATCTGCAGATCACTGATGGCAGACAGATCACCTTTCTCGATCTTATCGCTCGCACGCAACATCAGATCAAGCGGTATAACGATTGATGACCATACCTGATAGGCAAACCACATTCCCAACAGCAGCAGAGCAAAAAGCAGCCACCAGCCGCCTCCTAACAACGTATCCCCGGAGGAGTCATCAGGAATGGCCAGCAGATAGAGAATCACCCCGGCAAGGGCAATACAAAATACCAGCGTAAAGGCCAGCAATTTATTTCTAACTGACATATCGACAATCATCCTATTCATTTAAACCACCTTCCCTAATTACTGATCGGCAATAGCCGAACCACCTTCGGCCACACCATCCATTTGTATCTGTTGCTCCAGGGGTTGAAGCCTATCGGCCGTCAACAGCGTCACTACCTTGTCGTCGGCTGAGGCGATACCGCTGATAAACACCGTATCAAGTTTGCAACCAAAATCCGGTGTATCCTTGATCTCGTCCTTGCTGGCCAACAGCACATCCGACACCTCGTCCACCGCAATACCAATATTGCGTTCCCCATTTCCTCCGAGCACCCTTAGTATTACCACTACAGTCTCTTTTCCATATTCGGCGAACTCCATACCGAGACGCAATCTAAGATCGTACACAGGTACGATTGATCCGCGCAGATTGAGAACACCCATGATGTATTCCGGTGCATTAGGGATGCGCGTTACACTCTCCCATGCCCTGATCTCCTGCACCTTGAGGATATCCACGCCAAAATACTCCCGTCCCAGACAAAAGGTCAGGTATTCGCTGGCGTCAACCAGTTGCGATTCTGTATCGCTGGCGTCAATCTCAGACACGCTCGCCATCGCCCGCAATCCCGCTTTCAGTTGAATCAATCACCGGCTTTTCCACCATGCCGCCTTTCCCCTCACCACTCGCCAACCTGAAGATTCCTGGCACATCCAGGATGAGGGCGACCGAGCCATCTCCCAGTATGGTGGCCCCGGAAATACCCTCAACCTGTTGATAGTTCGACTCTAATGACTTGACCACCACCTGTTGCTGCCCGATAAGATCGTCCACAAACAGGCCACAGCGTTTGCCATCACCTTCGACAATGACCAGCAGGCCGTCGCTAAGCTCTGTGGCCTTGGCGTCCTCCACCCCGAAGATCTCATGCAGCCTGATTATCGGTATGTATTCGTCGCGCAGCTTAACCGTCTCGCCACGTCCGGCGACAACATTTATCATCTCCGTGCGGATCTGCAGTGACTCAACGATAGAAACCAAAGGCATGATATAGATGTCGCTGCCGGTGCGTATGATCTGCCCATCCAGAATGGCCAGAGTGAGCGGCAGGCGTATGGTAAAACTGCTGCCGAGACCCTCCTCGGAACTTATCTCTATGTAGCCCCCGAGCTCATTAATGTTGCGCCGCACCACATCCATACCCACGCCACGGCCGGATAGATCACTTACGGTGTTTGTAGTGGAGAATCCTGGCTGGAAGATAAGTTCGAATATCTCCCGCTCAGTCAGGTCGTTATCCTCATCCACCAGACCATGCTCTATCGCCTTATTGAGGATCTTATCTTTCGGCAGACCGCTACCATCGTCCTTGATTTCTATGATTATGCTGCCTCCCTTGTGGTATGCGTTCAGCTCAATGACGCCAACCTCCGGCTTGCCCATATCCAGACGTTCTGCAGGCGATTCAATGCCATGGTCCAGACTGTTTCTTACCAGGTGAACCAGTGGATCTCCTATCTTCTCGATTACCGTCTTATCCACCTCTGTGGCCTCACCACTCATCTTCAGTTCGATCTTTTTCCCGAGCTTTACACTGAGATCATGCACCATTCTGGGGAAACGGTTGAAGGCAAAGCTGATGGGGACCATGCGGATCAGCATCACACTCTCCTGCAGATCGCGGGTATGCCGTTCCAATTGGTCAAGACCGTCCTTGAGGTGCTCCAGACGATCCATGGTGAAATCATGTCCCATCATGCTCAGCATGGATTGGGTGATTACCAGCTCGCCCACCATGTTGATCAGGGAGTCGACCTTTCCGATATCCACGCGAATTGAATTGGAAGCTGCAGCCGGTTTGGACACGCGCCGGTCGCCGGCGCTATGCTCTATCGGATTATGCCCGTCTTCATGTCGCCGCTCTCCTTTGCGCCGCTCTAACGGTGGGACTGACTGTTGAACTCGCTCATCATCCTGTCTGGGTTTCCGATCACCACTCTTTGCCTCAGGGAAGACGGGGATGATAATTAGATCGCAATCGTCCTCAACCCAGTCGAAGACCTCATCCAACTCCTCCCGCGGCACTTCACCCTGCAGATGCAGATCCCATGAGAGATAACAACTCTCAGCCTCCAGCCTGGACAGCGGAGGAACAGCGGCAACATCGGCATGCACCTGCAATTCACCCAGACCGGACAGCTCGCGCAGGATACGCAGCGGGTCATTTCCTGTTCTGGTCAGGTGGGGAAGGGGACGAAAGATGATATGCCAGCCCAGAAGTTTCTGCTCTGGCATCCATCGCTGGTTTAACTCTGACTCTATGGTGGGTTCGGCCTGCTCTTCTACAGGCAGTGCCTGTTCCGGCTCCGGTTCGACCTGTTCTGCCCTTCCCCCATCAAGGATACGCTGCAATTCAGAGCACTTTTCTCTGACCAGTACCTCGTCAACGGCGGCACCATCCTGAGCCGACTGCAACATATCCCTGATCACATCCACCGAACCCAGCAGCGCACTCACCGCCTCCTGAGTCGGTACAAATTTTCCATTGCGAATCTCATCCAACATGGTCTCGACCACATGGGTGAAATCGTGAATGTGGTTAAAACCGAAGGTGCCACTTGCCCCCTTGATGGAGTGGGCGGCCCTGAATATGGCATTTATCTCTTCGCTATCTACCTCTCCCTGATCCATGCTGAGGAGGCCGGATTCCATAACCTCAAGTCCTTCGAAGCTCTCCTCGAAAAAGACCTGATAGAATTGTTCCATGTCAATCGCCATCAAATCCCTCTCTCAGCAATATTCATGGGGCACCGATTCCGCGCCTATCCCAAAACTTTTTTTATAGTGCTAAGTAGCTGCTCAGGGTCGAATGGTTTGACAATCCAACCGGTGGCACCGGCAGCCTTACCTTCCTGTTTCTTTTCTGCTGCGGACTCTGTGGTCAACATCAGTATTGGCGTGAATTTGAATTCCGGCAGGTTGCGTAACTCCTTGATCAGGGTGATTCCGTCCATGTTCGGCATGTTGACATCTGTCACTACCAGATCGAACGGGCGTGTCTTGGCAACCTCCAATGCCTCCACCCCATCTACCGCTTCCACCACATCATACCCCGACCCCTTTAGGGTGAAGGAGACCATCTGCCTCATGGATGTGGAATCATCTACTGTAAGAATACTCGCCATTACTAACTCCTCAGACCAGGCTCGGTTATTTTTCTAGCTATTCGATTTAGGATGAATATAGATATCCTTCCGGTAGCAGCCATAAAACCGGCAAAAACACCTTAATTTATCGCCACTTTATGTAGTTTGTAGCGACCCATGCAGGTTATTCTTTAGGAGAAATTATGATTTTATTTCTTATGAAAAGGAGGCCGTTTCCCGGCCCACAGACAAACTCACGGCAGGATCTCGAGAACCCTGTCCCATGGAAAAGCGGGTCCAGGATCAGGTTTGGTCTTTATCTTTTTTCCACCGCAGTCGAAATAGCGGTCGTCCACGACTGTATGGCCCAGGATGCCACCCCTCTTCACACCCCACCTCTGCATGATCGACCTCAGGGCCGCAACCAGCATGCCGAGTTGCAACTCTGTGTACTCATCTACACCGTCCCCCCTATTGACCAGCTCAATGCCAATAGAATCTGCATTGTTCCCCTTTGCGTGGTTTGCAATCTGATTCTCAGGCACGCCAGCCTCAATATGACCTGACTTATCAATCACATAGTGGATACCCAAGGTCTTATGTCGATTAAAAAATGCTATCCAGCGCCTGGCGTCTCCATCTGCCACAGAATAGACCACCATACCATCCTTACAGGAAGGACCCCCTATGGAGTGGATTATGACCCGCTTTACCTCCGTTCTGGGCCTACCCGTGGTCTTGGCGTGAGAGGTCATCGGCAAGATTAACGCCAAACAGCAGACACAAGATTTGATCAGTACCGCTCTCAATCCACCACTCCACATAGGTTTATTTTAGAATTTTAGGATATTTCCGATTTGTAACAAACTTAGTCTAAAATATAGATAATCGTTCATTTCCTGCCAACAATGGATCTTCGAGACATTTGCAAGTCGACTAGATACATTTCAAAGTGGTAATCTATCCCCGAAAGCTCATATTTAGACCAGTGTTTTTATCAATGAAGAAATTTATACATAGCGTCAACATACTGTTTTTACTGATTTTCATCTCGCATTCAGCCATAGCCGAACCCGCTAAAACAGGTAACGGAACATCTGCAGAAGCAGAGTCTCCACCTGCGAATACGCAAACCGGCAATGCGCCACAATCGGCACCGCTGGGAATCCCCCTACCACCGCCATTTCAAAGTGCGGTGACTAAATTGCTGCCTGATAACAATGGATACGCCGCACAACTTGCTGACGGCACAACCATATATCAGAAGCACACCATACTGGAGATGTATAAGGAGAATGGCTTTAAACCCCTGTGGACTCCGATCTCTATCCTGTCACTGTCTGATGCGCTCTCTGTGCTGGGAGGGGATGGATTAAATCCTGCCGATTACCGCTTTGGAAAGATTGAACCATTCCTGCAGGATCCTTCCCTAGCGACGCAATCGCCGGAGGAGGCTGCCACGGTGGATATCCTACTTAGCGAGGCATACCTGCGCGCCATGTATAACCTGAACTTTGGCAAGGTAGACCCGGAGCTGCTGGATGCCGACCACAACTACGCCGAGATGCGCAAAGATAAAGGTCTGGTGTCACAACACCTCTCCTGGATACAACAGGGCCGCATCGATGAGGCCTTTAATTGGGCCAGACCCAAGAGTAAACGCTACTCCCTACTGAAATCCGCACTGGACCGCTACCTGAAGATTAAGGCAAATGGCGGCTGGCCAAAGATCCCTAGCGGCAAGGCATTGAAGTTTGGCAAAGAAGATGAGCGAATCCCTCAAATACGGCAACGGTTGTACGCCACTGGTGATCTGCCGACTGCAGCCGGATCAAACGTATTTGATGAGCTGGTGGAGTTCGGAGTCAAAAAATTCCAGGAGCGTCACAACCTGAAGGCTGATGGAGTTATCGGTCCCAGCACCATCACGGCGATGAATGTAACGGTACAACAACGCATCAATCAGATACGCGCCAACCTGGACCGCGAGCGCTGGTATTTCCCCAGAGATGTCGATGAGTATCTGCTCGTTGATGTGGCCGATTTTAGGGTCTACTGGATGCGACAGGGGAATATATACTGGCAATCTCTGGTTCAAGTGGGGAAGAGTTCCACCACTACACCCATATTCAGGGACGAGATAGAGCATATCGACTTCAACCCAACCTGGTCGGTGCCGCCCAGCATCAAGAAACTGAACATCCTGCCCAGCCTGCAGATCGATTCCTCCTACCTGGACAAGAAGGGATACGAGTTGTTGGACGATTACGGAAACAAACTCGATCCACGTGACATAGACTGGGACGATACAGAGCAGATGGAAAGCTACGTCGTACGCCAGCCACCAGGCTGGGGTAATGCCCTGGGGAAGGTCAAATTCATGTTCCCCAACAAGCACTCCGTATTCCTGCATGATACCAACCAGAGAAACTATTTCGCCAAGACCAGGCGTACAACCAGCCATGGATGTATCCGCCTGAAAGACCCGTTTGACTTTGCCGAACTGTTGCTAAAAAACCAGAAGGGATGGGACAGAAAGCGTATTGACAATCTGGTCGCGTCCAACAAAACCACCACGGTGAAGCTGGATAAGCATCTACCCATACTTATTCAATACAGCACCATAACTGTATCTGATGACAAGGTAGTCTTCCGTGATGATATATATAGACGTGATCCCAAGCTTATATCCGCACTGGACAAACCATTCAAGCTGCACCTGCCTGATCTGCCCAAACACACCCGGGTGCTCCTACGCTCCGGTGTAAAATCAGCCAGTCGCAGCTCTGCCAGATTCCTGGGACCGGAGCCGGAGATCATAGGTAATCCTGAGCATGACAACTTCAAACCGATGATCGATGCACGCAAAGGCGTCCTGTACTTTGATTAACAATTCTTACTATGTTGCTCGCCCAACAAAAAATCCCGCCATGGCGGGATTTTTTTATTATCGAGCGATAATATGGGATTGGAGCTGGCGACAGGAGTCGAACCCGCGACCTGCTGATTACAAATCAGCTGCTCTACCAACTGAGCTACGCCAGCATTTTGAAGAGTTGGCTATTTTATGGAATTAGTAACCTTGTGGCAATCTATTCGCAGGGTTGTCTACTAAACTGCATCTTGGAGTATTTTCGCTCCACATCCTGCCACAGATTCTCTGTAACCGTCTTTGACTTTGCAATACTGAACTTCACCAAGTACTTGGTTCTATTAAGATATCTTGGCTGCATCTCAGTCTTGAACCCCTTCTTTAAGACCTCTTTACTGAAGTTCTCGGCATTCTCTTTCTTCGCAAACATGCCAAGAGAGATGGCGTTTTTCATACCACCACCACGAAAATGCCAGATATCCTTCAGCCCCACCTGGGCCAGTTCATCTATCTTGGCCTGGGCCTGGCTGCCATCCTCCACAGGAGGTATCACCACCCAGTAGCCGATCTGCTCCTTCTCTATCTTGCGCTCCAACTTCGCCTCAATCTCAGATCCGCTCAAATCCTCCACCACGTCCTTTGCAACCTGACGATCTTTCAGAGGACCAATTATTCCACATCTGCGGACAGCCCCATTCTCACCCCTAACCTGCTTCTTCTCCTTCTGTTTTGGAGCATCGTCCTTGGATGCAACCTCCTGCTGCCCCTCTGCCTCCTCAACCTTCTTGACTTTTTCTTCTTTTGGCTCTGATACTGATTCCGCCTTGGCCGTATCTTCCGGTTGGGATTTCTTATCCTCGACTACCTTTTCCGTTACTGCCGCATCCTCATCTTCAACCGCCTCTATTGTTGCGGTTTGTACGTCCCCCTCCTCTTGTGCAGTGATGTGTTCCGCAACCGCCTGCTCCGCCTTGGCGATTACCACCTCTGCACCATCATCCGCGATTTCACGCTTTTCATCCTCTTCCAACTCACTTATGAGGCGCATATCACCGACATCTGTACCGGCTTCTACGGTCGTTTGCCTCTTCACCTGTTCATGCTGATAACCCCAGGCGAAGATTCCGATATTGATGATCAACAAGAGAAGAAACAGCCATTTCATAGATCTATCGCCCTAATCAGCACCATTCTTAATTATCGTTATAAGCCCACGCAAAACCAGGTCTGTCTCAATCCTTGATGGGATGTCCAGTGTGCCCTGCAAGATTGCAGCATCACCGCCGGTCAGCACCAGTTCCGGCCTCACACACTGTTTCTCTTCCACTTCCCTCACTATCTTCTCCACCAGGGCAGACACCCCATATACGGCCCCTGCAGCTATGGCGGATTCGGTATCTGTAGCCAGCAGCCCGTCTGATCCGGGAACGCCCGCAAACGGTATGGAGGTATGATCCGACAGGGCCTGTCGCATCAGACCGAACCCAGGCAGGATCACCCCACCCAGATGCTGCCCATCCGATCCGATCAGGTCTATTGTAACCGCAGTGCCACAATCTACCACACATGCCGGCCCTGGCGACATGGAGTGCAGCGCCAGCATACTCAACCAGCGGTCTACTCCAAGCCGCTCCGGCTCTCTGTACGCGTTCCTCACCCCACATGCCTGGGCGGTTGATCTGATAAATACTGGCTCAAGACCCCAGCACCGAGCAATCCAGTCAGACAAACGGCCCTCAAGTTCTGTGCCTGCCACGTTGGATATATAGACCTTGCCGGGAGCAGCGATGGCTGACCACTCCCTGTCCGCCAGTTCCTGGACCTCCACACCCCTATGGGTAATGCTGTTTATCTCACCCAGGCGTCCACCCTGCCACCAGGCCCACCTCAGATTGGTATTGCCTATATCCAGCAGGATTGTGCCGTTATCCATGGTCCGGTCGTCAGCTTGCATAGAGAATGATCAACTGCCAGGCCCCAGGCCATGTCAGATGTTGTAATAAAATAGTGAATTTGTGTTTGCTGCAGATTGTACCTGATGTGATGCCTGACCAGCTACTCGCCCATCCTCAGGCTGACCTCTCCACCGTGGTAGGGACTGATCACCCCCCCCTGCTCCAGCAGCAAGGCGCCGGCCGAGTCAATTCCGCGGTGTACTCCGTCTATACTCTTTTTCCCCAGCTGTACCCGTACCGGCTGATCATAGTAGAGATCGTAGTTGTGCCACTCTTCCAACAGCGGCTTCAGGCCTTCCTTCTCGAAGGCATCCATGGTCTGGATCAGATTATCCAACACCAATCCGGTGAGACGATTACGTGATACGTTATTGCCGCCGGTTATCTCGTGCAGGCTCACCCAGGGCTGGTCGATAGACTCGCCCTGTTTCTTCGACATCCCGGTGTTGATCCCGATCCCCAGCACCACATGGCTGGGACCTTCCGCCTCACCTGTAACCTCCAGCAACAGGCCGGCCAACTTGCGTCCGCGCCAATAGATATCGTTGGGCCATTTCAGACCCACCTCAGTGACCCCTACGCTCTCCAGGCTACGTACAACTGAAATGCCAGCGGCCAGACTCAGGCCTCCCAGCTGGGATGGTCCCATGGGAAATCTCCATCGCACCGAAAAATATATATTGCTCCCGTAGGGCGATACCCAGATGCGTCCACGCCGCCCTCTGCCTGCCGTCTGCTGTTCCGCCAGACAGACATGGCCGCTGACCAGGCGATGGGGCTCCTGATCCAGAAGATAGGCGTTGGTGGAATCGAGAGATTGGTGTATCTCCAGTTTGTTGATCCGAGTCCTGCACTCATGGCTCATGGCGGCCAGGATCTTGTCTTCATCCAGTAACTGCAACGGATGGGTCAGGCGATAGCCCTTACCCCGCACCGAGAAGATATCCATATCCAACATCTCCTTGATCTTCTTCATGTGCTTCCAGATCGCAGCGCGGGTGATGCCGCAGGTCTCGGCCAGCTCTTCACCGGAGTGAAAGCGTCCGTCCGCCAGCAGCTTTATGATCCTATAACGTAGATTCATGGGGGGGCTATTGTACCAAAGCTGATCCCCGAATCTCATTTTTGTTTACTTTTTATGACCTGGCTCAGTAAATATTTATCTATTAATATTCTCCTACAGCCAGCATCCAGGCAAAAAAAGATATATATCAGGAAACTACTTCCTCAGCACTCTGGTTCAGCCAATCCTGTCTTCTGCTAAGCGATCCCTGGGCAGCATCCTCCTGCAGCCAGAGGTAACAGGTATTGGGTTGGGCTGGTCTCATCTCCACCGCAAACAGCATCAGCTCATCCCGCCTGAAGGCGTGCATCTCCACCATTGTCCCTGGCTGCGCCCGCTCCAGGAGTTGATCAAGATTGCCTGAGGTCACCTTGATCCCATCCATGGCGATCAGCACGTCTCCGGCCGCCAGGCCGGCCTCCATGGCGGCACCGTCCTCCAAAACCGTCGTCAGTTTCACCCCGCAGTGCATGGATTTATACACCACACCAAGATCGGCCCTGGGTCGGCATGGTTTGGTATCTCTCTTTTTCACCCCCCCTTTGTCTTTGGCGCCGGTAGCAGGTAGCAGTTCGTAGTTGACAGCAACCGTCTGCAACAGATCCGCCAGAGGCAGGTCGTCTGTGCCACGCAGGGCCTGATCAAAGAAGGCGGTCAGATCCAGGCCCGTAACCTCGCCAGCCAAGGCCTCTATATCCCCTTCATCCAAGCCGACATCTGTCTTGCCATGTTTTTGCCAGAGGACGCGCATCAGGTCATCCAGCGATCTCTCTGCATCGCTGTCCCGGCGTATGCTCAGGTCCAGGGCCAGGGCGATAAAGGCCCCCTTGGTGTAGTAGCTAATGATGGAGTTTGGGGCGTTCTCATTCTGCTTATAGAACTTGGTCCAGGCATCAAAGCTGGACTCCTCCACCGTCTGCTTCAGCCGGCCGCTGCAGCGCACCACTTTGGTTATGGTCTGACCCAACAGATCCAGATAGCTGTCTGCGTCTATTAATCCGCAACGCACCAGTGCCAAGTCGTCATAATAGGAGGTAACCCCCTCAAAGAACCAAAGCAGCCGGGAATAGACCTCACCACTCAGGTCCGCAACCTTGAACACCTCTGGACGGATACGCTTTACATTCCACAGATGGAAATACTCGTGGCTGCACAGGCCGAGGAACTGGCGGTAGTCAGCGGTGACATCATCCACCCCTGGCTGTGGCAGATCACCGCGTTTGCAGATAAGAGAGGTTGAATTTCGGTGCTCCAACCCGCCATAGCCGTCTCCCACCGCCATCACCTGAAACAGATAGCGCTCCATCTGTGGTAGTTCGCCGAACATATCCACATGGATCTTACAGATGCGCTGCAGATCACGACACAGACGCTCCATATCGCAGTCGTGTCGCCCGGTGATGGCGATCTCATGTGCTGTTCCATAGACATCGAATGTTGCGTGGCTGAAACATCCCATCTCTACCGGATGGTCGATCAACTCGTCGTAGCCATCTGCATGATAGGAACCGAACCCAAGCTGTTGCGCGCCCGCTCCGGTCATGGTGGTGGCGACACGCCACTCTGTGTAGGCATCACCATATGGCGGCAGTATCTCCACCTCACAAGCATGCTCCTCTCGTCCCAGGACCTTGAGAAAGACCGATGTGCCGTTAAAGTAGCCGTGAGTCTCGTCCAGATGGGCACCACGTACCGACAGGTCCCAGGCATAGACCCGGTAGGTTACAACCAGATCTCCGGTGCAAGGTTCGCAATGCCAAGTCTGTTTATCCTGCTTCTGCGCTTTTACTGCTACGCCGTTGCAACTGGCCTGCAGAGTGACTATGTTGCGGGCAAAGTCGCGGATCATGTAACTTCCCGGGATCCAGGCCGGCAGGGTTAGGATTTGCCCACCTGGGTCAGGGTTTGGAATGGATAGACATATCTCGAATGTATGTGCCTGCGGCGAAACAGGTCGTATCTGATATCGAATCATTATACTGTTACCAATCTTTGAGAATCTTTTTGGCGGGGAGGTTAACCGCTCGGACCATAAGCCCGCCATCCGTGGCTATGACCTTGTAGTGTCCATCTGCAATCAGCGGCATATAGACCGAACTACCGAAGTAGGCATCGATAAACGGCAACCACTCTGCGTACTCCCTGGCATACTTCCATACATCCAACCCCGGGTGAGGATTTAGGGCATAAAGACTGCGCTGCGCCACCTTCGCCTGTTCGATATCGCTGTAGCGTCCGCTCAAACGCTCCAATCGCAGCATGGGTTCCTTTCCCAGGAGTGTGGCCCATGATCTCCAACGCAGGAAGCGCGCATCCAGTTGCCACTCATCACCGATGACCTCGAAGTTTAACGGCTGCTTACCAACCTCTGTGAGTTGCAGGTCATAGCTGTTGGGCGCAATCTGTTTGATCTTTATATCGGCCACCAGGATCTCAGCCGTAAGACGATGATAAGTATAGACATTCGCCGCAACCGCCAGCATAAGCAGGCCTATAGACGCCATCCCCAGGCCGCTGCTCCAATAGATGGAACCGAACAGCCTGCGACGTATCCGTATGCGCGATATACCCCTGACGATAAGGCCGAGGCCGAGGATGATCAGACATATTGCCAGTGCCAGCATGGTGTTTCCGCATTCGATAATCGTTAGGTAAATGGTTACATACTTTTAACTCATTAACCATCTGAGGCATAAACAAAAAGCCGTAGAACGAAAACCCCCAACCTCTTGCGAGATTGGGTTTTTTACATTTGATCAGAACAAGCAAAGCGAGTTCGGGGAATACTTCATGCGACCAGAACCCTGCGTAGCAGGGTTTGGAAATCCCTAATGTGACTAGAGCCTTGCGAAGCAAGGCTGAGGAATCCCTAATGAAGCCCGAAGGGATTCTAGGGGAAGCGCCGAAGGCGTTTCTAAGTAAAAGCCTGACAAAAGAAAAAGCCCACCCCCTAATGGGGGTGGGCCGTTCCTTTAATTAAAGCCTGGCAGTGACTTACTTTCACATGGGGAGACCCCACACTATCATCAGCGATGCACCGTTTCACTTCTGAGTTCGAGATGAGATCAGGTGGTACCAGTGCTCTATGGCCGCCAGGCAAACCGGTTGAAAAAAAGGGGGCAGAGTCAATTTTCTTCGTCAGTTCAACTTTCACACGAGAAAGAGAATTGACTCTGACCCCAATTTTTCGAATTCAGAAATATCGTATTTGGCATTATATGTTGTAATCGTTATCTCAACCATAACACCGCAAAACTTTTGGGTGTTATATGGTCAAGCCTCACGGGCAATTAGTACTGGTTAGCTTCATACATTACTGCACTTCCACACCCAGCCTATCAACGTTGTAGTCTTCAACGGCCCTTCAGAGACCTTAA
>JBNKIR010000006.1:0-32572 GCA_050290785.1 Sedimenticolaceae bacterium | reverse complement strand
AGAAGAGTTCTCCGGGTTCGATGCGGAGAAGAGATTTTCCATCAGCACGGCCCAGGTGTCGGATATCAAGGGCTGCGAGTGTCCCAACATCCTGCGCGGCCTGATGCGTCCCACCGACTGCAAACTGTTCGGTACGGTGTGCACGCCGGAGAATCCCATGGGCTCATGCATGGTCTCGTCGGAGGGGGCCTGCGCCGCCTACTGGAGTTACGGGCGCTATCAGGGGACGGACACATGAGTGCGAACCTGAACAGCAAAGATGGCCTGGTGGATATGACCCACGGCAGCGGCGGCCGCGCCATGGCCCAGTTGATCGAAGGGTTGTTCGTAAAACATCTGGATAACGACCTGCTACGCCAGGGCAACGACCAGGCCGCGTTCGACGTGCCGGCCGGGCGCATGGTCATGAGTACCGACGGCCATGTGATTTCACCCCTGTTCTTTCCCGGCGGTGATATCGGTTCTCTGGCGGTGCACGGGACCATCAACGACGTGGCCATGTCCGGCGCCCGACCGCTGTATCTGGCGGCAGGTTTTATCCTGGAAGAAGGGTTGCCCCTGGCCGAGCTGGAGCGCATCGTCATCAGCATGGCCAGGTCCGCCAACGCCGCCGGGGTGCCGGTGGTGACCGGCGACACCAAGGTGGTGGAGCGGGGCAAGGGCGACGGGGTATTCATTACCACCACCGGGGTCGGTGTGGTGCCGGAGGGGGTGCATATATCCGGTGATCTGGCCCGGCCGGGCGACGCCATCCTTCTCAGCGGCAGTCTGGGTGACCACGGCGTGGCCATCATGTCCAGCCGGGAGAATCTGGAGTTCGAGACCAGTATAGAGTCAGACTCGGCGGCGCTACATACCCTGGTGGCGGCTATGGTGGCGGCAATCCCATCCATCCATTGCCTGCGCGACCCCACCCGCGGCGGCCTGGCCACCACCCTGAACGAACTGGCGCGCCAGTCCGGTGTCGGCATGCGGCTGCAGGAGTCGGCCATCCCGATCAAACCCCAGGTCAAGGCGGCCTGTGAGTTGCTAGGCCTGGACCCGCTGTATGTGGCCAACGAGGGCAAACTGATCTGCATCTGTGCCCAGGAAGATGCACAGAAGTTGTTAGAGACCATGCGGGCTCATCCTCTGGGCAAAGAGGCATCCATCATCGGCCAGGTGGCGGAGGACCAAAACTGTTTCGTGCAGATGGAGACCAGTTTCGGTGGCAGTCGCATCGTGGACTGGCTGGTGGGTGAGCAGTTGCCAAGGATTTGTTAGGTGTGTCGCAATTGTCTTAACGTCAATATGACGCTATACTCTAATCATATTGATTTGGAGTATATTGTATGCCCTCCCAGCAAAAAGACTTTATAAAATCACTCGGTTTGCCCGCTAATGTGCTAACCGATCAGGTGGAGTATATCCATTTTGTAAGAGAGGGGGTTCCAGGAAAGGTGGTGAAGATGGCACTGGAGGTGCTTGGGAATAGAGATCTTATTGTGCGTATCCTTGGTACCTCTTCGTCAAACCTGAGTCGCTACTATAAAATAAAAAAGATGAATCGTGTGGATAGCGAAGAGATGCTGGATACCTTACGTCTCTACAGTCAGGCAGTCAGTACCTTTGGTGATATTGAAAAGGCTAAACATTGGATAGATACTCCGCTTCCTGCGCTTTCAGGAGAGAAGCCTGAGGAGATGTTTGATACCTTTGAAGGGAGAAACTGGGTATCCAGGATTCTTAGAAAGATCGAGTACGGTGAATTTGTCTAATGCGAATGTACAGGATTTGCCCTGAACCCCATTTAGAAGACTATACCGGGTTGGGCGCAAGCTACAGGGATGGTGCACGCTGGAACAGGGCGGGGCAGCCGGTGTTGTACTTTGCCCTCTCTTCCGCCACAGCACTGTTGGAGATGGCCAATTACATTCCATCACCACGCCTGGTGCCTGCCAGCTATCGTCTTGGTATCTATGAATTACCTGACAGACTGGTTACATATGTCTTGCCTGACGTATCACTGCCAAACGATTGGGCGGCATTTCCCTATCCTATGGCCACCCAGGATATTGGAGGAGACTGGTTGGATGCCGGAAAAGAGGTTGCATTGCTGGTTCCCAGTGCTGCTGTACCGAAAGGGTTAGAGAAGATTGCGGTTATCAATCCGCGCCATACCGGCTGTTCCAAGATCAAACTTATTGAATCTACACCTGATCTATACAATGAACGTACCTTTTCTGGATTTTAGGCATCACTTGGTTGCCCTACGCACTAACCAAGTAAAAATAGTACGCAAATAATTAATGTTGGGAAATGTTGGGCATATAATAATTAACTGGGGAGTATTATGGATTGTATCTCCATGGGGTTAAAAATGGAAAACGTCATGCCAACGAAGACATGTATCCACTAAAAGGTTGATTTGTATGTAGGACATGATGACTGGGTTCCCGCCTGTGCGGGAACGATGAATGGGTTGGACAGCAGAGGGACGCATGCCAAAATGAACGAAACAAGTCAAAAGATAGCGTTATTCATTGATGCGGATAATGCACCGGCGAGCAAATTTGAAGAGGTACTAAGTGAGGTCGCAAAATATGGGGTGGTTACAATTAGAAAGGCCTATGGCAATTGGAAAAGCCCTACATTAAAGCCATGGGAAGATCTGTTACATGAATACGCCATACAGCCGATACAGCAATATGACTTGACCAAGGGTAAGAATGCATCAGATATCGCCCTGGTCATAGATGCAATGGATGTGATGTATACAAAGAACATTGATGTGATGTGCTTTGTATCTTCAGACTGTGATTTCACTCCCATGGTTACCCGTGCCCTGGCGGAAGGAAAGGTTGTCCTGGGTTTCGGGGAGCGTAAGACCCCTTCTGCATTTGTTAACGCCTGTTCCAGATTCTTGTATCTTGATCAAGATACAAAACAAGATGGTAAGATTTCTGAGCAATCAAAAAATATCAAATCTGATACAAAACTGATTAATTTGCTTAGGCAGGCGATAGAGGCAAACGAGGATGATAATGGTTGGGCTGCCCTTGGTCCGGTAGGATCGCATATATCCAACAAAACATCGTTTGATACCAGAAACTACGGCTATAGAAATCTCAGCAGTCTCATTAAGGCTATTGATTTGTTTGAGTTAAAAAGAGGGCAGGGTAATTCCTATTTGGTTAAAGATAAGAGAAAGAAAAAAAACTAGAGTTCAAGAGCGAGTATTTATATTGTTGGGAAAATAAATTCGTCCCTTTTTTTAGCTGCGGCCGCATCGGTTGCCGCGGATTTGTTGAAGGGGTTCAATCGAATCTGACCCATTGACCACCAAGCATCCCTATTTCTTTAAATCTTGTAGTAACTTCTGAAAGGCTGGATTGTTGCGTAGGGATTCACGCCCGGCGGATATCAGGGCGTCGACATGTTTGTCGGTAAGGGTAAAACGGGTTGGGATCTGGTTGAAGTATTTCTGCCGTTCTTCCGAAAATGATTTTTTAAATCCAACTTCGACGAAGTGGAGTTTGGAGGACCAGCCTTTGGATGATAGTTGGGAGTGCCAACGTCTGATGCTGTCCTGCATTAGCTCCAGTGTTGATGCGTTGTAGCGATGAAGTTGAATATCACTCATGGCGGTTACTGCCTGATCTACCGTCGGTTCATCAATCTTATCGGCGATATCCTGTGCTGCGTCCGTGGATGCATCCACAACAATCACCACTGAGTGGCTGATTTTTCTGTGTCCGATTGTATCCATGAACGGTTTGATGCCGCCGGATAATTCGACGATTTCAAAAAACGAACGTAGTCCCAGATTGTCTGTGATACCGCCATCGACTAGATGCAGATAACGGTACTTCTCCTTATGGTCGATAATTTTTTTCAGGTCTTGTGCAGCCAGAAGCACCTGTGAATCGGTATTCTTGCGTTTGGCTTGGCTAAGTGTCTGCTTTAATTCGCTGGTATCACAGCCCTTATAGTTTTCTATTACTACCGGATTGAACACCAGTGGTACGGCAGACGAGGCGGTAACCGCCTTGGCCACTGGAAAACTGTCGATGTCTGAGCAAATGAAGTTGAAAAACTCCTGTACAAAGGAGATGCGTGAGCCGGTGCTCAGATCTGATGCATTAATCAGTACTACAGGCGCGTGTTGTCGGCGCATATCAGCGAAGGTGGCGTTGCCGAACAGTTTAGCCTGATAATATTCCACGGCCATCTCAGTTCGTTCTTTACCGGCTAACCAGCGCGCGGGGCTGAGCAGGCCATTCACCAGACTGCTTTCTACGTCCGCTCTCAGGAACTTATCTTCAAAGTCTTTGAATATTCTGTCGCCATAAAGCCCGTAATAAGCTGCGGTAAAACTGCCTCCGGAAACCGAACTGATTACGTTTACATAATCCAGCAGACGCCGGGTTTTGCCTTTGACGGTGACGAGCGTATCGCGTAATTCAAGTAAAACGCCGTAGGAGAGTGCAGAGGCGCGGGTACCGCCGCCGGAGAAGCTCATAATAATGCTCAAATCGTCGTGCGGACGATTGCGCAGCATGTCGATCATGGAATAGGAGGCATGCGGTAGCATGGTAGTGCTTGGCTGGTTTCGAATAATGGCGTGGCTGGCGCACCCAGTTAACACAAAAAACAGCAATGACAGCAAAATTCGTTTTAACATTTACAATTCACAAACAAGGCATACTTGTTTAGCTGGATCAATATGTAGGAGCAGTGTAAAAACTCCTGATATTTATTGCTATAAAAAATGGGTTTTTACACTAAGTACAATCCTTACAATGTATCATATATACATTATGGGTAGTTCATCGTGATCGCAGAAAACATCCGCATAACCGGCACAGTACAGGGCGTGGGCTTTCGTCCTACGGTCTGGCGTCTGGCTAATGCGTGCGGCATCGTGGGTCGGGTGTGGAATGATGCCGAGGGGGTGGTTATCCAGGCCTGGGGTAGTAGTGACGCATTAGATGAGCTTGTCTCGCGTATTGGAACGGAGCAGCCTCCGCTGGCGCGGGTGGAGCAGATCATCAGGACACCCCTGGATGAAACAGCACCCAACGACTTCCAGATCGTCCTGAGCCGGGAAGGGGAGGTGCGCACTACCGTGAGCGCAGATGCGGCGACCTGTCCGGAGTGTCTGCGTGAGGTGCTGGACCCGGCAAACCGCCGCTTTCGCTATGCCTTTACCAACTGTACCCACTGCGGTCCCCGGCTCTCTATCATCTCGGCTATCCCCTATGATCGCGCCAACACCAGCATGGCTGCGTTTACCATGTGTGATGAGTGTCGGCGGGAGTACGAGGAGCCGAGCGACCGGCGCTTCCATGCCCAGCCCAACGCCTGTGCCGATTGCGGTCCCCAACTGTGGCTGGAGGATAATGCGGGTAAGCGCCTGGCTGATATCGATGGCAAGGACACAATCCAACTCGCAGCTGAGCTGATTCGTGCTGGCAGGATTGTAGCTATTAAAGGCATAGGCGGCATCCACCTGGCCTGCGCTGCATCCAGCGAATTGGCGGTAAATACCCTACGCCGGCGCAAGCAGCGTTATCACAAACCATTCGCCCTGATGGCGAAAGATATAGATATGGTGGCGCGCCATGCCGAGATGGGTGAGCAAGAGGCAGCCATGTTGCGACATCGGGCAGCACCCATCGTGGTGTTGCAGGCGGCGGGCGAACGGTTGGCTAGCGGCGTCGCGCCGGGTCAGGACACCCTGGGGTTTATGCTGCCTTATACCCCGCTGCATCATCTGCTGATGTTGGAGTTGCATGAGCCAATCGTTCTTACCTCCGGCAACCGCAGTGATGAGCCGCAGGTGATCGGTAACACAGATGCCCATGATCGTCTTGATGCCATCGCCGATTACTATCTGCTGCATGACCGCGCCATCCTGAATCGTCTGGATGATTCGGTGGTGCGGATGACCGACGGCATCCCCGGATTTCTGCGACGCGCACGTGGCTATGCGCCTCAATCCATTCTGCTTCCTGATGAATTTGTCGCTGGCGCGAATATCCTGGCCATGGGGGGGGAACTCAAAAACACCTTTAGTCTATTGCAAGATGGGCGGGCCGTGGTGTCGCAGCACATGGGTGATCTGGAGGACGCGGCTACCTATCGGGACTACCAACACAATCTACAGCTCTATCGTCGATTGTTCGACTTTGATCCTCAGGCCATCGTAGTTGATAGTCATCCTGACTACCTCTCTACGAAACTGGGCCGTTCTCTGGCAACGGAACAGGGTCTGCGCTTGATCGAGGTGCAACATCACCACGCCCATATCGCCGCCTGTATGGCCGAACATGGTCTGGCGCCGGATTCGGGCAAGGTCCTGGGGGTGGCCCTGGATGGGCTGGGATATGGCGAGGACGGCTCCATCTGGGGCGGAGAGTTTCTTCTGGCCGATTACGCCGGATTTGAGCGAGTCGCCCATTTCCAGCCAGTAACCATGCTCGGAGGAGCCAAGGCAATACATGAACCCTGGCGTAATACCTTTGCCCATCTAATGACAGGTCTGGGTTGGGAGCAGGTGTGCGAGGAGTATTCCGGCCTGGAGATCATCGATTATCTTAAGGGTAAGCCTGTGTCTAATCTAATGACTATGGTGGAGAAGGGGCTGAACAGTCCCATGGCCTCGTCGGCCGGACGCCTGTTCGATGCGGTGGCGGCTGCGCTGGGGGTGTGTCGGGATGCTGCGGATTATGAAGGGCAGGCGGCGATTGAGCTGGAGGCGCTGGCAGCGCGGCATTTTCCGGGGCAATCGGATGATGCCTATGGATTTGAGATAGAGAACGGCTGTCTTGGCTGGGCCCCGCTATGGAGAGGACTTCTCAAAGATCTAAGGGATAAGATAGAGCCCGCAGTCATCGCAGCCCGCTTTCATCACACTGTGGCGGCGGCCGTGTCCCAGACGACAGCAGCTTTATGCGGGCAGCATGATACTAGGACCGTGGTGCTTAGTGGCGGCGTATTTCAGAATCGTTTGTTGCTGGAGCGCGCCAGCAGGTTGTTGCTCAGGCAGGGTCTGGATGTGCTGTCGCCACGGATGTTGCCGGCCAATGATGGCGGCATATCCCTGGGGCAGGTGGTTGTTGCTGCGGCGTCAGAAATGATGTACCAATAATAATGAAGTTTATACAAAGGTGTGATGGTGGACTTTTTTAACTTTTTTAAAAAATACCTTGGCTTAACAGATGCATCTGTTTCCCATAGTGAACGCTTTGTCTCCGGTCTGGGCGGGCTCTGCGGTATCCTTGGCGTGGCCTATGTGTCCAGCTGGTGGCTGGACGGCTATGCTACGGCGTTGATCATGGGTTCCATCGGTTCCTCCGCCGTGCTGTTGTTCGCCGTGCCCCATGGTCCACTGTCCCAACCCTGGCCCTTGGTCGGTGGACACACCATTTCCGCACTGGTCGGGGTCGCGGTAGCCAATACCATACCCGATACCACCATCGCAGCCGGAACGGCCGTGGCCCTGGCCATTGTGGTCATGCACTATGCCCGCTGTCTGCATCCGCCCGGCGGCGCCACGGCCATGTTCGCGGTGTTGGGTGGGGAGAGTGTGCATGCCCTTGGCTGGGGATTTGTCCTGACGCCGGCCCTGTTCAATACCCTTGTAATCCTTGCCGTTGCAGTTGTCTTCAATTATCCGTTTCACTGGCGGCGCTATCCCCGCGCCCTTTCTGAGATGTTCTCCTATGAAGAGGCGGAGAAGCCCAAGAGACGGGAGGGGGATATCAGCCAGGATGATCTGACCATGGCGTTGCAGGATATGGGGACACTGATGGATGTATCCGAAAGCGATCTGATGCAGATATATGAGCTGGCCCAGGCACATAAGCACCGTGCCGCCTTTAGGCCTGAGCAGATCAGGGTAGGGGTCTGTCTCAGTAACGGGGGCTACGGCCAGGAGTGGTCCGTACGTGAAGTGACCTCTATTAAGAGTGTGGACGACACCATGCTGGATAGCGTCGGCTATAAGGTGGTGGCGGGCAGGAGAAAACGCGAGACAGGAGAGGTGACGCGCGCGGATCTGGCGCTGTGGTCCATGTATGAGGTTAGGCGCACCAAGAGCTCATGGCGCCGGATGTTGCGTTGATGACAGCTTTATAGTTCCGGTCTGTCCTCAGGATCCATGTCGATCGAACGTAGCAGCTGCAACAGGGAGTTGACATGCTTCTGCTCTTCTTCCGCCAGGTCTGTACAGTAGGCCACGTCGTCAGGATCGCTGAACCTCTCGGCTAAACGCCTGTAATTATCTCTGGCATCCTCCTCCATCTTTATGGCGTGCCGGAGGATCGCCTTCATATCCCCTTGGGCGATAACGTCTATGGCCACTACATCAAGAATCTTGTTGTCTTCGTGTTCCACCTCTTCCAGCCACTTGTCCGCATCAAACAGCGTGCCAAATTCCGTATCCTTGAAGCGCGTAACTATATGGTGCGCATGCCCGTCTTCCATGTCGGACAGCTCCAGGAATACCATGCGTGATTCGTCGTCATTGGTAAGTTCCGCCGCCTTGTCATAGAACAGTTCTGCCTGCACTTCGAGTTCCAGGGCGTTTTTAAAGATCTCAATAGCTTTTTCCATGATTCCTCCTCGTCGCAATACCTGGGAACGGCTCCCGGATACTGATCTCATCTCTTCTTTGTTCTGGCCTTAATATTAATTAATAGCACAACACCAAATGGATGCCCGCATTAATTGCTATTTGTTATAGAGATCCAGAAATGCATTGTTTCTGATTTATGGTGTGGAGTTGTGTAAAGGCGCTATTTTGCCCACTGGATCAGATGGAATTCCGGTTCATCCGCCTCGGTCTCACTGACCACGCGCCCCCTGATGGAGTTGCCGGAGTCGAAAACGCTATCCCGATTGCCGGAGACCAGTGGGTGCCAAGCAGGCAGGTCCTTGCCCTCAGCCAGCAGACGGTAGGCGCAGGTGGATGGTAGCCAATACGGATTCTGCAGCAGTTCCGGTGTTACCGAGACGCAGTCGGGCACGTTTACGGATCTGTTGTCGTAGTCGCTACAGCTGCACTCTTCTTCATTCAGATAGCGGCAGACAATATTCGTGGTGAATATCTCGCCGGTATCTTCATCCTCCAGGCGCTGCAGACAGCATTTGGCGCATCCGTCGCATAGCATCTCCCATTCGTCTGCGCTAAGTTCGGTGAGTGTCCTCTCCTTCCAAAACCTGGATGTTGAGTCTGGTGTGGGTTCTTTGCTCATGTGCGATATTTTAACTGTTTTTAATCAGAAAAATGCCATTGATTTGGTTGCGTTATTGTCCCAGACAATAGATGCCATTGGTTTTTGCTGTGGATTGATTCTACGGTTATATACACAACCTGGCTTAAAGCTATGTATATCATGCGTGCTAGGTAAATGTTTTATATTTATTAATTAGAAATGTCGCGTAACTTATTGATTGTTCAGGACCATATTTGGGTGTATAAAAAATGTACAATCTGTTTTGGTTTTAACGCCAGTGCGGTCTGGGCCCAGATTCATGGAGCTTTTCCACAACTTTATCCACAGGATCTGTGGAAAAGATTTACGTTTTATTACATTTGAATATTGTTGTTTAGTGGTCGTCCTAACCAGCGCGCCTTTGGACTGGAATCTGCTGTAAAAGGCACCCTGGAGCGTGTACATTATTGGGGCATATGTCGAAGAGATCTACATTCCAGTGTGTCGTCGATACCCCGGTCGGACCTCTGGGTATCACTACATCCCAGAACCGTGTTAGCGGGGTTGAGTTTCTTGACCGGCGTTCAAGGTCGTTCACTGCGGATGCCCCTCTTTTGCTAGAGGTGGCAAGGCAACTGGATGGCTACTTTAACGGTGATGTTGCAGAGTTTTCCCTCCCCCTGGATCTGCATGGCACCGATTTTCAAAAACGGGTATGGCAGGCACTCCTTCGGATAAGGCCTGGGGAGGTAAGGACCTACGGCGATATCGCACGTGAGTTGCTGACCAGCCCCAGGGCGGTGGGGAACGCATGTCGACGCAACCCGATTCCAATCATCGTTCCATGTCACAGGGTAGTGGCCGCGAACGGCATCGGTGGCTTCTCAGGTACCACCAGCGGCAGGCGACTGGAGGTAAAGCGCTGGCTTCTGGGGCACGAGGGTGTCTGTTTGTGAAGAGGGAGATCGACCATGCCATCATTGAGCGTTTTCTGGATGCCCTGTGGATGGAGCGTGGTCTAAGCCAGAACACTCTGGCCGCCTATAGGTCTGATCTGGTCAAGTTTGCCACATGGTTGGATAATCGCTCCGCTCGCACACTGGAGCAGGCCAGGAGGGAGGATCTTTTGGATTACCTGGCCGAACAGTCGATGCTGGCGAAAAAGCCACGCTCGACGGCGCGGTTGCTCTCCTGTATGCGCCAGTTTTATCAGCACTCCCTGCGGGAGGGGTGGGTGCAGGTGGATCCCAGCAGCAGGATCGACGCGCCGAAGCTGGGTCGACCCCTGCCCAAGTCCCTCACCGAAGATGAGGTGGAGGCGTTGCTGGATGCCCCGGATCTGGATACACCTGAGGGCTTTAGGGATCGCACCATGTTGGAGTTGTTGTATGCCACCGGTCTGCGGGTATCGGAACTGGTCACTTTAAGACTGGAGCAGGTGGGTCTGGCCCAGGGTGTGGTACGGGTAGTGGGAAAGGGTGATAAGGAGAGGCTGGTCCCCCTGGGTGAGGATGCCGTCGATTGGCTGGACCGTTTCCTTAAGAGTACACGGCCGGAGCTATTGAAAGAGAGGTTCTGCAGCGAGATATTCCCCACCCGCCGTGGGATGGGTATGACCAGACAGGCATTCTGGTACAGGATCAAGAGGCATGCCCAGGTGGCAGGCATAACCAAGCACCTGTCACCCCATACTTTGCGTCACGCCTTTGCCACACACCTGTTGAACCACGGGGCCGATCTGCGGGTGGTGCAGATGCTGCTTGGTCACAGCGATCTTTCCACCACCCAGATATACACCCATGTGGCCCAGGAGCGGTTGAAATCACTGCATGCCATGCATCATCCGCGCGGGTGAGAAACGACCGTTTGTACCCATAGGGCATAAATCCAGTGGACAAGCGCAGCGTTTCGAACGCCCGGCCATGGAAGGCCGGGCCGGACCGTAACACCAGGGATGGTTATTCTTGCAGGTGTTAGGAACGGCATATAGAACACTAAAAATTCCTACCTTTATCCTGGAATGTGATAGCCTTCCCCGATTGTGATTTGAACCATAAAGTCAGGAGTCTTGAAATGCCTTCGTTTGATATTGTTTCAGAAGTGGACCTGCAAGAGGTGCGTAACGCCGTGGATCAGGCCAATCGCGAGGTGGGTACACGTTTTGATTTTAAGGGCGTTGATGCCAAGTTCGAACTGACGGATGCAGATATAAAGCTGTCTGCAGAGGTAGAGTTCCAGCTAAATCAGATGATGGATATTTTGCGGCAAAAACTGGTCAAACGGGACGTAGATACGGCAAGTATGGATATCAAGGATCCTGAAACCACCATCAACGCGGCGCGTCAGCAGGTGTCTATCAAGCAGGGTATAGATTCAGATAGCGCAAAAAAGATGGTGAAGGATATCAAAGGTAGCAAGGTCAAGGTGCAGGCCCAGATTCAGGGCGATCAGGTCAGGGTTACCGGTAAGAAAAGGGATGATCTGCAACAAATTATCGCCATGCTGCGAGAGGCAGATTACGGTTTGCCGCTTCAATTCACCAATTTTCGGGATTGATCGATGAAAAAGTTGTTAATTATTGGCCTTGTTATCATGTCCGGACAAGCCGTTGCGAATGACAACACGGTGTTGCCGGAGGAGTCCAGCGTGGTCGGCTCAGTCAATGGCAGGGAGATCACGCTGGGCGAGATACAGAATAGAAAGATACATGAGCTGCGTGCGAACCTGCACAAAGAGCTTGAGAACGCCTTTATCACAGAAGCGATCAAACGACTGAGTAAGACAAATAAGGCGTTCGGTGAAATCAAGCTCCCCCCCTTGAAGGAGGAGGAGGTCCGTAAATTCTATGACGATAAGGGGCTGGATATGCGTGGCAGCTATGAGCAGTTTGCCCCGCAGATCAGGCAGTATCTTAATCAGACGGCCCAGGTTAAGGCGGAGTATAAGCTGTACCTGGAGGCCGAAGAGAAGAAGCAGGTTACCAGTAACCTGGTAGAGCCTGGACCATATTTGGTTTCTGTCCCTGTGGAGACTGCGTTTATACAAGGTGCGCAGAAGGGGTCGGTGATGTTGCTGGAGTTCTCTGATTTCCAGTGCCCATACTGTAAGAAGGTGCAACCGTCGCTAAGGGAGTTGGTGAAGAAGTATCGTGATCAAGTGGCGTTCGGTTATCGTCACTTCCCTCTGGCATTTCATACGGAGGCAGATGAGTCCGCCATTGCGGCCGAGTGCGCACGTGAACAGGGCAAGTTCCTGGATATGCATGCCAAGTTGTATCAGCAGCAAGGAAGGCAGTCGGTTGATGAACTGAAGAAGATCGCCAAGGATATTGGTGTTGCGGATACAAAAAAATTCAATACCTGTCTGGATGAAGACAGGTATCGCAAACTTATTGAACGCGATATGGAGGTTGCAGATTCTGTCGGTATCAATGGTACCCCGGCATTTGTCATCGGTGCGTATGACGCCAAAAAAGGTGTGCTCATAGGTGAGGTCTTACAGGGGGCCCTTCCGGTGGATGTCATCGATGAGACACTGCAACACTATCTGAATAAGTAGCCGAGAGCGACAGGTATGGCTACCAACAAGAGGCGCCCTAAACCGGCGCCTTTTGTTTATCTGAAACAATTTCCTTAAATTACCGATAGTTGTAGGCTATTCTTACCTTTTATCATACTTTCACCTGAAAAATGTGCACCTCTTATCAGTTTCTGGGCATAATTTGATAGAGAATCTAAAGAATCCTGATATGAGGCCGAAAACGGTAGTGTCGCATGCAGGTTTTATGACAATAATATTGAATACGTGATGCGAAACTAGGCGCTGCTGGGGGCTATATGTCAGAAGTGGAAATGGAGATAGTTTCCAGAACGGACGTCGGACTGAAACGTAATCACAACGAAGATAGATTGGCTGTATTTCCTGATAGGGGGCTGGTCCTGCTGGCAGATGGTATGGGAGGATACAATGCCGGCGAGGTGGCAAGTCAGTTGGTGATTGATACAGTCGCGGCAGAACTTCTGCCGATGCTTGAGAAGATGGACGGATCAATAGGGAAAAAGGAGATAGTTTCCGCCATCGAGGTATCGAATTTAGCTATATTTAATGCTGTGGAACAGAACGCTGAACTCAATGGTATGGGTACAACCATTGTGCTTGCGATCTTTCAGGGGCAACTGGCGTCGTTTGCCCATGTTGGAGATTCTCGGCTATATCGGATGCGGGAGGGTAAGTTCGAACAGCTGACGTCAGATCACTCCATGCTACAGGAGCTGTTGGATCGTGGCATGTTTAAGACGGAAGAGGAGGCGATGGATGCCGGTGTTCCATCATCTGTCCTGACCAGAGGGCTAGGTGTTGAGTATGATATAGAAGTGGATTTCAGAGAAGAGGACCTTAAGGACGGCGATATCTATCTTCTCTGCTCGGACGGACTAAGTGGCATGATACCGGATGAGGCAATTCAATCTGTATTGCAGTCTCTACCGGATGATCTGCCTGGGGCGGCCGATCTTCTGACCAAACTGGCATTGGAGAATGGTGGTAAGGACAATATTTCATTGATATTAGCGCGCTGTCGCAGTAAGAAGTAACTATGGGGATTATTCTAGAGATGGCTATAGAGTTTATTGGTGCTGGAGGTTATGTATGGACAAGATCATGATTCTTCAGAACGGGCATGTTCTCAAAGAGATTGAGCTGGATAAACAGCAACAGGTGATTGGTCGTGATGAAAAAAACGGCATCCATCTGTCCGACCCGTCAGTCAGTAGGAGGCACGCCCTCTTGTCCTGTGCCCTGGATGAGTATTTTATTGAGGACCTGGGCAGCACCAATGGCACACTGCTGAACGACAGGCCTGTAACCAAACATATCCTGAAGAACGGTGATCTGTTGCGGATTGGCGAGTATGTGTTGAGCTTTGAGCGCAGTTCACCGGATCTTATTGCTGATGACGATGATCCGGAAAAGACGCAGGTGTTACGTCCGCAGGTGCTGAAACCGCAACAGCCCCAGATCCAGTCTCAGTCCCAGTCTCGACCAGTGGCAGCGGTGGCGCCGAAGACCGCTACCTTGAAGTATTTCCGTGGCCCGAAAAAGGGCGAATCGGAAAAGATTGATCGCTCTCTCTATACCTTGGGTAAGCCTGGTGGTGATGTGGCTGTCATCGCGCGGCGCTCCCAGGGATTCTATCTGATGAAGATCGGTAAAAATTCTGTCCCGACCATCAACGACAAGAAGGTGGATGTTGGCGGTGGGATAAAACTGAATGAGGGCGACCGGGTTGAGGTCGGCGAGAATGCCGTGGAGATATCCTTCGCCAGTTGATCCCGGCTCAGACGGGATCGCCCTCAGATAGCCTCTTCAAGCGGTAAAGCTGCTCCAGGGCCTGCCTTGGGGTCAGTTCATCCGGGTCGATCGACCTGAGTTCATGCAGGACTGCGTTATCTTCGCCAACACTATCCTTATCATCCCCATCTGCCCCGAACAGCGACAGCTGATTTATCTGCTGCTCTGCATGCTGTTGGGCCGACTGCTCCAGTTCCCGCAGGCGGGTACGGGCCCTTTGGATGATCCCTCTCGGCACTCCGGCCAGGGCCGCAACCTGCAGTCCATAACTCTGGTTGGCCGGGCCTTCGGTCACGGCGTGCAGAAAGACGATGGAGTCTCCATGCTCTACCGCATCCAGATGTACGTTGGCGATGCCAGGATATTCGTCAGGCAGGGTGGTGAGTTCAAAGTAGTGGGTGGCGAACAGGGTGTAGGCACGGATCCCGGTCGCCAGTTCCACCCCACAGGACCAGGCCAGAGATAGGCCGTCAAAGGTGCTGGTGCCACGGCCCACCTCGTCCATCAGGACCAGACTGTTTTCCGTGGCGTTGTGCAGGATGTTGGCCGTCTCCTCCATCTCCACCATGAAGGTGGAACGTCCCCCCGCCAGATCGTCCGATGCCCCGATGCGGGAGAAGATGCGGTCGATAGGTCCTATCCTGGCGTTGGCCGCCGGTACATAGCTGCCGGCATAGGCCAGCAGTACGATCAGGGCGATCTGACGCATGTAGGTGGACTTGCCCCCCATGTTGGGGCCGGTGATGATCAGGATGCGGCGCTGGTCGTTGAACTCGACGCTGTTGGGAACAAATGGGGTGTCGCTCACCCTCTCCACCACCGGGTGCCGTCCATCCCGGATGGAGATGCCAGGTTGCCCATCCAGTTGCGGTTCACATAGGTCCAGTCCCTGCGCCCGTTCGGCAAAGGTGGTGATCACATCCAGGGCCGCCAATGCATTGGCGCAGGTCTGAAGTCTGGAGATATAGGTCTGCAGCCGTTCCAGCAGGGTATCGTACAGAGCCTTCTCCCGGCTCAGAGAGCGTTCCCGGGCTGAGAGCACCTGGTCTTCGAACTTCTTCAGCTCCGGGATGATGAAACGTTCTGCAGACTTCAGGGTCTGGCGTCGCACGTATTCGTCCGGGACGGCATCTGACTGCAGGCGGCTGATCTCGATGTAGTAGCCGTGTACCCTGTTGTAGCTCACCTTCAGGTTGGATATACCGGTGCGCTCCCGTTCCCGTTGCTCCAGATCCAGCAGGTACTGTTCCGAGTTGCTGGAGAGATTGCGTAGCTCGTCCAGTTCCGCGTCATAGCCGGGGGCGATCACTCCACCATCGCGGATCAGCATGGGTGGGTTCTCTATGATGGCGTCTTCCAGCAGCTCCACCACATCAGGATGGGCTCCGGCCGCAGTTGCCAGGTGTGTAAGCAGTTGCGAATCGAGTCCAGCAAGCAGTTGCAGCAATTGGGGCAGGCGCGCCAGAGATGCTGCCAGTGTGGAGAGGTCGCGCGGACGGGCCGATTTAAGGGCGATGCGGGAGAGTATGCGTTCGATATCCCCCACACCCTGCAACTCATCGTGCAGTTCGCTATATTTACCTGTTTCCAGGAGGGCGCCGATGGCGGCGTGGCGTCCACGTATCTGGTCGACATCGCGTAGGGGGCGGTTGATCCAGCGCCTTAACATGCGACTTCCCATCGCGGTGGCGGTGCGGTCCAGGATGCCGCACAGTGTATTCTGGGACTGTCCGCCCAGACTGTGTTCCAACTCCAGATTGCGTCGGGTGGCTGCATCTATGATGACCGAGTCATCACGCCGTTCCACCGACAGTCCGCTGATGTGTGGCAGGCTGCTGCGCTGTGTCTCGCTCACATACTGCATCAGGGCCCCGGCGGCGATCACTCCCAATGGTTGATCGGCGCAGCCGAATCCTGCAAGGTCTTTGGTACCGAACTGTTTGGTCAGGAGACGTTGTGCCGTCTCCAGGTCGAAGTGCCAGATGGGGCGCTTGGTGATACCCCTCTGTTGTGACAGACAGTCAGGTGTTGGGTGATCTTCGGCCACAAGCAGTTCCACCGGTCGCAGGCGTTCCAGTTCAGCGGCCAGGGCTTCCCTGGAGTCGAGCTGCTGGAGCTGAAACCTCCCGCTACACAGGTCCAGTATGGCCAGACCGAAACCGGCTTCCGCCTCGATCAGCGCCCCCAGCAGGTTATCTCTGCGTTCCTCAAGCAGGGCCTCGTCGGTGACTGTACCCGGGGTCACCACCCGTACCACCTGGCGCTCCACCGGTCCCTTGCTGGTTGCCGGGTCTCCGATCTGTTCGCAGATGGCGATCGATTCGCCCTGACGAACGAGTCGTGCCAGGTAGTTCTCGGCCGCATGGTAGGGTACACCGGCCATAGGGATGGGCTGGCCCGCGCTCTGACCTCGTTTGGTCAGGGTGATATCCAGCAGTCTGGCCGCCTTCTCAGCATCGGTGTAGAACAGTTCATAGAAATCACCCATGCGGTAGAACACCAGCATGTCCGGGTACTCAGCCTTGATACGCAGGTACTGCTGCATCATGGGGGTGTGGGTTTGCGGATTGGGGGATGACATCTACAGTTTTGTATTGAATGCTTGTTATGTGGTGGGGTGGATCCGTGTCCTTTTTATCCGAAGGTGTATAGTTTTTCCACCGGCTGCAGGATCTTCCAGGTGCAGGTCATGCCGGCGGGGAAGGTCACCAGGTCGCCACGTCCCAGTTCTATGGGTTCACCGCCCTCAGGGGTGATTATCACTTGGCCGCGCAGGAAGTAGCAGGTCTCTGTCTTATCATAGGTCCATTCGAATTCAGATACCTCTTTCTCCCATATGGGCCAATCGAATACGCCCAGGATTTCAAGTTTCGCCGGTGATGGTTGGCGTTCGAAACTGAACTCAGACATTGTTCCCCTCCCCTAATCTTTGTCGGTTCGTATAGTTGCAGGTAGATCTGCCAGTTTATCTGATTTAACCAAAGTTGGCTGCATTGCGTCCAGGCTATTTCTTGGTAATACTCACGGCTATGGAAGATGAGCTAAAAAAGCTGGCCATAGGATTGAACCACAGGCTTAGAAGTACGGGTAGGACCATGGCCAGCGCCGAGTCCTGCACCGGCGGCTGGATCGCCAAGGCCATGACCGACGTGCCTGGGAGCAGTGCTTGTTTTGATCGGGCGTTCATCACATATAGCAATCAGGCCAAACATGAGATGCTGGGCGTGGGTACGGATACCTTGGATCGGCATGGGGCGGTGAGCGAGGCCGTGGTACTGGAGATGGTGCGTGGGGTGTTGCAGCACAGCCAGGCGGAGGTGGCGGTGGCGGTCAGTGGTATAGCCGGTCCGGATGGCGGCAGCGAAGAGAAGCCGGTTGGGACAGTGTGGCTGGCCTGGGCCAGCAGGGATGGAGAGATAACCAGCAGCAAGATGCTGTTCTCTGGAGATAGGGACATGGTGCGTTACCAATCGACCATATCGGCACTGCAGGGGTTAATGGATCTCATTGGCTGAGATTAAATTCAATAATCTGTTTTTCGCCCTCTGGCCAGACCAGACGGTCAGGACAGGGTTGGTGCATTTACAGCATGGGCTCTCTGGACATGATGGACGATGGCACCATCCGGATGATCTGCATATGACCCTGGTGTTTCTGGGAAAGGTCGCGCCTGAGCGACTTGAGTGTGTGCATCGCGTGGCTGGTAAGATCGCGGCGCAGCCATTCAGCATAGAGTTGAATCGGCTGGGTTATTGGAAGAGGCCACGCATACTCTGGTGTAGCCCAGATCACACCCCGCATCCGCTTATACGACTGGTGCATGAGCTGCAACTGGGTCTGTCAGGGTGTGGATTCCGTCCGGAGCAGCGGGACTACAGACCCCACGTGACCCTGGCGCGCAAGGCCGGACGGGTTGATGCCGGCCTGCTGGATGTCCCTGTCATCTGGCGTCCTTCGGAGTTTGTTCTGGCCGGTTCACACTCTGGGACCGAGCTGCCGAGATACCGGATCCTGGCTCGGTGGTGTATATAATTTCCTTGTGGATCATGGCGATAGCTGAGTGAAAAAATCGGTGATGACATCGCATAAAGCTTGTGCCATAATGGAGAACAATCGTAGAACATGGTCTTGTGGCGGGAGGTCAGGGGCCTAATCAGAAACTGGGGGATAAGATGGACGAAAATCGTAAAAAGGCACTTAGTGCTGCGCTTAGCCAGATCGAAAAGCAGTTCGGCAAGGGTTCCGTCATGCGTATGGGGGATGTCAGTGCCGTCCGAAATATCGACGTGATCTCCACCGGCTCCCTGAGTCTGGATATCGCCCTGGGCATTGGGGGTGTCCCCCGCGGACGAGTGGTGGAGATATACGGCCCTGAGTCATCCGGCAAGACCACCCTGACCCTGCATGTGGTGGCAGAGGCGCAAAAGCTGGGTGGAACCGCCGCATTTGTGGACGCTGAACATGCCCTGGACCCTATCTATGCAGAGAAGCTGGGTGTGAATATGGACGACCTTCTGGTGTCCCAGCCCGATACCGGTGAACAGGCCCTGGAGATCACCGACATGCTGGTTCGCTCCGGAGCCGTGGATGTGGTGGTGGTGGACTCAGTGGCCGCCCTCACGCCCAAGGCGGAGATCGAAGGGGAGATGGGGGACTCCCACGTAGGGTTGCAGGCCAGGCTTATGTCCCAGGCCCTACGCAAGCTTACAGCCAACATCAAACGCTCCAACTGTCTGGTTATCTTCATCAATCAGATCCGCATGAAGATAGGTGTTATGTTCGGTAGTCCTGAGACCACTACCGGTGGTAATGCCCTGAAGTTCTACTCCTCGGTTAGGTTGGATATCCGTCGTACCGGGGCCATCAAGAAGGGAGAGGAGGTCGTCGGCAATGAGACCAGGGTCAAGGTGGTCAAGAATAAGGTGGCTCCACCATTCAAGCAGTGTAATTTCGAGATTCTCTATGGAGAGGGTATTTCGCGTGAGGGCGAGATCATTGAGCTGGGAGTCCAGTATGACATCATAGATAAATCCGGTTCCTGGTATAGCTATAACAGTGACCGCATCGGCCAGGGCAAGGATAACGTACGGGGGTTCCTGAAAGAGAACCCGGATATAGCCCAGGAGATAGAGGGTAAGATCAGGGATGTGGTGTTCCCTAAACCGGATGCGGGTGGAGCCCCTGAGGCATCAGATGCAAAAGAACCGGTGGAGGCAGGGGCCTGAGCGAACAATGTACGCAGGATGATGTTGAGCAGGCGGCGCTGCGCCTGCTCGCAAGTCGTGAACACTCACGCGTAGAACTAACTAGAAAGCTTCAGGCCAGATTTGCCGATTCCATCCATATAGTACCGGTGCTTGATGGATTGGAGGAGCAGGGCTATCTGAATGACGAACGTTTCTTAGAAGAGTATCTAAACAGCCGAATACGAAAAGGCTACGGACCTTTGCGGATAAAGGCGGAGCTTCAGGAGCGGGGCCTGGGCAATGATCTGATCGTCAGATTTGTTGAGGAACAGGGGTTTGACTGGTACCAGTTGATGCAACAGGCGGCTGCCAGCAAAGGCGGTCTTCCTCCCAGTTCTAAACGGAAACTACAACAGAAGCTGGCGCGCTTTCTGGAGTACCGCGGGTTTCCTGCCTCCATGATCAGACGCTATCTTTGGGATGACGACTGATATACCCAGGCTTGAAAGAGCCAGTCTCAATCCTTGAACGCAAACTCCATCTCTGTCCCGCCCAACTCGATGATATCGTTGGACCAGAGTGGGAATATCCTGCGATTTACCTCTTCTCCATTGATCACTACCTTAATACTATCAGGGGAACCGTCACCTAGTGGCACCAGGAAGTAGCCATCCGGGCGTTTGGTCACTGCCGCTACCCGTTGGCCAGATTTATCTATACTGGTAACCGATTTGCTTAGAACCATGTTATGGCCCTGGCGTTTACCGGAGATGATGGTGAGATTACCAGTGCGTTCTTTGGGGTTTTCCGCCTTTGTTCTGGAATGGATGGTTTCCTGGGATGGTTTAGGCTCCGGTTCCTGCAGAGAATTGATATCTAGAGCCTGCTCGTGGTCTGCCGTTTGGTCTGGCCTGGCAATCACAGTGGTATCCTGGGCATCCATGTCACCAATGAATACCGGCGCTTGTCCTGGATCAGGGACGGTTTCATCCGGGCTGCTGAGCTGCTTGATCAACTGGACGCGGGTTTTATCAAACTCCTCCTCGGATGTTTCTTGTAGGCGAGTGGCATCATAGGTAAATTTGCTCTCACCTATAGTGATGGTGTCCCCAGTTTCCAGAGGGCACTTCTTGGTCAGACGTTCATTTACCAGCGTTCCGTTTGCGCTGTTGAGATCTTCCAGGAAGCAGTCGCCCAGGATGCAGATAATACGCAGGTGGTGACGGCTGACCTGGGCGTCATCAATAACAATGTCGCAGTCAGCAGCACGTCCTAAAGTGGTATACTCATTTTCTATAAGAATTTCCTCTTGAGGTTCCCCGTTTTTCATTATTATAAGCTTTGGCATTTGTTGATCCCCCTCAAAAAAGTCTATCCATTACTCTTTGTAGTAAGTTGCGAGTTGACGGGTAAGGTTTTAATACTTCGATCAATATAACTGAGATATTGTCATGGCCACCTTTCTTTATGGCGAAATCGACTAGATCCTGAGATAGATCGCCTTCCATAGTCCCTGCCGCCAACCGTTCTCGTATTTCATCGTCAGACAGCATATCTGAGAGCCCATCTGAGCACATCAAAAAGAGATCGCCTGGTAGAGTTGGCTGTTCTATTACATCAATATTCAGATTCTCTGATACCCCTACCGCACGAGTGACAATGTTCTTATTAAATTTAATTTGTGCTGGGTTTTTTGTGTTGAGAGCGCTACTCATGACCTGTTGCAAAACAGTGTGGTCTTGCGTCAGTTGTGTGAGTTGTCCGTTACGCATCAGGTATAGCCTTGAATCTCCTATATGTCCCACTGAAATTCTGTTGTCGTATAGTAGTACGGCCAAGGCCGTTGATCCCATACCATTGCACTCCGGTTGATCAGTGGCGATCCTAAGGACAACACTGTTTGCCTTCTGCAGCGAACGGCACAACATAATACTGGCCCGAGTGTATTTTTCACCATTATCCACCAGACTCTGATCATGTGGATGAGCATCCAGGCCTTCCCTGACCTCCATTAATACAGTTTCCGCCGTTATCTGGCTGGCAACATCACCGGCGTTGGCACCACCCATTCCATCAGCAATTATGGCAAATCCCAACCTGGCATCCCATGCCATGCAATCTTCGTTTTTAGCCCGAATGCAGCCGACATCAGACTTTCCGCAAAACCTAAGAGAGTTTTCTAAGCGTTGAGACATTCTGCATGTCCATCCAAGCCGACCTGATCCGGATTTTAATTGGATAATATCCTATAGAGAATAACTCAAGTAGAAATGATCAGGGTCAGAAATTCAATACCATTTATCTGTATATTTGGGCATGCGGTGGGTCTAATCCGTTATCTGGACATGAATATGGTCACTTTGCGGGTAAAGTACAGGTTTTTTCGCTATCTGAGAGTGACTTTCTGGCCAGTTCTGCATACCATTCCACCTTTGGTAATACCTTTGATTGACAGTGAATGATGACCAGCGCAGAACTTCGTAAGGCTTTCCTGGATTTTTTTGTAAAACGCGGACATACACAGGTTCCCAGCAGTTCGCTGGTGCCGCATGACGACCCCACCCTGCTGTTTACCAATGCGGGTATGGTCCAGTTTAAAGAGGTGTTTCTTGGCCGTGATAAGAGAGACTACAGCACAGCGGTAAGTTCCCAGCGCTGTGTCCGGGCCGGCGGCAAACATAACGACCTGGAGAATGTAGGCTATACGGCACGTCACCACACCTTTTTTGAGATGCTGGGCAACTTTAGCTTCGGTGACTATTTCAAGCGTGAAGCCATCCAATATGCCTGGGAGTTTCTTACCGTTGATCTACAGCTTCCGCCCGAAAAGCTATGGGTGACTGTATACGAAGAGGACGACGAGGCGGCTGGGATATGGCTGCAGGAGATGGGGATAAGCCCGGAGCGTTTTTCCCGATGTGGGGCCAAGGATAACTTCTGGTCCATGGGCGACACCGGACCCTGCGGCCCCTGTTCAGAGATATTTTATGACCACGGACCTGAGATCTGGGGCGGACCTCCGGGGACGCCGGATGAGGATGGCGATCGCTATATCGAGATCTGGAACCTGGTCTTTATGCAGTACAACAGAGACGCCTCGGGCAATATGACCCCATTGCCCCATCCCTCGGTAGATACCGGCATGGGCCTGGAACGGTTGGCTGCTGTAATGCAGAAGGTGCACAGCAACTACGAGATCGATCTGTTCGAACATCTGATCAAGGCTGCGGCCAAGGTTACCGGCTGTGCTGATCTGGAAGATAAATCCCTCCGGGTCATTTCCGATCACATCCGCTCCTGCGCATTCCTGATCGTGGATGGGGTATTGCCGTCCAACGAAGGGCGGGGCTATGTGTTGCGCCGCATCATCCGTCGTGCCATACGTCACGGCTATATGCTTGGGATGAAGGAGACCTTTTTTCATCGTCTGGTAGAACCCTTGAGTGCGGAAATGGGAGAGGCCTATCCTGAACTGGTAAAGTCCAAAGAGCAGGTCGAGAGGGTGCTGAAGCTTGAGGAGGAGCGTTTTGCCGAGACCCTGGAGCAGGGGATCAAGATACTGGAACAGGCCATTTCCGAAATGCAGGGCACACAGATACCTGGTGAGGTTGCCTTCAAACTATACGACACTTACGGGTTCCCGGTAGACCTGACAGCAGATATCGCCAGAGAGCGTGAACTCAGCATAGACATGGATGGTTTTGAAAAGGAGATGGAGGCGCAGCGGGAGCGCGCCAGGGCCGCCAGCCAGTTTGGGGCGGTGGATGAGTCGGCCGTATCACTGGATGGCACCACCGAATTTGTCGGTTACGACAGGCGGGAAGAGGACGCCACGGTTATCGCCATAATCCAGGATGGTGCGTCTGTGGACACCCTGGGTGACAAGGAGCGAGGCATGGTGGTGTTGGATCGTACCCCGTTCTACGCCGAGTCCGGAGGACAGGTGGGCGACACCGGGGTGCTGGATCTGGGAGAGAAACAGTTTCAGGTCGAAGATACCCAAAAGCTCGGTAGCGGCGTCATTGTACATATAGGTGTGTTTCATGGAGATGTGATGCGGGTTGGGGACAGTGTCATCTGTAAGGTGGATGCAGAGAAACAGTCCATGACTGCACTCAACCATTCGGCAACCCATCTGTTACATGCAGCCCTGCGTCATATCCTGGGCGAGCATGTGCAGCAGAAGGGCTCTTCGGTGGATTCGGAACGCCTGAGGTTCGACTTCTCACATTTTGAGCCGGTCAGCCCGGAGCAGCTAAGGGAGATCGAGCGCCTGGTAAACCGGAAGATACGCGGCAATGAGCCAGTAGAGACCAGGATCATGTCCCTGGAGGATGCCAAGGAGAGCGGGGCCATGGCCCTGTTTGGCGAAAAGTATGATGAGCATGTGCGCGTGTTGCGCATGGGAGATTTTTCCGTTGAGCTGTGTGGAGGTATCCATGCCAAGGCGGTGGGCGATATCGGTCTGTTCAAGATCATTTCGGAAAGCGGTATCGCATCTGGTGTGAGGCGTATCGAAGCGGTGGTGGGAGAGCGCGCCATCGACTGGGTTGAGGCGGAGGAGAAACGTATCCAGCGTATCTCTGCCCTGGTGAAGTCAGGTCGTGACGATCTGGATACCAAGGTTGCACAGCTGGTGGAGCATAATCGCAAGCTGGAGAAGGAGCTGGATCAACTTAAGTCGAAACTGGCCAGTTCAGCGGGAAGTGATCTTGCCGCCAGCGCGGTGGAGGTGAACGGCGTGAAGCTGTTGGCCGCAAATCTGGATGGAGCCGATCCAAAATCGTTGAGAGATACGGTAGACCATCTGAAGAATAAACTCGGTTCCGCGGTAATCGTGCTTGCCACAGTAAGTGGTGACAAGGTGAGTCTGATAGCCGGAGTAACCAAAGATCAGACCTCCAATATCAAGGCGGGAGATCTGATCAAGATGGTGGCGGAACAGGTCGGCGGAAAGGGTGGAGGTCGTCCGGATATGGCGCAGGCCGGCGGTAATCAGCCGGATGCATTGCCCGCGGCCTTGGAGTCGGTGCAGCCGTGGGTAAAGGAGCGGCTTGGCTAGGTATCTTTAAAATAAGTTAGAACAGATATGACGCTTATAGTACAAAAATATGGTGGAACCTCGGTGGGAACCATCGAACGCATCGAAGCTGTTGCACGCAAGGTGAAGGCCGCACGTGAGCGCGGTGACGATGTAATAGTGGTGGTGTCTGCCATGTCGGGCGAGACCAACCGTCTGATCGCCCTGTCCAAGGATATAGATGAAAGTCCTGATCCGCGTGAGATGGATGTGCTGGTCTCCACCGGTGAGCAGGTAACCATTGCGTTGCTCAGCATGGCCCTGCAAAAGATCGGGTGCCCGGCCCGCTCATATACCGGTGGGCAGATCAAGATCCTGACCGACCAGGCCTACAGCAAGGCCCGTATTCTGGATATTGATGACGAGTCAGTACGGGCGGATCTCAGTGCCGGGAGAGTTGTGGTGGTGGCCGGATTCCAGGGCGTGGATGAGGATGGAAACATCACCACTCTGGGACGTGGAGGTTCAGATACTACTGCCGTAGCCATGGCCGCTGCCCTGAAGGCGGACGAGTGTCAGATCTTTACCGATGTGGACGGCGTCTATACCACCGATCCAAGGGTCGAGCCCAAGGCGCGTCGCCTGGAACGCATCACCTTTGAGGAGATGCTGGAGATGGCTAGTCTCGGATCGAAGGTGCTGCAGATCCGTTCTGTAGAGTTTGCAGGTAAATACAACGTGCCATTGCGCGTCCTCTCAAGTTTCGAGGAAGGCGAAGGCACCCTGATTAGTTTTGAGGATGAAGGTATGGAAGAGGCAAAGATATCCGGGATCGCTTTCAATCGCGACGAGGCGAAACTGACAATATTGGGCGTACCGGACAAGCCTGGTATAGCCCACGAGATACTTGGTCCGGTGGCGGATGCGAACATCGAAGTTGATATGATCGTACAGAATATCGGTGCAGATGAAACTACAGACTTCACCTTCACCGTGCATCGTAACGACTATGCCAAGACCCTCGAGATCCTCAAGGCCACCGCGGACAAACTGGGCGCCAGGGAGGTGAAGGGTGACAACTCTATCGTAAAGCTCTCTCTGGTGGGTGTGGGTATGCGCTCCCATGCCGGAATTGCCAGTACCATGTTCAAGGCCCTGGCCAAAGAGGGGATAAATATCCGGATGATATCAACCTCAGAGATCAAGATATCAGTGGTCGTGGATGAGAAATATCTTGAACTGGGAGTGAGGGCGCTCCACGAGGCGTTCGAGCTTTCAGGAGATGCGGTTTCGGATAAAAATTGATAGATATCAGGCCTGCAAGTAAAAAATGGGTTAAATATCCTATTATTAGCATGGGAACGGGGCAAAACACCTTTATTAAAAGGGTGTGCTACTGGTAGAATCCCACAATCTTGATCCACGGGATGCCCGAGAATCAAGAGCTTGGTTGGCCGTAGAGATGAGAATCGGTATTTTACAGGGAAGTCAACTACATCCGATATCTGAACTGCGTCCTGAAACGGGAAACAGGGAGATTGGATATGTTAATACTTACTCGCCGTGTTGGTGAAACACTTATGATTGGTGACGAAGTCACCGTAACCGTGCTTGGGGTCAAGGGTAACCAGGTTCGGATTGGTGTAAATGCTCCGCGTGATGTTTCGGTGCACCGTGAAGAGATTTACGAGCGTATCAAGGCAGAGCAGGCGGAACAGCAAGCGTCTGGAGAATAGTCGCTTGAGAGGTGGTGGTTTTCTCAAATTGAGAGGCCACCGCTTTATTTTTGCAATCAAATACAATATCCACTTGTAACAGATTCAACTGCTGATAGAATTGCATCGGCCGAATCCAAGTAACTGGAGCGGCTGAGAGTGTACTTTTGGAGAGCTGGCCGAGCGGCTGACGAAGCAGCCGAAGGCTGCGCAGAACAGCGGAGTGAAGCGATGCTGGCCCCGTAGGGGTGAGGGACGGAGTCCCGAATAACGCGCTCCCCTGCATGGCCCGAAGGGCCATTAGCAAGAGCACGACAATTAGGTTTTTTGGAGAGCTGGCCGAGCGGCTGAAGGCGCTCCCCTGCTAAGGGAGTATGGGGTTTATAGCTCCATCGAGGGTTCGAATCCCTCGCTCTCCGCCATATTTGCTTTTGGTACTGAGGCGGTATTTCACAGGATATATTCTGTCCCACTATTCGAACCCTCGATATAAAAATCGGTTCGACCGCAGAGCGCGCTAGCGCGTAGCGGCAGCGACCGAAGGGAGCTAATTCAGTGCTCTCCGTCATATAAAGAAAAAAGGCCCCACACAGGGCCTTTTTTCTTTATCAGGTGGCTATAGCCAGATCAGACACAGCTTTACTATCTTATACATATAGCCTGTTATCTCACACGACCGTGCTGCAATAATAGAAATTTTGCAGAAGAGCTCATGTATGTGTATCTCAGAGGAGATAAAACGGCACTGGTCAGATATTTGCGTTATTCACTGATCCCGGCTGAATCTAATTATTCATGTATTCGCTCTGATCGGAAAGTGGTATGCGGCATTGTGCAGTGCGAAAAAGTCATAGCAGCTAAACCAACCTTATTAGTCTAGACTTGGATCATGGACGATGCCAAGGAATCAGATTAGTCCATCTCCAGATATTTGGATTATCCCTCCGGCAAAACCTTATAGTCATCATGCATAACGGATGCTTGAGGCATGAGTTAAAGGTCAACCCTGATGGGTGATGGAGGATTTACCTGGCATTGTAAAGTTCTAGTATGACTTGAATAGAGGCCCAAGAAATGAGCAACATTGATCGTCATCAGCGTTTGGCTCTATCGGCAAAGTAGTTCAGTTATGCCGGCCAGTAACATCTCATTGCGGCGCACGACATGGACGTTATCCGCGCTGGCCGCTTTGTTCGTCATTGTCTGGCAGTCCCCTCCCTTCTATATCGTGCAAGGTTTGGCAAGCTATTTGCCATTGCACGCGTTTGCCGAAACATTCTCTATCGTTATTTCGATGATGGTGTTTGGAGTTACCTGGAACGTCTACAGCAAGGAACGATCGGGCAATATCGTAATCCTTGCATGTGCTCTGATGGCGGTAGGGTTTATCGACTTCGCCCACATGCTGTCGTACAAGGGCATGCCGGATTTTATTACGCCTAGTGGCCCTGAGAAGGCTATCAATCTGTGGCTTGCTGCTCGGTTGCTTGCTGCATTGGCGCTACTGGTTGTATCTGTACGTCCATGGAGTCTGTCGCATGGAGCGCGCGAATACTACGGATTGCTGGCTGGGAGTCTAGTCATAGCAGGTGTTGTGATCTGGCTGGGATTGGCCTATCCGGATGCATGGCCGCACACCTTTATAGAAGGGCAGGGATTGACTCCGTTCAAGATAGGCGCGGAATACGTAATCATTGCGATATTGCTGATACCGGCCATACGGTTTTATCTTCAATCCAGACATGTACAGGCCTATGATGCCTCCAGCCTGTTCGCTGCTGCTGTGATCACTATTCTTAGCGAACTAAGTTTTACTTTATATTCCGATGTTGCAGACATATTTAATCTACTCGGCCATTTGTACAAGATCGTGGCCTATATCTTTATATATCGTGCGGTATTCGTTAGTAGTGTGCGGGAACCCTATCAGCGGCTTGATACCGAACTTTTCGAGAACCGGCGTATAACAGAAGAGTTGCGGGCGGCATCGCAATATACCAGAAGCCTGATAGAAGCAAATCTGGATCCGCTGGTGACCATAAGTCCAGATGGAAAGATATCGGACGTCAATCGCGCAGCCGAAAATGCTACCGGAAGAAATCGCTTGGAGTTGATTGGGTCTGACTTTTCCGACTGTTTTGTCGATTCCGGCATGGCGCGTAGTGCTTATATGCAGGCATTTTCTAGAGGATTCGTTTCAGATTATCCGTTGGTTATGCGGCACAGTGATGGCCATACGACAAATATGCTATACAACGCCAGTGTATACACGAACGAACAGGGCGGGGTATTGGGTGTGGTTGCCTCGGCGCGCAATATCACTGAGCATCGGCGGGCATTGCTGGCGCGTTCCAAACTTGCCGCCATCGTTGAGTCATCCAGCGATGCGATCATTGGTAAAACTCCGGACGGCATTATCACCAGCTGGAACAAAGGTGCCGAGAAAATATACGGCTACAGCGCCGAGGAAGTTATCGGTAAGCACGTTTTTAGTCTTATTCCTGAGTCGTTGCATACGGAAATGAAAGAGATCATGGAGCGAGTATGCGCGGAAGGGGCTGTCGTAAGCCACGAAACAATAAGGATTTGCAAAGACGGTACGCAGATTGATGTCTCACTTACCCTGTCGCCTATCCACGATTCGTCCGGCCATATCAGTGGAATTTCCACCATAGCGCGCGATATTACGGATCGTAAGCAGGCTGAGTTGGATCGCCAGAACAACCTGCATTTCTTCGAGAGCATGGACAGGGTTAGCCGCTCCATACAGAGAGCGAAGGACCTGGAGGGAATGCTGCAGGATGTGCTTGATGATGTGCTGTCCATATTCGATTGTGACCGTGTATACCTGCTGTATCCGTGCGATCCTGAGGTGTCGTCCTGGAGCATTCCTGTGGAAAGCTGCAAACCAGAATATCCGGGGGTGCTCAAGCTCAGTATCGATATGCCGATGAGCGAAGAGGTCGCGCAGGCATTTAGTGTTTTACTGGAAACGGATGGTCCGCTCAAATTCGGTCCCGGCACTGAGCGTCCAGTGCCTAAAGATACATCCGAGCGATTCGGCTTCAAGAGTTTCATGTCCATGGCCATTCGCCCCAGGGTTGGCAGTCCATGGGAGTTTGGTCTTCAGCAGTGCTCTTATGCGCGAAACTGGAGTGCAGAAGAGGAGAGACTGTTTCAGGAGATAGGGCGACGTTTGTCGGACGCCCTCACTACCACGCTGGTATATCGCAACTTACAGGAAAGTGAGGCAAAGTACCGCCGCATCGTGGACACGTCAAGCGAGGGTATCTTGGCGTTAGGTCCTGATATGACCACCACCTTCGTTAACGCACGCATGGCCGATATGCTCGGGTACTCCAGCGAAGAGATGATAGGCAGGAAGATAACCGACTTCTTTCTTGAGGAGGAGATACCAGATCATCTGCGCAGGATGAAGAACCGTCGCGAGGGATTGCAGGAGAATTACGAACGCCGCCTCCGCCGTAAGCAAGGAGGGGTGGTGTGGGTATTGGTTTCGGCAACTCCCATCTTTGATGATCGGCAACAGTTCCAAGGTTCTTTTGCGATGCTCACTGATATCACTAAGCGCAAAAAGGATGAAGAGGCGTTACGCCGTCTGAATCGGGAGTTACACGCCATTAGTGATTGTAACCAGGCCCTGATGCGGGCCGAGAACGAGCAGGAACTGCTTGAAGAAATCTGCCGTATCGTCTGTGAAGAGGCAGGTTACAGAATGGCATGGGTGGGGTTATTAGAGCAGGATCATGCCAAAACAATTCGTCCTGTGGCCTGGGCCGGTTTTGAGGACGGATATCTATCGCAGGTACGGCTCACATGGGACAATACAGAGCATGGGTGTTGTGCCTGCGGAACCGCGATTCGCAACGAGTCCAGCTGCTGTATTCAGGACCTCAATGCAGAGCCGGAAACGATGTCCTGGAGAGACGCCGCTCTGCAGCGCGGCTATGTCTCCAGCATATCTCTTCCCCTCAAAGATGATGGCGCAAATACCTTCGGCGTATTCAATATATTTTCCACCATGCCAAACGCCTTTACCTCGGAAGAGGTTCGTCTGCTGGAGGAGCTGGCGGGAGATCTGGCCTTCGGTATCGTGGTGTTGCGTGCCCGCATCGAGCGTTACAACTCCGAGCGGAGATTGCGTGAGTCAGAGGAAAAATTAGCGGCCGCCTTCCATGCGTCTCCCAACCTTATCGCTATCACGAAAATGAGCGATGGTACGATCGTGGAGGTCAACGAAGGGTTCGCTAATCTACTTGGCTATTCACGTGCAGAGGCCATAGGGAAAACAACGAAAAGCCTTTCCATTTGGGCCAGTGAATATGATCGTGCGGTTTTTGTATCAGGCCTGGAGAAATGTGGTCAGGTAACTGATTTCGAGACGACACTGCGGCGCAAGGACGGGGCAATTATCACGGTCATCGACTCAGCCAAGGCCATAACCCTGCAGGGTGAGAAATGCGTTCTCTCTGTGGCCCATGACATCACAGACCGTAAAGCGGCAGAAAAGGAGATTGAACGCCTTGCGTTCCAGGATTCACTTACCCTGTTGCCGAACAGGAGATTGCTCCTGGATCGACTGCATCAGGCGCTGGTGGCAGGGGGGCGCAGTAAACGCAGAGGCGCATTATTATTCATCGACCTGGACAACTTCAAGATCCTAAACGATACCCTCGGCCATGATGCAGGTGACCGGATGTTGGTTGAAGTGGCGCATCGTCTTACCTCTTGCGTGCGTGAAGGCGATACCGTCTCACGTATCGGCGGCGATGAGTTTATGCTCATGTTGAACGATTTGGGGGAGAATAGCCTGGAGGCGGTTACTCAGATCAAGGTGGTGGGTGAGAAGATAATGTCAAAGCTCAATAAGCCTTACGTAATCGCCGGACGTGAATACTATAGCACCCCCAGCGTAGGTGTCGCCCTATTCTTCGGTGGTGAAGGCACCGTAGACGAACTCATGAAACAGGCCGATATCGCCATGTATCAGGCCAAGTCAGAGGGACGCAATACGCTTAGATTCTTCGATCCGGAAATGCAGGCGGCCCTGGCCGAGCGTGCCGCCATGGAGGAGGCCCTGCGGCTGGCTATTGAGGAGAACCAGTTTACCCTGCTCTATCAGCCCCAGGTGGATGGTGTACAGGGTGTGGTCGGTGTAGAGGTACTGATTCGCTGGGACTATCCGCAGCAGGGTATAGTTTTACCCGGCCAGTTTATACCGGTGGCCGAGGAAACCGGGATGATTCGTCAGATAGGCCAATGGGTGTTGCAAACTGCATGTAAACAGCTCAAGGCATGGGCGCCTGACCCGCGCACCAGTGATCTGAAGTTGGCTATAAATGTAAGTGCGCGCCAATTTCGACAGGATGATTTTGTCGACCAGGTGCGGTTGGCCCTGGAAGAGGCAGATGCCCCGGCCAGCCGTATGAAGATCGAATTGACAGAAAGCCTGTTGCTTGACGATATAGAGGGGGCGATAGAAAAGATGCTGGCTATAAGGCAACTGGGGGTGGAATTTGCCCTGGATGATTTTGGCACCGGTTTCTCATCCTTGTCTTATCTGTCGCGTTTGCCGCTGAACCAGCTGAAGATCGACAAATCCTTTATCCAGAAACTACCGTACAGCCAGAACGATGCGGTAATTGCACAGACCATTATCACCATGGCAAAGAGCCTGAATCTGAGCGTGATAGCAGAGGGGGTGGAGGAAGAAGAGCAGAGACAATTCCTGGAGCAATACGGATGTTCTACATTTCAAGGGCACCTGTTCAGCAGGCCAATCACGCTGGAAAAATTTGAGTTGCTGTTAGAACAGCCATTTACCGGGTTTTGTTAGGCAGGGTGTCAGATGCATGGGAGCTTAACGTACTGTAATTACAGCATAAAATAAGCTATTAGAGTTTTGCGATTATTACAGCAACTTGCGAATTCACCCGGAATTTAACTGCATTTAGGTTGACAACACAGGTTAAAATCAGCAGAATTCGCCCTCCAATGAAATAAGCGCCCGTAGCTCAGCTGGATAGAGTACCTGGCTACGAACCAGGTGGTCGGAGGTTCGAATCCTTCCGGGCGCGCCAA
>JBNKIR010000005.1:0-60359 GCA_050290785.1 Sedimenticolaceae bacterium | reverse complement strand
TGGCTACTATGGGTGCGGAGACGGTGGCGGCCGTGTCCCCCATAAACGCGCCGGTATTGCAGGAGATGATCACGGACAGCGTAAAGATCGGCGACCTGGAAGATATGGAGAAGATCGCCGCCGCCGAGAAGGCCGAGGTGTTGATCACCAACTCCCACGGCGAACAGAGCGCGGGGCGTCTGGGTATACCGCTGCTGCGGGCCGGACTCCCCCAATACGACATCCTGGGCGCGCAGCATAAGGTGTGGATCGGCTATCGCGGCAGCCGTCAGACCCTGTTTGATCTGGCCAATATCATGCTGGGCCTGGAGAAGGGGGAGATACACCCCTACCGCTCTATCTATGCACAGAAAACGGACCACTACGATGACTCTACAACGAAGACTGCAGCTGGTGGATTGCACCACTGAGGACAGCTGGGTAGCCACTGCGGTCAAGGTGGCCTTCGCCACCAGCGACATGACCCATGTGGACCAGCATTTCGGTGCCGCACAGTCGTTTGCCATCTATGCCCTGGAACAGGACCGGTTCTGTTTCCTGGAGGCGGCGGAGTTTGGTAGTTCCGATGCGCAACCTGAACATAATGCATCGGGCCAGAACGAGAGCAAGCTAGCGGAGAAGATCGCGGTGCTGGAAGGGTGTATCGCCGTCTATAGCCAGGCGGTGGGGGCATCGGCCATCAATCAGTTGCGGGCCAGGGGCGTGCAGCCGATCAAGGTTGCTCCAGATACCGAGATAAGCGAGTTGCTTGCCTCGCTGCAAGAAGAGCTGAAGCAGGGACCGGACAGTTGGATCGTCCGGGCCATCGAAAAGACCATGCCGGCCGATCCGTCGCGCTTTGACCAGATGGAGCAGGAAGGATGGCAGGAATAACCTGGGATCAGTGGAATGGTGCTTACTTTAGGGATAAAGCCGCAAATTACGCCAATAACCGCAAAGTATCGCAAGTGGTTTATGTATGGGGTACTCAAAGATTTTGCGTAAATTTGCGGTGCTTTGCGTTTATTCGCGGCCAATTCTTGTGGGAGCAATAGCGCCATTATTTGGATGATAAGTAAAGGCCATTTTAAGTAAGTGCTATTTGAATAAAGTTTTTTAATTATTACTAAATCAGGAGCATAGAGTCATGAGCGAAACCACACTAGCCATTGCAGCAGACGATCCGGTCCTGGAGACCGAATTCGCCCAGGAGATGGTGCGCCAGATGCGCGCCGTAGATACCTACGGCACCTTCGATAAATTGGGTGTAAACGAGATCCTGGATCCGTTTGTACTTACCAAGGAGAAGAAGGCCGAGATCCCGGTGGTGGGCGATCCGGATGAGATCGTCATGTCCCGTCTTACCGCCTTCTACAACGCCATATCAGCCATGATCGAGAAAGAGTGCGGACTGATGGCGGTGCCGATGATGAATATCACCTATGAGGGTTTCGGTCGGGTGCTGATCACCGTGGGCAAGCTGGTGGTTATGGATAAGACCCTGCGCGATGTGCATCGCTTCGGTTTTGACAGTCTGTCCAAGATGAAAGACGAGGCGGACAAGCTACTTTCTGTCGCCCTGGAGATCATCGGTCTGCATCCGAAAGTTGCCGGTATGTAACAGAGCGGAGGTAGTAGATGACGCAAGAAGAGTTGAAGGCAATGCTCAAAGCCAGCAAACGGGCCAAGAGGATCGCTACCGAAAGGGCGGGGGAATTGCACGATCTGGTGGAGGATCGTCTGCCCGCCGCCTATGAAGAGATACCGGCCATGGCCCAGGCAACCTATGAAGCCTGTGTGGCCTGGGCCGAGGCGGATGCCGCCTACAAGGCGGCAGAAGAACAGATGAGTTGAGGATAATCCAATGAGCATGATTACCGGTGTAACCCGTGGTGGGGAAGAGTACATCCCGGAGTTTGTAATAGCCCTTGATCAAAGAAAATGTATCGGCTGCGGACGTTGTTTTAAGGTGTGTCCACGCGATGTGCTGGATCTGGTGGATCGGGACGAACTGGAGCTGGATGACGATGACTATGATGACGACGATGATTTTGATGATGATGTAGCCATGGTGATGGTCTTGAAGAACCCCATGGACTGCATCGGCTGCAGCTCCTGCGCCCGCACCTGTACCAAAAAGTGTTTTACCAACGAGCCACAACCTAAGGCGGCGTGATATGTAGGAGCTCACACTTACCGTCAGATCTATTTTTTAGGAGGGTTCTTTGCTCGATCTGGTATTTGTCTACGGCACCCTGCGCCGGGGAGAGGTGAACCACCACCTGCTCACCGGGGCAGAGTTTTGCGGTGTGCATAGAACCAGACCCAGATACCGCATGCTGCATCTGGGGACCTATCCGGGGGTGGTGGCCGGTGGTTCCACTGCCATCGAAGGGGAGGTGTACCGGGTCGACAGAAAGGGTCTGGCCCATCTGGATCGTCTTGAGGCCTATCCCAGACTGTATAACAGGAAACTTATTCCCACCCCCTGGGGCCGGGCCTGGATCTATCTCTACTGCGGTAGCCGCGATAGTCGTGTTCGCATTCCCTCTGGAAACTGGCATGGCGAGACCATGGCGCGAGGGCCGTTTTCGCTATGAAACGGCATCTGATTGTAGGCATGGATTGCTCCTGGCAATCCAAATGCATTCCCCACATCCCTGTGGGTCAGAGCCAAGTCCCCTGGGCGACTAATCCCCCTGTTTTTGCAATGCGTACTGTATAACCATATTATGAACGTCTTTATTCGAAAAACAGTGTAAGCAGTACGGCGTGAACAAAATAACAAGATCTATCCTGTTGAGCAGCCTGATCCTGGCATCAAGCCTGGCGATGGCGGAAAACAACGTGATTGCCCAGGCCAAAAAGGCCGGGGTAAAACGCTGCCTGCCCGCCGTGGGCGCCATCTCCAACTACCTAGTCGGTACCGACCCCCACGGCGTAGACAGCTTTCGTACCGCCAAACCGGATCAGCAACCATTTTCCGCCACCATCGAGCGCAACGCCGCTGATGGCGTGGCCCTCTCCAGCGTCACCGTCACCCCACTTAAAGATGGCGACTGCGCCCTGAACTACGACCAGATCAACTGGTACAACGCAGCCTGCCTGGTGGTGGCCCAGGAGCTTTACCCCAAACACCGCTACCGTGGGGTGCTATCCAAGAAGGTGATACTGCTGGAGGGTGCGGCCACAGTCTATCTGCTGCCGGCCGGGGAGGGCTGTCTGGCCCTGAAGAAAGAGGTGATCGTCAATGCTAATGGTCTGGCCGGTACAGCAAAAAAGAAAGAAGCTACAAAGAAAGATACTCAATCCGGGGTAACGCTACCCTGGACACAATGATTATAAAAATAACCATGTAGAAGCTCACTTCTGTGAGCGATTGGGTGTTGAAACAGATCTTCTATCGCCCGCAGGACGCCTGCATGGATGCAGGAGGTAGAGCGACGCAGGATGCCAAAGCCGAGCGGGCTCCTACACAGAGCTAGGTGGTTACAAAGATCAAAAAACGGGACAACAACATGCAAAGGCGAACGACAACCGACCGTACAATCTATCACTGTTCCAGCCAGGGTTCCGGGGGGGCGCATCTGCTAACGGTTATGATGCTCTGGTTATTTGTCACCGATGTGTCCGCAGGTCAAGTTTGCGATGTGCCTATTTCCCCGCACGCCAGCACAGCATCGGGGGTCTCTGCCTTTGCATGTGGTGAGGATAACGCCGCCGATGGCTATGAGAGTGTCGCCATGGGAATAAACAACAACTCTAGCGATTATTACAGTAGCGCCGTGGGAAACGGGAACGCCGCCAGCGAGTACTATAGTAGTGCCGTGGGATACGGGAATACCGCCAGCGGTGTTTACAGTAGTGCCTTGGGGTATGGGAACACTGCCAGTGATGACTACAGCAGCGGCCTTGACTCTACGTATGGAAGCAGCGCCGTGGGGTACGAGAATACTGCCAGCAGCGATGCCAGCAGCGCCATGGGGTATCGCAATACCGCAAGCGGCGGCTACAGCATCGCCATGGGGTATCGCAATGCTGCAAGCGGCAGCAGAAGCAGCGCCATGGGGTCCGACAACACTGCCAGTGGCGGTGGCAGCAGCGCCGTGGGGTACCACAGCACTGCCAGCGGCACAGGCAGCAGCGCCGTGGGTTTTCAAAACACCGCCAACGGCAGCTACAGCAGCGCACTGGGCAGTTTTGGTCGGGTGCAGGGCAGCAGTTCCGACTACTCCATCGCCATCGGCGGTGGCAATTATCCCAGCACCGGCGCCCAGGTCGGTACCTCAGGCGGCAGTGGCGCCCAGTCCGCCATCGCCATCGGTCGCAGCGCCGTGGTGAATGACGGCGCGAATAACGCCATCGCCATCGGCACCGGCAGTAACGCCCAGTCCGCCGGTAGTATCGCCATGGGTAATAACGCCACCGCGGTACAGTCCAACTCGGTAGCCATCGGCAACGGCGCCACCGCCCAGTCCTCGGTAGCGGTGGGTACCGGGGCACAGGCCACAGGCACCAACACCACCGCCCTGGGTGATAATGCCACCGCATCCGGCGATTACTCGGTGGCGGTGGGCAACAACGCCAGTGCCAGCCACGACAATGCCGTGGCCATCGGCAACGGTTCTACCACTTCGGCTGCCGATACGGTAGCGGTTGGTTCCTCCGGCAGCGAACGCCGCATCACCAGTGTTGCGACCGGCGTCAACGACACTGATGCGGTGAATGTGGCCCAGTTGAATGCCGTCACCAGCAATGCCTCGGTCCTCACCGGCAGAGTGGACGCGTTGGAGACGGCGGTGGGTACTTTGGATACCCGTATTGATCAGGTGGGCGCCATGACGGCGGCCTACGGCTCACTTGCGCCCAACCCTAACGCTACGGGCGATAATCAGTTTTCGGTGGCGGTTGGAACCTATCAAGGCCATCAGGCCATGGCTGCTGGGTACTACCGCAGAGTGGGGAACAACGTCCTGTTGAACGCGACCCTCTCCTCTGGAGGTGATGGCACAGCTGGTGGTGTTGGCGCAAGTTTTAGTTGGTGATTTGTAGGAGCCCAGTCCTCTGGGCGATTGATTATTGAAACAGATTGTCTATCGCCCGCAGGAGCGGGCTAGCCGTTCTCGAACATCCTGTTCTTCACGGCACTCGCATGTCCATGTGCTTCGAACAGGTTTGTAGTATTTGCTACAAATGGAGCTCAAGCTACAAACCATGTAGCAATCCAAACTTTGTAACTTATTGATAAACATTATTAAATAATTCTGGCACGCAGCTTGCTCTTATCCGGTAGTAAGGAGTAAGCAATGAACAGAGATACACCCAAAGCCATCATCAACGACACTACCCTGCGCGACGGTGAGCAGTCCGCAGGGGTCTCTTTTTCCCTGGATGAGAAGCTGGCCATCGCCAGGAATCTGGACGCCATCGGAGTACCGGAGCTGGAGGTGGGTATTCCGGCCATGGGCGCGGAGGAGCGGGAGTCGATTCGGGCCGTATCCGAGGTGGTGCAGGATGCCAGTCTCATGGTCTGGTGCCGTATGCATGGCCAGGATATCGGTCTCTGCCGTGACCTCGGGGTGCAGATGGTGGATCTCTCCATGCCGGTGTCGGATCAGCAGATCGAAAAGAAGCTGGGACGGTCGCGGGAGTGGGTACTGAGACAGATTGCCCCCAGTATCGCCGAGGCCCGGGACCTGGGATTGGAGGTTTGCGTCGGGGGCGAGGACGCCTCGCGTGCCGATCCCGATTTTCTCAAGCGTGTGATAGAGCGTGCGGAGCAGGCCGGGGCCAGACGTTTTCGCTTCGCCGATACCGTCGGCATCATGGAGCCGTTCCAGGTATATGAGGTGATGCGCGATCTACGCGGGTTATCGGATATCGAGATTGAGATGCACGCCCACGACGATCTGGGACTGGCCACCGCCAATACCCTGGCCGCGATCCGTGGCGGGGCCACCCATGTGAACACCACCGTGTTTGGCCTGGGTGAGCGGGCCGGCAATGCGCCGCTGGAAGAGGTGGTGATGGGGATGCGCAGATTTTTTGATCAGGGACGGGAGATAGATATGAGCCACTACCCGGCTTTGTCCTCCCTGGTTGAGCAGGCGTCCGGTCATCAGGTCGGATGGCACAAGAGTATTGTGGGAGAAGGGGCCTTTACCCACGAGGCCGGTATCCATGTGGATGGCCTGATGAAGGATCGAAGCAACTATCAGGGGTTGGACCCGGTAGAGGTGGGTCGCGACCATCGCATGGTCCTGGGAAAACACTCTGGTAGTGGGGCGGTTGTGCACGCCTTTACCGAGTTGGGTATCGAACTGTTGCCCGGAGAGTCCGAACAGATCCTGCAAAGGATCAGGCGTTTTAGCGGGGCAAGGAAACAGTCACCGGATAAGTTCCTGCTGCTTCAGTATTATCTCGAGGTGCACTCGAACAGTCCGGGAAGTGTTTGGCAATGAAGCGGGAGCAGATGTGATGACAGAAGAGATCGAAATGGATATGGAAGAGTTGTGCAGCGCCGAAGAGTTCCTGGACTATTTCCAGGTGCCGTATGAACCCAGCGTGGTGCAGGTGAACCGGCTGCACATCTTGCAACGTTTCCATGACTATCTGGAGATGACCAAGGATGATCTACCCAAAGAAGAGACGGCCTTGCGTGCGTTTTATGCCGAGTGGTTGGAAAAGGCCTACCAGGATTTTGTGAATTCTGATGCGCGTACCGAGAAGGTGTTCAGGGTGTTTCGTAGAATGGGACCGGGGCAGGCGGCGGTGCCGTTGAGTGATCTGACCATGGGGTTACCAAGTGAGATATGAGTATGGCACCGAGGTACGGGTAACCAGGACCATCCGCAACGACGGAACCTTTCCCGGCAAGGCCAGGGGTGAGTTGTTGGTGTCCCAGGGCAGCGTCGGCTATGTGAAGGATGTGGGTACTTTTCTGCAGGATCAGGTTATCTACTCGGTGGATTTTCTCGAAAGCGGCTGTCTGGTGGGTTGCCGCGAGCAGGAGATACAGCTGGCGAGCGCACCATGGACTCCCACCAGATTTGAGTTCCGGGACAAGGTGACGCCGAAGATACAGTTGGCGTTCTGCGGCGAGGTGATAGCCGAGCCGGGAGACGCCGGAGAGATCGAGAAGGTGATGCGCGAACATGAGGGCGGCCCCCTCTATCATGTGCGTTTTGCCGGTCGTACCTTCCAGATACCTGAAGGTTCACTGGAATTTTTCTATTCCGAAGACGGAGAGGGGAGATGAACTTGGCCGAGAAGATGCCAGAGCCATCCACTGAATTCAGTTATCACCTGTTGCGCAATGCCCTGAACGTCTTCGGTAAGAATCTGACACAACTCGACGCTGAGGAGTACAGCCAGGTCTATGCCATGGCAACCAAGAGTTATGAACTGGAATCATTGGTGATCTCGGCGCCGGAGGCCGATGGGCTGGTGATACCGGAGGAGTGGTTGAGAAACTCTGTGGCCAGTATCGAGCAGCGCTACGCCAGCCGCGAAGAGTTTATTGAGGATCTGGAGGCCAATGGCCTGGATGAGGCTGCGTTACGCCACTCCCTCTACCGTGAGCTGATGTTCGATGCCGTGATGCAGCGTGTCGTGTCTGAAAGTACATCGGTGAGCGATACCGATGTGCGTCTCTTCTATGAGATGCACCATGAGCGTTTCGAGCAACCGGAACTGCGGGTCGCCAGGCATATCCTGATCACGGTGAACCCGGATTTTCCGGAGAATACCAGGGAGGCGGCCCTGGCCAGGATTGAACAGGCGGCGGAGAAGCTGGGTGGGCGCGCCAACCGTTTTCCCCAGTTCGCCCAGCAGTATTCAGAGTGTCCCACCGCCATGGATGGTGGCAAGTTGGGTGAGCTGAAGTCCGGACAGCTCTATCCGGAACTGGATACGATGCTGTTCAATATGGAGGAGGGTGAGATCAGCCCGGTTATAGAATCGGAATTGGGGTTTCATCTCCTGCTGTGTGAAAAGATCAAACCGGGAAAGCGTACGCCATTTGCCAAGGTCGAGCAGAAGATACGCGCCATCCTGGAACAGCGGCACCGGCACAGTTGCCAGAAGGCGTGGCTGGAAGAGTTGAAGGACTCTGCGGGGACACATTTAGATGTGTCACCTGACTAATACGTCGGATACACTGCCGGGTACACATCTAAATGTCTACCCTTTAACTCTGCTGGGGACACATTTAAATGTGTCCCCTTTTTACTAAATAAACATACATCATGATTTTCCAAGACATCACCCGGCTGGAGCAGGCAGGCATAGAAGAGCTGGAAGAACAGCTACCTGATTCCATTTTACCTCGGTCCAAAACTGCAGGGCCGCGCCGCAGCGCCTTGATGGTCTCCGCCCACCGGGTAAGGCATCTGAATAAACTGGATGGGCTGGCGGCGGATGTGGCCATCATCAACCTTGAGGACGGGGTGGCGCCGGAGGAGAAGCCCAGGGCCCGCGCCCTGGCCGCCCTGTTCGTGGCGGCAGCACGGGAGGTGAGGCCGGAGCTGGTGGTACGGGTGAATCCCCTGGGTGGGGGTGGTGAAGAGGACATAGAATATATCAACCGAGTACTGCCGGACGCCATCCGTATCCCCAAGATCAGGGGCGTGCAGGAGGTGGAGAGGGTGTGCGGACTGGTGGATCCCGCCATTCGCATCCATCTCTCCATCGAGACCGGTGCCGCGCTAAAAGATCTTTCCTGTCTCAGGGTGGAGGAGCGGGTGGATACGGTCTATCTGGGGATACTTGATCTCTGTGCCGATCTGGGGATACCACAGTCGGTGATAGCCCCTGACAACCCTACGGCCCAGCATCTGCTCTCCCGTTTTCTGCTGGATGCACGGATCGCCGGCCTGCACCCGTTCTCCTTCGTGTTTCAGGAGCATATGGATCTGGAGACCTTTGAGCGCTGGTGTCACCTGGAGAAGCGCATGGGTTTTGCATCCAAGGGGTGTATATCTCCCGGACAGGTGGAGGTGGTCAACCGCGTCTTTGCGCCTGACCCGGAAGAGATGGAGCGGGCCCGGACCATCGTGCGCTGCTTCGAGCAGGAGGCCGCCCGGGGCAACACCGGCTTTGTCCACGAACGGTACGGGTTTATAGACGAGCCCATCTACCGTGGCGCGCTGGCCATCCTCGATAGCTGACCGGTACGGATCGCTATTACGCCTGCATCACCTCTGCTTAAGACAGTCAGGATCTTCTCCTTTTTTGCAATCCGGATCACAGCGACCATCTTTGACCCTGTCGCAATAGTTGTCTTTTCCACCGGATGGGCAATCACGCCTACAGCTACGGTAGTTTTCACCTGTGTAGAGGTCTGAGATATTGGGGGATGAATTGCATCTCTTGTCACCGCAGCCAGGGAGACGACAATCCGGGTCCGCTGCCTGTTTGCAGTCGGGATCACATCTCCCGTCCTTCTTTCTGTCGCAGTACCCGTCTCTGCCTCCAGATGGACAGTCCTTGGGGCAGTTGCCGTGGTTCTCTCTGGCATTGCATATACGGTTGCCGCATTTGCCCCTGCAGTCCGGGTCCACGCCCATACGGCAATCCGGGTCACAGATGCCGTCAGGACGCTTCAGGCATACCCCGTCCTTTTTGTTGGGCGGGCAGTCCTGCGGGCAGCTCAGGTGGTTTTCCGCCTTGTCGCAACGCTTGTTGCGATTACAGAAACTCAAGGCCCGGGAGTAGAGTGTTTTTTCCCCTTTGCGTAGTGTCAGTTGTCGTGTCGCTTCGGTGTAGGGGATCTTGAAGTGGACAGGGACCTTTGAATATTTGATCTTCGCGTAGTCTTTCCCCTCGTAAACCGGGCCGTTGTAATCGAAATAGACGTTGAAAGAGCGGGTCCACAGGGCCTTTCCGTTCTTGTCGGATACGGTGATCGAATACTCCTTGCCTTGCAGACCATGTTTCGTCGGTCTTCCCGTGGCGAGGAAGATGCCATCTTCTTTGACCTTGCCATCCCGATAGATCGAGAGATTTATATCCACGATGGGTTTGGATATGGGTTTCTCCGGGGAGTGGCAATTGAGATCGGCGATCCCGGCCAGGTGATCTATGCTGTGCTGGTCAAAGGCGCGTGGGCCGGGGAACCTGGTCTCGGCATTGGCGTAAGACATGATGGCCACGCCACCCGTGCTGTTATAGTTCCCCCGGCAGCAGATGCCGTAATTGACGTCGGTGCAACTGCTCCAAAAGGCGGTATTGCAACATGGTGCCCCGCTGGAGTCGTTGGCGCCATCCGGCGGGCAATCACAGGAATGGGGTGAGCTCTCAGTATGCAGGAAGTTGATGTCGCCAGTGCTGTCCCCGTCACCCCCGGTATCTCCGCAACCGCCCTGGTCTCCATCGTTGCACCTGCAATCTGTCGATCCGGCCGCGTTGCTGCAGTATTCGTCCTCCAGTCCGTATATGTGGCCGATCTCATGGGCCGCCACCGAGTCGTTGGTGGTCTTGACCCAGATGGTGTCGGTCCCGTTGCTGCAGCCCGCAGTGGGGGGGCAGGGGGAACCTTCGTTGAGTCCGACGATGATATCGTAGTCCCAGGCATCTATCCCCAGCGACATGACAAATGGCTGGATGGTGCCGACACCGCAACTGCCTTCTGAGCAGGTAAAGGTGTCGAAATTCTCCGTTGCCACATCAAGTTTTCCAATAGCAATCCTTTCTGGGCAGGCGCTAAGTGGGATGGCGTCTATGAAGAACCCGATCTGGGTGTCGGCCTGGTTGTTGAAGGCCTCCTGTGTGTTGGTCCAGTTCAGGGGTACGAACAACACCTTCAGATATGGCTCGGAGGCGATAACGATATCGGCATATCCCGTGGGAGACGAGGATGGCCAATGGTAGCCGACTGGCTGACAGGGTGCCTCGCCGTCTGGAAAAGAAAATCTGAAGCCTACCGTGTCACCAGGGTTCAAGCTGAAATCATGGGCGTTATCCGCTGAGTTCAGGGGGTGACGATATTCAAATGTATAGTCGCCCACACCATCCGGGACGGGATTGGTGTGAGTGACGGCGCCCAGCAGGTCATTGCTCCCGCCGTCGGTATCGTCACTGTAGGACCAGCCGTTCACGCCGTTCGGATTGTAGGTGTCTCTGAAAACGGTATTGTCAAAGCGGATAGCGAGTCCGTCCTCACCAACATCGGTGGCTCCGTTGTTGTTGTTATCGAAATAGAAGTTGGCAAAGTCATGGTACATCTCGGCCAGGTTGGAATACTCTTCATCACGCACTACGGCTGCAAGATAGAGGTAGGTGTCATCGTTTTTGACGTAGAGTGTGACGTCGTGGGATTCTGTGCAGTAACTCAGTGTGAAATTGGCTACTGCAGCATCCACCCACTCTCCAGACGATATGGTGCCATCGATGGTTGGGGTGGTTATCGACCAGGCAGAGAGGACATCACCCGAATGGGCGAAAGATGGCGTAGCGCGAAATACGGCGTTAAGGGTAATAATGGATACGGCAAACAAATACTTTCTGGAAAATATAGCCATGACGTGAACCTCCGCTGTTTGTGATTCCTGCCTCTATTTAGTGAAGAAAGTCTGTTTATATATTCTCCGTTGTCACCAAAAACTGATACGCAATATTGTTCAATAGGTCCTTAGCACATATGAACTGGATTTACCGTAGTGTGATATCAATCATATACCGCTGCCATACGCATACGGCATAATTATTCCATGCAGAATGAAAGGTTGATAATATAGCATGCAGCTAAGCGTGTAGGAAGAAAGGTAATCTGAACATAACCAGAAATCGATTATTGCATTAGCAAGTAATCAAGGTAGTAGCCTAATTGCCACAAAAGGAGCTTGGTCGTGAAGAAAAACGCATTACTCCTGATTATTCTTGGTCTGGCCTGGGTAAACGGTGCATACGCCGCCAGAATCGCATGTACTACCCACGATTATCCCCACTACAACTACTTTACAGCGGTTTGTAACACCGAATCGGACATTGTTGAGTCGGCCCATTTGCCTGTCATTCGTGCCGTGGCCAGCGACGGCACATATTATGCTGTAACTACAGAGTTGCATTGGCCAGCGGAAGATGATGTGGATGGTCAGTGTCGTTTTGTGCAACGAATTTCGCGTCTTGACGGACATGTTCTGGTTCCAGAGACGTTCGTTTGGACCACTGTTTACGAAGAAGAATATACCTATGACAGGTGGCTGGATGGTGAATATATGGTCTGTTATGTGGGAGGGAGCGAAGTTGGGAGTGTCCACTTCCAGGATTTGGAGGTAAGGGATGTCGATGGCAGTGGTAATCACCGCCTGTATGTCAGTAACGCCTGCGGTGCCTGTGACACCAAGCGCATCTATTACATTAATGCCGATGGTACCGGTGGTAAGACGCTCTATTATGATCTCGCGTCTGCGCCGATAGGAGTTGCCTCCTGTGAAGGACGCCTGTCATCCCACTGGTCAGGCGACTTCAGTTTTGATGACGATAACAACTTGTACATAAGTAGCGGCAACCATGTTCCAGCGGCGATATTTAGGGTGAGTGGCGCTGGTCTTTCCGCAGTAACCGGTGTACCGGAGCAGGTCTTTGAGTCCAGCAGGTCTTCCATAATGGATTTTGTCTTTGAAAACGAGAATGTCTTCTATTTTCATGGTCCGCTGGCCACATGGATCGCGCAGGGCAATCTGGAGACAGGGGAACAGGACCTGGTTTTTACCAATCCCAGTGGAGGCATGATTAGGGATTTAATAAAGGTCGTACCAGATGAGCGACCCGGAAGCGGAAGCGTGGGTGAGCCGGTTCCCGGTCTGATGCGCGGTTCTGCCGGCATTCCAGGTTTGCCATCCATATCCGGCAGGTCTGAAAGGCGGCCGCCTCGTCGTACAGATTTGCTGATCAAAGATATAGAGATAGGAGATCCTGGAAAAATATCCGCTAAGGGGAAGATGAGGTTACCGGTCAGGATAACCATAAAGAACAATGGTAAAGATATGCCCGGTTCAATCAGTCTCGCAACCCGGCTGAAACTGGCCGGCAGTAAAGGTTATCTACCGGCAATATTCTATCTGGCCGGTCAGAAGGTCCCCTACCAGGGGCTTGAACAAGGGTTGGGGTTTCAACAGGAGGTGTCAATCGCAGGGTTTTTGGAATTTTCCTATCCGTATCAAAAATCAAATATGACGCCCAATGTTGAATTATTGGCAAGTGTCGCCGGGTGTCCCGGCAAGTTAAAGCAGGGAGGGAGAAAGTGCGTCATTGAGGAGATGGATAAATCCAACAATATAAAAATGCTGGCATTTAACCTGTCTCAGCTGAAGAAGGGTAAATGAGCTAGTGGCAAAATATGGATATTTAAGTAAATTTGTCAGGAATCTTGGAAAAAACAATTAAATAGAGTATTATTCACGCCACTTGAGGAAGAGCAGCTGTAGATGGAGCTTATATTTGGGATTTGCTGCCAATATAGAGTTTTGAAGAACCCCGAATTCGGGGTTTTTTTTGGAGACCGGATTTTGGTGTGAGCCAATAGGCGGTATAATACCATACCGGTTATTATGGTTTTTAAGAAGAAGTGGGCCTTTGGCCCATTTTTTCGTTGTGGTGGGCACCACAGAGTGTTGAGTAATACACAATATGCGAAGCACGCCAGATAGATTGAGCCAGCTCATCGGGCAGGTTGTAGAGCCGATGGGGTATGAGTTGGTCGGGATCGAGTACCGCAGTGGCGGCGATTCCGGATTGTTGCGGGTATATATAGATAAGGAGAGCGGCATCATATTGGACGACTGTGTTGCGGTTAGTCGTCAGCTTAGCGCGATGCTGGATGTGGAGGACCCGCTGCAAGAGGCCTATCAGTTGGAGGTCTCTTCTCCAGGTATGGATAGACCGCTGTTTGTAAGGGAACATTTTGAGCGTTTTGCCGGCAATAAGGTGCGTATCAAGTTGCGGACCAAGTTGCATGGGAGACGCAATTTTGAAGGTATTTTAAAGGGCGTCCAGGACGAAAATGTAGTGCTGGAGATGGATGGTGAGATGGAATACCTGCCGTTGGATCAGATAGATAAGGCGCGGCTGGTACCGGATTTCTGATTTGGGAATTGACTGATGAATAAAGAGATTTTGCTTGTCGTTGATGTGGTTTCCAACGAGAAGGATGTAGAAAAAGATATTATCTTCGATGCTATCGAGGCCGCCTTGGCGTCTGCCACCCGCAAGAAAAACGGTGGAGATATAGACGTTCGGGTTGAGATCGATCGTGATACCGGAGACTACACCAGTTTCCGTCGCTGGGTTGTGATTGAAGAGCCGGATGAGGATGGCTTTGATGAAAAGACCCAGATCATGCTGGAGGATGCCAAGAAGGATAACCCAGATATCCAGGTGGGCGAATATGTGGAAGAACCGATGGAATCCATCGCCTTTGGCCGTATTGCAGCCCAGACCGCCAAACAGGTGATCGTACAGAAGGTGCGTGAGGCTGAACGGGCCAAGGTGGTTGACGCCTATCAGGATCGCATCGGCGAGCTGGTGACCGGCGTGGTCAAAAAGGTTGAGCGTGGAAACGTCACCCTGGACCTTGGCGCCAATGCCGAGGCCATCATCCCCAGAGAAGAGATGATCCCCAGGGAGTCGGTACGTAACGGTGACCGGGTGCGCGGATACCTATTCGATATACGTCCGGAAAATCGCGGTCCACAGCTTTTCGTAAGCCGTACCTGTCCGGAACTGTTGATCGAACTGTTTAAGCTTGAGGTCCCGGAGGTCAGCGATGGTCTGATCGAGATAGTGGGCGCCGCCCGTGATCCCGGTCTGCGTGCCAAGATAGCGGTCAAGGCCCATGATAAGCGCATCGATCCTGTTGGAGCATGTGTCGGTATGCGTGGGTCCAGGGTGCAGGCCGTATCCAATGAGTTGAATGGTGAGCGTGTGGATATCATCCTGTGGGATGAGACTCCCGCCCAGTTCGTGATCAACGCCATGTCGCCGGCGGATGTATTCTCCATCGTGGTGGATGAGGAGAAGGGTAGCATGACGGTTGCGGTAGAGGAGGAGAACCTCTCCCAGGCCATCGGTCGCGGCGGGCAGAACGTGCGTCTGGCCAGTGAGTTGACCGGCTGGGAACTCAATGTCATGAACGAGGCCGAGGCTGCGGAGAAGAGCGAGGCCGAGGCCCGCGAACTGGTCGACAAATTCATGGGTTGGCTGGACGTGGATGAAGAGGTGGCAATCATATTGGTGCAGGAGGGATTCTCCACCCTGGAAGAGATTGCCTACATCGACATAGAAGAGATGCTGGCCATCGAAGAGTTTGATCAGGATATCGTTGATGAACTGAGAGAGAGGGCCAAGGATGTGTTGCTTACCCTGGCCATCGCCAAAGAGGAGAAGCTCTCTGATGCGGAGCCGCAGGATGATCTGCTGAATATGGATGGAATGGATCGCCAGCTGGCCTATGAACTAGCGCAGATCGGCGTGATCAGTATGGAAGACCTGGCAGAGCAATCAGTGGACGAATTGATGGTGATTGATGATATGGACGAAGAGCGAGCTGCGCAGCTTATTATGACTGCACGTGCTCCATGGTTTGCGGATGAGGAAGACTAAGGCTGTTTAGGAGGCCCTAGCATGAGCGAAGTAAAAGTAAAACAACTGGCCGGAGATGTTGGTATTCCGGTTGAAACTCTGCTGGCACAGCTGGAGAAGGCTGGAGTTAAGAAGAAGGATGGTGAGGACACGGTGACTGAGACCGAGAAGGCCCAGCTGTTGTCTCATCTACGTGAAAGCCATGGAAAGAAAGATACAGACGGTAGTGGATCAGGCCGCAAGATCACACTGAAGCGCAGAAGCGTCAGTGAGTTACGCCAACCGGCATCTGCCGGACGGACCCCTGTCAGGGGGACGGCGCGCGGTGGAAAAACCGTAAGCGTGGAGGTGCGCCGGAAACGGGTTATCTCCAAGGTGGAGTCGGAAACAGATAAAGAAAAGAGACTGAGAGAGGCGGAGGCAGCACGGAAGGCGCTGGCCGAGCAGGACGAACTAAAGAAGAAGATTGCCGAAGAGGATGAGGCCAGACGCAAGGCGGAACAGGCCCGGCGCGAGAGTGAGTTAAAAGAGAAACAGCAGGCCGAAGAGGAGAAGATCAGGGAAGCGGAGCGCGCTGAGAAGGAGAGAGCGGAGAAGGCGGCGCAAGAGGAAAAAGAGAAGACAGAAAGGCCTGTAGTCGCCAAGGAAACAGACAAAGAGACAAAGGCCCCGGAGGAAAAGGCGGTCAGCAAAGAGGAGGCCATGGAAGAGGCGAAAAAGAAGGCGATTGAGGCTGAGGCCCAACGCGTAGCTGAAGAGAAGAGCGGCAAGAAGTCTGCGCACCGCAAGGATGAGCCGCGCGGACGGCATAAAGACCACAAGTCCACACGTCATGGTCGTGAAGAGCTGCATGTGGCGAAAGACATGAGCGGGCGCCGCAAAGGCAAGGGCCAGAAAAAGCGTCCGGTACAGGTACAACAGGAGACGCAGCACGGTTTTGTGAAGCCTACCGCGCCTGTGGTGCATGACGTAGAGATACCTGAGACCATTACGGTTGCCGAACTGGCACAGAGGATGTCTGTAAAGGCGGCCGAGGTTATCAAGGAACTGATGAAGATGGGCATGATGGTGACCATCAACCAGCCGCTGGATCGCGATACCTCAACCCTGGTAGTGGAAGAGATGGGCCACAATCCCGTCATGCAGAAGCATGAGGATATCGAGGCCGAGGTCATCAGTTCACTGGATGATGAGGTGAATGGCGAAGAGGTTTCCCGTGCCCCGGTGGTGACCATCATGGGACACGTAGACCACGGCAAGACCTCACTGCTGGACCATATCCGCGCCACCAGGGTGGCGGCGGGCGAGGCCGGAGGCATTACCCAGCATATCGGCGCCTATCACGTAGAGACCGACAAGGGGATGATCTCCTTCCTGGATACGCCGGGACATGCCGCGTTCTCCGCCATGCGTGCCCGTGGGGCCAAGGTGACGGACATTGTGGTCCTGGTGGTTGCAGCCGATGACGGTGTAAAGCCGCAGACGGTGGAGGCCATACAGCACGCCAAGGCTGCTGAGGTGCCTATCATCATAGCCATAAATAAGATGGACAAGCCGGAGGCGCAGCCGGACAAGGTCACTCAGGAGCTGACCCAACACGAGATAGTCCCGGAAGATTGGGGCGGCGATACCATGTTCGTACAGGTGTCGGCCAAGACCGGACAGGGCATTGATGAACTGCTGGATGCCATCCTGCTGCAGGCCGAGGTACTGGAACTTAAGGCGGTGGCGGATGCACCGGCACGGGGTATTATCGTTGAATCCAGTCTGGACAAGGGACGCGGTCCTGTGGCCACGGTGCTGGTCCAGACCGGCACCCTGAACGCCGGTGATATCCTGGTTAGTGGTCAGGAGTTCGGACGCGTGCGTGCGCTGCTGGATGAGAATCGTCAGAACATCAAATCGGCCGGACCTTCCATGCCGGTTGAGGTGCTGGGTCTTTCCGGTGTTCCCAACGCCGGTGATGACGTACTGGTGGTGAAGAGCGAACGTCAGGCGCGCGAACTGTCCGATATGCGTAAAGAGAAGAACCGCGATACCCGCATGGCGGATCAGAAGGCCGCCAAGATGGATGAGTTCTTCTCCCAAATGACCGAAGGCGAGACCAACTATGTCAACCTGATCGTCAAGGCCGATGTGCAGGGTAGTGTGGAGGCCTTGAAAGAGTCTCTGCTCAAGATCGAGGCCGATAACGTCAAGGTCAAGATCGTTGCCGCCGGTGTGGGCGGAATCAACGAGTCCGATGTAAACCTGGCACTCACTTCAGGCGCCTTCATCATCGGATTCAATGTGCGTGCCGATGCCACGGCCCGTCGCGCGGCGGAAGACAAGGGCGTGGATATCCGCTACTACGGCATCATCTACGAGATCATGGATGATGTTAAGAAGGCCATCTCCGGCCTGCTTACCCCCGAGATCCGTGAGGAGATCATCGGTCTGGCCGAGGTCAGAGAGGTGTTCCGTTCCTCCAAGTTTGGCGCGATCGCTGGTTGCATGGTAATTGACGGAGTGGTCAAGCGTAACAATCCGATTCGCGTGCTGCGTGATAACGTGGTCATCTACGAGGGTGAATTGGAGTCTCTGCGCAGGCACAAGGATGATGTCAATGAGGTCAAGGCCGGAACCGAATGCGGTATCGGTGTTAAGAACTACAACGACATCAAGGATGGTGATCATATCGAGGTGTTCGAGCGTACCGAAGTTGCGCGCGAGATCTGACCGGACCGCACAATTCGATGGCCAGAGAATTCAGCAGAACCGACCGGGTTGGTTCCCAGATTCAGCGCGAGCTTGCCCAACTGGTGCGGGACGAACTGAACGATCCGCGCCTGGGTATGATTACCATCCAGGCAGTGAAGGTGGTGCGCGACTTTTCCCATGCCAAGGTCTATTTCACCTTTATCGGAGGTGATATGGATGTGGCGGAGACCACCAGGGTCCTGAAAGAGACCGCCCCATTCTTCAGGCACGAGTTGGGTCATCGCCTGAATATCCGAACCCTGCCGCAACTCCACTTTGTCTATGATGAATCAATAGAGAAAGGCGCCCATCTCTCGGCGTTGATTGATAGTGCGGTGGCGAATGACAAAAAGAAATCCGATGATAATGATTAGGCAGTAATAATGGGTAGACGTCGTAAAAGCGGACGCAATGTGCGCGGCATACTATTGCTGGACAAGCCGTTGGGCATTACCTCCAACAGGGCCTTGCAGGATGTGAAGCATATCTTCAAGGCGCAGAAGGCCGGTCATACCGGCAGTCTGGATCCACTGGCAGACGGACTGTTGCCGATCTGCTTCGGTGCCGCCACCAAGGTATCTGCCTTCCTGTTGGATGCTGACAAGCGTTATCAGGTGCGGGTCAAGCTGGGGGTTACCACCAGCACCGCCGATGCGGAGGGCGAGGTGTTGCAGACCAGGCCGGTGGAGGGTATTACCGAGTCCAATATCCAAAAGGTGATAGCCGGGTTCGAAGGTGAGATCGAACAGATACCTCCCATGTACTCTGCCCTGAAGCACAAAGGTGAACGGCTGTATAAACTGGCCCGTGATGGTATCGAGGTGGAGCGGGAACCGCGTCAGGTGACCATTCACAGTATCTCCCTGCACGGCTATTCTGAGCCTGAGTTCGAGTTGGACGTGCACTGTTCCAAGGGTACCTATATTCGCACCCTGGCCGAGGACATCGGCAATAAACTGGGTTGTGGCGCCCACGTGACGGCCTTGCGGCGCACCGGGGTTGGGCCTTACGGGGATGATAACCTGGTGACCATGGAGCAGATTAAACGCTTGGCGGAGGATGGCCTTTCGGCCCTGGATGGTCTATTACTGCCTATAGACAGCGCCCTGTATGGCTGGCCGGAGGTGAAACTCACCCCGGACGGCACCTTCTATCTGAAGCAGGGACAGCCGGTATTGGTGCCGAATGCGCCCACCGATGGCATGGTGAGGATCTACGACTCCAATGGATCATTCATGGGTGCTGGCGAGATCCTGGATGACGGCAGGGTGGCGCCACGCCGTATGATGTAAGCGATTATTTTTACAAAATAATTTGCTTGGCTTGGATAAACCTAGCATAATGCACGGCTTATTTTTGTAGTAGTAGGCGGATCCTGAACGGCTTTGCCGGCTGATCAGGCATCTTTGTAACGACTTCCCCCCGGGAGGTCAGGTGTCCGTACCCTGAACCCATTGTCGGTGTGCGGATATTCGGTGGGATGGTCCCACCCATTTATATATTTCAATGAGGAGAAATCACAATGGCAATGAACGCGGAAGAGAAGAAGGCGATTGTTGAGCAGTATGCTCGTTCCAAGGGCGATACCGGATCCCCTGAAGTACAGGTGGCCCTGTTGACCGCCAATATCAAAAAGCTCACTGAGCATTTCGCAGAACACAAGCATGATCACCACTCCCGTCAGGGTCTGGTGCGGATGGTAAATTCACGCCGCAAGCTTCTGGACTACCTGAAGGGTAAGGATGTGGAGCGTTATCGTTCACTCATCTCCAGTCTTGGTCTGCGCCGTTAAGTCGCTCATCGCATAAAGAATACGAGGATATTAAAGTGAGTTTGATAACCAAAGAGTTCCAATATGGTGACCACAAGGTCGTACTGGAGACCGGCGAGATAGCCCGTCAGGCCGATGGCGCCATCATGATCAATATGTCCGACACCGTGGTGCAGTGCACAGTTGTCGGGACAAAGGATAGTGTAGAGGGGCGCGATTTCTTCCCTCTGACCGTGGACTATCAAGAGAAGACCTATTCCGCCGGCGTAATCCCCGGCGGTTTTTTTCGTCGTGAGGGCAGGCCAAGCGAGAAGGAGACCCTCACCTGCCGTCTGATCGATCGTCCCATCCGCCCACTGTTTCCCAAGGGATACACCAACGAGGTGCAGATCATCTGTACCGTCATGTCCCTCAATCCTGCCGTGGACCCGGAGATCCCGGCCCTGATCGGGACCTCTGCAGCCCTGGCCATATCCGGTCTGCCGTTTCAGGGTCCGATCGGTGCGGCCCGCGTCGGTTACAAGGACGGTCAGTATCTCCTGAATCAGGATCAGACCGGCCTGAACGACAGCAGCGATCTGGATCTGGTGGTTGCAGGTACGGAAGAGGCCGTGCTAATGGTTGAGTCCGAGGCCAATGAGCTGTCGGAAGAGGTGATGCTCGGCGCGGTCATGTTCGGCCATGAGCAGATGCAGGTCGCCATCCAGGCCATCAGGGAGTTGGCGGCAGAGGTCGGCAAGGCCCAGGTAGAGTTTACCCCTCCGGCCGAGGATACCGAACTGGCAGATGCAGTAGCCGCTGCCGCTACCGACGGTCTTACCCAGGCATACTCCATCGCTGACAAGATGGATCGCTACAATCGTGTGGACGCCGTAACCGCCGAAGTGGTTGAGAAACTGTGCGCAGGTGATGAGCCAAGGTGGAGCGAGGGCGAGGTAAAGGGTGCGATCGGAGGCCTGAAGAAGAAGATCGTGCGTGGACGCATCCTGGCAGGAGAGCCGCGTATCGATGGTCGTGATACCAGGACCGTTCGTCCCATCACCGTACGTACCGGTGTTCTGCCGCGTACCCACGGTTCAGCCCTGTTCACCCGTGGTGAGACCCAGGCCCTGGTGGTGACCACCTTGGGTACCGAGCGTGATTCCCAGATCATCGATGCACTGGGTGGCTCCTACCGCGAACCATTCATGTTGCACTACAACTTCCCACCGTTCTGTGTGGGTGAGACCGGACGCGTGGGTTCACCCAAGCGTCGTGAGATCGGCCATGGCCGTCTGGCCAAGCGCGGTGTTCTGGCCTCCATGCCCAGCATGGAAGAGTTCCCGTACTCCATCCGCGTGGTCTCTGAGATCACCGAGTCCAACGGCTCCAGTTCCATGGCGTCGGTATGCGGTACCAGCCTGGCCCTTATGGATGCAGGCGTTCCTCTCAAGGGTCCGGTTGCCGGTGTGGCCATGGGCCTGATCAAGGATGAAGATAAGTTCGCGGTCCTGACCGATATCCTGGGTGACGAGGATCACCTGGGCGACATGGACTTCAAGGTGGCCGGTACCGCCAACGGAGTCAATGCCCTGCAGATGGATATCAAGATCAACGGTATCACCAAGCAGATCATGGAGATCGCACTGGAACAGGCCAAAGAGGGTCGTCTGTATATTCTGGGTGAGATGAACCAGGTAATAGACAGCCATCGTCAAGAGATGTCAGAGCATGCCCCGCGCATCATCACCATCAAGATCGACCCGGATAAGATCCGTGACGTGATCGGTAAGGGCGGTGTAACCATCCGCTCCATCACCGAAGAGACCGGCGCCACCGTGGATGTAACAGACGATGGTGTGGTCAAGATCTTCTCCGTAGACAAGGCCGCTGGTGAAGATGCCAAGAAGCGTATCGAACTGATCACTGCCGAGGTCGAGGTTGGCCGTATCTATGAGGGTAAGGTTGCACGCCTGATGGATTTCGGCGCCTTCGTAACCATACTGCCCGGAAAGGACGGTCTGGTACACATCTCCCAGATCTGCGAAGAGCGGGTCGAGAAGGTGAGCGATAAGCTTGCTGAGGGCGATGTGGTCAGGGTCAAGGTCCTGGAGGTGGATAAGCAGGGCCGGGTACGCCTTAGCATGAAGGCGGTACAGGAGGAAGAGGCCTAAGCTTCTCCTGCTCATAGCTGGATAACCAGGGAGCCTGCGGGCTCCCTGTTTTTTTGTAATCTAGAATATAGGTGCAGTGATATAGGAGATATTGGAAATATCGACATGTTCAGGTTGAGTTCAGCTCGAGGATTATATTCTTCAACATGAAGCATCCAGCTATCCAAGCCACGGAGGTAGGAAAATGAACAGGTTGATTACAGTTGTATGTGTTTTGGCCCTTGTCGGGTCATCCCCGGTCTATGCCTGGCACCATCACCATAGCCACCATCATAGCCATCATAGAGGCACTGCTGCTGCACTAGGCTTTCTCGGAGGGTTTGCTATTGGAAACATGGTAAGCAGACCATCTCCCCCGCGTACAGTGGTCTATTCTGCTCCGTATTATTCGGCACCAGCCTATTCTGCCCCGGTTTATCAGACTCCTGTCCAACAGGCGTTTTGGGGCCAAAGCAGTTTTGTCCGCCGCCAACTCCAATCGAAATTACAGCAGATGGGGTTCTATTACTCCTATATAGATGGGGTTTGGGGCCCGGCAACCCAAAGCGCCCTGGAAGATTATGCCTCCAGCACCGGTAATATCCATTTGTTGACAAGCTATGCCGGGGCAAATGAGCTAATGCGTATGCTGCTAGGCGATGGGGCATGAATATTTCATCATCGTTACACTGTAAATAGGGAACCTGCATGTTCCCCCCTATTTTTTGCAATTCAGAATATACGTGCCATCATTAAAAAGATAGAGTTATTGGAAGTGTTACCAAACCACAGGTAATGGATTATATTATCTCAAGAATAAGCTTCCCATGGACAGTGAAACCACTAAAACCACAGAGGTAGGAAAAATGAACAGGTGGATAACTTTTTTATGCGTATTGGCCCTTGCCTTCTCGACTCCGGCCTATTCCGGTAAGACTACCCGTGCTGCGGTATTGGGTTTTATCGGTGGGTATGCGGTTGGTAAATACACCAGTCGTCCCACTTATAGTGCGCCTCGATATAGGGCCCCCAGATATATGTCACCGATGGAGCAGGTGTTCAGGGCCCAGAGCAGATTTATCCGCCGCCAGCTGCAGGCGCGCCTACAGGAGAAGGGCTTCTATTACTCATACATAGACGGCGCCTGGGGGCCTGGTACCCAGGGTGCGTTCGAGAATTATGCGACAAGTTCAGGCAATACCGCCCTGTTGACCAGCTACGCGGGTGCGAATGAGCTGATGCGCATGTTGCTGAGTCCGGAAGAAGCGCAGCAATTCACGGTTACTGAAGAGCCGGTAAACAGTACCCCTCAGGATGAGGCGGGGGATGTGTCAGATGATGTGGCCTCCAATACCGTGGAGGATTCCGAGGCGGTGCAGAAGAGGCTCAAGATCGCGGATGACCAGCTTGCACTCCTGAATGAGGTACTGCGGGTAGAGAACACGCAGGGGGGCAGTGGCAGTTTCCATCAGGATAAGGTAAGTGCGGTAAAGGATCGGATCGCAGCCATAGAGGCCTTTAGAGGACAGTCTGTCTCTGAGTCCAGCGCCAGTGCAACGACGGGGACCACAACATTGCCGGTTTCACTTTCAGGGAGAAAGGTTGCCGGGATCTATCCTTTGATCCCGTTTTTTACCCCGGGATCGGGACAGGTCGGAGAACTGGAGGTTGCGCCACGGGCAACGGGCAAAGGTGTTGTTTATGACTTTAACTTTGTTCAGCATGTCAGCGAATCTAACAACTCCAGCAGCACCATCTCCATTAACAGTGCAGATATTGCTCAGGTCGTCTACGGTATTCAGAAGAGCCATGAATGGAGCGATGTGGCAAAGAAGAAGGGGCTGCGCCAGCTGCATCAGAAGGTGGCCAGTTGTTTCCCGGAGGATATGTGCGACGATGATAAATCAGACACCCCGACCAAGGTGCTGTTCATGCTATATGAAGACGGTTCCACTGCTGCCAAAATCCAACAAAAGGGCGGAGGTAACATAATCGGTTATAACCTATCGATCGATTCCGCACTTCTCCTTGCTTCATACCTGGATTATATGAAGGCCAAGGGTGAGGCCGAGTATAGTGTAGGGACCATGACAGATGCAGATCTGAATTCTGTCTTTAAGTAGACCTCTGTTTCCGTTTGTACGCCGGGGGGCTTTGGCCCCCCATTTTTATGGGGCGGGGATGGGGAATCTTTTGTGGATGGCCTCAATCCGCTCCAGGACATCAGTGCCTAGTTGCAGATCTATGCTGGCGATGTTCTCCTCCAGCTGTTCGATACTGGTGGCGCCGATGATATTGCTGCTCAGGAAGGGCCGGCTGTTCACATAGGCCAGGGCCATCTGGGTCGGACTCATACCCATTTCACGGGCCAGCGCGACATACTCCCGGGTGGCGGCCATCGCCTCCGGGTTGCTGTATCTGTCGTAGTCGGGGAATCTGGTAAGACGATCCTTGGGTTCGCCACCGCCATCCAGATATTTTCCTGACAGCACTCCAAATCCCAGTGGCGAGTAGGACAGCAGACCGACCTGTTCACGATGGGCTATCTCAGCCAACCCAACCTCAAAGCTGCGGTTGAGCAGGCTGTACGGGTTTTGGATAGATACCACGCGGGGCAGTCCCAGATTATCAGCTGTCTGCAGGAACCTCATCACTCCCCATGGGGTTTCGTTGGATAGGCCGATATACCGTATCTTTCCTTCTCGGATAAAGTCTGCCAGGACGGTCAGGGTCTCCTCCATGGGGGTGAACTCGTCGTCACTGTAGGTATAACCCAGTCTCCCGAAACAGTTGGTGCTGCGCTCAGGCCAGTGCAATTGATACAGATCGATGTAGTTGGTCTGCAGTCTCTTCAGGGAGTTGTTCAGTGCTATCTCTATGTTCTTGCGGTCAAAGCGGCTCTCTCCGTTACGTATATGATCGACCCAGCCCTTGCCGGGGCCGGCCATCTTGCTGGCGATGATCACCTTGTCCCGATTACGTCTGGCCTTGAGCCAGGTGCCGATGATCTCTTCGGTGCGGCCGTAGGTCTCTGCCCTGGCAGGTATGGCATACAGCTCTGCCGTGTCGATGAAATTAACGCCTTCGGCCAGGGCAAAATCCATCTGCTCATGTCCCTCATCCTCAGTGTTCTGTTCACCCCAGGTCATGCTGCCCAGGCAGATAAGGCTTACTTTTAGATTGGAATTTCCAATAGTTTTGTATCGCATATCTTTCTCAATTCCATACCAGAATGATTTTATTAAATTGTATACAATGACAGGCAGTTTATAAAATCCCGAGATAGAGGGTTCTATGGAGAACGGTAATACGAATCTTCATCGATGAGGAGATGAATTAGATATGCATGAAATCATCTGCCCACACTGTGGGAAGGCATTCAAGATCGATGAGGCAGGGTATGCGGATATCCTGAAACAGGTGCGCGACAGCGAGTTCGAGCGGCAGTTGCATGAGAGGCTCGAGCTGGCCGAGAAGGATAAGCGAACCGCGGTTGAGCTTGCCAGAGAACAAGTCAGTAGCGAAATGCTGAAGACCGCTGCGGCCAAAGATGTTGAGATTCAGGATCTGAAAGCGAAGCTAGATAACAACGAAGTTGCTCAGAAGCTCGCAATCACTGAGGCTGTCAATGCGGTCGAGAAGGAGCGCGATGAACTGAAGAACAGCCTCAGGCAGGTAGAGCTGGAAAAGCAGCTCGCCGAGAAGTCGCTCAAAGACAAATATGAAACGCAGATCAAGGATCGTGACGACGCGATTGAACGTCTTAAGGATATGAAAGTCCGTCTATCGACCAAGATGGTCGGCGAAACCCTCGAACAACACTGCGAGACCGAGTTCAACCGTATTCGGGCTACAGCCTTTCCGCGCGCCTATTTCGAGAAGGACAATGATGCGAGCACCGGCAGCAAGGGCGACTACATCTTTCGCGACTCGGATGAGGCTGGTACTGAGATCGTTTCGATCATGTTTGAGATGAAGAACGAAAGCGATACCACGGCAACCAAGAAAAAGAACGAGGACTTTCTAAAGGAACTCGATAAGGATCGTAACGAGAAGGGTTGCGAGTACGCAGTGTTGGTATCACTGCTCGAACCCGACAGCGAACTCTACAACACCGGAATCGTTGACGTGTTTCACCGCTACCCGAAGATGTACGTGGTGCGACCACAGTTTTTTATCCCCATCATTACGCTGTTGCGCAACGCGGCTATGAATTCGCTGGAATACAAGTCAGAGCTTGCGCTGGTTAAGGCGCAAAACATCGATGTCACCAACTTTGAAAACGACCTGGATAAATTCAAAACCGCATTTGCCAAGAACTATGATCTTGCATCCAGGAAATTTCAGACAGCGATTGATGAGATTGATAAATCGATCGATCACCTGCAGAAGACAAAAGACGCTCTACTTAGCACAGATCGGAATCTTCGCCTCGCAAACGACAAGGCGCAGGATGTTACGGTCAAGAAATTAACTCGACGTAATCCTACGATGGCTGCCAAGTTTGAGGATCTCAAAGATCAAGAGGGTTCTGATACTGAATAAAAGGTTTGTTAACCTATCCCCCGCTGTCAGGCAGCGGGGTGACGTATGCTTATCTCTAGTCTCTACTACCACCACCTAACAATGATGCACGTTCTCTACCAAGAGCTTTGCGCAGGCTCCAGACCTGTTGTTTGGAAGTGGCACCATTGGGTTTTCGTTTAACCTTCTTTTGCGCAGGTTTGGCAGAAGCGCGTTGGCTGTCTGGCGACTTCACGGTTGGTGGCTTGTTGTGGTTACGGCCTTGAGCATTTTTTTGTGGCTGGGAGCGACCGTTGCCACTCCTACCATTTTTGATGGGTTCTGCCTTGATGCTGGGATCTGGCTGATAACCATCAAGCGTAACCTTGGGGATATCGCTCTTAAGCAGTCGTTCGATATCCCGTAACAGTTTGTGTTCGTCTACACATACCAGTGAAACTGCCTCGCCCTCGTTGCCGGCGCGACCGGTACGACCGATGCGATGTACGTAGTCTTCCGGCACGTTGGGGAGTTCAAAATTTACTACATGGGGCAGTTGGTCAATGTCCAGGCCGCGAGCGGCGATATCGGTGGCGACCAGTACGCGAACCTCACCACTCTTGAAATCTGCCAGAGCACGGGTGCGGGCACCCTGGCTTTTATTGCCATGGATGGCGGCGGCACTGAGCCCATCTCTTTCCAGTTGTTTGGCTAGCCGGTTGGCACCGTGTTTGGTGCGGGTAAATACCAGAACCTGGCGCCAGTTGTTAAAGCCAATCAAGTAGCTAAGTAGTTCTTGTTTGCGTTTTTTGTCCACCGGATGTACTACCTGCGCGATCCGCTCAGCGGTTGTGTTGCGGCGTGCAACCTCAATCAGTTCTGGGCGGTTAAGCAGGCGGTCAGCGAGTTGTTTAATCTCGTCTGAGAAGGTGGCGGAGAACAGCAGGGTCTGGCGGGTGGAACTTTTCGGCATCAGGGCCATTACCTTGCGGATATCGTGAATGAAGCCCATGTCTAACATGCGGTCTGCTTCGTCCAGTACCAGGATCTCAACCTGTGACAGATCCACCGTCTTCTGGCCGGCATGATCCAACAGTCTTCCCGGTGTTGCCACCAGGATATCAACACCCTGTTTGAGTTTGGCAATCTGGGGATTGATCTTCACTCCGCCAAAGACCACAGATGATCTCAGAGGAAGATGCCGTCCGTATGTCTCTACGCTGGCACCCACCTGGGCAGCCAGTTCACGGGTGGGGGTAAGGACCAGGGCCCGTATGGGGCGACGTCCATTCGCTGCAGGGTTTTGGTTCAGGCGTTGTAGCAGGGGTAGGGTAAAACCGGCGGTCTTGCCGGTGCCTGTCTGGGCGCCGCCTAATACGTCTTTGCCTTCCAGAATAATAGGGATTGCCTTGCTCTGGATAGGGGTTGGTTTGGTGTAGCCCTGTTCGCTGATTGCGCGCAGGAGTTCGGCCGAAAGGCCGAGTGAATCAAATGACATTGGTTATAACTCCAGTCTCGCCCTCCCTGTTACAGCAATTGCTGACGGGGTCCGGTCTGGGCTGGATAAATGAATTGTTACTAAGCGGGAGGTCCTGAAATGGTGGGACAAACGGCTCAAAAACTTTTTCAGCGACCTTATTGTCGCTAAGGATGCCAACCGGTCAGCACCCGAAGCCGGGCATTGTACCTAAGTATTGGCTGGTTGTCTGTTTTATTTGTTTTTATTCCATATTTACTCACTATGGGGCAGAATCATTCCAGCATTACTGGCATATACATAGGGAACACTATGCGAGCCCATTACCTACAACACGTCCCCTTCGAAGGCCTGGGTAGTATCGAGTCCTGGCTTGAATCCTCCGGGTATTCCATCACCAGCACCAAATTATTTGAGTCAACAAGTTTTCCCGATCTCGACGAGGTTGATCTGGTTATCGCCATGGGCGGTCCCATGAGCGTGAATGATGAAGTCGAATACCCTTGGTTGGTTCCGGAAAAAGAGTTTATTCGCGCTGCCATAGAACAGGGCAAGCCGGTTTTGGGTATTTGCCTGGGTGCGCAGCTTATTGCGAGTGCCATGGGTGCCAAGGTGTATAAGAATGCAGAGAAGGAAATAGGTTGGTTTCCGGTGCATGGCATATCTCAAGACTCCGTCTCTCTATTCAGCTTTCCGGTGTCAACTCAGGTGTTCCACTGGCACGGTGAGACCTTTGATCTGCCAAGCGGAGCAAGGCTTCTGGCGAGCAGTGAGGGCTGTGTGAATCAGGCATTTCAATTAGGTGCTTGCGTAATCGGGCTGCAGTTTCATCTGGAGACCACCCCGGAGTCGGCGCATGGTCTGGTGGAGAACTGCCGTGATGAGTTGATAGCATCCAGATATGTGCAGAGCGAGCATGAGATACTGGGTGTGGATGATGACCGCTATAACTCCATCAACAGTATGATGAAGTCTGTTCTGGAGTTTGTTACACGGTAAGGCTCGGGTTTAAACCAGGATCAGCTCGATCGGGGCTATCTCTTTATACAGGATGATGGTCGGTTTTTTGGGAGAGAAGGTAATGATCCTGGTCCGGGGCGGATAGCAGAAGTGGCTGGTCAGGAACATGTGCAGCTGCCTGTGTTCCCTCACATACTGGATGAATCTTTTGGCCCCGGCCGCCTCTTTTCTGGCGAATTCATACTCCAGCTCGTTGATCTTTACCCTGGTTTCGGAGATCTCAACTCTGGGTATCTCATCCCTATGTCTAAGCAGTTCCCGGTATATGGGTCTGGTCTTGTCTGTGGAGACGGCAAACCCCATCTGGAATTCGCCTTCGACCCAGTTGATGGTCAAATCCTCATCGTAGTGGATTTTGTGCTCTCCGAATGCCAGACACCACCCATGGTAGTAGGATGAATATCTGGCGATGGTCCTGTGCACTTTACCCATATATTTTCAATTATGTTGGCCCGAAGAAACCGCTGGCTTAAACATATAGATTAGCAATTACTTGGGATAAATGGAAAAACTGAAAATTAACAATAGATTACAGGTCTGTGGTGCTGAAAAAGAGATGGGCCTGCAATTGCAGGCCCATCAACAACAGCAACGATTGCAACCTCACTCCTTTTTGTCTACCTGGCATAGAGGGGTCGGGATATTATCCGTACTCAATCCCAGCTCCGCCATCTCGTCTGCACTGAATACCCGTGAGCGGGTGTGAAATGCCTTGCCCTCAGGGCCTTCCAGGGAGAAGGTGTCACCGCCTCCATCGATGATATCGATAATCAGCTGGGTGTGTTTCCAGTACTGGTACTGGGACTTGCTCATGTAGAAAGGACAGCCGCCGATGTCGCCCAGGTATTCATCGTGGGGTCCGATGGTGAGTTCGCCCGGCAAAAAACAGTTGGCCGAGCTGTTGTCGCAGCAGCCGCCCGATTGGTGAAAGAGCAGTTCGTTACCGTGTTTCTGTTTCAGGATTTCGATCAGTTCCAGCGCCGCTGCGGTAGCGATTACCTTTTCGACCATGACATGCTCCAGAAAATGCGGGGCGGTGACCCGCCCCGCAAGGGGTACCAACACTGCCCTAGAAGAAGCCGAGTTTCTCTTCGCTGTAGCTGACCAGCAGATTCTTGGTCTGCTGATAGTGATCCAACATCATCTTATGGGTCTCACGGCCGATACCGGATTCCTTGTAACCACCGAAGGCGGCATGGGCCGGGTAGGCGTGATAACAGTTGGTCCAGACGCGTCCGGCCTTGATGCCGCGGCCCATGCGGTAGGCTATGTTGCCATTGCGGCTCCAGACGCCGGCTCCGAGACCATAGATGGTGTCGTTGGCGATCTCCAGTGCCTCTGCCTCGTCCTTGAAGGTGGTGACCGCAAGTACCGGCCCGAAGATCTCCTCCTGAAAGATACGCATCTTGTTGTGGCCCTTGAACAGGGTAGGCTTGATGTAAAATCCTCCCTCCAGGTCGCCGTCCAGGTGCTCCTGTTCGCCGCCTATCAGGCACTCTGCACCTTCCTCCTTACCCAGTTCCATATAGGATAGGATCTTGCTCAACTGCTCTTGCGATGCCTGTGCACCCATCATGGTATCGGTGTCGAGCGGGCTGCCGCGTTTGATGGCGGCTACACGCTTGAGTACGCGCTCCATGAATGCATCGTAGATGGATTCCTGGATCAGGGCACGGCTGGGGCAGGTACATACCTCGCCCTGATTAAAGGCGAACAGCACCAGGCCCTCTATGGCCTTATCCAGGAAGGAGTCATCCTTGGCCATCACGTCTTCGAAGAAGATGTTGGGCGACTTACCACCCAACTCCAGGGTGGCCGGGATCAGGTTGTTGGCCGCGGCCTGGGCGATGACACGGCCGACGCTGGTGGATCCGGTGAAGGCGATCTTGGCGATGCGATTGCTGTTGGCCAGAGACATGCCGGCATCACGGCCGAAGCCGTTTACCACGTTCAGTACGCCGGGTGGCAATAGGTCAGCGATGAGTTCCACCAGGATTATGATGCTGATCGGGGTGGCGGTGGATGGCTTCAGCACTATGCAGTTGCCGGCGCCCAGGGCCGGGGCCATTTTCCATGCGGCCATGAGTAGCGGAAAGTTCCAGGGGATGATCTGTCCCACTACGCCCAGTGGCTCGTGGAAGTGGTAGGCGACGGTGTTTTCGTCCAGATCACCGATGCTGCCTTCCTGGGCGCGCAGGGCGCCAGCGAAGTAGCGGAAATGGTCTATGGAGAGCGGGACGTCGGCGGCCAGGGTCTCACGGATTGGTTTGCCGTTGTCTACGGTCTCGGCGTAGGCCAGGATCTCAAGATTCTCTTCCAGGCGGTCGGCAATCTTGAGTAGGATGCTGGAGCGTTCTGCTACGGATGTCTTACCCCAGGCGTCGGCCGCGGCGTGGGCGGCATCCAGTGCTCGTTCGATATCCTCAGGGCCGGAACGTGAGGTCTGGGTGTAGACCTTGCCGCTGATAGGGGTAATCACATCGAAGTATTCACCATTTACTGGTGGTACCCATTTTCCCCCGATGAAGTTGTCATACTTATCTTTGTATTTGATCTTGGCATCGGCCGTTCCAGGTGCTCCGTAAATCATGATGTTTTCCTCTTTAGTTGGTTTGATAGGCAGTAATCCACCCTTTGTTGGTACTGTTCTGCATGGATATTCTCAAATTGCGTGCCAATCCAACGTGTAGGTAAAACATATTGATTTATAAGGACTAATTTATATGACGCGCTTGCGCTGACATATTTTGGAACGTTAAAGAATCTTACACCTGTCTCAAAATGTTACAGTTGCTACGGATGTGCAGGTGATACGCTTGCGTCAGCCTCGTATCTCTACAATACTGATATATGTCCGGGTGATCCCCCTTCCGAGGAGTACCGCATGAACACCGCATTAGCCGCGGCGGATCTGCGCAAAGCACGCATGCACCTGTTGGAGCATGGCGACTGTCCGTCCGATATCGTCATAAACGAACGCGTGGCCCAATCCTGGCAGCGCAGCCTTGCCGCTGGCCTGTCACCGACCGGCAGGCTGGCCGAGGCTGAACACCTCACCGGTAACCAGCTGCGCCAGGTCCTGTCGCGCAACCACGATCTGCTGGCCCACTCCCGCCCGGTGATGGAATATCTCTACGAACAGATGCGGCATAGTCACAGCATGATCATACTGGCCGATCGGCGTGCGACACTGATGCAGACCATGGGCGATGTGGATTTTCTGAACAAGGCCGAGCGGGTGGCGCTGTCCATAGGCGCATCCTGGCAGGAGCGGTATCGCGGCACCAACGCCATTGGCACCGCCCTGGCCGAGGTAGATAGCGTGGAGATCAACGGCGGCGAACATTACCTGGAACGCAACGGTTTTCTCACCTGCGCCGCAGCCCCGATCATGGCGGCGGACGGTACACTGCTGGGTGTTATCGATGTGTCCGGGGATAACCGCAGACGGCATCCCCATACGCTGGGACTGGTGGGGATGGCCGCACGCATGATCGAAAATCGACTGGTGCTGGCCGATCGGCAACATCAGATATGCCTGCGCCTGCATGCCTATCCTGAGGGTATCGGCACCGTAGCCGAGGGGATCATAACCCTGTCGGAAGACGGTAGGATCGTCGGCGCCAATCGTACCGGTCTCTCCATGTTGCGTCTTACCACGCTTGATCTGGGCGTAATAAGATTAAACCGTGTGCTTGAGACCGGGGTCGATGGTCTGTTGAGACACCACAGGCAACGCCGCGGTCAGCCGATGCAGGTTCGACTGCGGGGTGGTTGCGAGTTGTTCGCTCAGGTGTATATGGAACGGGCGACGATCCATACCCATGCCGCTACATCCGCGTCCACGGTGCCGGAAGACGCCCTCTCCAAGCTAGACAGCGGCGATGCTGCCTGGAGCAGGGCCGCCGATAAGGCGCGACGCATCATGGGTAAGCAGATTTCACTACTGATTCATGGCGAGTCCGGTGTTGGTAAGGAGTATTTCGCCCGCGCCGTGCATGAAAGCGGCCCCGGCCGCGATGGTCCATTCATCGCCATCAACTGCTCGGCCTTACCGGAAAACCTGATTGAGGCCGAACTGTTCGGCTATAGCGCCGGCGCCTTTACCGGGGCACGGCGCGATGGTTACCAGGGGCGTCTGCGCGAGGCACACGGGGGCACGCTGTTCCTGGACGAGATCGGGGATATGCCGCTGTCGATGCAGACCCGCCTGCTGCGCGTATTACAGGAACGCAAGGTTACCCCGCTCGGTGGCGGCAGGGAGATCGATGTGGAGTTCAACCTGATCTGCGCCACCCATCGCCAGTTGCGTGAGGAGGTGGAGAAGGGCGCATTCCGCCGTGACCTCTACTACCGTATCAACGGACTGGCCCTGAGCCTGCCGGCACTACGTGAGCGCACGGATCTGCAGGTATTGACCGAGCGCATCCTGGCCGACATCAATCCGGATCGTCGTGTCACCCTTTCTCCCAACCTGTTATCGCAGTTCAGCACCCATTCATGGCCTGGGAACCTGCGTCAGTACGCCAACGTATTACGCACCGCCAGCGCCATGTTGGATCAGGGAGAGGATTGCATCGAGAGGAGACACCTTCCGGAGGATCTGATCGAAGAGCTTACCGAAATGCCGCGGGTTCCCGAGGACAGGCTGCGGACGCCCAAGAATCTAAAAGAGCTCTCACTCTCGGTGATTCGGCACACCCTGGAAGATTGCCGCGGCAACGTATCCAGGGCGGCGCGTCACCTAGGCATCAGCAGGCAGACGCTCTATCGCAAGCTTAAAGATAATTAGGTATATTTTCGCTGCTGCTGCAGCCCGTAATAACAAAAGGGCCTACTTACGGTAGGCCCTTTTACAGTTGGTACTCCCTAGGGGACTCGAACCCCTGTTACCGGCGTGAGAGGCCAGCGTCCTAGGCCACTAGACGAAGGGAGCGTAATGGCGTGAGGATGTGTATTATACGCATGCCAGGATTAGTCTCAAGATACAGCTAGGGCTTTTTTTATTAAAATAGGGTCGATTTTAATAATGTATGGCACCAGGCCATAAACGTATTAAAACAGGTTTAAAGGACAGTACCATCGTTAATCCAACCATCATCTCCCGTTCCGAGCACAATATCTCGCGTTCCAATATAAGCGAAAGTGCGCTTAACGTATTGTATAAATTAAGAAAATCAGGATATCAGGCCTATCTTGTAGGTGGTGGTGTCCGTGATCTGTTGCTGGGGCGTGAACCCAAGGATTTTGATATCGCCACTGATGCCCATCCCGAAGATGTGAAAAGGGTATTCCGTAACTGTCGCCTGATCGGACGCAGGTTTCGTCTGGCCCACGTATATTTCGGGCGTGAGGTGATAGAGGTGGCGACATTCCGGGCCGGGCAGTTGGAATCGGATGACGGTGAGCATGAGACCGAAAACGGCAGGCTGTTGCGGGACAATGTCTACGGTACCATAGAGGAGGACGCCCTGCGCCGGGATTTTACGGTAAACGCCCTCTACTACAACATCGACGACTTCTCCGTGGTCGACTATGTCGACGGCATGCAGGACCTCAACTCGTGCGTCTTGCGGCTGCTGGGGGACCCGGAGCAGCGTTACCGTGAAGATCCTGTGCGTATGCTGCGTGCCGTGAGATTCGCCTCCAAGCTGGGTTTTGGCATAAATCAGGCGTGTGAAGAGCCGATCTTCCGGCTGGGAGGGTTGCTGGAGGATATCCCCCCGGCCAGGCTGTTCGAGGAGGTTCTGAAGCTGTTTCTGCACGGCACAGGATTGCAGGCGTTCGAAAAGCTGCGCCACTATGACCTGTTCGGTCGTCTGTTCCCGGCGACCGATGAGTGTCTCACCCACGAAGAGAACATGTTTCCCATCACCTTCGTGGCCAACGGTCTTAAGAATACCGATGCCAGGGTGGAGGAGGACAAGCCGGTCACACCGGCGTTTCTGTTTGCGGTTCTGCTGTGGGAGCCGGTGCGCAGACTGGCCGAGGAGATTATCTCTACCGGAGAAAACCCCTATCCGGCGATGCAGGATGCGGCATCGGCGATCCTGTCCGGACAGATCCAGATCGTCTCCATTCCAAAACGCTTTAGCCTGCAGATGCGTGATATCTGGTGCCTGCAGCACAGATTCGAACAGAGGGAGGGCAAGCGGCCCCACAGGTTGTTGCACCATCCACGTTTCCGGGCCGCCTATGATTTCCTGTTGTTGCGGGCCGAATCGGGGGAGGCGGATCCGGAGCTGGCCAAGTGGTGGACCGAATTTCAGGAGCTGAATCAGGAGGGGCGCAACAGGATGGTTAAGGTCAAAAAGCCCAGGCGGCGACGCAGGAGACGCACTCCGGACACCCAGGACCCTGGCAACGGCGGGTGATCTTGGATGCGGGGAAACACCATATATCCCATGGACAAAAATAGTGATATGGTGGCCGCGTATATCGGCCTTGGCAGCAATATGGATGATCCGGTGGATCAGGTTAGCCGTGCGCTTGTGGAGCTGGACAGGTTGCCTGACACCTCATTGGTCAGCCGTTCCGGCCTCTACCGGAACCCTCCCATGGGGGGGATGGATCAACCGGAATATGTGAATGCGGCAGCAAGGATCGATACCATGCTAGGGCCTGAGGATCTGTTGCAAGAACTGCACGGTATTGAATCGGTTCATGGTCGTGTCAGGGATGGGCACTGGGGGGCGCGAACCCTGGACTTGGATTTGTTACTATATGGCGCAACAATAATTGATACGGTGGATTTAAAGGTGCCCCATCCAGGCATGCATGAGCGACCATTTGTCCTATACCCGTTATATGAGATAGCACCGGATCTGCAGATTCCCGGACATGGTGCCCTCGCAGATCTAATAGAAAAGAGCTCTGCCCACGAGTTGAAAAGAATATGAGTTACAAAGAGTTAACGCCTCCTGGCTATGTGGTGGTTGAGGGACCGATCGGGGTTGGCAAGACCAGTCTGGTCAATCGTCTGGCGGATAGCTTCGGTTGTGGCACCCTGCTGGAACTGCCGGAAGAGAACCCCTTTCTGGAGCGTTTCTATCAGGATGGGCAGAAGGCGGCGTTCCCCACCCAGCTCTTCTTTCTGTTTCAACGCAGTCAACAGCTACAGGAATTGAGAAACCGGGACCTGTTCCATAGCGCCATGGTGGCGGATTTCATGCTGCAGAAGGATAGGATCTTTGCCCATCTCAATCTGGACAAAGATGAACTGGAGCTGTACGAGAAGGTGTTTGAGAAGCTGAATCCGGAGGCGCCGGTCCCGGATCTGGTGGTCTATCTGCAGGCCCCGGCCGAGGTGTTGCAGCGACGGATACGCGGACGTTCCAGGGCCAGTGAGATGGGCATGAGCCTGGACTATCTGCAACGGCTGGGTGACGCCTATGCCGAGTTCTTTCATCACTATGACGCCTCACCGCTGCTGATTATCAATGCTGCCGAGATCAACCCGGTGGAACGGGAAGAGGACTACCAGATACTCCTGGAGCAGATATGTAGCGTCCGCAGCGGCAAGCACTATTTCAATCCAGGACCGCTACTGCTTTAATTACCCCATGTAATACCGGAATCGGGCACAGACTCATAGGGAGGCTGAAGGGCCGCAATGTCAGATATCACGATAAACAGATTGCACGAGATGAAACGTCAGGGCGAGAAGATCGCCGTGCTGACCAGCTATGACGCCAGCTTTACCCGACTGATCGAGTCGGCCGGGGTGGAGGTGCTGCTGGTGGGGGATTCTCTCGGGATGGTGATCCAGGGGCAGGAGAGCACCTTGCCGGTGACCGTGGATGAGATCGTATACCACACGAAAAATGTTGCCAGGGCGCGCACCAGGGCCTTTCTGATAGCCGATATGCCGTTCATGAGCTACTGCACCACCAACCAGGCCCTGGAGAGCGCCGCCAGGCTGATGAAGGAGGGCGGGGCCCACATGGTCAAGCTGGAGGGCGGGTCCACCCAGCTCAACACGGTGCGGGAGCTTACCGCCAACGGCATCCCGGTCTGCGCCCATCTGGGTCTAACCCCGCAATCGGTGCATAAACTGGGCGGATATAGGGTACAGGGTAAGGATATGGAGGCAGCACGCATCATGCAGGAGGATGCGCTGGCCCTACAGCAGGCCGGGGCCCAGATGCTGGTGCTGGAGTGCATCCCCCGGGGGTTGGCGGCAGATATCTCCAACTCCCTGGATATCCCGGTGATCGGCATCGGGGCCGGTGTCGAGACCGACGGTCAGGTGCTGGTCATCTACGACATGCTGGGTATCAGCACCGATTATCTCCCCAAGTTCAGCCGCAATTTCATGCAACAGGCCGCCACGGTCAAGGAGGCCCTGGAGGCGTATGTAAAGGCGGTCAAGGACGGATCCTACCCGAGCCTGGACGAGAGCTATAAATGATCACTCTGGATACCATCGTTGATCTGCGTCGGCAGGTCAGGGCGTGGCGTATGGCCGGAGAGCGCATCGCCCTGGTTCCGACCATGGGCAATCTGCACGCAGGACACCTGACCCTGGTGCGCCAGGCCAGAGAGGTGGCGGATCGTGTGGTGGTGACCATCTTTGTAAACCCGCTGCAGTTCGGTGTGGGGGAGGACTTCGAAAGCTATCCCAGGACCATGCAACATGACTCCGCCGCCCTGGAGGCGAGCGGTACCGATCTCCTGTTCGCCCCGACTGTTGATGAGGTATACAGCCGTCCGCAGCGGCTTCAGACCAGGGTAGATGTGCCGGAACTCTCGGATATCCTGTGCGGCGCCTCCCGACCGGGACACTTCGTGGGGGTGGCCACCGTGGTCTGCAAGCTCTTTAACATGGTGCAGCCGGATGTCGCCCTGTTCGGGCAAAAGGACTATCAGCAACTTATGGTGATCCGGCACATGGTCTCAGATCTCTGTCTCCCGGTTGAGATAATAGGTGTACCCACCGTGCGGGAAGCGGATGGCCTAGCCATGAGCTCCCGCAACGGCTATCTGACCACCCAGGAGAGGGAGCAGGCCCCGGAGCTGTATCGGATTATGCGCTCCACGGCGGATGAGATAGAGGCAGGGGCGGAAGATTACGCTAAACTTGAGGCGGATGCCCGGCAACACCTTGAAAATGCAGGGTTCAGACCGGATTATTACACTATACGCAGGGCGGATGATCTCGCGGAACCTGCGGCTGGGGACCGGGGTCTAGTTATTGTGGCAGCGGCATATCTTGGCAGGGCGCGTCTGATCGATAATCTCTCGGTTTTAGCGCCAGATGCCAGATCTGGTTTGATGAATGGCCGCGGATAGAGCATAATTACGCGCCTGATTTATTAGGATTTATTTAGGAGCTATTACCAGATGCAGTTAACCGTTCTCAAATGCAAGTTGCACCGTGCTTGCGTTACCCATGCAGAACTGGATTATGAAGGATCCTGCGCGATAGATAGGGACCTGATGGACCTGGCTGGAATTCTACCCTACGAGCAGATTCAGATTTATAACATCGCAAATGGTGAGCGCTTTACCACCTATGCCATTGAGGCGGAGGCCGGTTCCAGGATAATCTCTGTGAACGGCGCTGCGGCCCATAAGGCCAACCCGGGTGACCGTGTGATCATCTGTGCCTATGCCGGCATGGATCAGGAGGCGGCCGCCAGTTATAAGCCGAGCCTGGTATATCTGAATGAGCATAATGTGGTGATACGCACCGGGGATGCCATAGCGACCCAGGTGGCATAGGCCTCAGGTTTACGGCCTATTAAAGATACCTGAGGGGACGTGTCTATAGATACGTCCCCTTTTTTTATGCCGCCGCCACAGGGTTTTTCGCCGGAGAGTCCATAGCCCTGTCATATATCTCCAGATAGTGTGCAGCGCTGGAGTCCCAACTGAAATCCAGCTGCATTCCGTGTACGGCCAGTTTTTCCCACCACTGGCCGGGACGGCGATAGTACGCCACAGCACGTTCAACCGCATCAAGCAGAGATTCCGCATCGGGTCTTTCTGCGACGAAGCCGGTAGCCGTGTTGTCCAGCATGGATGATGGGTCAAGATTTGTTACGGTGTCCGCCAGCCCACCGGTACGGGTGACTACGGGTACCGTGCCATAGCGCAGGCTGTACAGCTGATTCAGACCGCAGGGTTCAAAGCGGGATGGCATCAGAAAACAGTCGCTTCCGGCCTCGATACGGTGGGCCAGATGTTCGTCATAGCCGATCCTCACCACGCAGCGTCCCGGGTATTTTTGTGCGGCGATCTCCAGGGAGTGTTCCAGATGTTCCTCGCCACTGCCCAGTATGACCAGTTGGATATCGTCTTTCTGCATAATCTTAGGCAGGATATCTATGATCATATCTATCCCTTTCTGTTCCACCATGCGCCCGATGTTGCCGAACAGCATGACATCGGGGTTTTCCTCCAGGCCCAGCTCCTTTTGCAGGGCCAGCTTATTGGCCTGTTTATCATGGAAGCTGTGGGTATCGAAGTTTTGGTCGATATGCCTATCGGTGGCGGGGTTCCAGATCTGATAATCGATGCCGTTGAGTACACCGGTCAATCTGTCTGCGCGATGTTTCAGCAATCCTTCCAGACCGTAACCGTATTCCGCCGTGCGTATCTCTTCGGCATAGGTCGGACTCACTGTGGTCATCCAGTCGGCGAATACCAGTCCGCCCTTGATGAAGGAGAAGTTGTCATGGAACTCCAGTGCGTCGTGGGACCATAGTCGATCCGGCAACATCAGTTGTGTGAATGTGGAGCGGTCGTACACCCCCTGATAGGAGAGGTTGTGGATGGTGAATATGGTGGCCGGTCGATCCCACTCCTGGGCCAGCAGGGCCGGGACCAATCCTGTCTGCCAGTCGTTACAGTGCACCACGTCCGGGCACCAACCCAAACCGGCCTGATCCATGGCTATCCTGACCACGGCGCGGCAGAACCCGGCAAAGCGTTGAGCATTATCACCCCAGGGGCGTCCGGATGCCTCGGTGTACGGATTGCCGGGACGGCCGAACAGGCTGGGGGCATCGATCAGATATACATGTATCTTCTCATCCGTCTTCTTCTCCAGGACCCTAACCGGTTCTGCGCTGCCTGCAATCCTGATCGTGGCTACTGTCTTCAGCGGTATGGCCCGTTCCACCGCCTGCGGATATGCGGGCAGCACCACACGTACATCCATACCCATCTCCCCCAGGGCCTTGGGCAGGCTGCCAGCCACATCGGCCAGACCACCCGTCTTGATCATGGGTTGGGCCTCACTGGCGGCAAACAGTATCTTTTTTGGGGGATTCCCGCTGATGTAAGTAGAGCGACCGGTCATATTGTGGCTGTAGAGCTGTTTTATTCTTCGCAATGGATATACTTTAACCCGTGAATTGAATAAAGTGAAAAATAATTCTAAATCCTGTGAATTAAAAAACTAACAGATATGACATCAGTTACCGGTTTAACAGAGTGGAAGGAGCTGGAGCGACACTGGTCGCAGATACGGCAGACCCATATGCGGGAACTGTTTGCCGCAGATCCGGACAGGGGTAAACGGTTCGCAATAACCGAATGCGGGATACTGCTGGATTACTCCAAAAACCGTATCACCGCAGATACCATGGAACTGCTGCTGCAACTGGCCAGGACGGTGGATGTTCCAGGCTGGCGGGAGCGGATGTTTACGGGTGAACCCATAAACAATACCGAAGGGAGATCGGTACTGCATACGGCCTTGCGTAACCGCTCCAACAGGCCGGTCCTGGTTGGTGGCGAGGATGTCATGCCGGGGGTGAATGCCGTCCTGGCGCAGATGGAGCTCTTCTCCAACAGGATTCGCAGCGGTGAGTGGAGGGGTCATACCGGCAAGTCCATAACCGATGTGGTGAACATAGGTATCGGCGGTTCCAATCTGGGACCACTGATGGTGTGCGAGGCACTGCGTCACTATCAGTCACCTGGGCTGCGGGTGCACTTTGTCTCCAATGTGGACGCCACCCACCTGATCGAGACCCTGAAACCGCTCGATCCTGAGACCACCCTGTTTATCGTGGCCTCCAAGACATTCACCACCCAGGAGACCCTCACCAACGCCCATGCCGCCCGTGCCTGGTGCCTGGATACCCTGAAAGATGAACGGGCCATTGCCCGCCATTTTGTGGCCGTGTCCACCAACAGGGAGGCGGTGGCCGCCTTCGGTATCGATACGGATAATATGTTCGTGTTCTGGAGTTGGGTCGGTGGTCGTTACTCCCTCTGGTCCGCCATTGGGCTGCCCATCGCCGTGGCCGTGGGCATGGAGAGGTTTTATGAACTGCTGGAGGGTGCCCATGCCATGGATGAGCACTTTCGCAGTGCCGACCTGGGACAGAACATGCCGGTTATTCTGGCGCTGCTCGGGGTCTGGTATATAAACTTCGCCGGTGCGGCCACTCACGCCATACTCCCCTATGATCAGTATCTACAACTGTTGCCGGACTATCTGCAACAGGCGGACATGGAGAGTAACGGCAAGCAGGTGACCAGAGATGGGCGTCCGGTGGATTACAGCACCGGTCCGGTGCTCTGGGGTATGGCCGGCACCGATGGGCAGCATGCCTTCTATCAGCTGATCCACCAGGGTACCCAGATGATCATGGCGGATTTTATCGTGCCGGTGCAGAGTCACAACGAGTTGGGCGATCAACATGAAAAACTGTTATCCAACTGTCTGGCCCAGACCGAGGCCCTGATGCATGGCAAGACCAGGCAGGAGGCCAGGGCGGAGCTGGAGGCATCCGGTATTGAACAGGAGAGGGTGGAGGCGTTGCTGCCCCATAAGCAGTTTCCAGGTAACAGTCCCAGCAACACCATGCTGATCGATAAACTTACCCCGCGGCGCCTGGGTTCACTGATCGCACTGTACGAGCACAAGATCTTTGTGCAGGGGGTGATCTGGAATCTGAACTCCTTCGACCAGTGGGGGGTGGAGCTGGGCAAACAGCTGGCCAACGTGATACTGCCGGAGTTGCAGGGTGATGTTGCTGTTGGGGAGCACGACAGTTCCACCGCAGCCCTCATCGATCACTGTAAGAAGATGCGCTCTTGATACTTGGCTATTCGTAGAGTAATGGAACGTTTTTTGTGAGTTTTTACACAGAGACCAAACATTTGTATAGCAGCCATCGGCCAGTATAACCCAGCACCTGAGGAGCGTAGCGACGAAGATGGTCTGCGCTTATCCAATTGTTTTAACTAATGATTTTAAGAGCACCCTTGACAATACGTGCCATTACATTGACAATAATATATAATAACATTGACAAGGAGTAAGCAGATGGTCGGCGTTCGAAGTCGCGGTGAAACTATTCGGCAATTCATCATTGATAATGTATCTGCACACCCCACCACGATTGTAGCCATTACATCAGAGAAGTTCGAAATTTCCCGACAGGCCGTTAATAGTCATATGCAGCGGTTGGTTACTCAAAATACTATAGTTGCAGAGGGTAATACGCGGAATCGGGTGTACAAACTTCACCCAGAAATCGTGACTTCAGAGAGCTTCAAACTCGTGGGGCTGGAGGAAGACCTACTTTGGCGGGAATTCGTACTCCCTAGGCTTGGAGCACTGCCTGATAATGTGATTGACATATGGAACTACGGTTTCACGGAAATGCTCAACAATGCAATTGATCATTCCCAAGGTCAAAATGCCGTAGTGTCCGTAGAAAAAAATCCTGCGTTCACGCAAATATCGATTACTGATGATGGAGAGGGAATTTTTCGGCGAATACAACGACTCATGGGACTACACGATGAAAGACATGCCGTGCTTGAACTAGCAAAAGGAAAACTAACTACCGATCCAGAAAACCACACAGGAGAAGGTATCTTCTTTTCATCGCGAATGTTTGATGAATACGCGATTTTGTCTGGAGGTGTTTATTTTTCACATGAATTCAGTAAACCAGAAGACTGGATTATGGAGCGGGAAAACCCTAGAAGCGGGACGACAGTTTTTATGCAATTAGCTAACAATTCATCAAGGACTGCTAAATCTGTATTCGATAAGTATGCTTCCGGTAATGACTACGGATTCGACAAAACTGTTGTGCCCGTGACCCTGGCTCAATACGGAAATGAGTTTTTAGTTTCCAGATCGCAGGCCAAGAGATTACTCGCTCGGGTTGATCGATTTAAGATAGTTATCTTTGATTTTTCAGGCATTGACCAGATTGGTCAGGCATTCGCAGATGAGGTTTTCCGGGTTTTTAAGAACAAACACCCAGAGATGCAGCTCTATTTTTCTAAAGCAACACCGAGTGTAGAGGATATGATTATCCGGGCGCTTCGTTCTGATGAAATTTAACACTTAGGTAGAAGTCAAGGCTCCTATACCCGCCAGGTGATTATTACGATATCTGTAGAACCCGCTTATGCTGGCGAATTGGATTGTGTCGTATGGCCTCAATTATGTTGATGGCTGCAGGATCAGCGCACCCAGTGGAGGCAGGGTCAGGGTCATGGAGTGTTCCTGTCCCATCCATGGCGTTGGCTCTGTATCGATCTCATCCATGTTGCCCAGGTTGCTGCCACCGAAATACTCCGAGTCGGAATTGAACAGCTCACGGTATCTGCCTGCGGCAGGTACGCCGATGCGGTAGTCCTCTCTGGGTACCGGGGTAAAGTTCAGGACTACCACCACGAATTCGCCGTTTGCCCCCTTGCGCTGGTAGCTGAGTACCGATTGGGCGGCATCGTGACAGTCGATCCACTCGAAACCGCTGTTCTCGAACTCCAGGGCGTACAGGGCCGGCAACTCTCTGTAGAGACGGTTGAGTTCGCTGATCAGGGTCTGGATGCCGTTATGTTGCGGACGTTCCAGCAGATACCAGTCCAGTTCCGAGTCATCATCCCACTCTCTGCCCTGGGCGAACTCATTACCCATGAAGGAGAGCTTCTTGCCGGGATAGGTGAACATGTAGCTGAACAGCAGTCGCAGGGATGCGAACCGCTGCCAGTCGTCTCCCGGCATCTTGTCCAGCAGTGAGCCCTTGCCGTGCACCACTTCGTCGTGGGAGAAGGGGAGTACGAAGTTCTCCGTATAGCAGTAGAGCATGCCGAAGGTCAGCAGATCGTGGTGATAGTGGCGATGTATGGGGTCCTTTGCCATGTAGGAGAGGGTGTCGTGCATCCAGCCCATATTCCACTTCATGCTGAAACCCAGTCCTCCCAGCCAGGTGGGACCGGAGACCTGAGGCCAGGCGGTGGACTCCTCCGCCAGTATCACGGTGCCAGGGAACTCCTCATGGGTTACGCTGTTCAGTTGCTGCAGGAATTTGACCGCATCCAGGTTTTCCCGTCCGCCGTGTTCATTCGGCACCCAATCACCATCTTCCCTGGAGTAGTCGAGGTAGAGCATGGATGCCACCGCATCCACCCTGAGTCCGTCCAGATGGAACTCCTCCAGCCAGTAAACGGCGCTGGCCAGCAGGAAGTTTTTTACCTCTGCGCGGCCGTAATTAAAGATAAATGTACCCCAGTCTCGGTGTTCTCCCTTGCGCGGGTCCTCGTGCTCGTACAGGGATGAGCCGTCGAACCTGCCCAGTGCGTGTTGATCCTTGGGGAAGTGGGCCGGTACCCAGTCCAGGATCACGCCTATGCCGTTCAGATGCATCTTGTCCACGAAATAGCGGAAGTCATCCGGCGTACCGTAACGGCTGGTGGGGGCGAAATACCCGGTGGTCTGGTAGCCCCAGGAGGCGTCGAAGGGGTGTTCGGTGATGGGCAGGAGTTCGATATGGGTATAGCCCATCTGTTGTACGTATGGGATCAGGCGATGGGCCAGCTCACGGTAGTTCAGGAAACTGTTGTTGTCGCCGCGTCTCCAGGATCCCAGGTGGACCTCATAGATGGAGATGGGTGTGTGCTGCCAGTCATTCTGCTTGCGCCGGGATAGCCACTCTTCATCCTTCCACTCGTGGGTGCTCTGGGGCGCAACGATGGATGCGGTATCCGGGCGCAGTTGGAACTGGTTGCCGTAGGGATCGCTCTTCAGGATCACATGGCCACTTTGGCCCAGGATCTCATATTTGTAGTTGCAGCCCGCCTCAAGTCCGGGGATGAATAGTTCCCAGATGCCGGATTCACCCCTGGAGCGCATCTGGTTGACCCGACCATCCCAGCGATTGAAGTCGCCAACCACGCTAACCCGCGCCGCATTGGGCGCCCACACGGCAAACAGGACCCCGTCTATGTCATCGGCGGTGTGTTGGTGTGCTCCGAGAAAACGGTAGGCGTGCCAGTGATTGCCCTCGCCGAAGAGGTGCATGTCGAAGAACTCCAGCTGGGGGCCGAAGCAGTAGGGGTCGTGACGGGAGATCTGTTCGCCGGAATCGGTCTGGTAAGAGATCTGATAGTGTGCCGGCAGCATATCCGGATCACCTGTCCACTCAAAGAAGTCAGAGCCGGGGATACGTTCCATGGGTTGATCGATATCCAGTATCACTACCCTTTCTGCATGGGGGAGAAACGCACGTACCAGGGTATTGTTACCGGCACTATGCCGCCCCAGGACCTCAAAAGGGTCGTGGTGGCGCGCCTGCAGTATGCGCTGCAGGGGTTTGTTGAGCTCATCAGATGCCCTCTTTTTTTTAGTCTTCATCACGTCCTGCTTCATCTGGCTTGGCTAACATTTGCCAGTTTAGTAATCATGCCGTCGTATCGGCGAGTATCTATCTTCGGTTGTGAACGAATTATAGGGTTATTTGAGATTGGATTAACAGCGATCAGGGAAAATTGTCTTTGAAACCGTAATAGATTTTAAATCTTGCTTCCTATATATGCATGATAGTATATGCTAAGTAGGGGTGTGGTCTTTAATATTTGGGTAGAGAGTAGATGTCTGGAGGATGCATAGAATGAGTATGGAGCAGGACCCAAGGTTTGTAAGTAAGATAACAAAAAACACCTTGGCATTGATTCTCGCCGGCGGCCGCGGTTCCCGATTGCAGGAGTTGACCAAGTGGCGCACGAAGCCGGCCGTTCCCTTCGGTGGCAAGTTCCGTATCATAGACTTCCCCCTTTCCAACTGCATCAACTCCGGCATACGCCGTATCGGCATACTGACCCAGTACAAGGCGCACTCGCTGATCCTGCACATACAGAGGGGATGGGGGTTCCTGCGGGGTGAGTTTGGAGAATATGTAGAGTTGATCCCGGCCCAGCAGAGGATCAGCGAAAACAGCTGGTACTCGGGTACGGCCGATGCCGTACACCAAAATATTGATATCCTGCGCGGGCACAATCCGGATTATGTCCTGATCCTGGCGGGGGACCATATCTACCGTATGGATTACGGCGCCATGATCGCCCACCATGTGGCCACAGGTGCGGACATCACCGTGGGTTGTATCGACGTGGACCTGGAGACAGCCAAATCCTTCGGCGTCATGCAAGTGGACGATGACACCAGGGTGATAGAGTTCAAGGAGAAGCCGAAGGATCCCAAGCCCATACCCGGAAGCACCGATACCGCCCTGGCCTCCATGGGGATCTATGTCTTCAATAAGTCCTTCCTGTTCGAGCAGTTGATCAAAGATGCCGACATGCCCAACTCCAGCCACGATTTCGGGAAGGATATAATCCCGTCCGTGATAGAGAAATACCGGGTTATGGCCTATCCCTTCCGTGATCCGAAGAGCGGCAAGCAGGGGTATTGGCGTGATGTGGGAACACTGGATGCATTCTGGGCCACCAATCTGGAGCTTATCGGAGTGACGCCGGAGCTCAATCTGTATGACCGCACCTGGCCGATCTGGACCTATCAGGAGCAGGTGCCCCCGGCCAAGTTTATCTTTGACGATGATGACCGGCGCGGCATGGCGGTGGACTCCATGGTCTCCGGTGGCTGCATCATATCCGGATCCCTGGTGCGTCATTCGCTGCTCTTTTCCAACGTCAGGGTGAATTCGTTCTGTACGGTGGAGGATTCCGTGATCCTGCCCGAGGTGGATATAGGCAGGAACTGCCGCATAAAGAACGCCATCATCGACAAGCGCTGCAAGATACCTAATAACACCGTCATCGGCGAGGACCTCAAGGCCGATGCGAAACGTTTTACCGTAACCCCAAATGGAGTGGTATTGGTAACGCCAAGCATGCTGGGGCAGGTTACCAACTATGTCAGATAGCAATCAGCGTTTAAAGGTGGTTCTGTGCTGGCATATGCACCAGCCGGACTATCGGGGGCCGGATCACAGTAACTTCAAGCTGCCCTGGGTCTATCTGCACGGCATCAAGGACTATATAGACATGGTGGCCCATCTGGAGAACCATCCTGAGGCGCGTGCCGTGGTCAACTTCGTACCGGTGCTGCTGGAACAGCTGGATGACTATGTGGAACAGATCCAGGAGTGGCTGGTTCGCGGGCGCCAGATCAAGGATCCTCTGTTGGCTGCGTTGGCCGGTCCCGGATTGCCACGGGATCAGGGTTCGCGCCGCGATCTGATGATCGCCTGTATGCGGGCCAACGAAAAACACATGCGGGGGCGCTTCAGGACCTTTCGGCGTCTGACCGATATCGTCTCTATGGTGGATGAACACGCCGAGTCATCTGAGTATCTGAATGATCAATTCATCATAGATCTCATGGTGTGGTACCACCTGGCGTGGATGGGGGAGCACCCCAGGGTAAACGACATCAGGATCAAGTCCCTGGAGAAAAAACGCAAGGGCTTTACCACGGAAGATAGATACAGGCTGGTGGAGTGTATCGGAGACCTGCTGTCTGGCATCATCGAGCGCTACAAAAAGCTGGCCCTGGAAGGCCGTATCGAGTTGTCAGTCACCCCCTATGCCCACCCGATCCTGCCGCTGTTATTGGATATCGAATCGGCACGGGAGGCCATGCCCGATATAGAACTGCCTAAGGGCACCAGCTATCCGGGCGGTGAAGAGCGCTCCAGATGGCATATACGCCAGGGTATAGAGTCGTTCGAGCGCTATTTCGGATTCAAACCGAAGGGGTGCTGGCCGGCCGAAGGCTCTATCAGCGAAGAGTGTCTGCGTCTGCTGGAGGAAGAGGGGTTTACCTGGATAGCCGGTGGTCAGCAGGTCCTGCACAACAGCCTGGAGCGCAGCTATGACGGTAAGCCCTGGCCGGAGCAGTGGGCGCACAGGCCCTACCGGTTACAACAGGGCAAGATGGACTGTTTCTTTCGCAATGACAACCTCTCTGATCTTATCGGCTTCACCTATGCCGATTGGCATGCAGAAGACGCCGTAAGCAACCTTATCTTTAATCTGGAGTCTATAGCCAAGAATTCGGAGAATCCTTCTGAGATCGTGGTATCGATCATCATGGACGGTGAAAATGCCTGGGAACACTATCCGCGCAACGGCGGATATTTTTTGGATAGCCTATACAAACGGTTGTCTCAGCATCCGGGACTGGAGCTGACCACGTTTGCCGACATTGTTGAACAAAATATTCCGACCTACGATCTGAAGACCCTGGTGGCCGGTAGCTGGGTGTACGGGACTTTTACCACCTGGATCGGTGAAAAGGACAAGAATCGCGCCTGGGATATGCTGATCGAGGCCAAGCAGGTCTATGACAGGGTGATGGCGGAAGGTCGACTGAATGCAGCAGCGGTGGAGAAGGCCGAGCTGCAGATGGCCACCTGCGAGGGGTCTGACTGGTTCTGGTGGTTTGGCGACTACAATCCAGGCAATACGGTCTCGGACTTTGAACGTCTGTTTCGCAAGCAGTTGGTTCACCTTTACCAGATTCTCGGAGTTAAGCCTCCGAGATATCTATCACAGGTGTTTACCCATGGTGGAGGAGACCCGGCCATGGGTGGTGTCATGCGCAGTAATTAATATGACATTAATAATGAAGCTTCACTATTACATGGATTTAATACGTAAATAACGCTGAGAAAAGTTTTGGATGAGTCTACCAAGATATAAGAGTTGTTTGAAAAACCGCCGAGCAGGTGTGATGCTGCATATAACCTCGTTACCCGGTCCCGGCAACAACGGCGACCTGGGGGGTGAGGCCAGGCACTTTGTGGATTTTCTCGTGGACTCAGGCTTCAGTTGTTGGCAGACCCTGCCGGTAGGGCCCACCAGATCGGATAATTCTCCATACTCCACCAGTTCCATCCATGCCGGGAATCCACTGCTGATCAACCTGGAGTATCTGAGCCATAAAGACTGGTTGGATACGTCAAGTCTGGAGTTCAAAACGCTTTCAGAGGAGGACAGGCTTCTGGCGCTGCGCTCGGCATGGTCCGGCTTCAAGCAGCGCGCGGATGACCAGCAAAGGGAAGAGATGGACCGGTTTGTCCATGAGCATGCATATTGGTTGAACGACTACGCCCTGTTCCGGGCGATACGCAAAGATCAGGATTGCAGTGTATGGTGGGAGTGGCCAGATGCATTGCGTAAACGCGAAGAGCCGGCACTGGCCCAGATCAGGGAAAAGCTGGCGCAGGAGATTGAGTACGTAAACTTCGAGCAGTTCGTATTCTTTCAGCAGTGGATGGATATGAAGGAGTACGCCAACCAGCGTGGCATAGAGCTGTTTGGAGATATGCCCATCTTCGTGGCCCATGATAGCGCCGAGGTGTGGGCCAGTCAGCAGGAATTTCTGCTGGACAAAGATGGCATGCCTACGGTGGTGGCGGGTGTTCCGCCCGACTACTTTTCCGAGACGGGTCAGCGCTGGGGTAATCCGCTCTATGATTGGGAACAGCTGCGGAAGGACGATTTCTCATTCTGGATACAGCGTCTCAGGACCCAACTTACCCTGTATGATCTGATCCGTGTGGATCACTTTCGCGGGTTCGAATCGTATTGGGAGATAGCGGCGAGTGATGAGACTGCAATCCATGGCCGCTGGGTGTCCGCTCCGGGGAAGGAGTTGTTTGAGCGTTTGTACCAGGAGTACCAAAGGTTACCGTTGGTGGCGGAAGATCTGGGGATAATTACCCCTGAGGTGGAAGCCCTGCGTGATCATTTCAATCTTCCAGGGATGAAGGTACTGCAGTTTGCCTTTTCCGGTGATCCGAAAAACCCCCATCTCCCATTCAAGTATCCGCAGAACTCTGTGGTGTATACCGGCACCCACGATAACGACACGACGGTAGGCTGGTATGATAGCCTGGATGATCGCACCAGGGATTATGTGGATGAGTTTCTGGGCGACTCAAGGATTGATATGCCCTGGCCGATGATATGGAAGGTACTCGCTTCAACCTCCGATCTGGCCATCCTGCAGATGCAGGACCTGCTGGAGTTGGGAGGTGATCACCGTATGAATACTCCTGGCACTATGGAAGGAAACTGGGGGTGGCGATTTGATTGGAGTCAGATGGACCCGGGGCTGGCTTCGAAGTTGCGTCACAGGATCGTCATGTACGGCCGTTTGCCGCATTGAGAATAAACCGGACCAGAACGGCTCCTGATAATCTGGAAATTACCATCTGGTCCTGTCAGGACAAGTCTGTAGCGAAATCTGATAGAGTACGCATGAACAATAAGAAGGAGATTTTTTAAGATGACAAGCAGGGTGCGCAAGGCCGTCTTTCCAGTGGCCGGTTTGGGGACAAGATTTCTCCCCGCCACCAAGGCAAGCCCCAAAGAGATGTTGCCTATCGTAGATAAACCACTCATTCAATATGCGGTGGAAGAGGCCGTGGCAGCTGGCATTGAGGATATGGTATTCATAACCGGCCGCAACAAGACCTCTATCTCAAACCATTTCGACACGGCCTACGAGCTTGAGATGGAGCTGGAGCAGCGGGGCAAGGATAAGCTGTTGGAACTGGTGCGGAACATCGTTCCACCTCATGTCAGTTGTATATTTATCCGTCAGGCCATGCCTTTGGGGCTTGGCCATGCCGTACTCTGTGCCCACCCCGTAGTGGGGGAGGAGCCGTTCGCCGTGCTCCTGGCCGATGATCTGGTGGACGACGGTGAACGCGGCGTGCTCAAACAGATGGTGGATGTCTATTCGGAGTGTGAGAGCAGTGTCATCGGCACTGAGCTGATACCGCCGGAAGACACCAACAGCTACGGTGTGGTCGATCCCGAGGGTGATGGCAAGCTGGTAAAGATGAGGGGTATTGTGGAGAAACCCGATCCGGACAAGGCCCCATCCAACCGTGCGGTGGTGGGACGTTATATACTTACCCCAGGTATATTCAAGCATTTGAAACAGATTGGTCGTGGCGCCGGTGGCGAGATACAGCTAACAGACGCCATCGCACGTTTGATAAGCGAGGAAGATGTGATGGCCTATGAGTTTGAGGGGCAGAGATACGATTGCGGAAGCAAGTTGGGGTATCTGCAGGCCACGGTCGACTATGCCATCAATCATCATCATCTGGGCGAGGAGTTCAGTGCCTGGCTTAAGGGTAAATTTGCTTAGGGTTTCGGGAGGCCGTGCTATGGTGAGATTCAGTATAGTTAAGACCTTGGCGGCAGCCGTGGTATTGGCTATCTGCAGTTCAGTTATATCCGGTTGGGATGCGGCCGCATATGAAGTGGACCAGATCATGGCTATGCAGCCGAATAAGGATAACGGACTGGATGTGTATGTGGTCTGCTCCGCATGCCATATGCCAGAGGGTTGGGGGGTGGAAGACGGCACATTTCCCCAGTTGGCCGGACAGCACCGCTCCGTCCTGATTAAACAGCTGGCGGATATACGCGCGCAAAATCGCGATAACCCCACCATGTATCCTTTCTCCCTGCCAGAGTCTATCGGTGATGAGCAGGCTGTTGCCGATGTGGCCGCCTATATCGAGCAGTTGAAGATGAATCCTGAGAACGGAAAAGGGGAGTGGGGAGAGGGCACCCCGGAGTTTGAGAATGGTAAGAAACTATTTAAGACCAACTGCGTAAAATGCCATGGAGAAAACGGTGAGGGAAATGGCGAGCAGGTGTTCCCGCGGATTCAGGGGCAGCACTTTAACTACATGGTGCGTCAGATAGAGTGGATACTTAACGGCAAACGCCGCAACGTAAATCCTGACATGGTAAAGGTCATAAAGAGCCTCTCCAAGTCTGAGATCGATCAGGTGGTCAACTATGTATCGCGCATCCCGATATCCAAAGAGTATCTGGCACCATCCGCAGACTGGAGCAATCCGGATTTTGAGTGACCAGGCACTCTATTCGACAAGATCGCTAAGGGGGCGATGCTCCTGCAGTTCCATGGGTGGCGCATCTTTATCAAGCCTCAGATAGAGCCTGGATCTCTCCAGTGGCCATCGGCCCTTAAGCACATTGTCAGGATTGTCTCCTGAGAACGCCAGATAGCTGTATTTAGAATAGTGCGGGATCTTTCTCTCCAATCCGTGAAAGGCGGCAAGTGAGTGGCAGTGGAGCCATCCCCTGGTCTTGGCCCCGCTGTTTGTAAGCACAAAACTGTTATCAGCCAGCGCCAGTCGCCGGTCGTTTATGCTAAGGGTCTGTCCCTGCAAGGATACCGGTCTATTACCCATATCCCGCATGAATCTTTCCGCCAGAAGGTTCTCCCGGCCAAACAGCCATACGGCGCGATCCTGAGGTATCTCATCAATCTTGTTATCCCAGGTGATCTCTATTCCCCGTGACTGTCGCTTCCAGCCATAGGCCATTTCCCTGTATGCCTCTCGCGATTCTGTGTCGGACCGGGAAGGAAGGATAATAGTGATCTTGTCTGCACCAAGCAGCTGCCCCAGAGAGCTGGGTATCTCACTCGGATCGAGCCGGCGGAACAGATCGAAAAGCGGATCGACGCTTACTGCGATGGGGCGGTCATCCAGCTCTATAGTCCTGGTGGTGCTTTGCTGGGAGAAGGTTACGGTTTTTACTACCGGCTCAGATTCGTCTTCGGTCTGTATGTATACCGGCACATGGATCAGGTATGGTCCTTCTTTCTGGGTCTGGCGCAGGGTGAAGCTGAGCCGGTAGTCCCACCACCCCTTCTTTTCTGATGATACATGCGCAATCTCAAGGGCAGGGGCGCCGGTTTGTTCAATCCATTGTGAGAACTCTTTGGAAAGATCTTTGCCGGATGCCTGGCTAAACGCCTTTTGCATATCCTCAAATGATGCCAGTCTATGCAGATTGTCCTTATAAAACATCCGCAGCCCTTTCAGGAATGTACTGTCTCCCAGATGCCGCCTCAGCATGTGCAGGAACATCATGGTCTTGCCGTAGCCTATGGCCTGGCTGGCATGGCCGTGATAACCACGGAAATCCCTCAGGCTGTACTCGCTGTTCTCCGTGACATAGTCTGCATAGCGTTGCAGGGCCTCGTATCTATACTTTGATCCCTGGCCGCGCTGTTCCTGGATCAGGTGGTCCGCCAGATAGGTGGCCATGCCCTCACTCCAGTTGCCCTTGTCGTAGTCAACAAACACGCCGTTGCCCCACCAGTTATGCAGGATCTCATGGGGATAGGAGCTGTGCAGAATGAACGGGAGGCGCAGGACCCTGGGGCCGAGCAGGGTAAAGGACGGCATGCCGTAACCGCTCTCCCAGAAGTTTTCCACCATGGCGAATTTTGGATATGGATAAGGTCCCAACAGCTTGCTGTAAAGTTGCAGATACTCCTCGGTTGCATTTAGAAATCTCTGAGCCAGTTCACGATCCGGCCGGTGCAGATACACCTGTGCCTCCGCCACGTCGTTAGGGCGTTTATACAGTTGGTACTCTCCTGCTACCAGATAGATATCGTCCTGCGGTTCTGGTTGATACCAGGTGTCATCCCTAATGGCTCCGCCCTGGCTGATGCTGCTCCATCCTTCCGGGAGGATAGTGGTTAGGGTAAAGGCTACGGGGCTGTTATCGATAACCGGAAACCAGAAACTGGACAGGCTGAGAAATACCCCCTGTTGGGAGATAATGCCGGCGTTGGCCTCCCGCTCCATGTCGTTGCCATCAGGACGATAGCTTCTTCTATGGCGCATGCTGCCGGCGTAGGAGAGCTTCAGCTCTTTTTGTTCGGTTGGAAGTCTGATCCGGTACTGTTTGATCGGTATCTGGGAATCGATCTCCTGGGTGGAGATAATCCTGGCGTCGGATGTCTCCAGTCGCAGCTTGAGAGACGCGTTCAGACTGAATGAGATCTCGTTCGCCGGTTCTGGCAGGGTTATCTGATCCGTTGCCTGTAAATACCCCTGTTCCGGTTTCAGGGTGACAACAAGTTCATGGTGTATCGGGGCTGCTGTCGCAAACTGTGTAAAGAGAACTGATAAAAGAAGGAGCCATCTAACCCGTGTAAACCGATCCATATTCAAACATTCACCCTATTGTCGAAGCTAAATGAACAACGCTCTGTCTTATCTTATACTAATTTGAAACCATCGGATTAATCAAATGCAAAGACATGGTGTTATGACTTGGTTGAGTCTGCGTAAGATTATTTTAATAGTGCTGGTATATTCGTCCGTATCCTGGGCGCGGCCCGATGCGGGAGATATCAAGGCAACGGCATTGGATTTAAGGAACAGTATGGAATTGGAGAGTGTAGTCTCGAAGGTCTCTGGCGCACGCGTGATATATGTGGGCGAGACTCACGACAATTATGCGGACCATATGATCCAGTTGCAGATCATTCGCATGCTGCATGCAAGAAATCCTGATATCGCCATCGGTATGGAGCAGTTCCAACAGCCGTTCCAGGATGTATTGGATCGCTTTATCATGGGTGAGCTGGATGAGAATGGTCTGATCCGTCAGAGCGAATGGACACAACGCTGGAGGTATGACTATCGACTCTACCGTCCCATTCTGTCCTATGCGCGGGAGCATCATATACCTGTCATCGCCCTGAATGCGTCCAAGGAGATCGTATCCATGGTGTCGGAGAAGGGGATGGATGGGTTGTCCGCGGATGAGAGGAAAAAGCTGCCGGAGGAGATAGATGATTCCGATCAGGGCTACCGGGGGCGACTGCAGGAGATATATGAGGGCCACGCCCATAAGGGGAAGAGGGGTTTCGATGGTTTTATGCAGGTGCAACTGCTGTGGGATGAAAGCATGGCCTCCAGGGCCGCGGAGTATCTTCGGGCCAACCCGGAGCGGCAGCTGGTGGTGTTGGCCGGTTCCGGGCATCTGCTGTACGGATCAGGCATACCGCAAAGGGTCAGCAGGAGGGTGAAGCTGGAGAGCGCCATCATCCTCCCGGCAGGAGAGTTCACCCTGAGCCCGGGTATAGCGGATTTTCTGGTACAGGGTGCGGATGAAAAGCTGCCGGAAAAGGGGCTGCTGGGGATATATCCGGAGGACAGTGCGGACGGGTTAAGGGCCAAGGAACTGGTCCCTCACGGTGCGGCATACAAGGCTGGGGTGAAAGAGGACGACCTGATCCTCAGCGTCAACAATACACCGGTGCAGGATATGGTGGACCTGGATATCGCGCTCATGGATACGTCTCCTGGAGAAACAGTGAATCTGGTCATCATCAGAAGAAGCATGATTCTGCAAGATGAGGAGATGCAGCTGCAGGTCAAATTGGGAAAATAGAAAAATTGTACCAGCCGCAGAAGCAAAGTATTTTATAGGCTTGGCGTTAACGCTATGAGTGAAAAGGAAGAGAAACGTGTGGAATCCATTTGGACGAAGATCGGTGCTTTCTGAGGAAGATTTACAGTTTCAAATTGAAAGCTACCGATGGTTGCTTACTCATTTTGGCGGTGATGATTTTTATAAAAAAGCTGTTTTGGTTCTTCCGACTAAAGAATTCTTCCCGGCAGTAGTTAATTCTAAGGACGAAGCCGTAAGGGCAACATTTGAGCAGGTTAAAAAATACGCAGGCATGTCTGAATGGCCCTGCAAACTTGAGGCCCAAGAAGAAGACCCAACTCTTGTTGTAGCGCCTACAGTAGTATTGCAAAATGTTGAATCCAATCCATTGGGCACATTTTCGGCCAATGAGAAAAATGAAGTTGTCATAACTTATAACCCAAAATTATCCTCTGACCCAACGCAAATGGTTGCAACGTTTGCGCACGAGCTGTCACACTACTTAACCGGTTCATCTCCAGAGCCGCCGCCTGGTGGTTGGGATAATTGGGAGTTTGCGACGGATATATGCGCTGCCTTTTTAGGGTTTGGAATTTTTACAGCTAACGCGGCTTTTAATTTTCAACAGTATACAAACGTAGATTCTCATGGGTGGCAAACATCTGGCGGGGGGTATCTTTCAGAAGCAGAGCACAGCTATGCGCTTGCAATCTTTTTGAAGCTAAAGGGCATAAGTTGCGATAGTGCTTTTCCGTTTTGTGATCAAAGTGTAAGGCGTTTTCTAAAAAAAGCTTGTTCAGAGCTTGATGAAAGTCAGTATATCCATGAGCTGCGAGGCGTTGAATATGTGCCACAATAACATTCGCGTCCGCTTGCGGTGCTTTGCGGTTTGCTTTTAACTGAAGCTAATTTAAATAATAAATTTTTTAGAGGTGAAAATAACATGACAGCGCCAATAAGAGGTAAAGTGAAGAGGGTGAGTTTGGAGATCGAATATCCAGATGGAAGCGGTAAAACTGGTGTTTTCGAAATTGATGAAACAAAAGGTGGCCTGCTTTGGGATGAAGGCCTGATAAATGAGTTGCTCACTGGTGGTAATGATTGCAAAGAGACGTGGTTGCAAGGACTTTCCAATTGGAAAGAAGATGGAGATAAACCTGTTGAGGAGAGGAGCTCTGCTATCTTTTTACCTACTGTAGTGTTCGATTCCAGGGTTGGTTGCGGAGGGGCGTGCTACCCTTGCCAGAACTGTTGTTTTAAATGCTAACCAAGAGCGGGTGATTGGGATCGTACTGTTTTGCCAAGAAACTTAAGTGATTCGAGTTTATTTTATTAGCTGTTCTTTGTGTTAATTCGCGGCTTGCTGTTAAAAAATAATTTCTGCTTAATTCGTCATTCCCGCGCAGACAAAAATCTATTTGTTTGACTTTCCTGGATCCCGCGATCAAGTCGCGGGATGACGGCGAGGGGTAGCAAAGATCAGCGCAGGTTTTGTCCCGGAAGCTAAAGTGATTTGCGTTTATTGGCGTCCATTCGCGGCTTGCTTTTGAAGTACCTGGATCATACGACCAAGTAACGAATTACTACGAAGCCTACTTCAACGGCAACTGGATGTGGAACGTCGTGCCCACGTTGAGATCTGAAGTCACCGCTATCTGCCCCTGGTGCTGTTCGGTGATGATGAAGTAGGTGAACGACAACCGCTTGCTGGCATCGTATTTTTCGTCCGGCGTGTCCTTCCTGAAGAACGGTTCGAACAGGTACATCTGTTCTTCATTGTTCAGGCCGAGACCGTTATGGTGAATCCTGATCCATAGATTGTCATAACTGACGATCATCTGGATCTTGATGGTGGGTGTGCGCTCAGGGTGCTCGGTAAGCCTGAGGGCGTCACAGGCGTGACGGAACAGACTGAGGAAGACATGCTGCATCTCCGCCACGTAGCAGGGTATCTTCGGCAGGTCTTCCTGGTAGCTCCTTTCTATCTGTATATCTTTGAATCCAAGCTGCGATGGAGCGGAAAGCACATCCCCGGCCATCTCCAGGGTGCGCTCCAGAATATCCACGATGTCGCTCACTTCCTGTCTGTTGCTCTTGACGCGGGAGAAGTCCTGGAAGTTGTTGACGATAGACGAGAGGTTCTCACCCTTATCGCAGGCGTCAGACAAAAGCCCGTTTAGCTTGTCTGAACTGTCGCCATTCGGGTCTTTGCTGCATGCGGCCAACAGGTCCTTGGAGTTACGCAGGTCGGATATGATGGACTGCAGCGGCGGATTTATGTCATGGGCCATGGCTGCGACCAGTTCGCCAACGGAAGACATCTTGTCGCTCTGGATCAGAGAGTTGACGGCCAGGATCTCCTTGGTGATGTCGTCGATCAGGATTACCACCCCAGGCTCATCCTGTTCCCGTAGCGGATAGATGGTGATGTCGTAGTAGTATTGGCCCGGTTGGGTGTATCGGATGGTGGTCGCTTCGTTCCTGGCTATGGCCTCGTCGATCTGGTTGGGTGATACGGTGATGGTGGGGAAGACATCCCACAGATTCCTGCCAAGGCATGTCTCTGCCTTGATCCCGGTTATGTTCTCGGCGCGTTTGTTCCACTGGGTGATCTGTCCGCTCTTGTCCAGGCCGATCAGCATCAGGGGCATGGACTTGAGGATGTCCTTGATATAGAACTCTGACGAACGCAGCTGCGCCGTGCGCTCCTGCACCCGCAGCTCCAGGTCGTTACGTATGGCCTGCAGTTCACGATTGGCCTTACGCGCCTTCCTCCAGGTAAACAAGAGGCTTATGACGGTGATGCTCAACAACAGGATCAGGATGCCGCCGGACCAGTTGGCGACATGCTGCCAGTTGGTACTGCCATCTGGTTTTCTCAGTTGAAATTTGATGGCGGCGTGCAGGGCCTGACTTTGCAGAAGGATAAAAACGGATAACAGAATTTTTTGCATTTTTATAACCACTGATCTTACTCAAACCTCTCCCTATTGCTTCTGAGCAGATACCATCAGCTAGATTGCTTCCTGCTCGGCTATGTCCCGCGCCTCAAAGAACTCCGGGTCCATCATCTCAATGAATCGCTTGGCCTGAGGTGAGAGGAACTTGCCACGCCGCATGACGATGCCGTAGCCACGATCAGGGAAATATGTATCCAGGGGTATGCGTCTCAGTTTTTCGTTGCCGTTGAGGCAGACGTCCGAGACTATGGAGATGCCCAGACCCTGTTCCACATACTTCTTGATGACCTCCCAGCCTCCAGCCTCCAGGTTTACCCGGTAGTTCAGGTTGTGCTGGTTGAATACCAGATCCACCATGCGCCAGGTGCTCAGGTGGTGCGGCGGCAGGATCAGTCCATAGGGACTGATGTCGTGCAGGGTCACGCTCTCTTTATTGGCCAGGGGGTGGTCCAGCGGGGTGATTAGGACTGTCTTGTAAGATACCACCGGGTGGTAGAAGATGTCGTCCGCCACCTCGGACATGGAGCCGACGGCGAAGTCCACCTGATCGGCCCGGATCATGCCCATACCGTCGCGACCGGTCACGTTCTGCAGCTTTATCCTGATCTTGGGATAGGTGTTGGAGAAGGTGCGCATGGCCTCCGGCAGTACATAGAGGATAGTGGATTCACCGGCGGCGATATTCAGCTCACCGGACTCCAGTGACCCGCACTTGGCGATAAACGTCTCGTGCAGTCCATCGATACCCTGGATCAGGGGCTGGGCCAGCTTGTACAGGGTCTTGCCCTCAGGGGTGAGGCGGATCTTGGGGCCGCGCCGTTCGAACAGCATGGTCTCGAACTCGCGCTCCAGGGCCTGGATCTGCAGGGAGACGGTGGGCTGGCTAAGAAACAGCCGCTCTGCCGCCTCACTCACGCTCTCTGTCTGGGCGGCGTTACAGAACGCCCGTAGTTGCTTCAAACGATTCTGCTTGTAATATGGGGGTGAGGGTGAAGTTGACATATCAATTCCAGCTTAAACATTTGTAGACTTAATAATATCCATTAGAAGGATTAAAATGAAGCATTAAATCCCCCAATATTGGACTTTTTTTGTGATTATTTCCCTATTCACCACATGTTTGGCCCAGATACAGCCGTGACACAACCACAACTCCCCCAAAATGATGATATTGAGCAGTGCATGCTGGCGGATCGGCATCCGCTACGGCGCACTCTGCGCCGGCTGAAAAAAGATGGGGGAGGAGGTAGTGAAGCTGATCTGGGCCGCCTGCTGCAGCGGATAGAGGATTCCAAAGAGAGGGCCCAACGCCGGGCGGAGCAGATCCCCACACCGGATTTTCCTGCGGAACTGCCCATATCCGAGCGCAGGGGAGAGATCGCCGATCTCATAGATCAGAATCAGGTGGTGGTGATCTGTGGCGAGACCGGCTCCGGCAAATCCACCCAACTGCCGAAGATCTGTCTGACCCTGGGCCGTGGCGTATTCGGCCGTATCGGCCACACCCAGCCCCGGCGTATCGCCGCCCGCACCCTGGCCGCCAGGATATCCAGTGAGTTGGGTCGTGAGCTGGGGACCAGTGTCGGTTACAAGGTGCGCTTCCACGATCATGTCGGCCCCGAGAGCCATATCAAACTGATGACCGACGGCATCCTGCTGGCCGAGATCCAGAGAGACCCCTATCTCAACGAATACGATACCCTGATCATCGACGAGGCCCACGA
>JBNKIR010000004.1:0-2175 GCA_050290785.1 Sedimenticolaceae bacterium | reverse complement strand
CGCTGCACACCATGTTCGCCCAGATGCATGATACGGCAGATATGTGACATCACCGGTAGCCCGCCGGACTCCAGATGTTTCTCGCGAAGATACATGATGACAGACCAGTGATCGGGGGTCATGTTGCCGAGTCCATCCATTTTCGCCAGTAATCTCGCTGTCTCGCGGCTCCACGCATCCGAATTGATGAGGAAGCCGTCTTCATCGAACTGAAGGGGAAGGTTGCTGCGGCCGGTTGATGGATTCTGGTGCTGGGTCTGTTTCATGGTGACAGCCTCCTGAGGGGTATCACTAAGTTTTGCTTAGCGATATCCAATAGAATTTATAAGGGTATAAGAAAACAATTCACTAATGTGAATATAGCTTCTGGTCATGATGTTACAAGTTGCGGGATAACGGCCATTCTGAGGGGGACCGGTGGTCATGATTGCTGTGAATAATGGTGTGGGTGAATTGCCAACAATCAGTTCGAAGCGAATGCGGTATAGGTGACTTCTGCTGTTCTCTGCCTGGCCGCGACTGCGGCCTAATAGCCGATGGGTAATGATCTCCCCGAAGCGCGTATCTGGAGCATGATGCTCCTAATTAAAGGCGATACCCTACGGGGCCAACCCGCTGGTCTCCATCGTCAGCGCTTTCCCCATCTTCCTGCATCTATCCTCGGGGTGATGGGAGAGATGCCAGGGAACGAGATCCTTTCCCCGCCGGCTGAGCAGGTTTGTCAGAGGCGCAGGAAACCGCAGCAGAACAAATCAATTCTGAAATCGATACGTGGCAGTAGTGCACTATGGCGGCGTTAAGTGGCTGAATAGCGAGTGCTCAGCTCCCTTCGGAGCGTCGTGAGTACATTTCGGGCAGAATGCGTTCCACCGTGTCGACAATTGCCTGAGTCTGCGGATCGATCTCGATGTTAACCCGCTCACCGAGCTTACGGCCGCCGATATTGGTTCTTTGCAGCGTCTCGGGGATCAGGTTGACATCGAACTCCCCGGCATCCACTTCGCCAATGGTGAGGCTGATACCGTCGATACCAATGTAGCCCTTGGTGAAGAGGTACTTGCGCCAGGCATCGGGAAGCCGGAAGCGGATGCGGCAGTTGTTCGGACTGGTCTCGATTTTCACCACCTCAGCGGTACAGAGTATGTGACCGGACATGGCGTGGCCGCCGATCTCATCACCAAAGCGTGCAGCCCGTTCGTAGTTGACCCGGTCCCCTACCTCGAGAGCACCGAGATTTGTCGCCCGCAGTGTCTCCTGCATCAGGTCAAACTCGACCCGCTCACCTTCGATCCGGGTGACAGTCAGACAGCAGCCGTTGTGGGCTACAGAGGCGCCGGTAACCAACCCATCGAGAGCGGGTGTTGGCAGACGGATGGCATGGGTGCGGAAGTTCTCCTTCACTACGATGTCGATGATTTCAGCGGTGCCTTGGATGATGCCTGTAAACATGATGAATGTGATGGAGAGGGAGGTTAATGGTAGGCCAATATGTCTGACATCTAGGCCATAAACTCTTGTCATAGTCAACTATTTCAATGGGTTGATTGTTTTGGGTCGGAATTTGTGACCTGAGGACTCTTAGCTACATGCGAGGTTGATCGAGAAGGCGGTTTATGGCTAAAATCGGCCTCCAAACTGATTTCACTCTTATTTCGATTCTGTCATCCATCAGTCCAGAATCAACAGCAATCGCAACCTGCGCCGTCTGTGACTCTGACCACCAGGTCTGTGAGAATGCCCAGGATCAGTTCTCAAAAGCGCTGTGAGTACGGATACTTGCAGACGAGGTCTTTACGGACGGATCCGGTATGGAACAGTGACAGGGAAGTGTTCTTATTCTATCTCTCCCTCCCTCTAAATTCCTTTGCCTCGTTGCATGAATCCGGCTCGGTCGGTTACCGCGTAGTTGTCCGCAGAGCGTAAGGGGACAGGTTTGTCTCGCCCGTAAATATAGATATCGCATCGATATCTGTGGCAGGAAAAAGGAGCCGCAGTGAATACATCTGTAAGATTTGGCATTTTTTACAAAATGTTGTTGGTTATGGTGCTGGTCGCAACTATCCCTTTCACGGTGGTTTGGTATATCAGTCATGCCGCCAGTGAGGGCGCCATCATAGAAGACGTAAACAATCGTCTTTCCTCGACAGCAGATCAGCTGCGCAGCTATGTAGAGAG
>JBNKIR010000003.1:0-2390 GCA_050290785.1 Sedimenticolaceae bacterium | reverse complement strand
CTGTATGTGCATGTCAAGCTAAGTTCATGAGCTAGGTGTTGAACAGCTTCTTACATATGTCTGGCCACTCTTTCATCCATTCCGGAATATCTTCACCAGGCATTGGTTTCGCCGCAAAGTAGCCCTGTACCTGATCGCATCCCAGCTGCGCTATACGTTGCCATTCTTCAAGAGTTTCCACTCCCTCAGCGACGATCAGCATATCAAGTCTTTTGGCCATCTCTATGCTGGATTCAAGGATTGTCCTGGTGCGATCTTGGTCACTATTGGATACATAGCTGCGGTCTAGCTTGAGCTCGTCAAACGGCAGGTCACGCAGTTGAGATAGGTTGGAGTGACCGGTGCCAAAGTCATCTATAGAGAGTCTGACCTTTTTCATACGCAGGCGTAACAGGATCTCCAGGGTGTTGACCAGATCTTCCATCAGACGGCTTTCGGTGATCTCTAACTGTAGGCATGCAATATCTCCACCGGCTCTTGTGATTGTATCTTCCAGCCGCTCTGTAAATCCTTCATTGTGGAGGCTATCCATAGAGAGATTGATTGCTATCTTTAGATCAATATCTTGTTGTCGCCACTGTTTATCCACTTTAATGGCTTGCTCGACGATGGAAAGGGTGAGTTCGTCTATTAATCCGTGCTCCTCCGCCACTGGGATGAAGCTATCTGGAAAGATCGGTCCAATAGAACTGTTAGGCCAGCGAGCTAGCACCTCCACACCTATAGGAGTGTGGTCGGCAATGCGTATCTTGGGTTGAAACCAGGGTATGATTTCTCCAGCCTGAATTGCCTGTTGTAACATCTCCGGGGCAACTATGATGCTCTCCGATGACGTCATAGTTGGCAGATCCTGATTTTTACAATTTGACAGTAGTTTAAGCAGTCTCTCTACCTGAACCGGCTTTTCAATAGCACCCAGCACCGATAGGTTGCGTGCTCGGGCTAGGGATTCGGCCATGGTAAGCGTCTGATTGTCTTCGCCGCTGAACAGCAGTATGTCTCCGCGATAAGCCATCTCGTCAAGCCGACGTAACAGCTCCAGGCCGTCAGAGTCAGGCATGTTGAGATCGGTCAGCACTATGCCAACTGGAGGCTCGCTGGAGGAGACAAGATCCAGCGCGCCAGCCACCGTATCTGCTGTTTTGACATGGGAAAAACCTAAATGCTGCAGTACCCTTGCTGTGGTCTTAAGTACAAAGGGTTCATCGTCAACCACAAGAACCGAATTTGGATATTTTTTTACATCCATAGTAGGCAGCCTGCCAAATCATTTTGTTTTACTGCGTTGCTTTATCCAATCATGAACCTGATCAAATAGACGGAAAAACTTTTGCATATGTTGGTTCACGGTATGGGTGTCACCATTCTTCCCGGCGGTTTCCAGAGCCAGGCAGCAGTCAGCCAGACTGTTGGCTCCCACAGTGCGGGCCGATGATTTCAGCCTGTGCCCCAGGCTGCTCACTGCGAGCATATCACCAGTGTGGAAGGCGGATCGTATCTGTTCCACGGTCGGGGTGCTGGTTTCCAGAAAGTCATCATAGTATTCGTCCAACATCTCTCTATCTTGAGTGCCCAGCAGACGCCCTAATGCCTGAGGGTCGATCGCCTCTCCATCAGAATTAGATTCCGGTACGTCCGGGGCATGTTGTGAGGATTCATCCTGTTCCGTATCAGGTAGCCAGCGCGCCATAGTATCCCGTAGTTGGTGCAGCTCTATAGGCTTGGTCAGGTAATCATCCATGCCGGCAGCGAAACATTTTTGAGCAGCTCCTTTTAGGGCATCTGCTGTTATAGCCACTATCGGCATGTGTGCGCCATTGCGCTCTTCCTGACGAATGGCTTTAGAGAGTTGGTAGCCATCCATTTCCGGCATGTGGCAATCTGTCATAAGCATGGCATAGTTGCCGATACGCCACATCTCCAGGGCCTGTTTGCCGTCATTGGCTGTGTCTGCAAAATAACCGATCATCTGTAATTGCTGACTGATTAGCTTTCTATTTGTTGGGTTGTCATCGGCTAGCAGGATGAGCTTGCCTTTTTCCTTTGCCTCATCAAAAGATAAAGAGGTTTCTAACATAACTTTATTCTGTATATCCAGATCCTGAATTGGTGACTCCAGGCCTGCAACTGCAGCCACCGCATTTACCAGCGTCATCCGGTGCATGGCATTCAAGTCCAGGGTCATGCCATCGTCTTCATCGGTTCGGGCATAGCGGCGACGCCCGCGTTCCACCAGGACGAAGCGCAGCTCCACATCTTTTATCTGGTCACGCAACTTCTGGCGTAATGTTTTGGCCTCGTCTGGATCGCCTTCGGTATCGATCACTACCACCGGTTCTTTGATGTGGTGGCATGCCCTTTGGCAGGTATCGATGGCTTCATTCGGGTTA
>JBNKIR010000002.1:0-17506 GCA_050290785.1 Sedimenticolaceae bacterium | reverse complement strand
CCGCTATGGGCGGGGACCTCGCATTACCGGGCTTGATCCATCCGACATGGAATACAGCGCAGATGTGTTCCTGCATTGGCATTCTCCAAAAGGTGTGCGCATCCCCAATACCGCCATTGCGGCAAATACAGACAAACAGGCGCCAGCCACCATCCACGTGACCCACTACTTTGATGCGAAACGGGTATGCCGCAAATGCGGCGCGCATTTCATCTTCTTCGCCGAAGAGCAGAGATACTGGTATGAAGATCTGGGGTTTCCGCTGGAGGCTGACCTTGTGGACTGCATCGATTGCAGAAGACATGAACACAGGCTCAGAGAGCGCAGGCAGGAGTATGAACATCTATTGAAAAAGGAGGACAGGGATAGCGAGGAGACACTGCGCATGGTCGAAAACGGGGTGTTTCTGGTCGAAGAAAAGATCTTCTCAAGCAAACTGCTGCCCAGGTTGCGCGGGTTTCTCAACTCTCTTGCGGATGATAGACCGAGTGCACTGCTGGATAGGATTGCAGCCCTTGAGGAGAGCAGTTCCTGACTACGAACCAAACTATCTATCCAACTCCATTACTACCCGCTCGAACTCGTCTTCTATTGCCGCCACCTGACCTTCAACATCCTGCAAAGTATCCGATCGCACCTGTTCCTCCAGCTTTTTGGCAAGGGCGGACAACCTCACCGCACCGATATTGGCACTGCTCGATTTCATGCTATGGGCCGGCACCTGCATAGCCGCATGATCGTCCCGGTCACAGGCATCCCTTAATAACTTCACAAACTCTTCTGTATCCTCTTTATAGGCATTGATCAGTTCCGCAAACTCTCCCCCCATAAGTTTGCGCAGGCCATCATACACGGCCATGTCCAGGACGCTATCCATAGTCCCATCATCACCTTCAATACTTTGTGCCGGTGTTGGCTTGCGCCCCGGCAGGATCGAACCGCCATCGGTGGCCAGCCATCTCTGCAACACCCTGATCAGGAGCCTCTGTTTGAACGGTTTGGATACATAGTCATCCATACCCGCCTCTATACACCTGTTTCTGTCCGCCTCCATGGCGTTGGCGGTCAGGGCCACGATGGGGACATGACCACCGGCCTCGCCCTCTATCTGACGTATATTCTCCGTGGCCTTATAGCCATCCATCTCCGGCATCTGGCAATCCATCAGGATGAGATCGCAACCCGTCTTGCGCCATGCATCTATCGCCCTCTTGCCGTTATCAACCGCGGTCACCTTCAGCCCCATCTTTCTGAGCAGGGTGCACGCCACCCTCTGGTTAACCATATTGTCTTCGGCCAGGATGATATGCCGACCGGCAAACTGCTGTTTAAATTCTGCGGTATCCTGCTCCGGGTTTGGCACATGGTAGCTGGTAAGGAATATCGGCTCATCCCGCGATTCCTGCTTCAAACCAAGAACGCCGGCCATGGTGAGACGCAGGGTCTCGCTATGCACCGGCTTGGTCAGGTATCCGGAGAAACCCAGATCCTTGAAATATTTCCCATCGCCGCGCCGCCCGGAGGAGGTCAGCAATATCAACGGAATATCAGACAGCTCCTTGTCCGACAGGATTCTCTTACCCAACTCTTCCCCACTCTGCTGCGGCATATGGTGATCAAGCAATATCAACTCGTATGGATTTGCCACCGCCTGCGCATCTCCGATCATCTCCATGGCCTCTTCTGCGTCTGCGGCCACATCCACGGACATGGACATGTGTTCAAGCTGCTCCTGGAGCATGCGGCGATTGACATCATTATCATCCACCACCAGTACCCTAATCCCCTCCAGGTCCGCCTCGGGAATATCACCCATGGATTCGACCATAGGCAGGTGCATGGTGAACCAGAAGGTGGAACCGACGCCCGGCGTGCTATCCACCCCGATAGATCCGCCCAGCATCTCCACCAACTGCTTGCTTATGGTAAGGCCCAGACCGGTGCCGCCGAACTTGCGCGTGGTGGATACATCCGCCTGGGAGAATGGCTGGAAGATCTGATTCACCACCTCCGGTTCAATCCCGATGCCGGTATCCTGTACGGATACCTTCATCTCCATGTGTTTATCATCAAGCTGCTGACCGGTAATATTTACCGACACAAACCCCTCATTGGTGAACTTAAGCGCATTGCCGATGAGATTCATGAGGATCTGGCGTATGCGTCCGGCATCGGCATTGAAGAATTTATGACACCCGGGCTCATACTGAAACATCAACTCCAGCCCCCTCACCTCTGCCTCGCCCAGCATCAACTGGGTTACATCGTATGCCGCCTTTTCCAGATCAAAATTGCTGGGGGAAAAGTCCATCTTCCCGGCCTCAATCTTGGAGAAATCGAGGATATCGTTGATGATGGTCAGCAAGGCCCTGGCCGAGCTGATGATTATCTCAGCGAATTCACGTTGCTCGTCATTCAGACGCGTGTCCATGAGCAGCTCAGACATGCCCAGGACACCGTTCATCGGCGTGCGTATCTCGTGGCTCATCGCCGCCAGAAATGCACTCTTGGCCCGGGAGCCTGCCTCTGCCTCTTCCTTGGCCTCAATGAGTGAAAGATTGATATAGCGGCGGGTTATGCCCATGCTGATGATATCCGCAACCCTGCCCAGGAATATCTCCTCATGCATATCACGTTCATGTCCTTCCGGCAGGTAGATCAACATCACGCCAATGACGTCATCGTCCTCCATGATCGGCACCACGTAGTGCCCATGTTGCGGCATGACCGGGACAGTCTCATCCCGTTTATGATTCGTACATGACGAATAGGTAATCTCTCTATTCTGCGCCGCCCTTCCGCACAGACACTTGCCAAACGGTATGGTGGAACAACGATCTTCAAGATCAGGGCTCAGGTTATACGAAGCGACAAAATGCAAGACCTCCTGCTCACCCCCACTCTCGGTTAGAAAGATGGCGCCCTTGGGGATTATTGCGGACCAGGGAACGGATGTGACCAGAGACTCGATGGACTGGGTCAGATAATCTTTCATCGGCGTAGTAGAAAGCGCCAACTGAAACAGGACCGCCATCACCTCGTCCTCAATCGCCTTTCTCTCACGACGTTTTATCTCAAGCGCCAGATTCGCCTTATTCTTCCGCAGTCTCTCTTCCGCCTTCTTGCGTTCGGTAACGTCCTGTTTGATTGCTATATAGCGTACGATCTTTCCCGTCCTGTCCTTGACTGGGGTTATGGTCGCCTCATCATGATAGATGGTCCCATCCTTTTTCCTGTTTATAAACTCTCCGCGCCAAACATCCCCTGCCGTTATGGTCTCCCATAACTCTTGATAGAACTGGGCGTTATGCTTCCCGGATTTCAACATCTGGGCGCTACTACCCACCACCTCGTCAAAGGTATAGCCCGTGCATTCGGTGAAGGCCGGATTCACCCACTGCACGATTCCATCCGTATCTGTTATAACCACCATGTTCGCAGCCGCCATCAGGGCCTTTTCCCTCAGGATCAGCCCCTCCTCCGTTTCGTCCTGTCTGGCCCTGACCACAGTCAGCCATGCCCCACCCAGCAGCAAGATGATATAGATGGGCAGGATGAAGAAAAGGATCTTCTCAACCATCCCTGACGCAACGATGTCGATCTTGTCCTGTGGCAGGTGGGATACCAGTTTCCACCTGTATGCATCCTTTGCCCTATCCCTGGTCGAATCGACATTGGCGACACCAGCCCCAACCTCTCTCAGGGGATAGATGGTCTCGTAGGTATACAGCCCTTTGGCGTTGTAAAACTGCCCGGAGTCAGAGTCCCTTATTATCTTCCATGCATCGGCATCTCTCGCACCGAACCGCACATCATTGCCGAACATAAACCCCCACTCCATCCCCGACTCCGGTCCGAGCAACCAATAGCCGTCGGAGTTCAACAGCATGGAGTGGTCAATGATGTTTGCCAGAGTATGCCTCAGACCGTCTAGCAACTTTGATCCCAGGTAATTAAGGACCACTATCCCGATCCTGTGCCCATCCTTATTGTGGACCGGTGTGGCCAGCCGGATCATCGGCTTATATGGTATCTCTATCTCTCCGTGCTCAATGTTCAAGTCAAAAGGCGACACATAGATATCGCCCTTTTCCAGGGCGATTGCATCCCTAAAATAGTAGCGACCCGATTTGTCCTGCAGCTCCGATCCCGGCACCAATACGGCCTTGCCATCCTGATAATTTACCCGAATGATCTCCCTACCATTTTCATCCAGATATCTGATTTGATCGTACAGCTGTTTATTCTTCGAGTAGTTTTGGAACTCCTTTCCGAGATGCTCCACTCCATTAAAAAGTGCAGGATTGCCCATATTGGAAAAACCGCTATTCCCCGAGAGCACCAACAGGTCTTTACTCACCTCCACAAGGTCCTTGATCACGACCTTCTTGCCGATCCCGACATTTAGTGATTCATCGGTCTCGATCTTGCTCTTCTCGGTATCTATCTCAACAAAATAGAAAAACAGCAACGCGCCCAGCAACAGGACGGTCCAGGGAAAGACCAGCCTTATGAACTGCAGAATTATTTTTTTACTATACGGTGGACTGCCAGGCATGTTATTACCGCTTTTAAAAAAACGCAGGTCCACGGACCAGAGCAACAATCCGTACCTTATATTGTTGTTTTATCGGCAAATACCAGATTTCCTTTAGATGACAGGAAGAGCTGCGGATCGGAGCGGTTGCTCCTGCGTCAACCCAGGTCCAGGTCGATCGCTATCAAAAGCCGGAGGGGGGTCCGGGGAAGACGATAGTATTGCAACCATCATCTCCCCGGCGTATTTCAGACTACTCTACGGATACGGCATCCACTCTCTGGAAACCGCGCGGCAGCTTCCTGCCTCTGCGGCCGCGTTCGCCCACATAGTGGTCCAGATCTGAGCGTTTCAGAACGATGTAACGCTTGCCGGAGAAGGCCGTGAGCTTTCCAGATTCCGGTACCGCGGCAATCGCGACTACAAACTCTTCCCTGCTGACGACACGCTTGGGTGGGATACCGATGATCTTGTTGCCCTTACCCCGATTGAGCACCGGCAGTTCTGCGATGGGAAATGCCAACATACGTCCCTCATTGGTAATCGCCACCACCCGATCTGTCTCCATATCGGTAACCGCAGACGGCGTCAGTACCCTGGCGCCCTTGGGCAGGGAAAGGAGGGACTTGCCCGCCTTGTTCTTGGAGTGCAGCTCCTTATTCTGCACCAGAAAGCCGTAACCGGCATCGGACGCCACCAGATACCACTGTTCCGGATCACCTCCCAGCACCGCACAGAAGGTGGACCCGTTGGGCGGGGACAAACGCCCGGTAAGGGGTTCGCCCTGACTGCGGGCGGACGGCAGGGTGTGGGCCTGGACGGAGTAGCAGCGCCCGCAACTGTCCAGAAATACGGCCGACTGATTGCTGCGCAACTTGGCCGCACCGAGGTAACTGTCGCCGGATTTAAAGCTCAGACCGGCAGGATCTATATCGTGCCCCTTGGCGGCCCTGGCCCAACCCTTCTCCGACAGGACCACAGTGACCGGCTCACTGGGAGCGATCTCAGTCTCATCCAGGGCGACGGCGCTCTCCCGCTCTATGATGGGCGAACGGCGCCCGTCTCCATACCTTTCCGCATCCTCCAGCAGCTCATTGCGGATCATGGTCTTCATGCGCTGTTTGGAATTCAGAGTGGTCTCCAGATCCTTGCGCTCCTCTTCCAGCTCCTTCTGCTCGGCCCTGATCTTTATCTCTTCCAGACGGGCCAGTTGGCGCAACTTGGTGTCCAGCACATAGTCCGCCTGGATCTCGGTGAGACCGAACCTCTTCATCAACTCCTTCTTCGGCTCGTCCTCGGTACGGATGATATGGATCACCTCATCGATATTGAGAAAGGCGATCAACAGACCGTCCAACAGGTGCAGACGATCCCGTACCTTGCCCAGGCGATACTCCAGACGACGGCGCACGGTCTCAAAACGGAACTCCAGCCACTCCTTGAGCATACTCCGCAGATCCTTGACCTGGGGACGCCCATTAAGACCGATCACGTTCATGTTCACCCGGTAGCTGCGCTCCAGGTCGGTAGTGGCGAACAGATGGGACATCAGACGGTCCACATCCACCCGATTGGAGCGAGGCACTATCACCAGACGGGTGGGATTCTCGTGATCAGATTCATCCCGCAGATCCTCCACCATAGGCAGCTTTTTGGCCTGCATCTGGGCGGCGATCTGCTCCTGTATGCGCGCCCCTGACACCTGATAGGGTAATGCCGTTATGACGATCTCACCGCGTTCCTTCTCGAAACTGGCACGCATGCGCACGCTGCCGCTGCCTGTCTCATATATCTTCAGCAGCTCATCCTGTGGGGTGATTATCTCTGCCTCGGTGGGGAAATCCGGTCCCAACACATGCTCACACAGGTCCGCCACGCTGCTCTTGGGACTCTCCAGCAGACGAATGCAGGCGCTGGTCACCTCTTTCAGGTTATGCGGCAGTATATCCGTGGCCATACCCACGGCGATGCCGGAGGTGCCGTTCAGCAACAGGTTGGGAAGACGGGCAGGCAACACGGCCGGCTCATGCATGGTGCCGTCAAAATTCAGGTTCCAGTCCACCGTACCCTGCCCCAGTTCGGACAGCATGACCTGAGCATACGCAGTAAGGCGCGACTCGGTATAGCGCATGGCGGCAAACGACTTGGGATCATCCGGTGATCCCCAGTTGCCCTGTCCGTCGATCAGGGGATAACGATAGGAGAAATCCTGAGCCATCAACACCATGGCCTCATAACAGGCCGTATCACCATGGGGATGAAACTTACCCAGCACATCACCCACGGTACGGGCCGATTTCTTAAACTTGGCCGTGGCGGATAACCCAAGTTCAGACATGGCATACACGATGCGACGCTGTACCGGTTTCAGCCCGTCACCGATGTGGGGCAAGGCGCGATCGAGGATCACATACATGGCGTAGTCCAGGTATGCCTTCTCGGTAAATACCTTCAGCGGCATCTGCTCGATGCCTTCCAGGCTTTGGTTTATCTCATCTGACATATCAACGGCTTTTCAAGGTTCTATTCAAAATATGCAACTTGGCTAAAAATCAAAAGATAACGCTGGTTATCTGTTATACGGATTGTGGTATGACTGATTAGGGGCCGGATGTTTTATCCTGTCTATAATCTCCGTGCGCAGACGCGGCAACTTGCGCTCATCACACAGATAAAACTCCATAAGGTCCATCCTAAGCTTTTTATATCCGCTATCCCGCATACTCTTCCATTCAGGTTTTTTGCTGGGACGGAGTTTGCCTTTTCCGGTACCGAAGGCATAGGTCTTATACTCATCTGTGTTACAGCGCATGCCTTCGTAAAAGATGTTCCTGGTCCCTCTCTTCGATTCGATGACCATGGTATAACGCACCACATAGTCGTTTTTGGATACGGAGAGGGACTCCTCGTCCATATAGTAGGTAAACTTGCTCTGGTTAGCGACATCCAGATACAGCTCCATCAGATCACCATCATCCGGATATGGCGGGATCTTTACATCTTCCTCTTTCCACGCCTCTCCCTCTTCATACTGAAATTTCTGATCTGGTAGACTCTGCTGATTGCCAGCCAATGGGATGTCACGCGCGTGGACATGGCCAAGCTGGACCGCCAGCAGTAAGATCAGAATGATTTTTAACCGTACATGTTTCATATCCTGTTTACGCTCCATAATTAAACCTCCGCCAGATCGCCCTTCTTCTGCAACCACTCTTTGCGGTCCGGCGCACGTTTCTTTGCCAGCAACATATCCACCACGCTGTTGGTGTTATCCGCCGCCCCGATCGTTAACTGCACCAGTCTTCTGGTATCCGGCAGGATGGTGGTCTCACGCAGCTGCATAGGGTTCATCTCACCCAGACCCTTGAACCTCTGCACACTCACCTTGCCCTTGATATTCTCCGCCTCGATGCGATCCAGCACCCCCTGCTTCTCACCGTCATCCAGGGCATAGAACACCTGCTTCCCCACATCGATGCGATACAGCGGCGGCATGGCCACATAGACGTGCCCCTCCCGCACCAGCTTGCGAAAATGGCGCAGAAACAGCGCGCACAACAGGGTGGCGATATGGGCCCCGTCCGAATCGGCATCCGCCAGGATGCAGACCTTGTTGAAGCGCAGGGACGAGAGGTCATCCGATCCCGGCTCCACCCCGATCGCCACCGATATATCGTGCACCTCCTGGGATGCCAGCACCTCGGAAGAGTCCACCTCCCAGGTATTCAGTATCTTGCCCCGCAACGGCATCACCGCCTGAAACTCACGGTCACGTGCCTGCTTGGCCGAACCGCCGGCCGAATCACCCTCCACCAGAAACAGCTCGCTCCGTTCCGGATCTGTGATGGTGCAATCCGCCAGCTTACCCGGCAGCGCCGGTCCCTGGGTTATCTTTTTGCGCTGCACCTTGCGCCCTGAGCGCAAACGGGCCTGGGCCGCTGTTATGGCCAGATCGGCGATGGCCTCGCCGATCTCTGTATGCTGATTCAGCCAGAGGCCGAACGCATCCTTAACCACACCGCTTACGAACGCCGCACATTCCCGGGATGAAAGACGCTCCTTGGTCTGACCGGAAAACTGCGGATCGGCCAGTTTAACTGACAGGATATAACTACAGCGGTTCCATACATCATCCGGAGCCAGCTTTACACCACGCGGCAACAGATTACGAAATTCACAGAACTCCCTGACCGCCTCGGTCAGACCGGTGCGCAGCCCGTTCACATGGGTGCCGCCCTGGGACGTGGGGATCAGATTGACGTAACTCTCGGTTATGGCCTCACCGCCATCAGGCAACCAGAGCACGGCCCAATCCGCCGCCTCGCTGTTACCGGACATGGAACCCATAAACGGCTCGTCTGGCAGGGTCGGTATCGATTGCAGCTCATCCAGCAGATAGTCCTTGAGACCATCCTCATATAACCACTGGGTCTCTTCTCCGGTCGCCTCCTCCCAGAACCGCACCATCAGCCCCGGACAGAGCACCGCCTTGGCCCGCAGCAGATGCAGCAGGTGGCGTTTGGAAAACTTGGGAGAGTCGAAATATTTGGGATCAGGCCAGAAACGCACCGTGGTACCGGTGTTGTTCTTGCCTACCTTGTCCACCACCTCCAGATCCGAGACCTTTTCACCGCCGGCAAAGGCCATGTTGTATTGCTGCCCGCCTCGCTTTACCCACACCTCCAGGTGTTTGGACAGGGCGTTGACCACGGATACGCCAACGCCATGCAGACCTCCCGAGAAACGGTAGTTCTTGTTGGAGAACTTGCCGCCGGCATGCAGCTTGGTGAGGATCACCTCCACTCCTGGGCACCCCTCCTGCGGGTGGATATCGGTGGGCATACCCCTGCCGTCGTCCGTCACCTCCAGGGAGCCATCCTTATACAGGGAGACATCGATGGTGGTGGCATGGCCGGCCACGGCCTCGTCCACACTGTTATCGATCACCTCCTGGGCCATGTGATCGGGACGACTGGTGTCGGTATACATGCCGGGGCGTTTGCGTACCGGTTCGAGACCGCTCAGGACCTCAATCGCTGATGCGTCGTAGGAACTGTTACTCATACTGTGCTGTTACTCATACTGGGCAAATATCATCTGCTACAAAAACCTGTAGAGTTTACACCGAGCGCACCGATCAAGCGAGACGGCCTTACCCACTTCCAGGATAAGATTGACCCTGACCCCGCATCAGGGTAGTTTTACCCCTCCAAGACATAGAGGTGATAGACGTGCCCAAAGCATCCAGCAAAACACCATCCTTTGAAAAGGCCCTGGCCGAACTGGAATCCCTGGTGGAGACCATGGAGCAGGGCGAACTGTCGCTGGAGGAGTCGCTGCAATCCTTCGAGCGTGGGATACTCCTCACCCGCACCTGCCAGCAGGCCCTGAAAGAGGCCGAGCAGAAGATCCAGATCCTCACCGAGAACAACCCTGACGCCGAGCCGGAGCCGTTTGAAAACGCAGAGTGACAATGATCTGACCGGGTTTCTGATCGAATGCAAGACCCGGGTGGAGCGATCACTGCAGGAGTGGTTGCCATCGGAAGACACCCTACCCCACCGGCTGCACCGGGCCATGCGCTATGCGGTGCTGGGCGGCGGCAAAAGGGTGCGTCCGGTGCTGGCCTATGCCTCTGGCCGGGCCCTGGACGTCGATCCGGACCGTCTGAACGGACCGGCCTGCGCGGTCGAACTGATCCACGCCTACTCACTGGTACACGACGACCTCCCATCCATGGACGATGACGACCTGAGACGGGGACAACCCACCTGCCACAAGCGGTTTGATGAGGCCACGGCCATCCTGACCGGTGACGCCCTGCAGACCTTGGCCTTCAAGGTGCTATGTCAGGATCAGGATATGCAGGTGGGACCGGAGATCCGCCTAAAGATGCTGGACAGCCTGGCCGTCGCCAGCGGGTCGAGAGGTATGGCCGGAGGACAGGCCATAGATCTGGATTCCGTGGGCAAGGAGCTCTCCCTGATAGAGCTGGAGAACATGCACATCCACAAGACCGGCGCCCTGATCCTGGCTTCCGTACGCATGGGTTATCTGGCCAGACAGGATGCTAAGGATGCAGAGATCGCCGGTCTGGAGCACTACGCCAAACGCATCGGACTGGCCTTTCAGGTGAAGGACGACATACTGGATATCGAAGGTGATACCACGACCCTGGGCAAGACCAAGGGCAAGGATCAGGCCAACAGCAAGCCGACATATCCATCGCTCCTGGGATTGGATGGGGCGCGTGATCTGCTCAATCAACTGCACAGAGAGGCCATGGAGAGCCTGGAGATCTTCGACACCAAGGCCGACCCCCTGCGCTGGCTGGCGGACTATATAGTCTCCCGCAACAGCTGACCCAATCCTTTCATTTCACACCGATACCACAATATTTTGTCAATTCACGCATCTATCTTGGGTTGCGCAGCGACTTTGCTAGACTCATAATGTAGGGCTTTTCCGAATGTTGGGAGATCACCCCCCGGCACCAGACCAGTTTTAGAGGATCCAGACCTTGACGGAATGTGTTACAAAAGAGACAGATATTGCCGATGTTCAGAGCAGTAAGGACACCCGCCATATTGCGATAAATAAGGTGGGAATCAAGGACATACGCCATCCGGTCAGGGTCAAGGACCGTAGCGGCGGAGAGCAGCATACCATCGCCAACTTCAATATGTACGTGAATCTTCCCCACAACTTCAAGGGCACCCACATGTCCCGTTTCGTGGAGATCCTGAACGCCCACGACACCGAGATCGGCGTAGAGTCATTCAACGACATGCTGCTGGAGATGGCCGAACGGCTGGAGGCGCAATCCGGCCATATCGAGATGAACTTCCCATACTTCATCAACAAACAGGCCCCGGTCTCCAAGGTAAACAGCCTGCTGGACTACGACGTATCCCTGATCGGAGAGATCCACAACGGCGAACCGACCATGATCATCCGCGTGGTGGTGCCGGTAACCAGCCTCTGCCCCTGCTCCAAGAAGATATCCGACCGCGGCGCCCACAATCAGCGCTCCCATGTCACGGTTCAGGCCAAGATAAAGGGTTTTGTCTGGATCGAGGAGATTATCGAACTGGTGGAATCCGAGGCCTCATGCGAACTGTTCGGTCTGCTGAAGCGTCCGGACGAAAAGCATGTAACCGAGCGCGCCTATGACAACCCTAAGTTTGTCGAGGACATGGTGCGTGACGTCTCCATACGCCTGAACCAGGATGAACGCATCAGCGCCTATGTGGTGGAATCGGAGAACTTCGAGTCCATCCATAACCACTCGGCCTACGCCCTGATCGAGCACGATAAAGAAGCGGATTAATTAAGAGTAGTCCGCGAATGAACGCTAACAAACGCAAATAATTATTCTACTCACTCCCCCCTCTCCCTCTGGGAGAGGGGGGAGTGAGGGGATCTGAACAACCAACGCTTTGGTCTTTATTTATCCCTCGTCCTGCCCTTCTCCCTCAGGGAGAAGTGGCGCAACGGTTTTGCATCGGGATAGCCATCTAAAGCTCCCACAGAGACCGTGGGAACCGGGAATATCCGAACCACCTGGCTATCCCGCGCTGACCAACCCCCGCGCCACCTCAGCCAGTCTTTCAGATAGCTGTTTCACCTGGGACTGATCGCTACCCTCCACCATCACCCTGATCAGGGGCTCAGTGCCGGAAGGCCGCAACAGGACCCGGCCCTGATCGGACAGCTCGGACTCGGCGTCGCGCACCGCTTCCTGCATAACGCTGGAACCCATTACATCCACACCGTTTTCCAGGCGCACATTGATCAGTTCCTGGGGATATTTGACTACGGCACGGTGCAGATCCGCCAGGCTCTTGCCGGAACGCACCACCTCCGAGAGGACCTGTAGGGCCGAGACGATGCCGTCACCCGTGGTAGTGCGATCCAGACAGATGATATGCCCGGACGGCTCTCCCCCCAGGACCCAGCCCTCGGCCTCCAGCCGCTCCATAATGCAGCGATCTCCCACCTGGACCCGTTCCAGACCGATTCCCAGACCGGCCAGGGCATGTTCCAGACCCAGGTTGGTCATGACGGTTCCCACCACGGAACCGGTCAGGCCGCCGTTGTTCTGCCTGGCCTGGGCAATGACATAGAGGATGTCATCGCCATCCACCACATTGCCATCACCGTCCACCATGATCACCCGGTCACCGTCACCATCCAGGGCAATCCCCAGATCCGCCCGGTGGGCCAGGACCTCCTGGCGCAGATTGTCGATGTGGGTGGAACCGACCCCGGCGTTGATATTCAGTCCGTCCGGTTTGTCACCGATGGCTATGACCTCGGCCCCCAGCTCCTCGAACACATAGGGCGCGATGTGGTAGGTGGCGCCGTTGGCGCAGTCCACCACTATCTTCATACCGTGGAAGGAGATCTCCCACGGTGTGGTGCCCTTACAAAACTCTATATAACGGCCGGCCGCGTCGGTGACACGAAAGGCCTTACCCAATCGTCCGGACTCCACCGTGGTCATCTGCTGGTCGAGCTCCCGCTCTATGGCCAGCTCCACCTCGTCCGGCAGCTTTTTACCGTCCGCCGAGAAAAATTTGATGCCGTTGTCATAGTGCGGATTGTGGGAGGCACTGATCACGATACCGGCCTGGGCATGCAGGGTGCGGGTCAGATAGGCGATGGCCGGGGTCGGCATGGGACCCAACAGATGGGTATTCACCCCGGCGGAGGCGAGTCCGGCCTCCAGGGCCGACTCCAGCATGTATCCGGAGATCCTGGTGTCCTTGCCCACCAGCACCTTGCTGCCGGCCTGCTGACCGAACACACGCCCGGTGGCCCAGCCCAGCTTCAGGACAAATTCCGGGGTGATCTTGCCTTCCCCCACCCGTCCGCGAATACCATCCGTACCGAAATATCTTCTAGTCAAAATCTGTCCCCGCTATGCTGTATCAAATACATGTAGGAGCCCACTCCTGTGGACGAAGGAACCATCCCATACAATCGCCCGGAGGACCGGGCTCCTACATACATAATCTGCGAATTATAAACCATTAAGCGACACCGTAACGAACGGCATTGACCACCTTCAGGGCATCTGCCGTCTGCCTTACATCATGCACCCGGATGATGGCAGCACCCTTCTCCAGGGCCAGCACCGCCGCTGCCAGACCGCCGTAGAGACGATCACCCACCGGGGCGCCATCCAGGATGGCCCCGATCATGGACTTGCGGGATATCCCCACCAACAGCGGCAGGCCGATGCTGCCGAACTCATCCAGGCGTCGCAGCAGGGTAAGGTTGTGCTCCAGGGTCTTGCCAAAACCGAATCCCGGATCCAGCAACAACCTCTCTCTGGGGATGCCGGCCGTAACACACGCCTCCACCCGCCGCTTGAAAAACCGCATGATGTCAGAGACCACATCGCCATACTCCGGGTTCTGCTGCATGGTGCGCGGCTCTCCCTGCATGTGCATGAGACAGACCGGCACACTCATCTCCCGGGCCGCCTGCATGGCCCCCGGCAGTTGCAACGCCATCACATCATTGATCAGGCCGGCCCCGGCCGCCACAGCCTCCCGCATCACCGCGGGCTTGCTGGAATCTATGGATATGATTACGGACAGCCTCTGCCTGATCGCCTCGATGACCGGGATCACCCGATCCAGCTCCTCCTGCTCGGAGACGGCCTCGGCCCCGGGACGGGTCGACTCGCCGCCGATATCAATGATGGCGGCGCCATCACGCAACATCTGCTCTGCGTGGAGGATGGCAGCATCAGGCGCAATGAAATCACCCCCGTCGGAGAACGAATCGGGGGTGATGTTCAGGATCCCCATCACCTGGGGATGGGAGAGATCCAGCGGCATTCCTGCGCAGTCCAGAATCATGTTTGGGTCTATCGATCAGTGCTGTCCGGCCGGACCTCCGATCTCACCCGCAGGGTCCTCTTTATCTGACTCGACCCCGACACCGCCACCGGACTTGGGTTCAGAGTTGTTCCAGTCTTCCGGTTCCCTCGGTGTCTTGCCGGACATGATGTCATCGATCTGATTGGAATCGATGGTCTCATATTTGATCAGGGCCTGGGCCATCATCTCCAGCTTATCCAGGTTCGCCTTGAGGATATCTTCCGAACGTTCATAGTTACGGTCGATAACCTCTCTGATCTCGCTATCGATGGCGTGGGCCGTCTCATCCGAGATATTCTTGTGCTGGGTCACGGAACGGCCGAGGAACACCTCTTCCTCCTCCTCTCCATAGGCCAGGGGGCCCAGCTTGTCCGAAAGCCCCCACTTGGTAACCATGTTACGGGCTATCTCTGTCGCCCGCTTGATGTCATTAGACGCGCCGGTGGTGATCTTGTCCCTACCGAAGGTGATCTCCTCGGCGATACGTCCACCGAACAGGCTGGAGATCTGACTCTCCAGATGCTCCCTGCTCGCGCTATAGCGATCCTCTTCCGGCAAAAACATGGTCACACCCAGGGCGCGGCCACGCGGTATTATGCTCACCTTATATACAGGGTCATGGGATGGAACCAGACGACCCACGATAGCGTGGCCGGCCTCATGATAGGCGGTCAGCTTCTTCTCGTCGTCGCTCATGACCATGGAACGGCGCTCGGTGCCCATCATGATCTTGTCTTTGGCCTTTTCCATATCCGACATATCGACCAGGCGCTTGTTTCCACGCGCCGCGAACAGGGCGGCCTCGTTGACCAGATTGGCCAGATCGGCGCCGGAGAATCCCGGGGTACCACGGGCGATCAGGGCAGGATTCACATCTTCCGAGATCGGCACCTTGCGCATATGCACCTTGAGGATCTGTTCGCGACCACGGATGTCCGGCAGCGGCACCACCACCTGACGGTCGAAGCGGCCCGGACGCAGCAACGCCGGATCCAATACGTCAGGACGGTTGGTCGCGGCAATCACGATAACGCCCTCGTTGCCCTCAAATCCGTCCATCTCAACCAGCAACTGGTTCAGGGTCTGTTCCCGCTCATCATGACCGCCGCCCAGACCGGCACCACGGTGTCTGCCCACGGCGTCGATCTCGTCGATAAAGATGATACAGGGTGCGTGCTTCTTGGCCTGTTCGAACATATCCCGCACACGGGACGCGCCCACGCCCACAAACATCTCTACAAAGTCAGATCCGGAGATGGTGAAGAACGGCACCTTGGCCTCGCCGGCGATGGCGCGGGCCAGGAGGGTCTTACCGGTACCGGGGGAGCCAACCATAAGGACACCACGGGGAATCTTGCCGCCCAGCTTCTGGAACTTGCCTGGATCACGCAGAAACTCCACCATCTCGGAGACCTCCTCCTTGGCCTCCTCCACCCCGGCCACATCGGCAAAGGTCACCTTTACCTGATCCTCGGTGAGCATGCGGGCCTTACTCTTGCCAAAGGACATGGCGCCACGGCCACCCCCTCCGCCCTGCATCTGACGGGAGATGAAGATCCAGAACACCACCAGTAACAAGATTGGGAAGAACCAGTTGAGGAGAACGGTCACCAGCAGGGACGGCTTCTCCGGCGGGACCGCAGTGATCTGAACGTTGTTGTTCAGCAGATCGCCGACCAGCCCGTCATCACCAGGGCTCTCGGTCACAAAGGTATCCCCGGAGCGGAGCTTTCCCTCTATGGTATTGCCGGTGATCTTCACCGACTCGACCGATCCAGACCTCACATCAGAGATGAACTCTGAGTACTTCATGCTGGAGGAGCTCACCTTCTGGGCATTAAAATTGTTAAACACTGACATCAGGACGATCGCGATGATTACCCATAAAATCAGATTTTTTACCAAGTCGTTCAATGTCTAATCCTCTGCCGAACCATCTAGATATCAGTTATTAAACTATTATATAGCCATAGTTTAATTGAAATTCCCGCATATTTTCCGGAGATCGCCCTCCCGGTCCATCTACCCCTTGAAACCTGTCGCCACCAGATAGACCTCTCTGCTTTTGGGTCTGGATGCCTTGGGCTTCCTGGTAACCACCTTGTCAAAGGAGGTGCGCAGTTCGCGCACATACTGATCGAAACCCTCTCCCTGAAACAGTTTGACCGCCATGGAACCACCAGGTTTCAGATAATTCCGCGCAAAATCAAGGGCTAATTCACACAGATACATGGACCTGGGCTGATCTACAGCCGCCATACCAGTTACATTGGGGGCCATATCCGAAATAACAAGATCTACGGCGGAGCCGTCCAGCAACCCCTGCAACTGCGCCAACACCGCCTCTTCCCGGAAATCCCCCTGGATAAATGCCACCCCGTCGATCGGATCCATCGGCAATATGTCCAGGGCCACCACCCTGCCCTTGGATCCGACCAGCTTCTGGGCGTACTGGGACCAACCGCCAGGTGCCGCACCCAGGTCCACCACCACCTGCCCCTGCTTTATCAGACGGTCGCGCTCCTGTATCTCCTGCAGCTTATACACCGCACGGGAGCGAAACCCCTCCTTCTGGGACTTCTGGACGAACTCATCCTTAAAATGGCGATCAAGCCAGCGTCGGCTGCTTTTGCTTCGTTTCATGCTTCAATCTATCAGATCAGGTAACAGGTTGTAGTGACGATTCTCAAACCCCAGTGGGTTACCGGGGTAATTCTATATTAACAGGTGCAGTATAATCAGGCCCAGATACGAAATTGGGCTATAATCGCCATTTTTCCCGAGAGACGACAATGGCAATAACCGAGCAACAGCGCCGTAGCTTAAAGAAACTGGTCCATCATCTCAAACCCGTGGTCACGATTGGCCAGCATGGCCTGAGCGATGGGGTGATCAACGAGATCGATGTCGCACTGGACGCCCATGAGCTCATCAAGGTCAAACTGGGCGGTGGAGACCGGGATGCGAAAAAGGCGATGATAGAGGCAATATGCGAGAAAAACAGCGCCGACTTCGTCCACTCCATAGGTAACGTGGCGGCCTTCTATCGCAGGCATCCGAAGAAACCCAAGATCAA
>JBNKIR010000001.1:0-212123 GCA_050290785.1 Sedimenticolaceae bacterium | reverse complement strand
GGGCGTACCCTCTCGCACGTATTGGCCGAGGCCATGGAACGTATCGGCAACTGCAGCCGCTGCCGCACCCTGAGCGAGACCGAGGTCTGCTCCATCTGTGCCAATAAGAATCGAGATGACTCTATGCTATGCGTGGTAGAGACCCCGGCCGAGCTGATGGTGATAGAGCAGGCCATAGACTATCGGGGGCGTTATTTTGTGCTGGGTGGGCATCTTTCTCCTCTGGACGGTATCGGGCCCAGGGAGATCGGTCTGGACAAACTGGAACAGAGATTGGATGAAGGTGATGTTGCAGAACTGATCTTGGCCACCAATACCACGGTGGAGGGTGAGGCCACGGCCCACTATATCAGTGAGATGGCCCATGCCAGGGGTGTACGGACCACACGTATCGCCCACGGGGTTCCCATGGGGGGAGAGCTGGAGTATGTGGATGGCAACACCATATCCCATGCCTTTGCCGGTCGTCAGGAGATTTAGATAACCTTAGGAACAGATCATGACAGACTGCCTATTTTGCAAAATGGTTTCAGGCGAGATTCAGCCGGACACAGTGATGGAGACGGATGATATCCTGGCCTTTCGTGACATCAATCCCCAGGCGCCCACCCATATCCTTATCATCCCCAAGAAACACATCAGTACCAGCAACGATATCACCGATGAGGACACGGAGATCATGGGCAGGCTCTTCCAGGTGGCGAAGGAGATCGCGAGTCAGGAGGGTTTGGCGGAACCCGGCTACCGTACCGTCATGAACTGTAATGCCCATGGCGGTCAGGCCGTATACCATATACATCTGCACTTGCTGGGCGGAAGGCAGATGGGCTGGCCGCCGGGCTAACCGTTTGAGATTTCATAGTATTTATATACATATCTCAAATATTGGCTATGCTTGTGAATGAATCCACACTAAATGGCTGATAATTCAGTGACCACTGTCGGTAGCGCCTTGATTCCACTGGTAAACGCGCAGCAGCAGCGTGCGCTGTCCTTTCCGCAGGAGATTGAGCGCCGGCGGGAAGAGAATCCTGTGGATCGAAGCAGGCAAACCGCTTCCCTGGATGAGGGACAACGTAACCGCCTTGGCAGCAGGGCGGCAACATTGACCCGTGACGATGATACGGCCGGTCTGACCACACGTGCCCGCCAGGCGGTGCAGGCCTACCAGTCCCAGGCGGTTGATGCGGAGCGCGAGCAGATCAGCAGTTTACTGGGTGTGGATACCTACGCTTGATCTTAGATTTTTTGCTTGAAAATATTCCCTGGATAGGCGAGTCTCTGTGCTAGGTATAGATTTATAAAAAAAGAAGGAAAAGTGTCATCGTAGAAGCGGTTTCTAAGAGTAAATTCCTATCCATCCTTACACTCAGCGTTGCTCTATGTCAGAGGCGCATGGGCTTTATTAGATTTCAATCCAGTGATTCCAGGAGACTTTAATGTCCAAGAAGATGTTTATTTTGTGTACCCACGGCCCTGACGATCCAGAACTGGCTCTTATCCCCTTCGTGATGGCTACTGCCGCCCAGGCTTCGGACGTCGAGGTGGTGATGGGCTTTCAGGCCGAGGGCGTGAAGCTGGCCGACAAGGCAAACCTTGGAAAGATTTCCGCTCCCAATTTCCCGCCATTTGCTGATCTGGTGGAGGCCTATATCGAGGCCGAGGGCGAGATGCTGGTCTGCGGCCCTTGTGTTAAGACCTACGGCATCAATCCAGAAACAGATTTCCATGCGGGTGCTGTTGTGGTGGGTGCGGCCACCTTCGTTGAGAGATCGGTTAACGCGGACAGTAGTTTGGTTTATTAGGGTACGGTCCGGCAACTTACATGCTGTATGAGCCCACAGGAGTGGGCTCATACACGAAAGATCAACTACCGAGCATCTTCTTCTCAAAGTTCAGGGTGGCGAAGTGATCGTCCAGCGTCTCAGCACGACGGATCAATTCAACGGTTCCGTCCTCACGTAGCATCAACTCCTGAGGCCTCAGTCTTCCGTTATAGTTAAACCCCATGGCGTGGCCGTGGGCGCCGGTGTCATGGATCACCAGCAGGTCGCCGTCCTCTACCCTGGGCAGGAGGCGTTGCTGTGCGAACTTGTCATTGTTCTCGCACAGGGAACCGGCCACATCCACCACCTCTTCATTACCCACCTTTCCTGCTACGGTGATGTGGTGATAGGCGTCGTACATGCCGGGACGCATCAATGATGACATGCATGCGTCCACACCTACATAGGTACGGTAGATCTCCTTGCGGTTGATGGCGCGGGTAACCAGGACACCGTGGGGGCCGGTGATGTAGCGACCGCTCTCCACGAACAGCTTGGGGGCATAGCCGTTGCGTTGCCTGAACTGCACGAAGTGTTCGGTGATCTCGCGTGCCATGGCATCTATATCCAGTGGTTCGTCCTCGGGACGGTAGGGGATGCCCAGTCCACCTCCGATATTTACGAACTCAAAGGTGATGTCCAGATCTTTGGAGATGTATTCCGCCATCTCCAACAGCATGTCCGAGGTCTCCACCATGTAGGTGTAGTTGCGTTCATTGGAGGCCAGCATGGTGTGCAGGCCGAAGCGTTTGATCCCCATATCCCTGGCCTGACGATAGGCGTCCAGGATCTGGTCGTAGGTGACGCCATATTTGGACTCTTCCGGGTGGCCGATGATGTGGTTGCCTGTCCTGCGTTCACCCGGGTTGTAGCGGAAGCAGATCAGGTCGGGCTTATGAGGCATCTTCTGTAGCAGGGAGATATCGTCCAGGTTCAGGATGCTGCCGCCATCGGCATCGGCACAGTTGAACTCCTCCTGACTGGTGTTGTTGGAGGTGAACATGATGTCCTCGCCATGGCCACCGGCGGCACGACTGAGCTGTAGTTCGGCGATGGAGCTACAGTCGTAGCCGAAGCCCAGGGACTGCATGACATTGAGTATGGACGGGTTGGGCAGGGCCTTGACCGCAAAGTACTCGCGGAATCCATCGATCCCGGAGAACACCTTTTTCAGGTGCTGGCCGGTCTGTCTGATACCGGTCTCATCATAGATGTGAAACGGCGTTCCAAAGTACTCGGCGATCTCATCCAGACGAGGGAGAAGACGATCGGTAAAATCTTGTGACATTGGCATCTTTTGTTACCTGATACTATTACTGATTCGATCCATAGCCTCTTGCACGTTCTCGAAGCTGTTGAAGGCGCTGATGCGGATGTAGCCCTCGCCGCATTTGCCGAAACCTGCACCCGGGGTGCAGACCACGCCGGCCTTGGTCAGCAGCAGGTCAAAGAACTCCCAGGAGTCCATCTTGCCGTCGATCCAGATATAGGGTGAGTTGTCACCACCGATACAGTCAAATCCCAAGGCGGTCATCTTCTCGCGTATGTATGCGGCATTCTTCAGGTAGTAGGAGATAAGCTCCTGCACCTGGGCCCGGCCCTCATCACTGTAGACCGCCTCAGCGGCACGCTGTATCGGATAGGATACGCTGTTGAATTTGGTGGTGTGGCGGCGGTTCCACAACGCGTGTACCGATACGGCCTCGCCGGATGCGGTGTAGGCCATGCACTCCTTCGGCACCACGGTGAAGGCGCAGCGGGTGCCGGTGAAACCTGCGGTCTTGGAGAAGCTCCTGAACTCTACCGCCACCTCACGAGCTCCTTCGATCTCGTAGATGGAGCGGGGCAGGCTCTCGTCCTGGATGAAGGCCTCGTAGGCCGCATCGTACAGGATCAGCGCCTTGGATTCGCGTGCAAAATCCACCCACTTCTGCAGTTCGGCATGGGTGATGGTGGCACCGGTCGGGTTGTTGGGGAAGCAGAGATATATCAGGTCGACTGCCTCATTAGGGAGTCCCGGAATGAAGCCGTTCTCTTTATTGGCTTCAAGATATACCAGGCCCTGGTAGCGCCCGTTTGTGGCCACACCGGTGCGTCCTGCCATCACGTTGGTGTCAACATAGACCGGGTAGACCGGGTCTGGAATGGCCACTGTGATATCGGTGGAGAAGATCTCCTGGAAATTGCCCGTATCGCACTTGGCGCCATCACTCACGAATACCTCGTCTGCCTCTACATTGCAGCCGCGGGACTGGAAATCGCCTACGGCAATGGCCTGGCGCAGGAAGTCATATCCCTGTTCAGGGCCGTAACCACGAAAACTGGCATCGTTGGCCATCTCATCCACGGCGGCATGCATGGCCTGGATGCAGGCATCAGGCAGGGCACGGGTTACATCTCCGATGCCAAGCTTGATCACACTCTGCTCCGGGTGCGCATCCTGATGGGCGGCAACCCTCTTGGCTATGTCGGAGAAGAGGTAGGATGCCTGGAGCTTGTTGAAGTTTTCGTTAATCTTGATCATGTAATACCTCGATCGATCCTGAGAATTTCTTGTAACCGTGATTTTGGTCGGAACCGGTAAAGCCGCGTAGTATATTCCATAGCCAGCGACCTGGACAGTGCTGGCTGGTCGTGACTAGATCCTTATCTCTACGGGTTCCTGGTGTTCGGTTTCGAGATGACTCGTGATGGCATCACGCAGGCACTGCAGCTTTTGCGGGTCTTCGATCTGTTTTTTATCTTCGCCGGTAATGAAAAATGTGTCTTCCGCCTCTGCGCCGATGGTGGCGATCTTTGCCGCTTTCAGGTTTACCCCGCAACAGGTGAAGGCATGGCCTACCCGGGCCAGGAGACCAGGACGATCTGCTGTTATCAGCTTCAGGATAGTCCTCTGATGTGTGTGGTCCTGACTGAAATCGATCTGCGTTGGTATCTTAAAGTGCTTCATCTGACGCGGGACGCGCCTGGAGATATTGAAATTGATGCTGTTTGGATTGTTCAGACCGTTTTTCATGGCCCGTATGATCTTTTGTTCCCTATCTGCATCGTCGATGGCGCTGCCATCATCTTCCAGGACCCGATAGCTGTCCAGTGAGCGTCCGTCTGTTGTGGTTTCAATCCTGGCATCTACCACATTAAGACGCAGCTGATCCAGTAATGCCGTAATCATAGCAAACAGGCCGATGCGATCTCTGGAATAGATAAACACCTCGGAACCGCCGCGACCGGTCTTGCTCCTGAGCTTGATCGCCGGGCCGATATCATCCTGGTTGGAGAGGATGAACTCGGTGTGTGAAATGATCTCCTCAACTGAAGAGTAGAGGAAATAGTCCACGCTCAAAGTCCTCCAGAGCCTGTTTATCCTTTCAGCCGGAATACCGCTTCTCAGTATCTCCTCACTTGCATCCTTCTGTTTTTCCTGGATAAGTTCATTGATATCATGGGGATGTTCCAGCCCGCGCAGCATGGCCCGTCTTGCCATGTTATAGAGCTCTTTGAGAAGAGAGTCCTTCCATGAGTTCCATTTCTTGGGATCGGTCGCACGGAAGTCAGCCACCGTAAGCAGGTACAGGTGGTCCAGGCGCGCGATGGTGCCGACCTTTTTGGCGAAGTTAAGGGCTACCTCCGGATCATGGATGTCCTGGCGCTGTGCCGTAATGGACATGAGCAGGTGATTTTTCACCAGCCAGGACACCAGCTTGCTGTCGTAGTCACTCAGGCCGTGGTTTTTACAGAAATCCCAGGCATCGATCGCCCCCAGTTCAGAGTGGTCTCCCTGCCGCCCCTTGGCGATGTCGTGAAAAAGGCCGGCAAGATAGAGCAGCTCCGGTTTGGGCAGACGATTGATGATATCGCTGCACAGGGGGAACTCGTTTGATCTCCAGGATACGGCGAAACGGCGCAGATTACGCACCACAAACAGTGTGTGTTCATCCACCGTATAGACATGAAACAGGTCGTACTGCATACGACCGATGATATTGCCGAACACCGGCAGATAGGCCGAGAGTATGCCGTAGCGGTTCATGCGCCTCAGCTCTGATGTAACCCCGTTCGGCTGCCGGATGATCTCCATGAACAGGCTCTTGGCGCGCAGGTCGTTACGGAATTTATCGTCAATGAGGTGACGGTGAGAGCGGATCAACCTTACCGTACTGGCACGTACACCCTTTAACTCCGGATATTGCTGTAACAACAGAAATATCTCCAACAGTGCGAACGGGTAGCGTTTAAAGATATTTTCGTTGGTCACCTCGATAAATCCGTTCCTGGCCTGGAATCTCTTGTTGATGCTAAGGATATCCGCAGGTTGATTCTCCAGCAGTATGGCCTCCTCGAACAGCTGTAACAGGCGTTCGTTCAGACGCTCGATGCGGATCGCTGTCCGGTAGTAACGCTGCATGAACTGCTCTACCGCCAGACTGTGTTCCTGATCCACAAATCCGAATTCGTGGGCCAGGGTACGTTGGTAGTCAAACAACAGGCGATCTTCCCTGCGACCGGTCTGGAGATGCAGTGCAAAGCGTATCTTCCAGAGCAGGGAGCGGCCCTCCATCAGGGCCTCATATTCCGATTCGGTCAGGAAATGATGACCAACCAGTCCGTGCATGGTTTCACAACCGAAATAGCGTTTTGCCACCCAGCCTACGGTCTGTATATCCCTTAGTCCCCCAGGACCCTCCTTTAGATTCGGCTCCAGGTTGGTGGCTGAGTCGTCATATTTGCCGTATCGCTCCGTCTGTTCCTGCCATTTCGCCTTGAAGAATTTATCACTGGGCCAGATTTTTTTGGGTGAGGTGGCTTCTCGCATCTTTCGCAGCATTTCATGGCTGCCGGCCAGCAGGCGTGACTCCATTATGTTTGTTATGACGGTTATGTCATTTTTTGCCTCTTTGGCGCACTCCTTAACAGAACGTACGCTATGACCCACCTCCAGACCTATATCCCATAGGAAGGTTAGAAGTTGTTCTAGATTGACTTTAATGCGTTTGCGTACCTTGGGTTCAACCAGGATCATCAGATCTATATCTGAGCTGGGATGGAGTTCACCCCTGCCGTAGCCACCGACAGCCACCAGAGCGGCATCTATATCCTCAGGTATGTTACGTTCCCATGCCCTTTTCAGCAGGGAGTCGATCATCTTGGCCCGGAGGGAAACCAGTGTGGATACAGCCACACCCTCCTGAAATCCCTGGGCCAGGATTTCGGTGCCTTCGGCCAGTGCGTTGCGGAATATGGCTAATTGATTGTCTGTTTGGGACAGGTTGCGATCGAATTCAATGCCATTAAAAACACGTTTCATCTATGTTACCGCTCTTCCTGACGCAGGGTGAGTATTTCGTGACCGTCATCTGTCACCAGTATGGTATGTTCCCACTGAGCAGACAGGCTGCGGTCTTTGGTTACTACAGTCCACCCGTCCGGGAGCAGTTTTACCATGCGTTTGCCTGCGTTGACCATAGGTTCGATGGTGAAACACATCCCAGGCAGGAGTTCAGGGCCATTGTCCTGAATGCTATAGTGCAGGATCTGTGGGTCTTCATGAAACTCCCTACCGATGCCGTGACCACAATACTCTCTGACCACAGAGTAGTTGTGGGATTCCACGAATTTCTGGATGGAAGCCCCGATATCGTTCAGATGTGCGCCAGGTTTTACCTGTTCTATCCCTATGTTCATCGCCTCACGCGTGATATCACAAAGCCTGCGCGCCAGTATGGATGGCTCTCCGATCATGAACATCTTACTGGTATCTCCATGGAAGCCATCCTTGATGACCGTGACATCTATATTGACGATGTCTCCATTTTTCAGGGTCTTGTTTCCCGGTATGCCGTGACAGACCTGATGATTGACCGATGTACAGATAGATTTTGGAAATCCGCGGTAATTAAGCGGTGCCGGAACCGCCCCCTGTACCTCAACGATATAATCATGGCAGATGCGGTCCAGTTCTTCCGTGGTAACACCTGGTGTTACATGGGGCTCCAGCATCTCCAGCACCTCAGCGGCCAAACGACCCGCAATGCGCATCTTCTCTATCTCATCAGGGGTCTTAATAACGATACTCATATCTGGTCTCTTGGGTGGAAAACCTATATATCGGTAGGCTCTAGTGATTGTGATAACAAGCCGCGTATGGTATAAAACGCGCCCTGGAATGGCAATTGCCATGCCAGATATTATTACACACATGTACCGACACGGTTGCCGGGGTGCTGGTTTTAACCAACATGTTGACCCTTACTAGTTGAAAATGGGTCATATTTAGGTGTTATCTTCAGTCGACGACCGGGGTGCATGGAGGATTAACCCTATACAATTCGGAGCAACACTATGAGTGCAGTATCTATGCGCCAGATGCTTGAGGCTGGCGTGCATTTTGGACATCAAACCCGCTACTGGAATCCCAAGATGGGTTCTTACATCTTCGGTCAGCGTAACAAGATTCACATCGTCAATCTTGAGCAGACGCTACCAATGTTCAACGACGCAATGAACTTCCTGGGCACATTGAGCGCCAATGGAGGAAGAATCCTGTTCGTAGGCACCAAGCGTGCGGCCCGTGAAACTATCCGGGAAGAGGCGGAACGTTGCGGCATGCCTTTTGTAAATCACCGTTGGCTCGGCGGTATGTTGACCAACTTCAAGACCATCAAGCAATCCATCAAACGGCTGAAAGAGCTGGAAGAGATGTTTGCCGACGGCAGCGTGGAAAAGCGTTTCAATAAAAAAGAGGCCCTGGGTCTGGAACGCGAACTGGAAAAGCTGAACCGTAGCCTTGGTGGTATCAAGGATATGAGGGGGCTTCCTGATGCGGTGTTCGTAATCGATACCGGTCATGAGAAGATTGCCGTAAGTGAGGCCAGAAAGCTGGGTATCCCGGTGGTTGGCGTGGTAGATACCAACAATGACCCGGACGGTATTGATTATATTATCCCTGGAAATGATGATGCCATCAGGGCCATACAGTTATATGTACAGGGCGTATCGGCCGCTGTACTTGAGGGACGTGCCAGCGCGGCTGCACACATAGGGCTTGACGACGAAGATGCAGAAAAGTCCAAGAAACCTAAGGCAAAGCCTAAAACAAAGGCCAAGATAAAGGTCAAAGCCAAGTCTGAGGAAGCAGACGAGTCAACGGATGAGGTTAAGGCTGAAGCAGATACCGAGACAGAGGAAAAGGCTGAGGCTAAGCCAAAGGCAAAAGCCAAGGCGAAGGCCAAGACTAAAGCCAAGCCAAAGGCGAAGGCGAAGACCACTGCCAAGAAGGATGATGCCCCTGCTGAGGAGTGATGGTAGGGCAAGGAAGAGTACAAAATATAGTACAGGCAGATGCTAGATAGTTATCTGACCACTGAAGTCGGTTAGATTAATTTGGACCAGCCCCTGTGCCGCATGGCGAATGCTGCAGGGGCTTGTTCATATATACATTCAATAAGATACGAGGAAATATACACCATGGCCATTACAGCCTCTCTGGTAAAGGAACTGCGTGAGCGCACCGGTTCCGGCATGATGGAGTGCAAAAAAGCACTGGTTGAAACCAACGGCGATATTGAAGCTGCAATTGAGATGATGCGTAAGTCAGGTCAGGCTACAGCCGCCAAAAAGGCCGGACGCACTGCGGCAGATGGTATCGTTGCCATCAAATATTCTGACGACGGCAAGAACGCAGTTATGGTTGAAGTGAATTGCGAAACCGACTTCGTTGCGAAGGATGAGAACTTCACTTCATTTGTGGATGCAGTTGCAAACTGTATCCTTAACTCGGATGTTGCCGATGTGGAGGCCCTGATGGATTCTCCTCTGCATGCTGGCGAAGAGACCACGGTCAATGCCGCCCGTGAGGCACTGGTTGCCAAGATCGGTGAGAACATGAACGTACGCCGTTTTCAGCGCTTCCAGACCGAAGACGGTATCCTGGCCAGCTATCAACACGGTGTGCGCATCGGTGTTGTGGTTGAGCTGAAGGGTGGAGACGAGGATCTGGGTAAGGATCTGGCCATGCATGTGGCAGCCTCCAATCCTGTATGCGTAAGCGAGTCCGAAGTCCCGGTCGATATGCTGGCGAAAGAACGCGAGATCTTCAAGGCCCAGGCCCTGGAGAGCGGCAAGCCGGAGAATATCGTAGACAAGATCATCGAAGGACGGGTGCGCAAGTACCTGGCTGATATCACCCTGTTGGGTCAGAACTTCGTTAAGGACCCGGATATCACCGTGGAGAAGCTTCTGGCTGGCGCCGGCGCTACGGTCGCCACCTTCAAGCGTTTTGAGGTAGGCGAGGGTATCGAGAAGAAGCAGGAGAACTTCGCAGAAGAGGTTATGGCCCAGGTTAAGGGCTAAGTCGGTCTGTGTGATGTTTTTACCGGCCTCCCAGCAGGGAGGTCGGTATTATGATACTCTCCCTGAGGGTCTGCGTTATATCGATAAACTTTATTTGACCTGGTGATGTGATGCCTGAATTGATCTGTCAACGTATCCTACTCAAACTCAGTGGCGAGGCCCTGATGGGAGAGGGTGACTTCGGGATAGACCCGGATGTCATCGCCCGGGTAGCCGGTGAGGTCAGTGACCTTGTCAAAGCAGGCGTTCAGGTGGCGCTGGTAATCGGTGGCGGCAACATCTTTCGTGGAGCAGGACTGGCCCAGGGCGGTCTGGACCGGGTTACAGGTGACCACATGGGGATGTTGGCCACGGTGATGAACGGCCTGGCCATGAAGTACGCCCTGCAAAAGATTGGTCAGAAGACCAGGGTCATGTCAGCACTGGCCATAGAGCAGGTGTGCGATCCATTCCTGCGGGATCAGGCAGTGGATTATCTGGAGCAGGGCCATGTGGTCATACTCAGTGCCGGTACCGGCAGTCCATTTTTCACCACAGACACCGCCGCCAGTCTGCGTGCCATTGAGATCGGCGCACAACTCCTGATCAAGGCCACCAAGGTAGACGGGGTCTACTCATCAGATCCGGTAACCAATCCTGATGCGGAATTTTATCCGCGCCTTAGCTATGATCGAGCACTTAATGAAGGCCTGAAGGTTATGGATGCCACGGCTATCATGCTGTGCCGTGATCATGCGATGCAACTGCGTGTAATGAATATTAATAACAAGGGCGCCATCATGCGTCTGATGCAAGGGGAAGAGGTCGGTTCCCTGGTCGATAACGGAGAATGAGATGATCGACGATATCCAGAAAGATGCAAAATCAAGAATGAGCAAGAGCGTTGAAACCCTGGTGCATGAGCTAGCCAAGTTGCGTACCGGTCGGGCCCATCCCAGTCTGCTGGATCATGTTATGGTCTCCTATTATGGCTCGGATGTGCCTCTGAGTCAGGTTTCCAACGTCAATGTTGAGGATGCACGCACCCTTACCATCACCCCATGGGAACAGAACATGGTGGCTCCGGTAGAGAAGGCGATCATGAATTCCGATCTTGGTCTGAATCCAAATACGGCAGGTAATGTAATTCGTGTTCCTATGCCTCCACTGACCGAAGAGAGGCGTAAGGATATGATCAGGATCGTGCGCCAGGAAGCGGAGAATGCAAGGGTAGCCATCCGCAACATCAGGCGCGATGCCAACCATCATCTCAAGGATCTGGTGAAAGAGAAGATGGCTTCAGAAGATGATGAGAGACGGGCCGAGGAGCAGGTACAGAAACTCACTGACCAGCACATAAAGGAGATAGATGAGTTGCTGGAGAAAAAAGAAGCCGATCTGATGGAAGTCTGATTGCAGGATCGCTGTGAGTACGGAAGGATCAGATAGAGAGAGTAGTGAGTCGGTAGTAAATATACCGCGCCACGTAGCCATAGTAATGGATGGGAACGGACGCTGGGCCCAGCAACATGGGTTGAAGCGCCATGCCGGCCATAAGGAAGGGGTGAAGTCGGTACGTAAGATTGTGGACTGTGCGGCGCGTTCCGGCGTGGATGTGCTGACACTATTTGCCTTCAGCAGCGAGAACTGGAGGCGTCCCCGCGAAGAGGTAGGGATGTTGATGGATCTCTTCATGCTTGTCCTCAAAAAGGAGATAAAACGCCTGAAGAAGAACAACGTCCGCCTTCGCATCATCGGGGATAGAGAGAAATTTTCTCAAGAATTGCAGGATGCAATGGCCGGTGCGGAAAAAGACACCGCTGATAATATCGGCCTGACGCTCCAGATAGCGGCAAACTATGGAGGGCGTTGGGATATCACCCAGGCGGCGCGGAATCTGGCACAACAGGTCCGGGATGGGAAGCTGCAGCCAAGCGAGATAGAAGAGGAACATATTTCAGGAGAGCTGTCATTTTCCGGACTTGCCGATCCTGATCTGTTTATCCGTACCGGTGGCGAACAACGCCTGAGTAATTTCATGTTGTGGCAATCTGCATATTCTGAGATCTATTTCACCGATATCCTCTGGCCGGATTTTAGGGAGACAGAGTTTACTGCGGCCTTGGAATCGTACGCCAGCAGGCAGAGACGTTTTGGCATGATCTCCGAGCAGGTGCTCGCAGACGGCAATGGAACCGGTAACTGATAGATGGCTTCTAGCACACTAGCTAAACGTGTTTTAACCGCAGGCATCCTGATCCCAAGCGTAATAGCTGCAATCCTCTTTCTCGACACAGAATATCTGGCCATCTGTCTCGCTGTAATAGCCCTGTTGGCGGCTTGGGAATGGAGCGGTCTGTCAGGAATAATCAACATTCCTTATAAGATCGTGTTTATACTGATCTTTGCGCTAAGTCTGACCGGCACATATGAGCTGATCTCTTATACCTGGTTTACAGACTGGGTCTTTGTTATTGCGAGCATATGGTGGCTCGTCATCACCTTTGTCCTGTTCGGCTGCAAACAGATCAAAAAGGCCGATCCTGGTGTGGGTGTGTGGCGTCTATTGATCTGCTTTATTGTCGTCAATCCGCTATGGGCCGCCCTTTTGGTGATGCATAGGCATGGAGAGGAAGGCCCTCTGCTAATGCTGTTTCTGCTGGTGCTGATCTGGATAGCGGATAGCGGCGCCTATTTCGCCGGGCATCGCTGGGGCAAGACCAAGCTGGCGCCCGTGATCAGTCCTGGAAAGAGCTGGGAAGGGGTGTATGGGGCTCTAGTGGGCGCATTTGTCTGCGGGGCCTTTCTGGCATGGCATCAACAGGATGCCGCCAACGCCCTGTGGCTGATACCACTATGTGTCCTGACGGTGTTTATATCGGTGGTGGGTGATCTGTTTGAGAGCTCACTGAAGCGCAGCATGGACATGAAAGACAGTGGCAACCTGTTGCCCGGACATGGTGGCGTGCTGGACCGCATAGACAGCCTGACGGCGGCCGCACCTGTATTCCTGTGTGGCCTGCAGTTCACTCTGGGGTACTGAGCGTGATAGGAGTAACCATATTAGGCTCAACCGGCTCTATCGGTAAAAGCACCCTGGACGTGCTGCGGATGCATCCTGAGAGATTCCAGGTCGTGGCCCTTACGGCAAACGCAAATGCCCATGAGCTGTTACAGCAATGCCTTGAGTTTTTTCCAAAATATGCCGTCTTGTCTGATCCGGAAGCGGCGGATGGGATCCGGCAGCAATTCCAACAGAGCTGTCCTGATACCGAACTGCTTGCAGGTACGGAAGCCCTGGAGATGGTGGCGCAACTGCCTGAGGTGCAATACGTTATGGCGGCGATCGTGGGCGCCGCCGGCCTGCTTCCGACCATCGCGGCCGCAAAATCCGGTAAACGCATACTACTGGCCAATAAAGAGTCATTGGTGGTCGCAGGCAGACTGTTACTGGATGAGGCTAAACAGAACGATGCCATGATCCTGCCTATAGACAGTGAACATAATGCCGTCTTTCAATGTCTGCCGACAGATTTTGGGCGTGGTCTGCATGATGTGGGGGTGAGGCGAATCCTCCTGACCGCATCCGGCGGACCTTTTCGCACTACCCCGGTTGAGGATCTGAAGACGGTAAGCCCGCAACAGGCCTGTGCCCACCCCAACTGGGATATGGGGCGCAAGATCTCGGTTGATTCCGCCACCATGATGAACAAAGGTCTGGAGTTGATTGAGGCCTGTCTGTTGTTTAATGCCACGCCGGACCAGGTTCAGGTGGTACTGCACCCCCAAAGCATGATTCATTCGCTGGTGGAGTATTGTGATGGATCGACCCTGGCGCAATTGGGCAATCCGGATATGCGTACTCCCATCGCCCACGCTCTGGCCTGGCCAGACCGTATAGAATCAGGTGTGGCAGGATTGGATCTAATCGCCATGTCCAGGTTCGACTTTGAACCACCTGACGAGGGGCGTTTCCCCTGTCTGGGATTGGCCTACAAGGCGGCCAGGGAGGGAGGCAGCCTGCCTGCGATACTGAACGCGGCGAATGAGATAGCTGTTGAGGCTTTTCTGGACGGAAGGATCCCCTTTACGACAATTTCTGAGGTAAATGCCGCTGTGATGAATCAGGTAGATGTGATCGATACATTCAGCCTGGAGCAGGTCTTGCAGATAGATCGGGATGTCAGGGTTCTGGCTAGGGAATTTATTAATAATTTGGATGTCTCTGAGGCATGAATTCACTACTCTTTACCATAGCCTCATTCGTCCTTGCCCTCGGTATCCTGATCGCGGTCCATGAGTTCGGACACTTCTGGGTTGCACGCAGACTTGGAGTCAAGGTGCTGCGTTTTTCCATCGGTTTCGGTCCCGCACTCTGGAGAAGGAGAGGGAAGGTTGATGATACCGAGTATATGGTGGCCGCCATCCCGTTGGGCGGGTATGTGAAGATGCTGGATGAGCGTGAGGGTGAGGTCGCGGAAGATGAGTTGCACCGTGCCTTCAATCGTCAATCCCTCCCAGTGCGTAGCGCGGTGGTAGCAGCAGGTCCGTTGTTTAACATCCTATTTGCCATTTGCGCCTACTGGCTGGTATTTGTGAGCGGGGATGTCGGAACCAGACCGGTAGTGGGCGAGGTGGTGCCGTCATCCATAGCTGCCAAGTCCGGATTTCAGGTAGGCGACGAAATCCTTTCCACTTCAGGCAGGAAGAGCAGCACCTGGGAATCATTTGTCTACACCCTTATCTCAGAGTCTGCAGGTGATGAAGACATTGCAGTAGGTGTGCGTGATGAGAGGGGGAATGAGCTGCAACGCATACTGCCGATTGATCGAATGACTGAACTGATGGAAGAGAAGGATTTTCTCGGCAAGATAGGACTAAAGGTTAAACGTCCGATACTCCCTGCAGTTGTGGGTGAGTTGGTTGCGGGGGAGTCAGCCATGGCCTCTGGTCTTGTGGTTGGCGACAAGATCCTCTCTATCGCAGGGCAGGATGTGGGTAATTGGTCCGGTTTTGTTGCATATATCAGAGACCATCCGAATCAGACATTTGATATCTCCGTGGATAGGGATGGTCAGATCATGTCCCTTAGCCTGAAGATTGGTTCAATAAAGGTTGGTGACCAGATCATCGGACGGGTAGGTGCTGGTGTCTTTGTACCAGAAGGCCTGTTTGATGAGTATAGATCTGAGATCAAACTGAATCCCATAGCGGCATTAGGGGAATCCGTCAGGAAGTCATGGGATATGTCGGTGTTCATGCTGAGGATGCTGTGGAAGATGCTTAGCGGCAAGGCCTCTCTGGATAATCTTGGTGGTCCCATATCCATAGCACAGACAGCGGGAAAGAGTGCAAGTATCGGTCCTATCTATTTCATAAAGTTTCTGGCGATAGTCAGTATCAGCCTTGCGGTACTCAATCTATTGCCGGTGCCGGTACTGGACGGAGGGCACCTCTTCTTCTTTCTTATTGAGGGAATCAAGGGATCACCCCTGTCAGAGCAGGCCCAGATGGTGGGGCAAAAAATAGGAATTATTGCGCTTTTGCTATTGATGGGAGTGGCGTTTTATGTTGATATTTCAAGGATACTGGGATAGTAATTAAAGTTACACTATAATGTGGCAGATTGGCGAACGAGAAAAATCGGTCAGGATTGATCGGTTTTAATAAATAATCATTAATTAACAAGAAGTTACAATAAATGCAGCTGAAAAATAGACAACTAATAAGGCTCTTTATATTGGCCATCCTTATGCTTCCTCTACCAGTGGCGGCAGAGGTGTTTGTGATCAAGGACATCCGTGTAGAGGGGTTACAGCGCATTTCTGCGGGCACGGTCTTCAACCATATACCTGTCAAGATCGGGGAGCGTATCGAATCCGAACAGAGCTCATCTATCATCAGAGAGCTTTATAAGACAGGCTTTTTCAAGAAGGTTACGTTGGAGCGGGAAGACGATGTACTGATCGTCTTTGTGCAAGAGAGGCCTGCCATCGCCCAAATCAGTATCACAGGTAACGACTCTATGGACACTGAGGAGTTGCTCTCCAGCCTGAAGGATATCGGGCTGGCCGAAGGAAGGGTATTCAACAACTCTGTCCTGGATAAGATAGAGCGCGAACTAAGAAGACAGTATTTCAGCAATGGTAAATACGGGGTGAAACTGCAATCAACGGTGACCCCACTTGAGCGTAACCGTGTGGCCGTGGATATCGCCATCAAGGAAGGTTCGGCTGCCAGAATCAAGCGCATCAATATCGTTGGAAACACCACGTTTGAAGAGGAAGATCTCCTGGACACGTTCAAACTCGGTACCAGCAATATGCTGTCCAGGGTCACCAAGAACGACCAGTATTCCAAGCAGAAGTTGTCCGCAGACCTGGAGACGCTGCGTTCCTACTACCTGGATCGCGGTTACATCAACTTCAAGGTCAACTCCACCCAGGTTTCCATAAGCCCGGATAAGAACGATATATACATCACCATCAACATAACCGAGGGTGATGTATATAAGATAAGCGACATCAAACTGGCCGGCAGAATGGCTGTGCCGAAAGAGCAGATCTTCCCGCTTATCCATCTCAGCCGAGGAACCATTTTCTCCCGCAAGGATGTAGTGGATAGCGCAGATAGGATCAACGATCTTTTGGGCAAGAACGGTTATGCCTTTGCCAACGTAAACAGTATCCCGGAAATTGATGAGGAGAAGAAGACGGTAGCTGTCACCTACTTTGTCGATCCCGGAAAGCGCGTCTACGTTAGGAATGTAAACTTCCGCGGTAACAGTAATACCAGAGATGAAGTGCTGCGACGCGAGATGAGACAGATGGAATCGGGCTGGTTCTCTTCTGAACAGGTCAAGATGTCGAAAGAGCGTCTGCGTCGTCTGGGCTATTTCGATTCCGTAACTGTAGAAACACCTGCTGTTCCAGGCACCACTGACCAAGTTGACGTGAACGTGACGGTGAAAGAGAAGCAGACCGGTAACATCATGGCCGGTATCGGCTGGTCTAAATCCGACGGTATCATGTTTAACTCCAGTGTTTCCCAGAATAACTTTCTGGGTACCGGAAAACGGATAATATTTGCCTTTAACAACAGTAGTTCGCAACGCCATTATCAGGTTGGATACACCAATCCATACTATACAGTGGACGGCATAAGCCGCGGCTTCGATCTGATGTACAAGAAGACGGACTTTGAGGATGTGGATACCGCAAAGTATCGGACAGACGTTGCCAGTGCCGGGGTCAACTTCGGTATCCCGCTGAACGAGTATGACCGGGTCAGATTTGACCTTAGAGTTGTCAGTACGGATTTTAACGTTAATGATGATCCAAATCTGGTATCGCAACAGGTTAAAGATTTTATAACCGACAACGGCGATAATTTCCTGGATTTCCAGCTTGGTGTGAGCTGGAACAGCGACTCCCGCGACTCATCCCTGTTTCCAACCAGGGGTTCGGTGCAGAAGCTGTCTGCCGAGGCAACCATACCTGGTAGCGATCTCGAGTTCTATAAGGTGGAGTACTCGCACAGACGCTACTTCCCCATATCTGAATCGCTGACGCTGTCTCTGAATGGGGAGGTCGGCTATGGAAATGGTTATGGGAGTACGGATAAGCTGCCTTTCTTCAAGAACTACTTTGGTGGTGGTGTGAAGACCGTAAGGGGATACAAGGACTACAGTCTTGGACCGCGTGATGAGTTAGATGATCCTCTTGGTGGCAACATGAAGCTCTTTGCCAACGCCGAGGTGACATTCCCGGATCCCCTTGGCCTGGCACCTGAGACGGTGCGTATGGGTGTATTCTTTGATATGGGTAATGTCTTTGATACTGATGATGATAATTTTGATGTCGGTGAATTACGTTACTCCACAGGCCTATCACTTAAATGGCTATCGCCTATGGGTCCGCTTGGGATTGTCGTAGCGCTTCCATTAAACGATGATGGCGATGATGAGACCGAGAACTTCCAATTTACCTTTGGTTCAGCATTCTAATAATTCTGGAGAATAGTTTTGAAAAAGTCAGCAATAGTAATTGTGGCCTTAAGCCTGTTTTGTGTCTTTGGGGTAGGTGCCGCACAGGCGCAGAAAGTAGCTTATGTGAATACCGAGAAGGTGGTTAAGGAGTCGCCTCAGTCCGCCGCAATAATGAAAAAGCTCGAGGCTGAATTCAAGAAGAGAAATGATGCACTTTTGAGTAAACGCAAGACCGTGAAGAAGCTCGAGGAGAAGCTGAATAAGGATCGCGCTATCATGAGCGCATCCGAGATAAAGAACATCGAGCAGGATATTCGCAGACACAGACGTGATCTCAATACCTCCAGCGCCGAGTTCAGGGAGGATCTCAACCTGCGTCGGTCGGAAGAGATCAATAAGCTCCTACGTAAGATATCAGAGGTAGTGCAGAGTATCGGCAAGCAAGAGAAGATCGACATCGTCTTCAGTGCAGGCGTTGCCTATGCCAGTCCTGCGGTAGATATTTCTGATAAGGTTTTGAGCCAGCTCTCAAAGAATAAGTAACACAAAGGCTGGAGATGCCAGCTTGAGATTTTTACTGGGAGAACTGGCCGAGTTAGTCGGGGCCGAGTTACATGGAGATGCTGATCTGGAAATAGACTCCGTAGCAACACTGCAGGATGCAGCACAGGGGTCTATCAGCTTTCTAAGCAACAACAAATATCGAAGATATCTGTCCAATACCGATGCGACCGCTGTGATACTCACCGGGGAATACCTGGATGAGTGTCCGGTGACCGCTTTGGTGTGCGATAACCCGTATCTAGCCTATGCGCGCATCAGCGCACACATGTACCCGGCCAAGAAAAGAGAGTCCGGACAACATCCTACCGCGATCGTATCCGACAGTGCATTGGTTGACCCCAGTTGCTGTATAGGTCCTGGTGCTGTTATTGAGGATAACGCATGTATTGGACCAGACGTATACATTGGTCCTGGGTGTGTTGTATCCAATGATGTGACGATTGGCTCCGGGACAACTCTGATTGCGAATGTGACCCTGTGTCATGGTGTCATGATCGGGCAGAGGGTGTTGATTCATCCTGGAGCGGTTGTGGGCAGTGACGGTTTTGGCCTGGCTAACGATGATGGCGTATGGGTCAAGGTTCCACAACTCGGAGGGGTGATTGTCGGAGATGATGTGGAGATCGGCGCCAACACAACAATCGACAGGGGTGCCCTGAGAGATACCATTATCAGCAATGGCGTAAAGCTGGATAACCAGATACAGGTTGCCCATAACGTGGAGATAGGTGATAACACTGCGATTGCTGCATGTACCGGTATCGCAGGTTCCACCAAGATAGGGAAGGATTCTACCATAGGCGGTGGTGTCGTCGTCGTCGGTCATCTTGAGTTTGGTGACAATGTCCATTTCTCAGCTGAATCCCTGGTAACCAGATCATTCAGTGAGCCGGGCTATTACAGCGGAAATCTACCGGCAATGCCGAATAAGGAGTGGCGCAAGACCGTCGCCCATCTCAGACATCTTGATGATATGGTTAAGAGGGTTAAAGAGTTGGAACGGCTCGTCTCAGAGCTGATTGCTGATAAGAGTGATACATAACAGAAACACCATATGCCAGAAAGAAGACATGGGGTGAGGAGGCTAGTATTTTGATTGCTATGGATATACAGAAGGTGCTATCTATCTTGCCGCACCGCTATCCTTTTTTACTGATAGATAAGGTTCTTGAGTTTGAAAAGGACAAGCGACTGCTTGCCGTAAAAAACGTCACCTATAACGAACAGTTCTTTACCGGACATTTTCCTGTAAAGCCGGTAATGCCAGGCGTAATGATAATTGAGGCCATGGCCCAGGGTACTGGATTGCTGGCAGGCGCATCTAATCCTGAGTCGGTTACCGATACCTCAATATATCTGTTTGTAGGTGTGGAAAAGGCACGTTTTAAGAAACCGGTAGGGCCTGGTGATCAACTCCAGATTGAAGTGGTCCTGACCAACGTTAAGCGCGGCATAGGTATTTACGACTGCGTTGCCACAGTAGACGGCAAGGTAGTAGCCACGGCTGAGATTATGTGTACTTCGAGGGATGCAAACGAGTGATAGATCCAAAGGCCATTATCGATCCAAAGGCCGAAATTGACGAAGGCGTAACTGTTGGGCCATTCACAATAATCGGCCCCGGGGTAAAGATCGGACGTGGGACTACGATCGGACCCCACGTGGTTATCAAAGGCAGCACTACAATAGGCAGTGATAACAAGATATTCCAGTTCTCTTCAATCGGCGAAGATCCGCAGGACATGAAGTATGCCGGAGAGGAGACGTTTCTGGAGATAGGTGACCGCAATACTATCCGTGAGTTTGTGACCATAAACCGCGGAACCACGCAGGACGCCAAGGTAACCAGACTTGGCAGTGATAATCTACTGATGGCCTACAGTCATCTTGCCCATGATTGTCAGGTGGGTAATAACACCATATTGGCCAATGCAGCATCCATAGCGGGTCACGTGCATGTGGGTGATTGGGCCATACTTGGCGGTTTCTGTTGCGTGCATCAGTTTGTGCATATCGGTGCGCATAGTTTCAGCGGTCTGGGGAGTACGGTGAAACGTGATATACCTCCCTATGTTCTTACGGATGGAAATCCGGCCAAGCCCCATGGCATCAACTCTGAAGGATTACGTCGGCGCGGCTTTAGTGATGAGGCGCTTAAGAAGATAAAGCAGGCCTACAAGATCATCTATAAAAAGCAGATGAAACTGACTGAGGCCATTGCCGCCATTACCGAGATGGCCGAAGAGTGCCCGGAACTCGCCATAATGGTGGACTTTTTCAGCGGCCGTGAAAGAAGCATTGTCCGCTGAGGATAGGAGCTTGAGGGTCGGCATAGTCGCCAATGAGGTATCAGGCGATATCCTCGCAGCCGGTTTGATGCGTGAGTTGCAGGCCAGGATACCAGATGTGGTTTTTGAAGGTATTGCCGGTCCCCGCATGCTGGAGCAGGGTTGCCATCCACTTTACCCGATTGAAGAGATCTCAGTGATGGGTCTGGTGGAGGTCCTGTCCCACCTGCCTAAGGTACTATCCATCAGGCGTCACGTACGTAACCATTTCATCAACAATCCCCCAGATCTGTTTGTCGGTGTGGATGCGCCAGATTTTAATCTGAGTCTGGAGCGTGATCTGAAAAATGCCGGGATCAGCACGGTGCACTACGTCTGCCCATCGGTCTGGGCCTGGCGCTCCGGGAGGGTGGACAAGATCAGGGCATCTGTGGATATGGTACTGAGCCTGTTCCCTTTTGAGATGGAGTTCCTGCGGCAGCACTCAGTCCCATCGGTACATGTGGGACACCCGTTGGCCGATGTCATACCGTTGGTACCGGATAAGGCCGGTGCGCGGGAACGCCTGGGGTTAGACAGCTCATGCAGGGTCATCGCCATGCTGCCAGGCAGCAGGGCGAGTGAGATCAGATACCTGAGCGAGGATTTTATCAAGACCGCACAGCTATGCTGGGAAAAAGACCCGCAGATACGGTTTGTGGTACCACTGGTCAACTGGCGTATCTGGGATATGTTCCACTCTATCCTCAAGCGCCTGGCACCGGATCTTCCCATCATACTGCTGGATGGAAATTCGCAGGACGCGTTTCAGGCCGCGGATGCGGTCTTGCTCGCTTCCGGTACCGCCACCCTGGAGGGCCTGCTGTATAAAAGACCGATGGTGGTGGCCTACCGCATGCACTGGCTGACTTACTGGATCCTTACCAGATTCAAGATGATTAAATCACCCTTCGTATCACTGGCCAATATGCTGGCCGGGAGGGAGATTGCCCCGGAGATCCTGCAGGATGATGTCCAGCCACAGACCCTGTCCCAGGCCCTCATGCAGATCCTGGCATCACCGGAGAGCGCTGATATCATGCAGGAGATAGGAGACCGGGTGCATAGGGAACTGCGTCTGGATGCCAGCAGCAGGGCGGCCGATGTGGTGCTTGAGTTGATGGCTGCGAAGAGAGAGAAGGGGCTCTAGGTCATGTCCGGGGTAGTACATATCGCTGGGGTGGATGAGGTGGGGCGTGGCCCCCTGGCCGGACCGGTGGTAGCCGCGGCGGTGATCCTGGACCCGCAGTTCCATATCGATGGTCTGGCTGATTCCAAGAAACTATCGGAAAAGCGGCGTGATGCGCTGGATCTGATCATTCGCGAACATGCCCTGGCCTGGTCCCTGGGAAGGGCTGAGGTGGAGGAGATCGATCGGATAAACATCCTCCAGGCGTCTCTACTGGCCATGCGCAGGGCCGTGGAGGGGCTGTCGATAGCACCATCCCACGCCCTGGTTGATGGCAACAGATGCCCGGATCTGCCCTGTAGTGTAGAGGCCATCGTAGGAGGCGACAGCAGTGAACCGGCCATAAGCGCCGCCTCCATTATCGCCAAGGTGGCCAGGGACAGAGAGATGGCGGAATTGGACCTGCTCTATCCCGGATATGGATTGGCCAAGCACAAGGGGTATCCCACCCGGACCCATATCGAGGCCCTGCAGAGGTTGGGTGTGAGTGATATCCATCGCAGGTCTTTCGGACCGGTGAAGAGGGTGATCGATATTTAGAAGCAGGACCCATTCCGCAATAAAACACACCATTTTTTGCATTATCTGTAGAGGCGGAGAGGGGTCAATTTCGGTATGATAATGCCCACTATGCAACCCACATTTATCCACCTGCGCGTACACTCTGAATTCTCTCTGGTCGATGGCATAGTCAGGATCAAGCCCCTGATCGGCGCCGTGCGCGAGATTGGTATGCCGGCCGTTGCCGTGACCGATCAGTCCAACCTCTTTGCCATGGTGAAGTTCTATCGGGCCGCCATAGCCGGTGGAATCAAGCCCATCATCGGGGCAGACTGCTGGTTGCACAACGAGCAGGACGTGAACAGACCCAACCGGCTCCTGCTCCTGGCGCAGAACTTTGAAGGCTACAGAAACCTCACCAGACTCATCTCACGCAGCTATCGCGAGGGGCAGCACCTGGGCAGGCCCATGTTGGATCAGGAGTGGTTATATGGTAACTGTGACGGCCTGATCGCGCTCTCCGGGGGAAGAGACGGGGACGTGGCCCGCCAGCTCCTGAGCGGTAATAAAGAACAGGCCAGGCAGACCCTGGAGAAGTGGTTGGATCTGTTCGGAGACCGCTACTATATCGAGGTAAATCGTACCGGGAGGCCGCTGGATGAGGAGTGCCTGCATGCCAGTGTGGATCTGGCCATCGAGAGCGGCGTACCTCTAGTCGCTACCAACGATGTGCGCTTCCTGAAGCAGGACGATTTTGACGCCCATGAGGTGCGGGTATGCATCCACGAAGGACGCACCCTGGACGATCCGCGCCGTCCCAAGAACTATAGTCCACAGCAGTATCTACGCACACCGGAGGAGATGGCGGAGTTGTTTGCTGATCTGCCGGAGGCCCTGGCCAACAGCGTGGAGATCGCGAAACGGTGTAATCTGCAGCTGACCCTGGGTGAAAACTATCTGCCGGAGTTCCCGGTGCCGGAAGGGATGACCGTAGATCAATTCACCAAGCAGGAGGCGGAGAGGGGGCTGGAGTCCCGTCTCAACCAGATCCTGGACCCTGCAGCGCCGGACTATGCGGAGAGGCGCAGGGAGTATGACGAACGTCTAAAGCTGGAACTGGACGTGATCACCCAGATGGGTTTCCCCGGATACTTTCTGATCGTGGCGGACTTTATCCGCTGGGCCAAGGAGAACGATGTCCCGGTGGGACCAGGGCGTGGCTCAGGTGCCGGCTCTCTGGTGGCCTATGTGCTCGGTATCACCGACCTGGATCCGATAGAACACGACCTGCTGTTTGAACGCTTTCTCAACCCGGAGCGTGTATCCATGCCAGATTTTGACGTGGACTTCTGCATGGAAGGACGGGATCGGGTCATCGAATATGTCGCGGAGAGGTATGGCAGGGATTCCGTGTCCCAGATCATCACCTACGGCAGTATGGCGGCCAAGGCGGTGGTGCGGGATGTGGGGAGGGTGCTGGGCCACCCTTACGGCTTTGTGGACCGTATAGCCAAGCTGATACCGTTTGAGATCGGCATGACCCTCTCCAGGGCCCTGGAAGAGAACGAAGAGCTGGGACAGATCTACAAGGGAGAGGAGGAGGTTGCCGAACTCATAGATATGGCCATGAGTCTGGAGGGGCTTGCCAGGAATGCAGGCAAGCACGCCGGTGGTGTGGTCATCTCTCCTACGGTCCTGACCGACTTCACACCACTCTATTGCGAAGCCAGTGGTGAGAACCTGGTCACCCAGTTCGATAAGGACGATGTAGAGGCGGTGGGACTGGTTAAGTTCGACTTCCTGGGACTGCGCACCCTAACCATCGTGGACTGGGCCCTGAAGACCATAAACGCCAGGAACCGGGAGTGCGGTGAGGCGGAGATCGATATCACCAAGATCAGGATGGATGATAAGCCGGCCTTTGATTTGCTCAAGTCGTGTCGCACCACGGCCGTATTCCAGCTGGAATCGAGGGGCATGAAGGAGCTGATCAAGAAGCTGCAGCCGGACTGCTTCGATGATATTACGGCGCTGGTGGCGCTGTTCCGTCCTGGTCCGCTGCAGTCCGGAATGGTGGACGATTTCATTGCCCGTAAACACGGTCGCCAGAAGGTGGAGTACCCCCATCCGGCCCTGGAACCGATCCTCAAGACCACCTATGGGGTCATTCTGTATCAGGAGCAGGTGATGCAGATCGCCCAGGTCCTGGCCGGTTATACCCTGGGCGGTGCTGACCTGTTGCGCCGGGCCATGGGTAAAAAGAAGCCGGAGGAGATGGCAAAGCAGGGAGAGATCTTCCGCAAGGGCGCGGTGGAACTGGGCGTGGATGAAGATACCGCCAGCTATATCTTTGACCTGATGGAGAAGTTCGCCGGTTACGGCTTCAATAAGTCCCACTCTGCTGCCTATGCCCTGGTCTCGTATCATACCCTATGGCTGAAGGCCCACTATCCGGCGGCATTTATGGCGGCGGTGCTCTCTGCGGATATGGATCATACCGATAAGGTGGTGGTCATGATCGACGAGTGCCGGGATATGAATCTCAAGGTCAATCCACCCGACATCAATCACTCTGAATACAGATTTACCGTGGATGGCAGTGATACGGTCATCTACGGGCTGGGTGCCATAAAAGGGGTGGGGGAGTCTGCCATTGAGGGCATCATCGATGAGCGTAAGCGCAATGGTAACTTTCAGGACCTGTTTGAGTTCTGCCGCAGGGTGGATCTGCGTAAGGCCAACCGCAGGGTGTTGGAGTCACTGATCAGGTCCGGTGCCATGGACGATCTGGGGGTGAACAAGGCCAGTCTCATGTCCCATCTGCCCCTGGCGCTGAAGATGGCGGAGCAGCACCACTCTATGCAGGAGGCGGGGCAAAACGATCTGTTCGGCATGTCGGACGAAACGGCAAACCCGGTACCGGAACAGATAATTCCAGATGCATGTGAAGAGTGGGACGAGCAGCAACTTCTGCAGGGTGAGAAGGATACCCTTGGCCTCTATCTGACCGGTCATCCGATAAATAGATATCTGGATGAATTTTCCGGTGTGGGGATCAGCCACATCAAAGACCTCTCTATGGACGGTGGGGGATCCGGTGCGAAGGGTGGGAAAAAGGGCGGTATGCGGGTAATGGTGGCTGGTCTGGTAATCTCCAACAGCCACCGTATGACCCAGCGAGGACGTATGGGTACGGTCGTTTTGGATGACAGCTCAGCCCGGATCGAGGTTACCCTGTTCTCTGAGGTCTATGAGGAGTACAGGGCCTTGCTGGCTGCGGATAAGATATTGGTCGTGACAGGTAACCTCAGCTACGACGAATATCGCGGAGGCCTGGGTATCAGGGCGGATCAGGTGCTGGAGTTTGAACAGGCCAGGTCACTCTATGCCAGGGCCATACAGCTGGATACCGCAGCACTGAACGGCTCGGTAACCCCGGATATCCTGAATAAGATCCAGGGTATCCTTAAGGCCTACAGAGGGGGGAACTGTGGCGTGCTTCTGCGTATGGTCAGACCAGATTCCCATGGGGTTATAGAATTCGGTGACGACTGGAAGGTGAAACCGACCGATGAACTGCTACGCAGGCTCGAACGGCTGTTTGATAGTGATTCGGTAGATGTCATCTATGGAGGCAGGCAGATTTGAACATAAAGGGGTGCAGGAAGGTGAAAAGTAGAATATCATTAACGCCACATATACTAATAATCGTGCTGTTAATAACCAACTGATTTACAAAGCAATATTAATCAAAACCGCCTTCTGCGCCGCAGTTGTGTCAATCCTAGACTGAATCCGGTATATTTTCGCCCATGGACCTGAATTTCCTTGAATTTGAGCAACCCATTGCCGAACTGCAAGCCAAGATCGAAGAGCTGCGTCTGGTCGGTGATGATAACGAGATAAACATCCAGGATGAGATCAATAGGTTGGAGAAGAAGAGCAGGTCTCTAACCGAATCCATCTTTGCCAATCTCACCCCATGGCAGATATCCCAGTTGGCGCGTCATCCGCAACGCCCATATATGCAGGAGTATCTGGATGGGGCCTTCGATGAATTCCAGGAGCTGCATGGGGACCGTGCCTATGCGGATGACCACGCTATCATCGGTGGGGTGGCACGTCTGGAGGGTAGACCGGTCATGCTGATCGGACATCAGAAGGGACGTAACACCAAAGATAAACTCCACCGCAATTTCGGCATGCCGCGTCCGGAGGGCTATCGTAAGGCCCTGCGTCTGATGGAGATGGCTGAGCGTTTCAAGATGCCACTACTGACCTTTATCGATACCCCTGGTGCCTATCCTGGCATCGGGGCCGAGGAGCGGGGCCAGAGTGAGGCCATCGCCCGCAATCTGAAGGTGATGGCAGGCCTGAGGATCCCAATTATATGTACCGTGATAGGCGAGGGTGGCTCCGGAGGCGCCCTGGCCATAGGTGTGGGTGATAGGCTGCTGATGATGCAATACAGTACCTATTCGGTAATCTCCCCGGAGGGATGCGCATCCATCCTGTGGAAGAGTGCGGAAAAGGCCTCATTGGCCGCCGAGGCCATGGCCATTACATCGCAACACCTCAGAAAGCTGGGGCTGATCGACGGCGTGATTGATGAACCTCTGGGCGGATCCCATAGGGATATTCCCACAACCATTAATAACGTTAAACACACCCTGATTGAGACCCTGGATAATCTATCCAGAACTCCAATCGACACCCTACTAGAACAACGTTATCAACGGTTGATGCAATACGGTAGCTTTACCGGGTAGCGACCAAGATGACGTTTCACCCCGGTCAGTTGCTGCAAACCATATCTGACCTGCCATCCTGTAACCGTATGTTAGTGGCCTATAGCGGCGGGATGGATTCCCATGTACTCCTGCATGGCTTAATAAGCATACGTGATGAACTGAATGCAGAGATTCATGCAGTTCATGTCAACCATGGTCTTCAGGCAAATGCAGAGCAGTGGGCGGAGTGTTGTTCTGAGTTCTGCAGATCCAACTCGATTCCAATCAGCGTTCTTGAGATTGATGCCAGATGTGGCAAAGGAGAGAGCCAGGAGGCGGTGGCGCGTGCGCTTCGCTATCAGGCGATCTGTGAACTCATGCAAGAGGGCGATGTCCTGTTGACGGCCCACCATAGCGATGATCAGGCAGAGACGGTCCTGTTGCAGCTATTGCGCGGCAGTGGTCCCAGCGGTCTCTCGGCCATGCCACTGCTTACCGGTCTCGGCATGGGATTCCATGCAAGACCACTGCTGGCCTATTCCCGTGCCGATCTGCTGCAGTATGCTGAGCAGAATAAACTGCAATGGGTGGAAGATTTCAGCAATAGGGATATATCCTATGATCGTAATTTTCTGCGGCACGATGTTATCCCACTGCTAAAACAGCGTTGGCCTGCCCTGGATCGCACCATATCACGCAGTGCCAGCCATTGTGCCGAGGCCCAGCAGTTGATCGAGGATGCTGCCAGGGTGGATCTGCAGGGTATGGAGATCTATGCGGACAACAGTATGAATATCGATGCTCTGGCGGCTCTCCCATCGCCGCGAGCCAGGGCGGTAATCCGCACCTGGGTCAGGGATGCCGGTCTGCAGCTGCCGGATACCGCACGTATGGACAGGGTATTGCGGGAGATGTTGACCGCGAGAGAGGATAGAAACCCGGTGGTTGACTGGCCAGGGGTGGAGCTGCGCAGATATCGCGATAGGTTATACCTCATGCCTGCCTTGCAGACGTTGGACAGTGCTATTGAGATCGAGTGGGATGGCAGATCTGATCTACGTCTCCCGGCTGGGATCGGTGTCATGTTGGCCGAACTTGCTCCAGAAGGGATATCCCGGGAGTTGTGGGATAAAGGGCGGATAAGCGTCTGCTTTCGATCTGGTGGCGAAAGATGCAGGCCGGTCGGCAGAGATGTGACCAAGAGCCTCAAATCCATGTTTCAGGAGAGAGGCATACCACCATGGATGCGGGAGAGGATCCCGCTGATCAAGATTGATGGAAAATTGGCCGCCATCGGCGATATCTGGATTTGTGAGGAATTCAGTGCGGGTACCTCAGCAAACGCCATAAGGTTACGTTGGGATCGTAAGCCAGACTAGATACCGGATATTCCACCCTTGATTACAGACACATCCAGTCCCATGGCACTCATGAGAAAGGCCGCAGTCGAGCTGCGCTGGCCGGTATCACAGTAGAGTATATAGCTCTTACCGTTATCGAGGTCGGCAGATTTTTCGCGTACCGTCCCCAGCGGTAGATTGGATGCGCCTTCAATATGGGAGTTCTCATATTCGCTTTCCAGTCGTACATCCAGCAGTACAGAGCCATTCTCAACCATCTGCATGGCCTCGTCCATGGTGACCAGGTTTTGGATCGGCCCATTGTATAGATCGATAAAGTCCTGCTTGGACAGACGCATGAGTGTACCATCGGTGAGCATAGTGATCGTCGCATTGCGCGGTGAATCAGATATAAGTGACTCTTCTCCGAAGCTGCTTCCTCTACCGATCTCCGCCAGCACCTCTTCATTACCATCCGATGTGGGACGGCTTACCTGGCAGCGTCCCATCTTTACCATATAGTAATAACCGCCATCCTCACCTAATCTGACTATCTCATCACCCTCTTTTACCGTTAGTTCCTCCATCCTGGAAAACAACTCTTGGATATTCTGCGCCGGAAGACGTTTAAACGTCTCTGTCTGTAACATAGCCATCATCCATTCACTATCCAGCGCGGATGGTCCTCTGTCTGTTACCGATTGTGCGTCTGCATCATTCGGTGCCGTGGACTCGCCCCAGGCCAGTAATCGTTCGAGTAATACCCTGTCTACCTGTACCAGGCTGGCGCTATCTGATGCCACAACAGCATCAAATTTACGGGGTGTGTCCGGGGCCAGTGCATAGCTGGCGGTGTTTGATCCTGCAGCTATCTCTTTATCATCGTTATCAGGTGATGAAAGGGCGATGACTCCGGAGAGCAGGAAAAGCGAGTAGTGATCCTGGTCACCCTGATGGAAAACCGTTTCGCCTTTAGATAGTTTTATTATTTTGGCATGCTTGGCCAGTTGCATGAGGTTATTTTCATACAAGGCATTAATGGGGATTAGCGTGCGGAATTTGTTAAGATCAAGCTCCATCCTTCCCTCTCTGTCAAAGCGTAATATTTAGTATGATCCTAGAGATAATCTTTGAATAGTTCCAGCATCTCTTCCTCAGAAAACTCCTTTTCCTTGACCCTTATTGTTTGAATTTCCTCTCTGATTTTATTCTGAAGATAAAACTGAACCTCTCTTCTTTTATTCAATAGGGGAAAATTGGAAACAACGGGACCTCGTAATTTATGCAGACTACCATTCCTTTCCGGTACCTGAAGATCTGACCATTTATCGATGATTATAGGGGTAATTCCAATGCTTAACAGGAATTCATAGGCCTTATAGTAGGAACTTGTCATCTTCCATAAGGATACATTGTCATCATTTAGGATGTTCTTCAGTTGCTCGCTGACCTTAGATGGGATTTTCTGGGTAATGTGTGACGCCCCGTAGAAGGTAAGGGTGTCCCAACAGTATGAATCTAATGGGCTGGATAGCACCCCAACCGGTGCTATAGGACCATCCAGGCGGATATTTTGGAACTGGGGGCAAAAACTGAGATTCTTGTCACCGGCATCCACATATCCGAGAACGAGTTCATCACCATTCCTGCGGGCGATGAGGAGTTTTTCCAAACCAATTTCAAAGAGATTTTCCATCGTGTATCGGTAGGTTACTCCAAGGAACAGGATCTGCCTAATTCAATGCCTTATCGGTTATTTCGCTATATCTTATTATGTATTAAAAACAAGTCGATAATTCTAGCAAAAAAGCTTGAACAGAAGTCAAAGCATACATTTCTTCATCTGAAATGCGGGAACTAAATTATGCTGGATTAAAGCCTGACAGAACATCTAGAGTAAATAACTATATGAATTAATTAGATAATATATCACGGCGCTGCATATAGTCATCTACGATTATGTCGATCTGCTCCTGTTCATATGGCCGCAGACCACGCAGAGACATGTTTTTTATACCATTGCCTATGATATCTCCGCCCTGTTTCAGGCAGAATCCAAGTTTGCCCCGTCCCTTTTTACCGTTGACCTCAAACGAAGTCTCAGTCAGCTCAAGTTCTGGATTAATGATATCCAGCCTTTCCAGATCTATCTCCATGCTTTCATAGATAACCAACGGGCGGCCTGGGTTAATCATCAGACCTTCTTTCTGCATAAGGGGTACAAGTATGTGAGGGAATGTTCTTCCTGAGAATTCCACGTATCCCTTGGCCAGTGACGTAATGGCAGTATCATCATGAGATGTATCGCCAGATCGTGTGATGGAAAGATAACTCTTCCCCGTGTCATCTTTGGCCTCGATAGAGCCATCATCTGCCTGCTGGAAGACGATTCTGGTAGTATCGTCTACCATGCCGGAAAAGGTGAATTTCATCTGTTTGCTCAGTCCCAATTTAGCGAGAGCTACTGAGAACAGCAGATCACCAGGAACACAAAACATCTTATTATCCGGGTCATGCAGGGGGTTAAAATCACCTGCTACATACTTTGCGAAGTCACTTGCCTGCTTGCGGGTGAACTGGATACCTGCATCGGATTCAGAGTAATAATCGTTAAGAAACATGATGGAATTTCTACTGGTTACCTATATATGGCCAATGTGTTCTCTTATTATTGAACAGATTTCATCCATATCATGATGAGATAGGTTAATATCAGAATTCAACAAAGATATAATTTTAACCGCAAACTAACATGCTACTCCACCCAAAATAATTGAAATACGCTGAAAATGGACACAATTAAGACACTTGAACAGACGTTGCATACCGAGGTTCCTCTCACTGAGCAGATGGGAATGCGTGTTGAATCCCATGATGGGAATGAATTGGTACTGCATGCAGATTTTGCACCTAATATAAATATACATGGGACCGCATTTGGAGGGAGTCTGTATAGCATATGTGCTGTTACCTGCTGGGGTATGCTGCATCTCAAATTTGAAGAGGAGGGTATTGATGCCCATAGTGTATTGGGTCAGGCCAGGATCGATTATATGCTTCCGGTCAGAGGTGACATAAAGGCCAGATGCAGGTTACCGGATGAAGAGATTTTTAGTGAATTCATCCGAAGACTTAAACAGGGCAACAGGGCCAGAATTGAACTTGAAGCTGAGATATTTACAGATGAAGGAGTTGCTGTTTTTTATACTGGGAATTATTCATCATTTGTGAAGCTGGGCTGATATGATTTTAGAAGTAAAGTCTTAATACCGTCTCTGCAACACATGCCGGGCGTGTCCTGTTTTCCACCTCTATGCTGACCTCGTTTACAACCTCGATGCTTCGTTTTGTAGGCGTTACGCTTATCAGTTTTTTCCTTGCCCTTACTCTGGATCCGGCCTTGACCGGAAAAGGGAAACGTACTCGGTTTAGTCCGTAGTTCACGACCATCTTGGCCTCAGGGTATGGATTATTATCCGGGTCAACGGTCTCGGTAAGGGTTGGAATCAAAGCCAGAGTCAGAAAGCCGTGGGCTATGGTGGATTTGAAGGGTGATTCTATCCTGGCCCGCTCGGGATCAGTGTGTATCCACTGGTTATCACCGGTTATATCCGCAAACTTGTTGATGCATTCCTGATCAACGGTTTGCCACTCTCCCAGGAATGTCTCTTGTCCAATCTTTTGTTTGAGTGCTTTGTAGGTGGTTTCGGCAGCCAGAGAAACAACAGGATCCTCTTCGCCACCAGAGGATTCATCTTCGAATGGGTTAAAGCGCGATATCCATGGGTTATTGAGGGTATTGGCGATCTTGTCATTTAGGCGGTGTGACAGGTCGCGGAATTTGGGCTCCAGCTTGGCGATAAATTCAGCGTTATTTTGTTGAATATTCTCGGTTTTTTCCCTAATAAACTCAATGACATTCATTTCTGATTCCAAATTCTGTTATGCGAAAACACCCATACGATATCTATCATACAATGCTCGGTTATTAGACAAAAGGGTTCGAGTATCAATATTAATCTATACGTGGATAAATCAAATAGTGTATGAAGGTAAAAGGACCACCATATGGTGATCCTTTATGTCGGTACGTTGGTATGCAGCTATCTGTGGTTTTCAGCCTGCTGGCGTAAAGCCTACCCGCATTTGGATTCACCACAGTTAAGGCAGGTAAGACAGCCGTCCATCTGGATCATCGCCTTGGTATTACACTTCATGCATAGTTGGGCCCCATCGGGAAATTCACTGCAGTGCTCAGAATCCTTCATGTTGATGGATGCCTCATATTCAGCGCGTTTCTGATTGATCAGTTTTTGCTGATGCTCATCTGGACCTTCTTCTTTGAGCAGACCTATCATCACCAGGTGGCAGTGTATGACATCACCAATCTCCGCTACCAGAGATGGCATGTATTTGCCGCCTTTTTTGAAATAACCGCCACTGGGATTGAATACGGAACGTAGCTCTTCCACCAGGAAGGTTACATCACCGCCTTTGCGGAATACTGCGGATATAATCTTGGTCAGGGCGACAATCCACTGGAAATGATCCATATTTTTGGAGTTGATAAAGATCTCGAATGGACGCCGCACTTCATGCTCGGTACCCTGATTCAGGATTATGTCATTTATGGTTACATAGAGTGCATGTTCCGATAACGGGGTCTTGATCTTATAAGTTGAACCGAACAGCATCTCAGGTCTCTCGACCTTTTCATGCATATGGATTATGTTGCTTTCCTGTTGCTCAACTGCAGTAACCTCTGTGGTAGATGTTGTTTCCTTTTCCTTCGCCACTGAATAGTCAACGATCTGTTTGTCGATTTTTATAGCCATTGTCTCTGCCTCATCATCTGGCATTCGTCTATGAACACCATGAAAAATATTAATGTTAATTTAGAACTTGCCGTAGTAGCCTTCTTTTAGAGCGTCAAAGAGGTTGGCGGCGGTGTGTGTTTCGCCGTCATATTCGATCTCTTCATTACCTTTAACCTCTACTACACTGCCATCATCCAGAGTAAACCGATAGGTGGTGTTTTCCAGATCTTCATCTTTTACCAGTACGCCTTGGAACGCCTCAGGGTTGAAACGGAATGTGGTACATCCCTTCAGCCCCTTTTCATAGGCATATAAATAGATGTCCTTGAATTCCTCATATGGGAAATCTGTGGGCACATTGGCTGTCTTTGATATGGATGAGTCGATCCATTTTTGAGCGGCCGCCTGAATGTCCACATGCTGTGTTGGCGTTACGTCATCAGCAGAGATGAAATATTCCGGTAACCTATCGTTTTCGTTCTCAGCATAAGGCATGGCGTTGGGATTGATAAGCTCCCTGTATGCCAGGAGTTCAAAACTGAATACATCCACCTTCTCTTTGCTCTTCTTGCCGGCGCGTATTATGTTGCGCGAATAGTGATGGGCAAAACTGGGCTCAATGCCGTTGCTGGCGTTGTTGGCCAGGGATAGAGAGATAGTGCCTGTAGGTGCAATGGAACTATGATGGGTGAAACGACAACCGGTCTCGACTATCTTTGCCACCAACTCTGGATCTTCCTGAGCAAGCTGCTGCATATAACGGCTGTATTTTGCATGCAGTATCCTACCCTTGATCTTATCTCCAACCTTCCAGTTATCTTTATTCATCTCCGGGCGCCTGCACAGCATCTCGGATGTGACGGTAAACTCCTCATCCATGATAGGGGCGGCCCCTTTCTCTTCCGCCAGCTCCTGGCCGGTACGCCATCCTTCCAGGGCAAGTTCCTTGGTTACGCGTTCGGTAAACTCCAGTGATTGCTGTTCCCCGTACTTCATGCACAGCATGGTTATGGTGGATCCAAGTCCAAGATAACCCATGCCATGGCGGCGTTTATGCGTGATCTCCTGTTGCTGCTGCTCCAGCGGTAGGCCGTTCATATCCACCACATTGTCCAGCATGCGGGTAAAGATCCTGATGACTTCGCGGAATGTATCCCAGTCGAAGCGTGCCTCAGGAGTGAAAGGATTACGCACAAACTTGGTCAGGTTGATCGATCCGAGCAGACATGCGCCATAGGGCGGGAGTGGTTGTTCGCCACACGGGTTGGTGGCCCTTACGTCCTCACAGAACCAGTTATTATTCATCTCGTTTACCTTGTCTATGAGGATGAATCCTGGTTCTGCATAGTCATAGGTGGAGGACATGATAACATCCCACAGACGTCTGGCGCGGATTGTCTTGTAGACCTTGCAGGCGATCTTGCAGCTACCGTTGGTGACATAGCCTTCGGCATGGGGCCAATCACGCCATATGATCTGATCTTTATCTTCCAGATCTATTTTGTCAGTCTCTAGCTCTTTCTCGGTAATGGGGAAGGCCAGTTTCCACATCTCATCCTTTTTAACTGCTTCAACGAACTCCTCTGTGATCAGCAATGACAGGTTAAACTGGCGTAGACGTCCGGCCTCACGCTTGGCGCGGATGAAATCCATAACATCCGGATGCCCGATATCGAAGGTTGCCATCTGGGCGCCCCTGCGGCCGCCGGCGGATGATACGGTAAAACACATCTTGTCGTAGATATCCATGAAGGATAGGGGGCCTGAGGTATATGCGCCGGCGCCGCTGACATAGGCCCCCTTCGGGCGTAGGGTGGAAAATTCATAACCGATACCACAGCCTGCCTTAAGGGTAAGACCGGCCTCATGTACCTTCCCCAGGATTTCGTTCATGGAATCCTGAATGGTGCCGGAGACAGTGCAGTTGATGGTAGATGTGGCGGGTTTATGTTCCTTTGCGCCGGCATTGGAGGTGATACGTCCAGCCGGAATAGCGCCATTGCGCAGGGCCCAGATAAACCGTTCTTCCCACTTTTCCTGCAGTTCGGGGGTTATTTCCATCTCGGCAAGAGCCTTGGCCACGCGGGCGTAGGTACCGTCCAAATCCGCGTCTACAGGAGTTCCATCCTTGGTCTTCAGGCGGTATTTGGTATCCCATATGTCCTGTGATGCATCTTGCAGCGGTATGCTCAGTACTTTTGACGGAACTGCTTTCAGGTGGGCTCTTTTCATCTGCGTGGTTTTCCTGCTTGATTGTCGTTATATCACTGGTTTTCCTTTGCATCTGTCTCTTTTAGGATAGATGAAATATTCAGAAAACCTCCTCCCAGGGTACCAACAATCCTTTAATCCCGGACAGGACCAGACAATATTTGCCGCCTATCCAGTATGAATTTGACCTGTGGTAAATCCCCTTTTACCCCAAACACTATATGTTGTGTTAAGTATGTAGAAGGTTATGTATTTATTTTGCTGATGTCAAGATAAAATATAGAAAAAAAATAAATATAATGTACTGTACAAACAATGTGTTACGTGATTTTCTAATATTTTACTATAAATTATTTTCGAAAAATGTGAACTCTATATATTGTGTTTTAAAAACTGAGAAAAATACCATGATAAAACCAGATATCTGGTAAAATGGCCCTGTGAAGTATCCATGTTTGTATAAAAAAGGGCCTCGAGTCCTGTTTATTGAGGTGCGATAACAGCTCTGTTATCCTCAATTCGACATGTTTTTGACGTTTGAGAGATATCCTAACTATTTCTGTTGTTCGGGGTGAGATTCCTTATACAATGTGCGCCGTAGGCTTTACAAAGGACTAAAGCGAGTAACAATGATAAAAGTAATGCTTGTTGATGACCATGAGCTGGTTCGCACTGGTTTTAGGCTGATCCTGGACGATGCTGAGGATATAGAGGTAGTAGCCGAGGCAGAGTCGGGTGAAAGTGCCATACAGAAGATTCCCGAAATCAAGCCGGATCTGGTCCTGATGGATATAAATATGCCGGGGATTGGAGGCATAGAGGCCACCAGGACTATAAAACGCAAGTACCCTGATACCCAGATAATTGTGGTTACCGTCCACTCTGAAGCGCCATTTCCATCCAAACTGCATGAAGCTGGCGCCCTTGGCTATGTGACAAAGGGTTGTCCGTCCAGTGAACTACTTGATGCGATCAGGACGGTGGTGAAGGGGAAACCGTTTCTATCTGCCGAGGTGGCAAAAAAACTGTCACTGGCCAAACTATCCGGTGTTGACTCGGAATTTCCATTTGACTCCCTATCCAAGCGTGAGATGCAGGTATTGATGCTTATAGTTCAGGGAGCGAGAAATCAGGATATATCAGATACACTATGTGTCAGCCCAAAGACGGTGAGTACCTATCGTCACAGATTGTTTGATAAACTGGGAATCCAGACAGATGCCGAGTTGACCATGATGGCCATACGCCATGGTGTCGCCGAGTACGAACCCTGACCGTTGAATACCTACTGAAGTTGATTAACACTCGTGTTTGATATCGATTGCCGTACCTGCCCGCGTCTGGCCACTTTTCTTGATGATGTTAAGTGTAAATATCCTGAATACCACGCCCGCCCGGTTCCACCCTTTGGCGATGCGGATGCACGTCTCCTGATAGTCGGTCTGGCCCCCGGGATGCACGGTGCAAACGCAACCGGCAGGCCGTTCACCGGAGATCATGCCGGTATACTTTTGTACGAAACCATCCACAAATACGGCTTTAGCAGTAGTCCGGTCTCCCTATCGAAGGATGATGATTTGGTTTTAAGCAATTGCAGAATCACCAATGCGGTAAAATGTCTGCCCCCCCAGAACAAGCCGATCGGAAGTGAGATAAACAGTTGCAATGCCTATTTACAAAGGGAGTTGCAGCAGATGCCGATGGATTCCGTTGTGCTGGCATTAGGTTCGATAGCCCATAATTCCGTAATCAAGGCACTCTCCCTGCGCCAAAAAGAGTACCCATTTGGCCATAACAGGCTGCATCGCGTGGGTTCCGGACTGCAACTCCTGGATTCATACCACTGCAGTCGTTATAACACCCAGACCCGCAGATTGACTCCAGACATGTTTAATGAGGTGTTTGCTCGCGCCAGGGTGTTGCTCGCATCTCCGTCAGAGAATATATAATCCCAGGCATGCAGCCTGATAAAGAACACAAGCCATTCGACCACAAGGCATTCCTCAAGACCCTTACCCACGGCCCGGGTGTCTATCGTATGCTGGACGCTGATGGCAAGGTGCTTTATGTAGGCAAGGCCAAAGATCTGAAGCGTAGGGTAGGCAGTTATTTCACCCGTTCACAAAACAGACGCATCCAACTGCTGGTTTCCAAGATATGCGATATAGAGATCACCGCAACCCACACCGAGGCTGAGGCCCTGATCCTGGAAAACAACCTGATCAAGAGCCTGAAGCCCAGATACAACATCCTTTTAAAGGATGACAAGAGTTACCCCTACATATTTCTGTCTGCGGATCCATATCCACGTCTTACCTTTCATCGTGGCGCCAAAAAGGCCAAAGGGCGCTATTTCGGCCCCTATCCGAATGCAGGATCCCTGCGTGCGACCTTACAACTGCTGCAGAAGTTGTTTCCGGTTAGGCAGTGTGAAGAGAGCTTCTACCGAAACAGGTCAAGGCCATGCCTGCAATATCAGATAAAGAGGTGCAGCGCTCCCTGCGTAGGACTGATCAGCACAGATGAGTATGCACAGGACGTTCAGGATGCCGCGTTGTTTCTTGATGGAAAGACCAGCAGGGTAATCGAGGAACTGGTGATGCGTATGGAGCAGGCCTCCAGCCAGTTGGAGTATGAGCAGGCAGCAAGATACCGTGACCAGATTGCCCGTTTGAGCAAGATTCAAAAAAGACAGTATGTCAGTGGTGAACGAGGTGATCTGGATATTGTGGCAACTGCACTGGGAGCCGGATTGGCAGTCGTCCAACTGTTCATTATCCGGGGAGGGAGAAATCTTGGGAATAAGATCTTCTATCTAAAAGGCGGTGCAGGGCAGGAAGAAGGAGAGATACTCTCTGCCTTTCTCTGCCAGCACTACCTTGGCAAGCAGATACCGGTGGAGATCATTGTTAGTTCCAGGCCTGATGGGCAGAGGTTGATAGAGGATGTGTTATCCAAAGAGAGCGGGCATAAGATAAGGATCAGCGCAAACGTACGCATGGAAAAGGCGCGTTGGCTCAATATGGCCAAACAAAATGCCAAGCTGTCGCTAGATGCCAGATTGGCCAGCAGCGCAGGATACGAGTCCAGGCTGGAGGCACTGCAGACGGCATTAAACTTAGAGGAGATACCCCAGCGTATGGAGTGTTTCGATATTAGCCATACATCGGGGGAGAAGACCGTGGCGTCATGTGTTGTTTTTGATGGCCAGGGTGCGGCCAAACAGGAGTATCGCAGATTCAATATCAGGGACATCCGGCCGGGAGACGATTATGCGGCCATGGACCAAGCATTAATGCGGCGCTATCAGAGGATACAGTCCGGGGAAGGGGTATTGCCGGATATCCTTTTTATCGATGGCGGTAAGGGGCAGCTGGCCGCGGCGGAGAGGGTGCTGAATGAACTCGCGATAACCGGGGTAACCCTCATCGGTATCGCCAAGGGCAGATCCAGAAAGCCCGGCATGGAGCAGTTGTTCAAGACCGGTGTGGATAAGGCGATTATACTGCCGGAGGACTCTCCAGCCATGCATCTGGTGCAGCAGATCAGAGACGAGGCGCACCGTTTTGCCATCACCGGTCATCGCCAGAGGCGCGAACGTGCGGGCAAAAGCTCCATCCTGGAAGAGATAGCAGGCATAGGTCCGAAACGGCGCCAGCGCCTGTTGCAGCAGTTCGGTGGTCTCCAGGAACTGAAAAACGCCGGAGTGGAGGATCTGGAGCGTGTTGATGGCATTAGCCGCAAGCTTGCGGAAACGATCTACAATTGTTTTCACGGAGACACTTAACCATTTCCATCTGAGTGATCAATTAATTACACTATCACCAACCTACGGAATGACTATTTGATTCATGATGCCCAATATTCCTAATATTCTGACCTTGATGCGAATCGCGTTGATTCCGGTCTTTATCCTTATATTTTACTTGCCATGGAGCTATGCCAATCAGGTGTGTGCCGCCATCTTCGCCCTGGCTGCCGTAACTGACTGGCTGGATGGTTATCTGGCGCGCAGGCTTGGACAGGTATCTGCGTTTGGGGCCTTCCTGGATCCGGTTGCTGACAAGCTCATGGTGGCGACTGCCCTGATCCTGGTGGTTCAGGCCGATCCAACTCCGGCCCTGGCGATACCGGCCATCATCATCGTCGGTCGGGAGGTATCCATCTCCGCCTTACGCGAATGGATGGCGGAGATGGGCGAGAGGGCGCTGGTGGCCGTTACCGTGATTGCCAAGTTCAAAACCGCAGTGCAAATGATTGCGATTCTGATGCTCATCTATAAGGAATCAATCTTGGAATTACCTGTATATACAATAGGTTATGTTCTGCTTTATGTATCTGCGATACTGACGGTCTGGTCCATGGCGGTATACATCAAGGCGGCCTGGCCGCAGATGAACGATACGACAAATGAGTTGAGTATCAGTGATTCTGACGATGTGGATGGTGGATAAATGCAAATATCTTTCTTGACAGCGCAGGCAGGAGCATTACAATAGCCGCCTTCTAATGACGCGGGAATAGCTCAGCTGGTAGAGCACAACCTTGCCAAGGTTGGGGTCGCGAGTTCGAATCTCGTTTCCCGCTCCAATTTACGGAAAACCCCGGGCAGCATGCAGGGGTTTTTTGTTTATAGGGCTGGAAAGTTGCGCAATAATCCAAGATACTTTCCAACCTCTGTACAGGTTATGGCTGAGTGGCAGAGTGGTTATGCAGCGGCCTGCAAAGCCGTGGACCTCGGTTCGATTCCGGGCTCAGCCTCCATTAATAATCACAATAAGTGGTTCGCTCCCATGCCCGGGTGGCGGAATTGGTAGACGCAGCGGACTTAAAATCCGCCGGAGGAAACTCTGTGCCGGTTCAAGTCCGGCCCTGGGCACCATTCATCTTGCCAGATAATTTTCCAACCCCTTGACCTTGCAGTTGCGTAGAAGATAGATACGCGGATTATTGCGCCGGGCGTGTTGTCCATCCACGGTTACGGAAACCGGATGTCTTTCCAGTATACACAGGCGACGACTCAGGCAGTCGGCGCGCCATCTCTTTGCCGCCTTTCTTGCACGCGCTTCCACCGCAATCCTGGTCAAGGCAAACTCATCTTCAGGCCGTTCAGTGACTACACGCCTTTTTATCTCGGAATATGCCTTGTCCAGGCTGCCCTGCTGGACGCACATGTCATACAGGGCGGCAAGGCAGCGCAGATTGCTGATCTTGATAGGTGACACACCCTTGAGGAAGGCGAGGGCGGACATAAGCAACTTACCATACCTGTCATAGGCATAGCCTAAGATCACCTGGCGTAGCCTAGGTTCCTGTCCCACCGCTTGCAGATACCCTTTCCAGGGCTGGGAAAACCCCTGCTTTCCGGGCCCTGTGCTCAGACGCTCCGCCCAATTTACGGCCCTGGTGCGGGGACTATCTAATATTTTCCAGAAAGAGTAGTAATCATCACAACTGTCGAAACATCTTTTCAGCAGGAGTTCATCTTCGCCCCTCAATCTGCGGAACAACTCCTGTAAGGTGCCAGATCCCAGATTACATTGGATGGGACCGAATGATAGGCCAGCGCCATCAAAGTTGCCGGTGACCTGCAAATAAGGGTCACCGCTGGTCTCAAACGCCGCTGTTACCCTGACTCCACAATCGAAGGCGGTCTTTGCAGAGATGGCAGGCAGGTACTCTGGATCCGGTATCTCCAGATATAATCTATTACCTATCCTTCTGCAGATGGAGAAAAGCCCTTGCCCGGTTAGCCCCTCGGCAATCCTGTGCATACGGTCAGGCTCTTCACTCAGCACAACAACACCAACGCCAAGAAGCTCCGGGTTATTCAGCACAGGGCTGCTCAGAGGATCTACTCTGACAGGGGCTCTCAGTTGCTCCCGCAGGACCTGTAGAGCTGCCACCAGCTCGCGATGTACAAACACACCTCCATCGTGATTTGTGAACTCTCTCAGGTAAAAATTCGGGGTGATCCTGCAGTTTGGCTCCCCTCCGATGATGAAATCATTCCGTAATTGAATAGTACCTGCCATGGTCATTTCCCTTTCCTATCCTGAACTCAAATATTTTATAAAGACTTCACATCTGTTTACCATTCATTTATAAGGGTAATAGTTGGAGTGATGGAGTACATATTTTTTAGACAGGAGGTTTACCATGGCACAATTCAAGCCTGATACTGATGTGAAAGCGGATGTGCCTGACATCCGTGACTGGATCTACCAACCACCTCTGATCAATCTCCAGGATTATGTTGATCCACTGGTACACACCAGACGCACTGTTCTGGATCAAAAGAGTGAAGGGGCCTGTACCGGGTTTGCCGTAGCGGCGGCCATAAACATGCTTAATCAATTTGCGGGTAAGGATAAGATTCGTGTCAGTCCACGCATGCTCTATGAGATGGCAAAGAGGTGCGATGAATGGCCTGGAGAGGAGTACGACGGGTCCAGCCTGCGCGGCGCCATCCGTGGCTGGAGGAATATGGGGGTATGTGAGGAGTCCTTCTGGCCGTACCGAGTCGGTCCCAAAAAAGGGGAACTTACTATTGCAGCCGCAAAAAATGCCAGAGAACATACTCTAGGTGCATATTACCGCGTTAAGCCCATAATCAGCCATTTTCATACCGCGCTTAATGATACTGGCGTTATTGCGGTATCTGCCAAGGTGCATAAAGGGTGGCAGCAACCGGTTGCAGGCGTAATTAAGTATCACAAGAGACCAGAAGACAGTACAGATGGACATGCATTTGTTATTGTCGGATACAATAGTGATGGTTTCTGGATCCAAAACTCATGGGGCAAAAAGTGGGGCGACAACGGCATCGCACTCTGGACCTATGAAGATTGGATAGAGAATATAATGGATGCCTGGGTTTTCAGCCTGGCTCTCCCAACCCCGCAAATATTCGGCAAGAAGGCAGACTCAGCCAGGCTCGCCACCGCCGAGTCAACCAAGGCGATAACGGCCTCGACTCCGCGCTGCAAAATTGCCGGGCATTTTATCCATATCGATGATGGGCAATATATGGAGAGTGGAAGATACTGGAGTACTGCCGATGATATTGAGCAGACCGCTAAACATGTTGCCTCTAACGCGAAATACAAGCATCTATTGATCTATGCCCATGGCGGCCTGAATTCCCCTGAAGACTCTGCCAGCCGTATAGCTGCCATGAAGGATACATTCAAGTCCAATGGTATCTATCCATTCCACATAATGTATGACACCGGGATAATAGAGGAGATGAAAGATCTTATATTTCGCAAGGAGAAGCAGGCCAGCACCAGGACCGCGGGTTTTACCGATTGGACGGATCGCTTTATCGAAGGGTTGGTGCGTAGACCAGGAACGCTGCTGTGGGAAGAGATGAAACAGGACGCCAATGATGCGTTCGCCAGGGACGGGGCAGGAACAGACGCATTGGGTAGATTTACCAGTAACATTAATAGAAGTGGAAAGCAGATAAAACTGCACTTGGTCGGGCATAGTACCGGTGCCGTCGTTATTGCCCATTTGCTGAAGACACTCAGAAGAAACCAGATAACGTTCGCAACGTGCACGCTTCTGGCCCCGGCCTGTAGTGTCGATCTCTACCACGATGCGTACCTGCCGGTATTGCAGAAAAAGGGCAAGCTACGCATCAATGAGATAAGCATCTACAACCTTAAAGATAAACTTGAATTGGATGACAATGTTGGAATCGTCTATCGCAAGTCGCTTCTCTGTCTTGTATCCAACGCCTTTGAGCGCACAAAAGAGAAGCCACTGCTGGGTATGGAGCGTTTCGTGAAGCAGGTGCAATCGGTGAATTCCCTCCCGGAATTCATCTATTCAAATGGTTCCGGCAGACGCACAAAAAGCCGTTCCCACGGAGGATTCGATAACGATGAGAACACAATGAATGACATCTTGCGACGGGTTTTGGGGCATATGCCTGAAAAGCCGTTCACTGAGGAGATTCTGAACTATTAAATTGGATTGGCTAAAGAGGACCTGTTATCCAATCATACAATTGGATAACAGGTAGTGCGTTCGTATTCCGTTTGGTTAACTAAATTGAATGTGATGTACTGGGCAAGATGATTGGGCGAGCTGTATGATGGCTGTTCTGTCACTCCCAAACCAAATTAAGTATTTCTATTTTATCTAAGCTTTCATTTATTGGGCAGGTTGGGCACCCTTTGCTTGAAGGTGGATTCTTGCAGCCGCCACACATACTTATCTGTTCTTTTGCCGCAGCAAGCTCTTTTTTCAGAAGCTTTAAGTTATTAACTTTTTCATCAATGTCCATGATCGAAGTGTCGATGATTTCTGATAGTTTCTTACTTCCCATATCTCCAGTAGCACAATTTTTTCTGGTATTTCCAATCAACCTGACAACCTCGAGTGAGAAACCGTTTTCAGTAAGATGGATAATGGCTTTTAGGCGTGCGATATGTTGCTCAGCATATAGACGCGTGCCTCCATCCGTTCTATAAGGCTCTAAAAGTCCTTCCTCTTCGTAATACCTGATTGTTCGGATTGTTGTGTTTAGTAACTCGGCTACTTCGCCTATTTTTAAATAACTCACCGGTGTCTACCTGATTTTCACCCAAAAACAGAATATCCCGTCATTGTCTTCTTGTTGTATTAACTCATTGTTGGTCAAGGAACAGTATGATGGTATATCAGTTAGCATAGATACTTTATTCGACTTAATGAGTACTATATCTCCTAACTTCATGTATTTGAATTTTTCAGTCAAGTGTATAACAGGCGCAAAGCAGCACATGTCTTTTATATCAATAAAGTGATCGTATTCCATCGCTTATATTCCTATAGGCCAACAAGTTGTGCAGAGTACCCTTTATTCTTGACTTTTCTTAGTAGAGTTCCGGTACAGGTAGAATCTGGATTATATGAGACCAGTAGCAGATGACGTTTTCCTTGAGTAAATCTAGGAGCGATGACGCCATCTACCTTCCGAAGTTGTCTGATTAAATCCTCTCTTTCCGAGTCAACAATATTTTGGTCAATATGAATTAGTACATCTGATATATGCATAACCTCGCTCCAATCTAACGCTAACGTAAGATATGCAAGGGTATATTCTGTACGCAAGGAAAATGTCCGACAAACCAGGGCCATACCACAATGATATGCTTTAAGTACTAAAGGAATTTAACCTGCTGAATACATGTAATTCTGAGTATGATGCTCAGCAAGAGAGGGATGCATAAAGCATTAAGGCAGATATATGGAAAAACACCCACCTTTTAATTTGTTGTTGTTGCTCAGTCGAATGAAACCGTTCTTCTCTTTGTTGTGGTGCATCTGCGCTATCATCTTGGCGAAGTGGATACCGAGGAGTGTTCTGCCGTCACCAAGGTCATTATCTACCGCATCCGCCTGCTGTGCTTCCAGCATCTCATCGGTGAATCCGGCACCATCGTCCTCGACGCTTATTACCAGATAACCGTCTCGTTCCTCTGCTGACAGTTCAATTCTGTTTTCAGTATAACGCAGGGCATTCCCTATCAGATTATTGATGATGCCGTGTACCAGGCCTTCATCAAAATAGCCGCTCAACTCCTCGTCGCAGTCACAGGTTAGAACGACGTCCCCCGAGTCGGCCGCTGATTGATTCTCCGCTACTATCTCCTGCAGGAAGTCATCTACATAGACCTCATCAATGACAGGCGAGACACGTTCGTTTTCCATTCTGTACAGAGTGAGCAGTTCAATAAGATTGTTATTTAACCGTTTGGCTTCGTGTTGAATGGCTGTAATCTTTGCAGACTTGTTAATATCGGCAGGTAGTTCGTCCACGACCTCATCCAGCCTGTTTATTACCATGCCGAGAGAGTTTTTCATATCGTGGATAATCGATGCGAGTATGTCGTAGAAAAGCATGTTGGTTTCCTATTATCCGTTACAGAGATACTCAAAACGCCTGCGCAGGTTGATTAGCGTCCTGTTGTCCGGGTCTATCCTGCCGGCGTGTTTTAGATATTTTTCCAGTTTTACCGAAAGCTCATCATCTTTTCCGTTGGCTTCCATATACATCAGGAAGGTACGTGCCGCATTCATATTCACGATGATATTTGCAGACATCCCCTCAGCGGCATCTTCAAACAGTTTCATGGCCTCTATCAGTTTTCCCTCTCTTGCCAGTCTTGCCCCATCATTGTTTAGTTTCACTATGTCCTTTCTTATGCGTGAAACAAAGGCCTTGGGATCGTCTTCCAATGCAAGATCGCCCAGGGTGTCGCTAATGCCTTTCAGTATCACTGGGTTGTGATGGTGGTTGCTCGCGGTCTGTTGCAGGATCTGCTTCGCCTTAATGTCATCTCCAACATGGGAACATGCCTTCGCCATATCTACTGCCAATTCTGGTGAGGTATGACCTCCCAGCTTGTTGTAGAGTCTGGTTGCTATCTTCATGTTCTCCTTTACTGCCTCTTCATCATCCAGGATCAGGGTGTTGGTTATGGCGGTGTAGAGTTCAGCTTCCGGATCTTCTTTGAAGTTTTTGGCAATATCACGCGCATATCTTTCCGCCTCATCCTGTAAACCGGATTTGGCCTTCAACTGAGCGATATTTGCAAACATTGATGGGTGTTTGTATATGGAGTGTTTGCCAAGTGCTATGGCATTGCTGAATGCGGCCTCTGCTGTCTTGGTATCGCCATTCCTTAAGGCCAGTTCACCCAATGCCTTTTGCCGTGGTATGGCCTTGGCGGAGAGTTTAACCCCCTGTTGCAGGACCTTTTGCGCCTCCAGTTGTTCGTCCAGCATCTGCTGGGTCTTAGCCAGCCAGTCATAGGCGGCCATGAATCTCTCATTTTCAGCGATCAGATCAGAGAACACCTTTTTCGCCTCTTCGTACTGTTCCTTGCCGAACATGGCCTTACCCAGGCCAAGTTTTGCCCACGCCATCTCCCGTTTGCTCAGGACCCTGCGGTAGATCGTCTCGGCCTGGTCGAACTCGTTGTCCAGTATGGCGAGTTCCGCCTTCAGGCGGGTCAGTATGTTTTTGTTCTGGGTGTTTTGGGCTATCTTTTCATCGATCAGGCTATTCGCCAGATCATAATCGAGATTATTTATGGCGTGCTCTATCTCTATAAGGTCGGCCTTTTTGTTTAACAGGCGGGTCAATCTTTTGCCGAGCAGGTTTTTGGTGAAAGGTTTGGTCAGATAAGAGTCGGGCTCATATTCCACTGCGCCCATAACCATTACCCTGGTGTTCTCAGCAGTCACCATGACAAACACCGTGCCAACTCCGATCAGTTTTCGATGCCTGATCTCCTCCAGTACCTGTTGGCCATCCCGTCCCGGTCCCAGGTTGTAATCACACAGGATTACATCGTAACGCTTCTGTTCGATGATCCTGATGGCCTCTTTGCCGTTGGTTACCATATCGATCTTTGATACACCGAACGACGTCAGCATATTCTTCAATACGCTGCGCATATCGACAAAATCGTCGACAATCAGAAACTTTAGATCTTTAAAGATATTATCCATCTTTACAAGTCCGCTATCAGGATCGGGATGTGAGCATGACTAAACGTTTATTGGTGATATTACTGATAGTTGCCCCTACTGTGTGAATAATCGACGTGCAGGCGAATTTCTTAACTCAGAATCATGCATACATGCGCTCTATCACGCTATATCGGCCATCTGTATGGATTTCCTTAGAGTTAATTTGGCTAACGGGCGAAATGGGTTCAGGTCAACTGAAATGGAGGGGGCGTTACGGTAGCCTGAGCCGTTTGGTATCGGCGATGGCCGTCCTTGTCGGCAGCAGGTGTGAAAGCCTTTTTATCACCTTCTCTCCAGTCGCGCGGAATGAGGATAATTTTCCTCCATAGACGCTCAATACCGCGGGATTGCTCTCCTTGTCGATATGCAGGATGGTTTCGCGTGAGCGGTGGAACATGGATTTTTCTTCATGTCTCAAGACCCTGATCCCAGCAAAGCTGTCCCTGATATGTGATCTATCCAGCCCAGATGGGAAATAGTGTCTATAGACATCAAGGAGATAGCCGATCTCATGTTCCAGCGGGGCCACATCAGCCGGATCGCCATGGAAGGCTGTTTCTGTCGTACCGATGAGTACACCGTCATTCCACGGCATAGCCAGGACCGCCCTATGGTCCTGCGGTGCCTCCAGATAGTACACCCCCTGTTTCTGTTTTGCGGGGATCAGTATATGTGCCCCCTGTACCAGGTCTATGGCCAGCGGACGCGGTGCTGGGTGTATCTTGTCCAGTGTGGAGTTGATCCAGGGACCGGATGCGTTGATGAGCATCCTGGATTGAATAGATAGGATATTGCCATCCTGTTCCAATTCAACTGTGCAACCCTCCGAATCTGTCCAGGCCCGTTGAAATCGACACCCAAGTTTCACTTCCGCTCCGAGTTGAGAGGCAGATTTGAGCACCGACTCGGTCAGCGCCTGGTCATCGGTTTGTGCATCCCAGTACTGAAACACGGCCTTGAGACCGTCCGTCCGCAGTCCATCAAGCCGCTCCCACCCGGATTGCGCAATCCGCTTAAAGCCCTTGCCGCCGAGTAGGGTGTAGAGTGACAGTCCGGCCATGATGGTGAATGGGCCACGATGGGTTTCCTGGTATATGGGTATATAGAACGGGACCAGGCGTACCAGGTGCGGTGCGTTTTTGAGCAGCAGGCTGCGTTCCCTGAGGCACTCCCGAACCAGCCCAAACTGTGCCGTTTCCAGATAACGCAGACCGCCATGTATCAGCTTGGATGAACGGCTGGATGTGCCCAGTCCAGGCCGCTCATACTGTTCTACCACCAGTGTCTTGTAGCCCGCCGCCGCTGCCTGGGCGATCCCGGCGCCGTGTATACCGGCGCCTATTATGGTCAGGTCATACATGTCTATATGCCTTTATGGACTGGAGCATAGATCCTATGTTGCTGGTCTCTATGAATCTTACCCCTTGTGCCCCCCATGCCAGTGCGTCGCCCGGTGAATTTATCTCATACAGCATCCACTCCCATGGACCATCCCAGGGGTGCTCATTGGTCGGTAATTTTCTGTGATTACAGATTAAAAAGTCCGGGTTCAGGGTAAACGCGATTTCTTTGTGTTTATTATCGTACTTTTCCAGGACCAGGCCGAGCCGCATAGCGCCTTTCCCCTTTGCATACCCCAGTGCGTCCTGACTGAACGATATCAGGATCGCATTGCTTCTGAATGGATTCAGTATCTCCATGAGAGGTTTCATCACCGTTTCCAGTCCCCAATGGTCCAGGCTTTCCTCCTTGATCTCAACCATAAAGTCGATGGCCGGATATGCCGCAAGACTGTCCAGGACCTGTACTAGTGTAGAGATCGGCAACGGATGGAATTTGTCGCCGAATCTGTTTGGTTCGTGCACGCTGATCTTAGTCAGCTCATTGCTATCCATCTCAAAGACGGATCTCTGGATATGGGCGGTGCGTAACAGATCGGCATCATGCATCAGGACGAAACCACCGTCGGCACACATCTGGATATCAAATTCAAGGCAACGGGCGCCGGCATCCAGGGCGGCCTTAAGTCCCAGCCAACTGTTCTCCGGATACCTATCCATGTAACCCCTATGTGCCACCAGTGTGGGTATCTGTTGATCACACATATTTATTATCTTCAATGTGGTTGTTCAGCAATTCTAAAAAATGTTCAAAACGTGAGTTCAGCCCAGGGTCAGCTTCAGGGTGGAAGAGCTCATGCTCAGGATCTGACCAGTTTTCCGGCCGCCCGGCCGCCAGCCAGGCAATCCCCTTGATGGTGCGCTCCTGATCTCTGTTTCTTCTTACCGTAAGATTAGACAGATTGGCCAGCTTTTGACACATCTGGTCTACCTGGGATAGTCCACCGCTCAGGTGCAGTTGCGTAATGGGTTGGTGTTTTTTTATTAGACAGATGTTGTGATAAACGAGGAAAAGGATGCTCTCACAGACTGAGGCCAATCTTTCGTACTGGGAGTAGCTGGATTGACTGCCTTCAAACACCGGCTCCAAACCGGATTTCCACCAGGGAGAACCCAGACCTCCCACCGTGTTTAGGAAGATAGGCGGATCTGTAATCTGCTCCAATGCCGCTTGCAGGATAGGTTGATAATCAGCGATGCCATGTTGTTTCCCAAGCCACTGCAGGGCATTGCCTGCGCCGTTCACCGTCGCTTCCAGCAGATAAAATCGGTCTGATTCAACCGTGTGACTCAGGCTGGTCAGAAGTTCCGGGATATCATCGTCATCTGGTCGTGAAGCCAGGACAAAGGCACCGCTGCCCATGTTCACCAGGGCTGATCCAGGGTCTGGAAGGCCGCAACCGAACCAGGCGGAGTTCTGGTCTCCGTTAATGGCGGTGATGGGTATGCCGCAATCCACAAGTTCGCCGAAGTTGTGGCAGGTCGGGGTGCACTCAGGAAGAGTATCGACGTCAATGTCGAACAGGTCCAGTAACCGTTGCGACCAGTCACCGCTCCCTATATCCAGCAACTGCATGCGCTGGGCATTAGCATGGTCGACCTGGTTGGGACTCCCGCAGCAGATCCTGGACAGCAGGAAACTGGAGATGGGGCCGTATCTGTGGGCATGTTTATATCTAGCGGCAAGCCAGTGCAGCTTAGTAGCGCCATAGTGGGCGGATAATGGGAGACCGGATATACGCTTGATCTCAGCAGCATCCCCCCAGAGCTGGGATAATTGCGCATGCCCGCGGGTGTCCTGCCAGTTCAGGGCTGGAGATAGGGCCGCTCCGTCGGCATCCCAGGCGACCACAGTTGAACGCTGAGTGGCTATGCCGCAACACTCTATCTTTGATTGTACCTCTGCAGGAATCTTGCCCAGCAGCTCATTCACCACGACCTGCACCGAGCGAACAATCTCCTCCCCATCCTGTTCGACACTGTCATGACCCATTCTGAGAAGTGAAACCGGCATCGATGCGCTTGTAACGACCAGACCGTTCCTGTTCAGAATGGCGGCGCGGGAGGATTGGGTGCCCTGATCAACGGCTAATACATACGACATATACGTAACAATAGCCCCATTGGCCTAAAGATACACGTGCAGTGGACGCTATTAGCAACAAATAATAATTCTAAATACATGGTAGTTTGCTGAAGCACTATTAATACTAGAGGAGACATAAGCCGATGAAATCGATGAGGAATCTAAGAATAAAGATACGCTTATGGTTGCTTGCCACACTTGCGCTGGCCGGTGTCCTAGTCATTGCGGCTATTTCATTGGCATCGTTTCATTCTGCCATTATGGCGGAAAAGGAACATCAGACGCGCAAACTGGTGGAGTCTGCCTATAGCATCCTGGTTGAGCAGCACAGTCTGATTGCAAAAGGCGAAATGGATGAGTCCGCTGCAAAGGCCGCCGCACTCAAAATAATCAAATCCATTCGCTATGACGACAGTAACTATTTCTGGATCAATGATATGCATCCGAATATGGTTATGCATCCGATCAAACCGGCTTTGGATGGCAAGGATCTAACCACATTTAAAGACCCATCTGGAAAGAAGCTGTTTGTGGAATTTGTCAACGCAGTTAAGACGGATGGCGCCGGTTTTGTCCCTTATCTCTGGCCAAAACCTGGATCTGATGAGCCTGTAGCAAAGATTTCATATGTAAAAAGCTTTAAGCCCTGGGGCTGGATAATAGGTTCTGGCATATATATCGACGATGTAGAGGCGGCTTTCAATAAAAAAGTCTGGACCTTGGGCACGGTGGTTGTATTTTTAGTCGTCCTCCTAGCCGTATTCTCTTATCTTATTACCAGGAGCATAATTTCCCCGCTGTATAAGACTACCATTGCCATGGATGATATATCCCAGGGTGAAGGCGATCTTACCGCCAGACTCGATATCTCAGGGAGTGATGAGCTATCTGAACTATCTCAGGCCTTCAATAGATACACGGAAAAGATCCATGGCATTGTCCGGAATGTACAGGAAGCTACGAGGGAATTGACCACATCCTCCAACGAACTCAACGGCATATCCACGGAAACGAACAGTAGCATGATCCAGCAACGAAGTGAGACACAACAGGCTGCGACTGCTGTTACCGAGATGGCGTCCACGGTCCAGGAGATAGCCAAAAGCTCAGAGGCGGCGGCCGTATCCGCTAAAGAGGCAGATCAGGAGGCCGTTGAAGGGAAGAGGATTATTGGTGAGGCTTCCGAGACCATAAACAAGCTGGCCACTGAGGTTGAAAGGTCTGCCGAGGTAATCAATCGCCTGGAGAACGAGAGTGAGGCCATCGGTTCCGTGCTGGACGTTATCCGTGGTATCGCGGAGCAGACCAATCTTCTGGCGTTGAATGCCGCAATTGAAGCGGCCAGGGCCGGGGAACAGGGGAGGGGTTTTGCCGTTGTGGCCGACGAGGTGCGCACCCTTGCCAGTCGCACCCAACAGTCCACCCAAGAGATCCAGGAGATGATCGAAAAGCTGCAGACAGGTTCCAGAGAAGCCGTCCAGGTGATGGAGAGCAGCCGCACAACCACTCAAAAGACTGTCGAAAAGGCGAGCGAAGCGGCACAGTCACTCAACAAGATTGTCGATGCCGTAAACGTCATATCCGACATGAACAGACAGATCGCCACAGCGGCAGAGGAGCAGTCTGTGGTCGCCCATGAGATCGATAAAAATATAGTTCAGATATCAGGGCTGGCGGAGAACGGGGCTGAGCAGACTACCCATGTATCCGATGCCAGCGAAAGGTTGTTTCAACTCAGCAATAGCCTGTCCGATCTTGTGAAGCGATTCAAGGTCTAGATATATAACAGACTAGGAAAGCGTATAGTGCCGTCATATCATGGATATGACGGCGTTTTTTTGTACCATCGTCTATCTGACCTGTTCTGATATCCGGCTATCCTGCATAATCACCCAAAATCGACAACAGTGGTGATATGGATAAGAGCGCAATAAGAAATCTGGATACGGATATGGCCATGGAGCTGATCTCTTCAGGGAGTCTGGTGTTGACCGTGAACAGAAGGCTCTCCCAGGAGATACGCTCTCTATTTAATCAGAGGCAACTGGATAGTGGGCAACTGGTCTGGGAGAGTGCGCATACCTCCTCCTGGTCAGATTGGATAGAGGCCCAATTTCAGGAGTTGATCGATCATGGCCAGATCGACCTGACACTATTGAGTCCGCACCAGACCCGCATCCTGTGGGAAAATATCATAAAGCGTTCCGACCAAGAGTATGGCGTTCTCAATCCGTCCGGTGCCGCGCGGACGGCTTATGAGGCCTGGGCACTGACACAGGCGTGGGATATCCCGACCGATCAGCTGACCGGATACCACCACAGCGAAACAGACCTATTCCTCTCCTGGGCTGAGAAGTTCTCATACAGGTGTGGCAGGGAGGGTTGGATTGATGTTTCCATGCTTCCACAGTTGCTTGGAGGTCACCTGGAAGGTGGATTTCTGTCTGTTCCTGATCGAATCATCCTGGCGGGTTTCGACCAGATCACACCACAGCAGCAGAATGTGCTGGCTATCCTGCAGGGGCAGGGGTGCGAGATCTCATCTCTGGGCCCTGATCACACCTTAACCTCCGCCCATAGATACCAGGCACAGGATAGGACACAGGAGATACATACCGCCGTGCGCTGGGCCATCAGGCGTCTGCAAGGCCGGACAAATGCCAGGGTGGGGATAGTCGTCCCGCAGTTAGCACAACTGAGAGCGGAGATAGAACGGACCCTGGATCATTGCCTTGATCCGTCTTCTATCCTCCCCGGAGCGACCAGATCAGAGCCGACCTATAACATCTCCCTAGGTATACCCCTAACCCAGTGTCCATTGGTGATCGATGCATTTCTGATCCTGCGACTGATGGGCGGAGAGTTGCCAAGTGGTGATCTGAGCAGGTTGTTACGTTCCTGTTTTATAGCCGGTGGTCGTACAGAGAGGGGGCGCAGGGCCAGACTGGATGCTTCCATCCGGCAAGATGTGGGTGAGCGTGAGATAGGACTAAGTACCGTTATCCAAGAGGTGCGCAGGGCGAACGAGAGTGAGGATGATGCATGTCCGATCCTGCTGAATATTCTGAAGTCGTTCAGGACACGGCTCAATCAGATACCGGCCAGGCAGTCTCCCCAGAGATGGACCGAGACCTTTCTGGAGATGCTATATATCTTCGGCTGGTGCCGGGCCGATGGTATGGACGCTATCGAATACCAGCAGGTTGAGAGATTCAACAAGGCCCTGGGCTATTTTCAACAACTGGGGCAGATAGAACACACCATGGACATGCAGGAGGCCATAGGTCACCTGCATGCGATCATGACGGACACCACCTTTCAGGCCAGGGGCAGCGAGGCGCAGATCCAGGTCGTTGGGGTGCTGGAGGCGGCAGGATTGGTGTTTGATCATCTCTGGGTGTTGGGTATGAGTGATGATTGCTGGCCACCAAGGCCCGCACCCAATCCGCTTCTGCCGATCGCGCTGCAACGCAGACTGGGTCTTCCCCATTCCTCACCCCAGCGCGAACTGGAATATGCCAGAGACATAACCGCAAGACTCCTGGCCAGTGCGCCGGAGGTGATCGTCAGTCATGTGCTGAGTGATGGAGATAAGGAGCTTAGGGTCAGCCCTCTGCTGGCACATCTTCCGCCCATGTCCATGGACGATCTTGACCTGGCAGCTGTTCCAGATATCCATAGGATCGGTTTCTCTTCCACAGAACTGCAGGAGATGACAGATAACCGCGGTCCTGCTCTGGATTACGCTAGCCACATGAGTGGAGGCAGCGGACTGTTGGCGGATCAATCCGCCTGTCCCTTCCGGGCCTTCGCCAGGCATAGACTGGGGGCGCGGCCGCTGGAGGATCCAACATCAGGACTGGACAGGAGGAGCCGTGGAAACATCATTCACCATATCCTGCAACTGGTGTGGGAGAGGATCAGAGAGCATGGACGGCTGGTAGGCATGGATGATTTGGAACTGGAGGGATTGGTGGCCGAACAGGCCGGTAAGGCGCTTTCCAGGGAGAGCCGGAAACGTCCCAAGACCTTTGTGCCCAGATTCGTTGAGATCGAGCAGGAGAGATTGACCACCCTTGTCCTGGAATGGCTGCGACTGGAGATGGATCGCATGCCGTTCAGGGTGGCCATGCTGGAACAGAGGGAGAGGGTGAATCTGGCTGGCCTGGAGATAGACGTAAGGGCGGACCGCATAGACCAACTGGAAGATGGTACCAGGGTGATCATCGACTACAAGACGGGTCGGACCCTGTCCATAAACGGGTGGTTTGAGCCGCGCATTGAGGAGCCGCAGCTTCCCCTGTACGCCACCATCGCCGATGAAGAGATCTCTGCCGTGTGTCTGGCCAGCGTGAATCCGACCAGGATGGGATTCAGTGGGATAGCTGCCCAGGAAGGAGAGCTGCCAGGAGTCAAGGCCATATCCCAAGTCAAGGAGGCCGGTGAGTTTGCCGGATGGGATGGGCTCAAGGCGGCATGGAGACAGCGCCTGGAGGTGCTGGCCCATGAGGTGATGGAGGGGCGGGCGGAGGTAATGCCCAAAGATGCGAATAAAGACTGCCTATATTGCCCACTGCCTTCCCTGTGCCGTATCCATGAATGGGTGGATAAGGCATGACTCCAACACTTATTCAGGACCGGGATCAGCGCGAGCAGGCACTGGATATCAGCCGATCATTTATCGTGCAGGCACCGGCCGGTTCCGGGAAGACCGAACTGCTGATTCAACGCTATCTCAGACTCCTTTCCATAGTCGATGAGCCTGAGGAGATCATAGCCATCACCTTCACTAAGAAGGCGGCCTCAGAGATGCGGAATCGTGTCCTGGAGGCGTTGGATGGCGCAGATGGAGATGGGCCTGATGAGGTCCATGCCAGGCTTACCTGGGAACTGGCCCGCAAGGTCATGGGGCGTAATATGGAGCATGGATGGCAACTGCATGCGTCTCCCGGACGCCTCAAGATACAGACCATAGACGCGCTCTGTGGCGGGGTAACCGGCCAACTACCGCTGCTCTCGAGATTCGGTGGACAGCCCGCCATAGCCGCGAGGCCGGAATATCTGTATCAGGAGGCTGCACGCACAGCCGTATTGCATCTTGAGCAGGATAGTGACTGGAGTGATGCGGTCGCCACCCTGCTCAGGCACCTGGATAACGATATCCCACGGCTTGAGGGGTTACTGATCAGCATGTTGTCACGGCGCGATCAATGGATACGCCATGTGGTCGGCGATAGTGATGAGTGGTTGCGACGCCAGGAGTTGGAGTCTGCCCTGAAGAGGATAGTGGAGGATGAGCTGGCATCACTGGTCGCCACCGTTCCCACAGGGCTGACGGAAGAGATCATTCGGTTTGCGCGTTTTGCCGCTGGCAACATTCAGGCGGATGGTAAGGATCTGCCTATCCTCTCCTGTCTGGATATTCAGCAGATGCCATCGGCATCCTGCAGCAGTATCAAGCGGTGGTTGGGACTATCCGATCTCCTCCTGACCAGGGAAGGCAGCTTAAGAAAAAGAAAGGGCATAAATAAGAACAACGGCTTTCCCACGGACAGTGACGCAGGCAAGCAGTTCTGCAGAGAGATGAAAGACGCCTTTATCTCTATGCTGGAGCAGTTGCAGGAGCACCCGGACTTTATCGCCAGACTGGCCCAGGTACCGAGGCTGCCACCCACGGAATACACGGATCAGCAGTGGCTGGTGCTGCAGTCTCTCTCACTGTTCCTCAGGATAGCAGTTGCTGAGCTCAAGCTGGTGATGTCCCAGAGGGGGGAGGTGGACTTCATCGAGATGGCCCTGGGCGCCAACATGGCGCTGGGCGACGATGATAATCCCACGGACCTGGCCCTGGCCCTGGACTACCGCATACAACACATCCTGGTGGATGAGTTTCAGGATACCTCCTTCGGCCAGTACGAGTTGCTGAGGAAGCTCACCCGCGGCTGGGAACGGGACGACGGCAGGACCCTGTTTGTGGTAGGCGACCCCATGCAGTCTATCTACCGTTTTCGTGAGGCGGAAGTGGGGCTCTATCTGCGGGCCAGACAGGAGGGGATAGGCAATATACCTCTCACTCCACTGGCACTCTCGGTCAATTTCCGCTCCCAGCAGGGGATAGTGCAGTGGGTGAACCAGGTGTTCCGGCAGGTGCTGCCAGAGTATGAAGAGATAGGCAAAGGGGCGGTGAGCTATGCAGACTCCACCCCATTTCATCCAGGGGGCTCCAAGCCGGCGGTACAGATCCATCCAATCCTGGGACGGGATGATGTCACGGAGGCCGGGCAGGTTGTTGAATTGGTGCTGGCTGCACAGAGAGAGGAACCGGAGGACAGGGTCGCTGTACTGGTAAGGAGCCGCAGCCATCTGGCCGCCATCATACCGGAGTTGAAACAGGCCGGTCTGAGGTTTAAGGCGGTAGAGGTAGAACTCCTGTCCCGACGACCGGTGATATCCGATCTGATGGCGCTGACCAGGGCCCTGTTACATCCTGCGGACCGTATAGCATGGCTCTCTGTCATGCGTGCACCCTGGTGTGGTCTGAGCCTGGGGGATATGCATGCCCTGGCCGGTGGCGATCACAGGCGCACCATCCGGGAGCTGATGGACCGGACTGAGAATTGGGCGGGGCTGAGTGGTGAAGGCAAAACCAGGTTACGGCGTATGCAGGATATCCTGGATCAGGCGCAGCAGGGACTGAGGCGCTTACCGTTGCGTGATCTGGTGCAGGGGGTCTGGGTAGCCCTGGGCGGTCCGGCAGTGGCCCGTTCTGGGACGGAGTTGGAAGAGGCCCAAATGCTGTTTCAACTGTTGGAGGAGTTCGATCATGGAGGTGACATCGATGACTTCAGTGCACTGGATGAGGCGCTGACCAGGCTATATGCCCCACCGGATACCGAGAGTAGCGACCGATTGCAGTTGATGACCATACATGCTGCAAAGGGTCTGGAGTTTGACCAGGTCATCATCCCTGGATTGGGTAGAATACCTGGTCAGGATGACTCCAGACTCCTCTATTGGCTGGAGCGCAACATCTCAGGAGACACATCCGATCTGTTGCTGGCCCCGATCAAGCGGGCGGATGAGAATGAGGATCCCATATACAGGTATCTGCACACTCTGGTCAGAGAGAAAGACCGCCTGGAAGATGGCCGTCTGCTCTATGTGGCTGCGACCAGGGCCAGGAAACGGTTACATCTGCTGGGGCACCTGGAGTGGAAGGATGGTCTGAAAGATCCGGACAGCAGGTCTCTACTGGCAGCACTATGGTCTGCCTCTGAGGTCAGGGCAGGATTCCAACAACTATCAGAGGATGATCGGGTCGGTGGCAGAGGTGAGGCTGGAGCTGGCGCAGCACCACATCCGATCCGCCGCCTGCCTCCGGATTGGTCGCTACCGAAACAGGATCTGGCCCCTGCCGTCGTTCAGGCTATCTCTCCCAGGCAACTGGATACGCCGGATAAGGAGATCCTTGAGTTCGACTGGGCTGGCGAGACAGCACGCCAGGTGGGTACCCTGGTGCATCGCTACCTGCAGCGCATAGCCAGGGACGGCATGCACAACTGGGACCGGCAGCGGATCGGCTCGCTGCACAGGGCCTTTGCCAATGCATTGCTGTATCTGGGTGTCCCCAGGGGTGAACTGGATGCTGCGGTCGCCAGGGTAGACCGGGCCCTGGAACAGGCCCTGACGGATGACAGGGGTAGGTGGATCCTGTCAGACCGACACCAGGATTCCAGGTCTGAATATGCCCTCAGTTCATATCATGACCAGAGGCAGGTCAACATCATCGTCGATCGCACCTTTATTGATGCAGACGGTGTGCGATGGATCATCGATTACAAGACCGGTGTGCACGAAGGCAGTGATGTGGAGGTATTTCTCGATCACGAGGTGATCAGGTATCGTGCCCAGATGGAGCGATATGCGGCCATCTTCCGGAGCCTGGAGGAGCGCCCCATAAGGCTCGGACTCTATTTTCCACTGCTATCAGGATGGCGCAGCTGGGATGCTTAAAAGTGCCCAAAGTTACTGGGCAAGGGAAATCCCATCATGCCGCGACTTGATCGCGGTATCCTCGTATAGTGGTGTACCAATGAATTAACAGTGGATAATCATTGGCGTTCTTTTTTTCAGTATTCTTGCACTGGCACACTTCCTACATCCCAGTTTGCGATTGCCCACTCCCAGAACTCATCCAGATTTGAGGGGCGATCGCGATCCGGTTTCTGTCCCAGAAACTCCGCCGCATTCAACAGGGTCTGTAGAGGGTCTTTTCTATCCACCGGCCAGGACCTGCTCTGCTTGCTCAGCTTCCTTCCATCAGCGCCCAGCACCAGTGGAAGATGGGCGTACTCCGGCAGGGGTAGCCCCAACAGTTGTTGCAGATATACCTGACGCGGGGTGGAGAAGAGCAGGTCGCTGCCGCGCACCACACTGGTGATGTCCTGAAAGGCATCATCCACCACCACCGCCAGTTGATAGGCGTAGAGGCCGTCCGCGCGGCGTACGACGAAGTCACCCACGTCCCGTGCCAGGTCCTGACGGAATCTGCCATGGATCAGGTCGGCAAAGCCCATATCCATGGAGTCGGTAATGACACGCAGGGTCTGGACCTCTCGGGACGGATCATGACCGTTGCGGCAGGTGCCGGGGTAGATCATGCCTTCACCCCCAGTGATACCAGACTCCTGTATCTCCCTGCGGCTACAGCTGCATCTGTAGGCCAGGCCGGAAGACAGCAGGTGATGGGCGGCCTCGGAATAGGCATCGATACGGCTGCTCTGATAGAGCACAGGGCCGTCCCACTCCATGCCGAAGATCTCCAGGGTGGTCATTATGGAATCGGCGGCGCCCGCTCTCTCCCGCGGCGGGTCTATATCCTCTATGCGCAACAACCAGCTGCCGCCGTTATGGCGTGCATCCAGGTAACTCCCCATAGCGGCCACCAGGGAGCCGAAGTGCAGAGGACCTGAGGGCGATGGGGCGAAGCGTCCGCGATAGTGTCTGGAGCCAGTCATGAGACCATTGTATGCATGAAAAAGCCGGCTAGAAAGCCGGCTTTGTCGATCAGCACTGAGGGCTGTCAGCCCATCTGCTTCTCCCGGATCTCATCCAGGGTCTTGCAGTCGATACAGAGGGTGGCGGTCGGTCTGGCCTCAAGCCGGCGAATACCGATCTCCACACCACATGATTCGCAGTAACCATAGTCATGGCTGTCGATAAGAGAGAGAGTTTCATCGATCTTTTTGATCAATTTACGTTCCCGGTCTCTGGTACGTAGTTCCAGGCTGAACTCTGATTCCTGGCTGGCACGGTCGGTCGGATCAGGGAAATTAGCGGCCTCATCCTGCATGTGGTGCACGGTCCTATCGACCTCGGCCATTAGTTCTTTCTTCCATGCCTCCATGATTGCCCGAAAGTGCTTTTCCATATTCTCATTCATGTACTCTTCGCCCTTTTTGATCTTATAGGGCGTAAAGCCGAACGGACCAGAAAGCTGTGCTTCGGCCTTCTTTTTTGCTGCCATTCAAATCTCCTGACAAACCAATCTAATGAAGGGCGGTATCTATACCAGAATAGTCTGTTCCGGGCAAGAAATTGTGGCGAAAACATCTCAATCAAGGTGCCTTTGGCGAAACCTTTGGGTTAAGCTACAACCTCTAAACTGTAGCAGAACCGGGGTGTTGGCAGGTGATTGCGGATCGCATGGAAAAAATCAGGCCGTTTTATGTCATGCAGTTGTTGGAGAGGGCCAGACAACTGGAGGCGGAGGGGCGATCCATCATCCACATGGAGGTGGGCGAACCTGACTTCAGCACCCCCAAACCCATCATCGACGCAGGGCGTCAGGCCCTGGCTGAGGGTCGTACCCACTATACACCAGCCCTGGGTATGCCGGAGCTGAGAACGGCCATCTCCGGCCACTACAGGCAGCGTTATGGGTTGGATATCCATCCACAGCGCATCGTGGTCACTCCAGGCGCATCAGGGGCCCTGCAACTACTGCTGAGCGTCCTAATCAATCCTGGGGATGGTGTTCTCATGTCTGACCCCGGCTATCCATGCAACAGGAACTTTGTACATCTGGTGGGCGGGGTACCTCAGGCGGTGGAGCTCGATGCAACGACCGACTACCAGTTGTCTGCCGACCTGGTCGCTGCTAACTGGCAGGCCAACACCAGGGCGGTGCTGGTGGCCACGCCGTCCAATCCCACAGGTACCATGCTCAGTCGCCGCGAGTTGGCGGAGATCAGCCGGGTGGTACAGGAGCGTGACGGATTCCTGATCGTGGATGAGATCTATCAGGGACTGATATACGACGTGGAGGACCATAGTGCGCTGGAGATAGATGAAGGCATACTTGTCATCAACAGCTTCTCCAAATACTTCGGTATGACCGGATGGCGCCTGGGATGGCTGGTGGCCCCGGAACCGATGATCGGGGCGCTGGACCGCCTGGCCCAGAACATCTTTCTCTCCGCCCCCACGCCATCCCAGTATGCCGCACTATCGGCGTTCAGCGCCGAGACCGGCACGATCCTGGAGCAGCGCAAAGAGATATTCCGACAACGCCGTGACTATCTGCTCCCGGCCTTGGAAGAGATTGGATTCAGATTCCGCACCAAACCCCAGGGGGCCTTCTACCTCTATGCAGACTGCTCCAGGATTACCGACGACAGCGCTGATTTTGCCTATAGGCTGTTGGAAGAGAAAGGTGTGGCGGTAACGCCCGGTATGGATTTCGGGAGCAATGCCCCGGAGAGACATCTGCGCTTTGCTTATACCACAGATGTGGAGTTATTGCGGGATGGGGTGGAAAGGATCAGACAGTTTATCGAAGATCGTTATCCAGCGGCCTGACCTCTGCGCAAATAACCGTGCGGTAGTACTCAGTTTGAACAACAGCTTAAGTGCGGTAAACCCATAGTGATTACAGATGGGTTATATTTATGCGGCTATTATCCAGTTGTCACTAGCATCATGTGAATTTTCAAGGCGTTCATCAGGGAGACAAACAATGAATAACAAGATAACGCACTCTTTTTGGTTTTATCTCATCGTACTACTCGCATCTTCTTGGCACTGTCAACTGTTTGCCCAAACTACAGTGTCACTCAACCCAATAAATATGATCAGCAACAAAGGTAGCCACAGCGATCAACCGCTTTCTGTCCTAGAGATACAGGATCAAGCTGGATCAGATGACGGTTGGGATGCCTATAAAGAGTTCTATACAGTCAGCAATGGATACACCGGGACTTTTGTTCTTGCATTGCCGTCAGATGTCGCTCCATCTGAGATCAATGCCATGTCGTTTGCGTCCAACTACAAGGGTCCAGCCAGATCCGAACAGCGCTGGCGCTGGCAAATCAGGGATTTTGTCAATGGCAAGTGGGTGCTGCTGGCAGATAACGCCGGAGCGCCAAATTGGAAATGGAGCCTGATTACCTCCGCTGTTGGAGGTGTCCTTTCCAACTACGTAGATTCGAACAACAAACTCAAAATACGCTATCTTACCGGAAGCGGGGCAGATAACAGCGATCTCGACTATCTGGCATTGAACGTCACATACGGCTCAGAACCACCGTCTCCGCCGCCACTGTTGGGTGATGTTTGGCAGCCCACACCCGGTACCACATGGCAACTGCAACTTCAGGGTGAAATAGATACCGGATATAACGTACAAATGTACGATATAGATCTGTTCGATACAGCGCAGAGTACTATCGATCAACTGCATGCCCAGGGGAAAACCGTTATCTGCTACTTTAGCGCTGGCAGTTGGGAAGACTGGCGCCCCGATGCAGATCAATACCCGGCAGAAGTAAAAGGTCGCAGCAATGGCTGGCCGGGGGAAGTGTGGCTGGATATTCGTCGACTTGACCTGCTAGGCCCAATACTGCAGTCACGTCTCGATTTGGCGGTCGCAAAAGGGTGTGATGGCGTGGATCCGGACAATGTGGATGGCTATACCAATAACACCGGATTTCCACTGACCTATCAGGACCAGCTGACGTTTAACATATGGATGGCACAGGAGGCGCATGCAAGAAACCTTTCAATCGGATTAAAGAATGACCTGGATCAGATTGAAGATTTGGTTGCCTATTACGACTGGTCGCTCAATGAGCAGTGCTTCCAATACGACGAGTGCGAGCTGCTACTGCCATTTATTCAGGCGAACAAGGCGGCGTTCGGAGTTGAATATAGCGGTGATCCAGCACAGTTCTGTCCGCTCGCAAACAGCATGGGACTTGATTGGCTGAAGAAGACTCTGGATTTGGATGCCTGGAGATTGGACTGTAAGGATTATTGAGTTCTGTAGCACATAGAAATCAGTAGATGTATATCTTGTTCCCACGCTCCGCGTGGGAACAAGAGAACTATAGGCAAAGACTGCAAAACTAGCCCCTGTCACACCACATCACAGTAGCACCGATCACCGCAGCCGGCATGGCGGCGAAATTCAGGATGGGGATCATCATCAGCAGGGTGAGTCCGCCACCAAATCCCATGGCGGTCAGACGCATCTGTTTCATCTTTTCATGCTGCTCTTTAAATCCAAGGCCGTTGTTTGCCATGGGGTAGTCCGCGTACTCCAGGGCGAGGTACCAGATGCCGAACAGGAACCAGAGTATGGGTGCGATGATGTTTATCCCCGGAATAAGAAACAGGATGAGCAGGGGTAGGGCGCGCAGGATGAAGTAGCGGAGTTTGACCAGTTCGGAGCGCATGGCGGGCCAGATGGATTGGATGAAACCCGTATGCATCTGGGGAGGATTCTTTCCAGTGAGCATTATCTCCACCTTCTCCGCCAGTATGCCGTTAAACGGCGCGGCCAGCAGGTTGGCCACTATGGTGAAGCTGTAGAAGGTAACCAGGACAGCGGCGATGGCGAACAGGGGCCATAGGATATATCTGAAGTAGGAGAGCCATGAGTCCTGCGGCAGCATCCAGTCCAGTAGATTCTCAAACTGGGCAATCCCAAACCAGGCCAGACTGGTGAACACCAGGATATTTATCAGGAAGGGCATGATCACATAGCGGCGCAATCCCGGTCTGGTGAGTAGTTTAAGCCCCTGTAGCAGGTAGCCGGCGCCGGAAACGGGGCTGTTCTGTAGCATCAGTCTAATGCGATCCAGAGTAGGGCGGTGCCCAGGATCAGTCGATATAGTACAAAAGGCAGCATGCCCCATCTCTCTATGAACTTCAGGAACAGGTGGATGCAGAGATAGGCCGCGATAAATGAGAGTATGGCGCCGGCGATCAGATCGTTCCAGATGACCACTTCGTCACTGATCAATAGACTATAGGTCACGTAGACCCCGGTCATGATTATGGTCGGAATCGAGATGAGAAAGGAGAATCTGGACGACGCCTCCCTGGTGAGTCCCAGCATGAGTCCGGCGGTGATGGTGATGCCGGAGCGTGACGTGCCGGGAAATATGGCGATGGACTGAAGCAGTCCTATGATGATGGCGTCCTGCCATCCTACGGATGCCACCTCTCTCTCTTTTCTGCCCTTGAGGTCTGACCAGTAGAGCATCAAGCCGAAAATGATGGTAGGGATAGCGATCATCAGTGCGGTGCGCATGTTCTGTTCGATGAACGACTTGAAGATGAGCCCGGTAAATATGATGGGTATGGTGGAGATGACGATCATCCAACCCAGGCGCGCATGTTCGGTCGCCTTTTCCGCCTTGCCTAAAGAGCCGAAGAAGTCCCTTATGATCAGGTTAAGCTCTTTACGAAAATATCCGATAACCGCCAGCAGTGAGCCGACATGGATGGCCACATCAAATGCCAGCCCCTGATCGCCGAAACCGAACAGCTTCGGGGCCAGGATGAGGTGGGCCGAACTGGATATGGGCAGGAATTCGGTAATCCCCTGGACCAGGGCCAATAGCAGTATGTGAAGTGTTTCCATTTGTATAGGATCGAGTTTAAGTCACTGGCCCAATTAAAAATTGCTGCATGATAACAGCTAAGGGCAGCTATTTCATATAAAGGAAATGTTTCAGTTCCATGGAGGTAAGATATGCGTCCTTGATCGCTACACATGCTATCCAACCATCTTGCGGGTCGAAATGTCTGGTTGTTATCCCGCCTGTATCCTGGTCATTGGAGAATATACCGGCCCCAATACACTTGGACCGCGCCTCTAACTCTGTCCAGTATCGGTAGAATTGTACGCCGAACTGTTCTGAGGGAAGTTGTACCATTTCCCGATAGATGGAATCGGGAAACATTCTGCGGGCGATCTTGGCCTGTGATGGCCTGTCCCGAACCTGTTCCAGGTCTATGCCCACAGGATGTCCTGCCGCAACCGCCAGTAACGCCATCCCTTCACAATGGGTCAGGTTGAACTGGAGATCTGAATCAGGATGATGCAGATATGGTTTACCTCTATCTCCGGCAACGATCAGCAGCTCTTCACCTGGTATCCCCAGATACCCACCGAGAATGGTGCGTTTGGCGCCATGGGCCAGGATGAAACGGTGTCTGTCACGGGACAGCTTCTTTGCTGTGGCACGCGCTGACTCATCCGCTGAGAGCGGTGCGGACAGGTCACCAATCGGCCCATCCAGATCGATACGCCAGATGTGGATGCTTGCTCCATCCAGATCATTTGATGTCTGCAATGTCACCATCTGATATGCTGTTGCGATCTGTAGGTCATGACTCTTTTCATGGACGCATACTATGTCAATCAAGTTAGCTAGGCAAAAGGCGTGTTGCAATCAAGAACCGAGATAGTAAGACGCTCTCTACCTAAAGACTCCTCTCTATCCGAAGATATACCTGAGCTGCTCAGGAGGATCTATCTGGCCAGGGGGGTGATGGATGATGCCGATCTTGCGCGCGATCTCGCAGATCTGCCAGCGCCATCCGAGATCCCTGGAACCACTGCTGCCGCTGAGCTGCTGTATGCGCACATCCGTGGTTCCAGCCGTATATTGATCATTGGTGATTTCGATGCGGACGGGGCCACCTCATGCGCCCTGTCCGTGCTGGCCCTCAGGGCCATGGGTGCCATGGATGTAGGCTATCTGGTACCCAACAGGTTTGAATACGGCTATGGCCTGACCCAGGAGATAGTCGAGGTGGCCTTGAGGCAGTCGCCAGACCTGATCGTGACGGTGGACAACGGTATCTCCAGCATATCCGGCGTTGCGGCCGCGAACCTGGCCGGGGTGCCCGTGTTGGTTACTGACCATCATCTCCCCGGATCAGAGCTGCCGGAGGCAGACGTCATCGTAAATCCCAATATGCAGGCTAGTGGCATTGGACGGAATCTGGCCGGGGTAGGGGTGATGTTCTATGTCCTTCTGGCACTCAGGAGCAGACTCAGGCAAGAGGGCTGGTTTGAGCGGCAGGGCATTGTCGAGCCAAATCTGGCCGAGTTTCTCGATCTGGTGGCCCTGGGTACGGTGGCTGACGTGGTCCCACTGGATCGGATCAATCGCATCCTGGTACACCAGGGGCTGCGCCGGATCCGGGCAGGTCTGTGCCGTCCCGGCATCAAGGCGCTGTTCCTGGCCGCTGGACGTGATTACGAGCGTGTGGTCGCCTCTGATCTGGGTTTTGCCATAGGTCCCAGGTTAAACGCCGCCGGCAGGCTGGAGGATATATCGCTGGGCATAGAGACCCTGATCACCGATTCCATGGATGTGGCGGAGCAGGGTGCATTTGAGCTGAACAGTCTCAACCAGCAGCGCCGTGAGATCGAGGATGAGATGCGGCAACAGGCCATGTCCCATCTGAAATCCATCGATCTTGATCAAGGGGCGGAGTTGCCATTCGGTCTCTGCATCTTCGATGAGCAGTGGCATCAGGGCGTGATCGGGATCCTGGCGTCGAGGATAAAGGATCGTTACCACCGGCCGGTTATCGCCTTTGCCCCGTCCGATGAGACATGGATAAAAGGATCGGCCCGTTCGGTTAGCGGTGTGCATATCAGAGATGTACTGGATAGCATTGCAGCCAAGCATCCCGACCTGATCAGCAAGTTCGGCGGTCATGCCATGGCGGCGGGACTCACCCTGTTGCGCCAGGATCTGGATAGGTTCAGCCAGGCCTTTGATACGGAGGTCAGGCTACATCTGGATCATGATGATATCCGCGGCATCATACACTCAGACGGGGAGCTTGAAGCTATACAGATGAATATCGAGACCGCCGAACTGTTACGCGATGCCGGGCCTTGGGGCCAAAACTATCCCGAGCCGGTCTTCGATGGCAGGTTTGGTCTGGTAAATTGGCGCATAGTAGGGGAGCGACACCTGAAGATGGTGCTCGCAACAGCGACCGGTGAAACCTTTGACGCCATCGCCTTCAATCAGGGCAACAGATCTCCCCAAAACGAAGAAAAAATCCTGAACGCTGCCTATCGCCTGGATGTAAACGAGTTCCGTGGCATCAGGCAGGTTCAATTGATCCTGGAACATCTGGAGTGGTTAGATGCATGATGAGTTTGAACAATATGAATCCGAGGAACTGGAGAAGAGTAAGAGCCAGATCAAGAGGGAGTTCGCCGAGCTGCAGAGATTGGGAGAGCAACTGGTCACACTGAAGCCTGGGCAGATAGCCTCCTTTACCTTCAGCCAAACCATGCTCGATGCCCTGGAGGAGTACACCAGGATCAAGAACAGAACTGCGCAACAACGCCATATACGCCGCATCGGCAAACTGCTGGCCGATGAGGATGTTTCGTCCATTCGAGACACTCTGGAGCGTCTGGATTCGAATCACCCGGATAAGAGACGCAGACTTGAACTATTGGAGCAGTGGAGGGAGAGGTTGGTCGCAGATGGCGACAGTGCGCTGAATGAATTCTCAGCAATATGCCAGGCGGTGGATAGACACTATCTGAGACAGTTGATCAGGGCGGCGCAGAAAGAGCTGTCATCCGGTAAGACACAAACTGCCACCAAGAAGATCTTTGCCTATTTAAAGACATTGGAGTTTTAGCGGTCACTAAAAGAAGGCGGCAATTTTGCTTACTTTTTGTAGTATTGACTGCGCCTCTGGATTTGATTAACAATATCAATTTTATGAGCGCATAAACACAGTTTAAGGTGGCTTTTGCCCGGTTGAACACAATAGCGTTTACTTGAAGATTGGTAAGTTCTATCCCATAGTTATTTCTTAAAGTAATAAATCATCTCAATGTTCTACTTTTTGACAGTTAATTTTTGGTCCTGCCTGCATGCCAGTATGTTTCATACCATGGTGTACCAGACCAAGAGAACCACTCTATGAACAAACAATCCAGACCGTTTTTTCTAAACCTCTTCGTGATAAAGATGCCCATAATGGCGATCATGTCCATCCTGCACCGGGCAAGTGGCGCACTGCTGGTATTGGCAATCCCATATATTTCATACCTATTTGCCTTGTCACTGGAGAGTGAACAGGGCTATCTGTTGGTACAGGGGCATCTATCCGGGACCATTGTAAAGATCATCATGCTGATACTGGGCTGGGGCATACTGCACCACCTGTTGTCAGGTATACGTTTTCTGTTTCTGGATTTTGATGTCGGGGTCGATAGGGTCAACGGGAGGATAACCGCGTTGATGGCGACTGCTGTAGCCGCAATAGTGGCCCTGTTGGCAGGGGTGATCATGCTGGGAGTTATACAATGAGCAGACGTGCCAGTGGTTTTCGTGCATGGGTCTTTCAACGCATAAGTGCGGTATATCTGGGTCTATATACCCTGTTTCTGTGCTGGCTCTTCTTGTTTTCCCCTCCGGCGTCATACGCTGAATGGAAGGAGTTGGTTGCCTGTCCAGGATTTAACATTTCGTTGTTATTCTGTGTCTTCTTCCTGTTGCTGCACGCCTGGGTTGGCACCAGAGATATCATTATCGATTACGTCCATCCGTTGATGATACGGGTGGTTGCTTTAACCGTACTGGCATTAGGACTTATTGGCAGCGGTCTCTGGATCGTTAAATATCTGTTCCTTACAGTCGCCTCAACATAGATCTTTAAATGAGAGGTTTTATATGACGCTTGCAAGTCGCAAGTTCGACACACTGATCATAGGTTCCGGAGGTGCTGGACTGCGGGCATCACTCCAGCTGGCGGACGCCGAGGCCAGGGTTGCCGTGGTATCCAAGGTCTTTCCCACCAGATCACACACCATCGCTGCCCAGGGTGGCGTGAATGCAGCACTGGCCAATGTCTCTGCAGATAACTGGCATTGGCACATGTACGATACGGTAAAGGGTAGTGATTATCTTGGTGACCAGGATGCCATCGAATATATGTGTCGTGCCGCATCCCATCTGGTCTATGAGCTGGAGCACTATGGTGTGCCTTTTTCCCGTCTGGATAACGGTAAGATCTATCAGCGGCCGTTCGGCGGACAGAGCAAGGAGTTTGGCGAGGGCGGTCAGGCCACCAGGACCTGTGCTGCGGCCGACCGCACCGGTCACGCCATCCTGCACAGCCTGTATCAGGAGAATATCCGGGCCAAGACCAACTTCTTCGATGAATATTTCGCCGTCGACCTGATCTCAGACAAAGAGGGCAATGTGTTGGGGGCGCTGGCCCTGGAGATCGCCACCGGTGAACCGTTGTTGATCGAGGCCAAGACTACCCTCATCGCCACCGGCGGATGCGGCCAGATCTTTCGCACCACCACCAATGCCCATATCAATACCGGTGACGGTATGGCCATGGCCCTGCGGGCCGGTGTGCCGCTGGAGGATATGGAGTTCTTCCAATTCCACCCGACCGGTGTCGCCGGTAAGGGTATCCTGATAACAGAGGGAGCCCGCGGTGAAGGCGGTTATCTGGTCAACAAGGATGGCGAACGTTTCATGGAGCGCTACGCACCCAACGCCAAGGACCTAGCCAGCCGCGATGTGGTAAGCCGCGCCATTGCCACAGAGGTGAGAGAGGGGCGTGGCTGCGGACCCAAGGGCGACCATGTGATGCTGAGACTGGATCATCTGGGTGCCGATATCGTCGGCAAGCGTCTGCCGGGTATCAGTGACATCTGCAGGACCTTCCTGAATATGGATCCGGCCGATACCCCAATACCGGTATTTCCTACCGCACACTATGCCATGGGCGGTATCCCGACCAACCGTTTCGGCGAGGTGATCGTCAATAGTGGGGATGAACCGGAGAAGGTGGTGAACGGACTCTACGCCATAGGCGAGGCCGCATGCGTATCGGTGCATGGGGGTAATCGCCTGGGCGGAAACTCGCTCCTGGACATCCTGGTGTTCGGCCGTGCCGCCGCCAACCGGGTCGGGGAGTTCCTGAAGGCAAACCGCTATCACAAGCCGTTGTGCAGGGAGAGTGTGGACAGGGCGATGGCTAGATTGTCCCGTTGGGATAAGAAGGGCGATGGTGAATCCGTGCAGTCGCTACGGGACGATCTGAAACAGGCCATGGAGACCCACTGCGGGGTATTCCGTAATGAGGAGGTGATGCAGGAGGGCATTCAGCAGCTAAGGGCCATTCGTGACCGCCTGCCAGGTGTGCAGCTGAAGGACGATAGTAAGGTGTTCAATCATGCCCGCATTGAGGCCCTGGAGCTGGAGAACATGATAGACATATCCATGTCCATCATGATGTCGGCCGAGGCCAGAAAAGAGAGCCGTGGCGCCCACTCCCGCGTGGATTTTCCCAAGAGGGACGATGAGAACTGGATGCGGCACAGCCTCTATTATCTGGATGGTGATCAACACAAAACCAAACCGGTTCGAACCAAACCGATCACGGTTGAAACCTTTCCACCCAAAGAACGCGTTTATTGAGAAATCGACATGAAGTTTCGAATCTATCGCTACAACCCGGATACAGATAAGGCGCCATACATGCAGGATTACGAGGTGGCTGTTACCTCGGATATGATGGTGCGTGATGCCTTACTCGCCATCAGAGAGATGGATGAATCCCTCAATTTTCGTCACTCCTGCGGAGAGGGTGTCTGCGGATCTGACGGCCTGAACGTGAATGGCAAAAACATCCTGGCCTGCATCACACCAGTTGTCGATCTGTCTGAGCCGGTAAATGTGCGTCCGTTGCCTGGCAGGCCGGTGATCCGCGATCTGGTGGTGGATATGGAACAGTTCTACGATCAGTACCGCTCCATCAAGCCCTATATCATACGCAAAGATCCGGTGCCCGAGGTGGAGATGCTGCAGTCACCGGAGGACCGTGACAAGCTGGACGGGCTGTATGAATGCATAATGTGCGGATGTTGTTCCACCTCCTGTCCTTCTTTCTGGTGGAATCCTGCCAAATTCCTCGGTCCCCATGCCTTGCTTCAGGCCTGGCGCTTTCTGGCAGATACCCGTGACCAGGGCAGGACAGAGCGTCTGGACTACCTGGAGGGTCCATATAAACTGTTCCGTTGCCACACCATTATGAACTGTGTTGAGGTATGCCCGAAGAACCTTAACCCGACCAGGGCTATCGGCCACATCAAGGCGCTGATGCTGAAACAGTCCATATAATGACCGATCTGCCACAGGGAACGGATAAGCTGCCATCAAACAATCAACTGCGCTGGGCCTGCCGGCGCGGCCTGCTGGAGCTGGATCTGCTGCTCAACTCATACCTGGATAACGTCTACGATCTGTTGACGGATGATGAGAAGCGGCAATTTATCGGTCTATTGGATATGCAGGATCAGGAGATGTACGAGATGCTTACAGGGAAGACGAGCCCCAACGACAAAGAACTATCGGAACTGCTGGAGAGGATAAGGGGTTGTATGGTCAACTGATCCAGTGCTCTCTCCCTCTGCAATACCCCTAAGACTCAGGTTGGACATCTCGATCTGGCTTGCCGCATATCTACTACTGGTGCATATCTCTGCACTGATTCTGATTTTCACACTCGATCCTGATATATATCTACTGGTCTTTCTTGCAACACTTATTTTCATCAGTCTGATCTATTACTGGAGTCGTGAGATCTCCCGTTCCATGCCAGACTCAATCATTGGTGTGGGGTGGAGTGAGGCGAGGGGATGGTCGATCAGGATGAGAGATGGAAGAAGAGTAAGGATGCTCCTTTGTCCCTCCAGTTTTATCAGCAGGCAACTGGTGATACTGCATCTAAAGGGTGTTGATTCCGGCAGACGCACGCTCGCCATACCGGCTGATGCCACCGATGCAGACCAGCATAGAAGGTTGCGGATGCTACTGAAGATGTACGATCACTTCGGTATGTAGTTATCCGGGATAATGATGGTGGGCTGATGCTGTCCCTGGTCGTCCCGTTGCGGATGGTCGATATTGTAGTGTAGACCGCGGCTCTCACGTCTGCGCATGGCCGAACGTATTATAAGATTGGCCACATCCACCAGATTACGCAGCTCCAGATGGTCATTGTGGACCTTAAAGTTGCTGTAATACTCCTTTATCTCCTGACGCAGCATATTCACCCTGCGCCTAGCCCGTTCCAGACGCTTGTTACTGCGCACTATACCTACATAGTCCCACATGAAACGACGTAGCTCGTCCCAGTTATGGGATACCACAACCTCTTCATCAGAGTCGGATACACGGCTTTCGTCCCACGCCGGGATCTCCGGTGGGGTAGAGATGTTTTTCAGTCTGTTGGTGATATCGCTGGCCGCGGTCTCTCCGAATACTAGGCATTCCAGAAGCGAGTTGCTGGCCATACGATTGGCTCCATGCAGTCCGGTGTAGGCCACTTCACCGATGGCGTAGAGGTTCTGGACATCGGTGCGTGCATCCTTATCTGTCATGATGCCACCGCAGGTATAGTGGGCGGCGGGGACGACAGGTATTGGTTCCTTGGTGATATCTATACCGAACTCTTTGCACTTGGCGTAGATCATAGGGAATCTTTCCCGGATAAATTCGGATGGTTTGTGGCTGATATCCAGGAACATGCAGTCCGTTCCCAGTCTTTTCATCTCATGGTCGATGGCGCGTGCCACGATGTCACGCGGCGCCAGTTCGGCCCTCTCATCAAACCCCGGCATGAATCTGGTGCCGTCCGGCAGGAGCAGCTTGCCACCTTCACCGCGCAGGGCCTCGGTTACCAGGAACGACTTGGCATGAGGATGGTAGAGGCATGTGGGGTGGAACTGTATGAACTCCATATTGGCCACCCGACAGCCTGCACGCCAACCCATGGCAATACCGTCACCGGTGGCGATATCCGGGTTGGATGTGTAGAGGTACACCTTATTGGCTCCACCGGTGGCAAGCACCACACAGCGCGCCCGAAAGGTATCAACATGGTCTGCATCTCTGTTGTATACATAGGCGCCGATACAGCGATTGTCTTTGAATCCAAGCTTGTTTCCGGTGATCAGGTCGATGGCGTTCCTATTCTCGAACACATCTATGTTGTCCTTGGACCTGACATGATCCTCCAGGGTGGTCTGCATGACCTGCCCGGTGGCGTCAGCCGCATGGATCACCCGGCGGTGGGAGTGCCCACCCTCACGGGTCAGATGATATTCATCCTCATTCCGCTGCCTCCTGGTGAACTCCATACCCTGAGTGAGCAGCCACTGGATATTGGCCGGTCCATGTTCCACCACCATTCGCACTACGTCCTCATCGCAGAGGCCAGCGCCTGCATTCAGGGTATCTTCTATGTGGGATTCAATGGAGTCCTTTTCGTCTAAAACGGCGGAGATACCACCCTGGGCATAGTAGGTGTTGCTCTCGGAGAGTTTCGTCTTTGACAGGACCGCGACCCTGATGCTGTCCGGGAGACGCAGCGCCAGACTGAGTCCGGCGGCACCGCTACCGATGATGAGCACGTCGTGTAGGTAACTTTTTCCCATATTCTCGCTATCTAGGAATTGCCGCAATCGGCATAGAAGTTCATAATTCGCCGACTGCTGACTAAAATCAGAATTAGATGCAAACAGTTATCGTTTGCGGAATCCTAACCTAATTTTGTATAACTAGAAACAATAGTTATCAAGATAAAGACGATATTTTTTAATGCCATCGGCATGCGAGAACTATTTCATGTATAGGGTGTCAATGAGTTTGGATAATGGTCTGCGCTTGTCGCGGAAATGGAGAAGGCCCGTATGGGCGAGCGACAAGTAGATCAGGAACTGGTAGAACGAGTGCAGCGTGGGGACAAGAAGGCGTTTGACCTTCTGGTCCTGAAGTACCAGCGCAAGGTGGTTAATCTGGTATCCCGCTATGTGCGTAACCAAAGTGAGGCGCTAGATGTGACTCAGGAGGCTTTTATCAAGGCCTACAAGGCCCTACCGAATTTTCGTGGAGATAGTGCCTTCTATACCTGGATTTATCGCATTGCGATAAACACCGCGAAAAATCACATTGTAGCGCAGGGTAGACGACCACCTGGATCTGATCTTGACGCCGGCACGGCGGAGCAGATGGATATAGGTGTGCGGCTTCAGGAGAATACAACACCTGAAAACCAGTTATTACAGGATGAGATTGCGGAAACGGTCAGAGATGCGATTGATGATCTGCCGGAAGATCTCAAGACAGCGATTACATTAAGGGAACTGGAAGGCCTGAGCTATGAAGAGATAGCCAAGGCCATGTCCTGTCCGGTTGGAACCGTAAGGTCACGGATATTCCGTGCCCGAGATGCGATTAATACAAAGCTTGCACCTTTATTGGAGCAATAGTTAACTGATTAAATTACCAGATAATATTTCGGGTATCAGATGATGACAAATAGATTAGATGAACAGGTATCAGCACTGCTGGACGATGAACTTTCCACCAGAGAGACAGCCTCTGTATTGGCAAAACTGAGCCGGGATCCAGAGCTGCAACAGCGATGGGATCGATACCACATGATCGGTGATGTCATGCGAGGCGAAGCGGTCAATCTCAATGCCGGGGAGATCTCAGGGCGTGTCAGACAACAGATCGAACTGGAGCCGGCCATCATATCTATACCCAAAAGGGACAGGTCCAGACCATGGAGGTCAAACTGGATCAAACCGGCGGCTGGGGCAGCCTTGGCGGCATCGGTTGCAACTGCGGTTGTAGTAACTGCACCTGGTTTACTGAGCATGAATGATACTGCTCAACCTACCACGGCCTCCAATATCAGCAATACTCCTCCTCCACAAATCATTACTGCCGCCAATATCAGCCCTGTAGTACCGACGATACCCGTTGCACATAAGGCCATTCCAGGAACCCGCTGGAAGAACCTGAAAGAGCCGTCTCTGGAATCGAGATTGAACGGCTATCTGGTAAATCACAGTGAATATGCCGCACCAGGTACCGGTATCGGCGTAATGCCTTATGCTACCTTTGTTGGTTATGATTCAAAGCCAAATACGCCAAAACGATAGCCGCACCATGTCAAGCAGGCTCCTCGTATTTCATATACTACTCTGTCTCTCTGCGACCGCTGCAGCTACTGAGACACAGCAAGATGCATATAACTGGCTGGAAAGGATGCACAACGCTGTCCAGCAGTTAAACTATGAAGGCACCTTTGTCTATCTCCATAACCAGCATATGGAGTCGATGAAGATTGTGCATACCGTGGAAAATGGTGTCGAGAGGGAGCGTCTGGTATCACTGAATGGTGCGCGACGCGAGGTGGTACGCAGCAAAGGCGAGGTTATCTGTATACAGCCAGACATAAAGAGTGTCCTGGTTGGCAAGCGTTTTGGTCATGAAGGCATAGCGAAATTGCTCCCTTATAAACCGGATGAGATATCCGCCTACTATGATTTCAGGATGGATGGAGAAGAGAGGGTTGCGGACAAGAATACCAAGATCATCATGGTCATACCTAAAGATGAAAACAGATACGGTCACAGGGTCTCACTCGATGTCGCATCAGCCCTGCCACTTAGATCTGATCTTCTGGACAACACCGGAGAGACGGTATCTCAGATCATGTTCACCAGCATGATGATCGGTGATGCGGTTCATGACAACTCGCTGGAACTTGTTACGCATGAAGAGCTTAAGGAATACAATTGGAAGCATCAGGATCCAATGCGGAGTATGGCTGATTCTGATAACGCAAGCAGATGGACATTTGGCCCTCTTCCGGACGGTTTCAGGCTGAGCGTACACGAAATCAGGGTGGCAAACAGTGGTAATGGCGTGGTTGAGCACTTTGTTTTTACCGATGGGCTGGCCACTATGTCTGTGTATATCGAAAAGGCCATTGAAGAAAAACACTTTGATGGTGAGTCGCAAATGGGGGCAATCCATGCCTACGGCGCCCAACAGGACGGGTTTCAAATCACCGCTGTCGGCGAGGTCCCAGCCCAGACTGTCAAAAAATTCGCACTCGCGGCCAGATATAGGCAGGAGTAGTTAATCGAATGATTGAAGAGACTGCACTCATATTGAACTGCGAAGGTGAGTATGCGGATATTGAGACCAAGCCTCAAGGTTCATGCGGAGGTTGTGCGTCCAGCGAGGTGTGCGGCACTAGTGCATTTGCCAAGGTATTTGGCAACAGAAGAACAGTAGTACGAGTTGTAAATAGTCTTGATGCCAAGACAGGGGATCGGGTCATTATAGGATTGCAGGAGTCTGCGCTTACCAGAGTCTCCATGATATTCTACATGGTACCGATTGTTTTGATGATTTTATTGGCACTGTTAGGACAGGAACTTGCGATTGGATTCGCCCTAATCTCACATGACCTTATGGCGATCATAGGTGGAGCTATCGGCTTCATCGCCGGACTGGGTTTCGTAAGAATGTTCGCCAAGAAGGTACAGAAAGACAGTCGCTATCAGCCGGTTATGCTGAGATTTGCCACATCTGAACGCGTAAGCTTCAATATAGAACCTAAACTGCCTGCATAGCAGTCGTTCCGCCTGGAACTTCTGTCAGATCTGATGTTCTATTATTCGTTCAAAACCAAGAATTGATAAACAACAGGAGTTATAAATGAGTACTTCGCTTGTGAATAGATGGTTATATTCCAGCTTGTTGACGCTTACTCTGCTGCTGTCCAGCGTAATCAGCGTTCAAGCTGCAGAGCTACCGGATTTTACTGCGATGGTGGAGCAAAATGCCCCAGCCGTCGTTAACATAAGTACCAAGTCAAAGAAATCCCTGCGCAGATTCAGACCCAATTTGAGAATGCCTGACCTACCGCGTAACAGCCCTTTCAATGAGTTCTTCCGTCATTTCTTTGAAGACCAACAAGGAAATTTGGGCGATGGCGATGATAACGCAGAGAGAATGACGCCCCAATCACTTGGATCAGGATTTATCATCAGCAGTGACGGTTATGTCATGACCAATAACCACGTTATTGACGATGCGGATGAAATAATCGTAAGACTAAGCGACAGACGCGAATTCGAGGCCAAGGTTATCGGCAGCGATAGGCAGAGTGATACCGCAGTGCTTAAGATCGAAGCCAAAGACCTACCCATGGTAAAAATCGGAAAATCCAGCGACCTGAAGGCAGGGCAATGGGTATTGGCGATCGGTTCACCATTTGGATTCGATCATTCGGTAACAGCCGGCATCGTGAGCGCAACAGGCAGAAGTCTGCCAAAAGAGAACTATGTTCCATTCATTCAGACCGATGTGGCCATCAATCCAGGTAACTCTGGAGGTCCATTGTTCAACCTGAATGGAGAGGTGGTTGGTGTCAACTCGCAAATCTACAGTCGTACCGGTGGTTTCATGGGGCTCTCATTCTCTATCCCGATAGAAGTGGCGATGAATGTGGCGAATCAGCTCCGTACAACGGGTAAAGTTTCCAGGGGATGGCTTGGAGTCCTGATTCAGGATGTCACCAAGGATCTGGCAGAATCATTCGGTATGAAACAGCCGAGCGGTGCGCTGGTATCCAGGGTTATACCGGATAGCCCTGCGGAAAAGGCCAAGCTGAAGGCAGGAGATATCATCATGGAGTACAACGGTACCAAGTTGATGAACTCTTCAGATCTGCCGCCTCTGGTTGGTTCCAGTGAAGTGAACAAACCATCCAAGCTCTCAATATTGCGCCAAGGCAAGAATATAGTACTGGATGTCACTATCGGTGAGCTGCCGACAGAGGACGAGATTGACTCCAAGACTGGAAGTATGGGGCTTACCAGCAACAAGACACTGGGTATAAAGGTCAAGGAGCTTACTGATGAGCAGCTGGAAAAGAGACAGTTGTCTAATGGTGGCGTAATCGTGTATGAGGTTGGTCCTGGTGCAGGCAGCTTGGCCGGTATAAGACGGGGCGACATAATCCAGATGTTGAATGGCTATAAGATCAGTAACATGAAGGACTTCAAGGATGCGGTGAAGGGCCTGAAACCCGGGAAAAGCATTGCCGTATTGGTGCAGCGGGATGCCGGTCCGGTATTTCTGGCGCTGAAAGTACCAGAGAAATAACGGAAAAAGGTTTTTAGGAGATAAACAAGTAAGGTATCATAGGCGATACTAAGAGTTGTACCGTTTGGGAACGGAACTTTTCGAGTGAGAAGTTCCGTTTTCCTTATTGGGCCTTTACACATCAGATTTCATAATGACCGACCTGCAACATATCAGAAACTTCTCCATTATCGCCCATATTGATCATGGAAAATCCACGATTGCGGACCGGTTCATCCAGGTCTGCGGGGGACTGACTGAAAGAGAGATGAACGAACAGGTCCTGGATTCAATGGATCTGGAGCGAGAACGTGGAATCACCATCAAGGCCCAGAGCGTAACCCTATCCTATACCTCCAACAATGGTGAGGTTTACCAACTGAACTTTATCGATACCCCAGGACATGTGGATTTTTCGTACGAGGTATCACGTTCCCTGGCGGCATGTGAGGGTGCGCTGTTGGTCGTTGATGCCGCACAGGGCGTTGAGGCGCAAAGCGTGGCCAACTGTTATACGGCTATCGAGCAAGGCCTGGAAGTCCTCCCGGTGTTGAATAAGATCGATCTGCCGGCAGCAGATCCGGAAAAGGTCATTAACGAGATAGAGGAGATCATAGGCCTGGAGGCTGAACATGCCATGCGGGTAAGCGCCAAGAGCGGCGAGGGTATTCCTGATCTCCTGGAACAGTTGATTGAACATATTCCTCCTCCGGAAGGTGACAGAAACAAGCCACTCCAGGCCCTGATCATAGATTCCTGGTTCGATAGCTATGTCGGGGTGATATCCCTAATCCGAGTGATAAACGGCGCAATCAAACGCAAGGACAAGATGTATGTTATGTCCACCAATCGTTCCTATCAGGTGGAAAAGGTGGGCGTATTCAATCCCAAACGGGTGGATAAGAACGAACTCGGACCCGGTGAGGTAGGGTTTGTCATCGCCGGCATCAAAGATATCGACGGAGCCCCTGTAGGCGATACCATCACACTATTCGATCGCAAGGCGGACAAGCCACTACCAGGGTTCAGTGAGATGAGGCCTCGGGTATTCTCAGGTCTCTATCCGGTAAGCTCAGATGATTATGAGTCTTTCCGTGAGGCCCTGCAAAAACTCAAACTGAATGATGCGGCACTACATTTCGAGCCTGAGACATCCCAGGCCCTGGGATTCGGTTTTCGTTGCGGCTTCCTTGGAATGCTGCACATGGAGATCGTCCAGGAGAGATTGGAACGGGAATACGACCTGGACCTGATCACCACCGCGCCTACGGTTATATACGAAGTGGAAAAGAGCGATGGTGAGGTTGTCCACATTGATAACCCAGCTGCACTTCCAGATGTCAGTAAGATTGCCGAGATACGCGAACCTCTGATCGAGGCAACCATTCTGGTACCACAGGACTATCTGGGTAACGTGATTAATCTCTGCATAGAGAAACGCGGCATGCAGAAAAACCTGCAATATTTGGGTGGACAGGTACAATTGGTCTACGAGCTGCCAATGAACGAAGTGGTTCTGGATTTCTTTGATCGACTCAAATCCGTCAGTAGAGGTTTCGCCTCATTTGAATATGAGTTCAAGCGATTTGTTGCAGCACCTCTGGTTAAGTTGGATATCCTCATCAACGCAGAAAAAGTAGATGCATTATCCCTTATCGTACATCGTGATAATGTGGAAAGCAGGGGCAGGGAGCTGACTGTCAAGATGAAGGAGATAATCCCGCGCCAGATGTTCGAGGTTGCAATTCAAGCTGCCATTGGTAGTAAAATCATAGCTCGCACCACAGTAAAGGCACTACGTAAGAATGTAACCGCAAAATGCTATGGTGGCGATATTACTCGTAAGAGAAAACTACTCGAAAAACAAAAGGCCGGTAAGAAACGTATGAAGCAGGTAGGCAAGGTTGAAATACCACAAGAGGCCTTTCTTGCCATCCTACGCGTAGGTAAGGACAACTAAACTACAGTTAATAAAAGAAGGTTCGTATGAATATCGATTTTCCTCTGATACTGGTTTTAGCTACAACTATTACAGGTGCAATATGGCTCGCAGATGTCATGTTTTTCGGTCCAAGAAGGAGAGGTGACATATCCATTGGTTTTAGCTCTGCCAGAGATAAAGAACCTCTTCTAGTCGAATACTCACGCTCCTTTTTTCCAGTCATCCTTGCTGTCCTGGTACTACGTTCTGCGGTAGTGGAACCTTTCAGAATACCTTCCGGATCTATGATGCCGACACTTCTTATCGGTGACTTTATCTTGGTTAATAAGTTTAGTTATGGAATAAGGCTACCTGTACTTAACAAGAAGATCATCGATATAGGTGAACCGGAAAAGGGCGATATTGTTGTATTTCGTTACCCTAAAGACACATCTATTGACTATATTAAACGTGTTGTTGCCGTACCTGGAGATACCATAGATTATAGAGGTAAGAAACTGATAATAAATGGAAAACCTCAGAAATACGTACAGATGGGTCTATATAATGGCACTGGCTCAGGTGGTAATATGACTGGAACCTTAGAAAATATTGAGACTTTAGAAAATGTAGAGCACTCGATATTGGTCAATCAGTTATATCCAGATTTTCCCCCAGGCTGCCAGATGCTAACCAGTGGAGAAATCAAGGTACCTGAAGGTTTTTATTTCGTAATGGGCGATAATAGAGATAACAGCAATGACAGTCGTTGTTGGGGATATGTTCCTGAAGAAAACCTGGTTGGAAAGGCGTTTGGTATTTGGATGAGTTGGGACTCAAACAGAGACAGTGTCCTTCCGATAGCCTGGGAGAGGATTGGCGAAGGAATTAATTAGTATCCATAATAATGTAATCTTTAAACCTTTAGGAGGCTGGCTCAATGATAGGCAAAATAAACAAGCAGCATGGTATGACTGGTATGGGGTGGTTAACTATACTGTTTCTTATCGGTTTTTTTGCATTGCTGACATTCAAGCTGGCCCCGATATACCTTGAGAACTATTCTGTCAAATCCATCCTTAAATCATTTGAGGAAGAGCCACTGATAACTCAGAAGAGCACCAAAGAGATCTCCAATATGGTCATGTCCCGGCTAATCACCAACGGCGTTAGAGATATCAAGAGAGACATGGTGAAAATCGACAAAAAGCCCGGGATACTCAAAATCGGTATAGATTATGATGTGCGTAAGCCGATGGTAGGCAATATCGAAATAATAGTAACCTTTAGCGATGAAGTGGAATTGATAACCAATTGAGAGAACCATTAGAACATCTCAGTCGTAAGATTGGCTACGAATTTTCCGATATTGCTGTTTTCGATGAGGCACTAACACACAAAAGTGCTGGTGGTGTTAATAATGAGCGATTGGAGTTTCTCGGTGACTCTATTCTTGGATTTGTCGTGGCCGATGTGCTGTTTAATAAGCTCGGCTCAGCAGACGAAGGAGATATGAGCAGATTGAGGTCAAGCCTGGTCAAAGGTGTGACACTGGCAGAGATAGCCAGAGAGCTTGAGTTGGGAGACTATCTACATTTGGGGCCGGGCGAACTACGCAGTGGCGGACAATCAAGAAACTCCATACTTGCGGATGCCCTGGAAGCGGTGATCGCCGCAGTATATCTGGATGGTGGACTGGAGGCCGCGCGTCAGGTTATAACCAGGATCTACCAAGACAGATTTGACCATATTGCAACAAGGAAGAATCTGAAAGACCCCAAGACCAGGCTGCAGGAATATCTACAGGCCAAACATTATAAACTTCCGGAGTATTCTGTTCTGGAAGTCACTGGCGAGCAACACAACCAACACTTTATCGTTAAATGTGACGTTGATGATATAAAACTGCAAACCATCGCCGATGGATCTAGTAGGCGCAAAGCTGAACAGAAGGCTGCAGAAAACATCTTATTTGCGCTTGAGAACAACATCCATGAAAGCAAATAGATGTGGCTACACTGCGATAGTAGGGCGTCCCAATGTTGGTAAATCTACCCTGCTTAATAGGATTATCGGCCAGAAGCTAGCCATTACATCACATAAGCCGCAGACCACCCGTCACAGTATACTCGGTGTAAAGACCACTGCAGAGGGTCAGATCGTATATGTCGATACCCCAGGTATACATAAGCGTGGCAATCAGCCCATGAACAAATACCTGAACCGCACGGCTAAATCTGCCCTGGCCGATGTAGATATGTTGCTGTTTGTCATAGAGGCATTACGCTGGACCGATGAAGATGAGGCAGTCCTAAAGACCGTAATCAAATATGGACTCAAATGCATATTGATTATCAATAAGGTAGATCGTATTAAGGATAAAGAGGATCTGTTGCCCTTTATCGCAGAGGTTTCATCCAGACACCCGTTTACTGAGGTCATTCCTCTCTCTGCCCTGAATGGGGCAAATGTAGCTGAACTGGAAGCAAAGGTTATTAACTACATGCCTGAAGGCGATAACATCTATCCGGACGATCAGCTTACGGATAGATCGGAGCGTTTCCTTGCTGCAGAACTGGTGCGAGAACAACTTACCCAACGCTATGCCAAGGAAATCCCCTACGCTTTGACAGTAGAGGTAGAAAAATTTGAGGTGAAGAATGGTGTATACCATATAACCACACTGATCTGGGTAGAGCGTAAGGGACAGAAAAATATTATCATTGGTAAAAACGGAGAGGCATTAAAAGATGTTGCCACTCAGGCCAGGATTGAGATGGAGAAACTTTTCGATCACAAAGTATTTTTAAAGGTTTGGGTCAAGGTAAAAAAGAGCTGGTCAAGTGATAGTAAATCACTGCACCAGCTTGGATATGGTGAATGATGTTCCGTGCCTATTTGCTGCACCGCACCCCATACTCCAACAGCAGTCTTTTACTAGAGTGCTTTACCAGGGAACATGGTCGTTTTCCTGCGATTGCCAAGGGAGCAAGGAGTAAAAAAAACGGGCCGTCACTACTACAGCCTTTTAACCCGCTGGTCATTAACTTTACGGGCAAAGGTGAAGTAAAAACCCTGTCTCTCTACGAGCAGGACAAAGGCGTCCCAGCACTTAAAGGCAAGAACGTATATTGCGGGTTCTATCTGAATGAGATACTTATGCGCATACTTGCAAGGAATGATCCGCATGCTGAGCTGTTTAATCATTACGAAATGACGCTTGGAGAGCTAGCCTCTACATCGGATATTGAACCGCCATTGAGAAGTTTCGAAGTGGCACTTCTGAATGAACTTGGCTATGGGCTATTGCTTGATGCAGATGCGGAGACGGGTCATCAGATCAAGCATGATGCATTCTATAATTTTGAACTGGAGCACGGTCCCAGAGAGACATCGCTTCCGGATAAGAATGCTATCAACGGCAGCACATTACATGCATTGGCCGGTAACTTTCCCTATCATGAGAGAGAAAGGAGTCAGGCCAGAATACTCATGCGGCGCGTACTGGCACAGTATCTTGGGGATCGCCCATTGAAGAGCCGTGAGTTATTTAAATAGTTTTCAGGCGGCACAGTATGAAACAGAGAAAAGAAATACTACTCGGAGTAAACATTGATCATATAGCCACGGTACGTCAGGCCCGTGGTACCAAATATCCAGAACCGCTACAGGCCGCATTGGTGGCGGAGCATGCAGGCGCTGATTCCATTACCTTACATCTACGGGAAGACAGACGTCATATACAGGATCGAGATGTTGAGATGCTGCAGGATATGCTGCAAACACATATGAATCTGGAGATGGCTGCGACCAAAGAGATGTTGGGCATAGCTACCAGAATAGCTCCCCATGATTGCTGCATAGTACCGGAGAAACGGGAAGAACTTACTACAGAGGGTGGGCTGGATGTAATAGGCAATCTCCCTTATCTGAAAGAGTATTGTGCCGGATTGCAGGACGCAGGGATAAGAGTATCTCTATTCATAGACGCTGATCTAAAACAAATTGATGCAGCAAAAGAGTCAGGCGCTCCGGTTATTGAGATACACACCGGGCACTATGCCGATGCTACATCTATAGATCAGAAGAGACGTGAACTGATCAGGATAACTGAAGCGGTGAAGCATGGAATTGACATCGGTATCCAGGTGAATGCTGGACATGGGCTCGACTATCACAATGTAAAGGAGATTGTCGCTGTTGACGGTATCACTGAATTGAACATCGGACATTCCATAATAGCTCGGGCGCTATTCGATGGGCTGGGCAAGGCGGTTGCCGACATGAAGGCGCTGTTGGTTGGATAAATTTAAACTGTGAGCAAACTAGCATGACAAACCTAGCGATAATCGGCGGATCCGGATTTGCCAAGATGGAATCCCTCAAGATCACCAGGCGTGAGGTGGTAAATACCCCTTATGGTGAACCATCGTCACCACTGATCCATGGCTGCTTCGATGGGATGGATATAGTATTCCTACCCAGACACGGGGCAGGTCATACTATTCCACCGCACAAGATAAACTACCGGGCCAATATATGGGCCCTCAGACACATCGAAGTTGATTATGTCATAGGTATGGCCACTGTAGGAGGTATCAGAGACGATATGGCACCGGAAACCATTGTCATACCGGATCAGATCATTGATTACACATGGGGGAGGGGCAATACCTTTTTTGAAAATGACCTGTCAGAGGTCACCCATATCGATTTTACTGAACCATACTGCCAGGAGCTAAGACTTGCCCTGATCAATGCCGCCATAGATGCCAAGCTGGATATAATCAAAGACGGAACCTATGGCGCCACCCAGGGACCACGTCTTGAGTCTGCTATGGAGATTAAAAGGATGCAAAATGATGGATGTGACCTGGTAGGTATGACCGGGATGCCTGAGGCAGCCCTGGCCAAAGAGCTAGACCTATGTTATGCGCACTGTTCGATTGTAGCCAACTGGGCGGCGGGGAAGAGCGACCAACCCATAACCATGGACGCCATAGAAGAGAATATGCATAAAGGGATGAAGAAGGTTTATGCCCTGCTGCAAAAGCTGGGTGGATATTTATAAGGACGCCAATGCCACTTAGTTGAATAGCAGGGGAATTTATCGGAGTAATCTTTCGCTTCGTAGGGCATTTTTTAATAGAGGTTATACTCGACATTATGGTACGAGGCCTCGGCTATATGCTATGCCGTATCTTGGTCAAATCCCCTGATCCCGATGGCACGATGGTAACTATCGTTGGAATGATAGCCTGGGTTGCACTTATTCCACTTGCCATCCTCGGATATAGATGGATGTTTTAACTTCTCCCTAATCTGCCACAGCTTTGCCATTTTTCCTCCATTCCATTGCCATCCTGCTCCCGTTTAATAGGAGAATAATCATAGCGGGAGATATCTACCATGACAGAGAAAATACGCAGATGGACAATAGGTTCAGAAAAGGAGCAGTTATTTCGGATATTGGGTATAGCTTTTCTGATATTTCTCCTGCAGATCCCAATTTATCAGATTGGTGATCTGATACATGAAAGGAGAACGACCAGAGATTTGGCAGTGGCCGAGGTTACCCAAAAGTGGGGAAAGAGGCAGGTACTGCAGGGTCCACTGATCATTGTTCCGTACCTGAAGCAAGTACAGCAAAAACAGGGTTCACCATGGATAGTCGAGCAGAAAAAGCATTATGCAACGTTTCTTCCTGAACATCTCAATGCCAAGGTCAATATAGACAGCGAGATGCGTTATCGCAGCATCTATGGCATCCCATTGTATCGCGCTCAGATTAAACTGAAGGGTGATTTTGATCTGGACAGGATGGTATTAGAGGCGAAGGATCGTGATCTACAGTGGGACAAGGCACAGTTTGTCATAACCATGTCTGATCCCAAGTCGGTGCAGAAAGAGTCATCATTGAATATCAACGCAAGGGACACTGTGCTTGAACCAGGCGCAGGTGACGGAATGCCAGGTGCAAGTGGTTTTCATACACCTCTTAATCTTGGTGAATCCAGTGGTAAATCAACATTTGAACTGACCCTGGAACTGGGCGGCAGCGATGGATTTTACATTGCACCGGTCGGACGCCACAGTTCCATCACTATGGCTTCAGATTGGAAAGATCCGAGTTTTCAGGGCAACTGGTTACCCACTAACAGAACTGTAAATGAGAATGGCTTCAGCGCATCCTGGGAGATCCCGTATCTGGGACGCAACTATCCGCAAAGTTGGTTTAATAGAAGCAAGAGCAATCAAAAGAAGGTATGCGATTCGGCGATAGGTGTGGACCTGGCATTCCCCCTCGATACCTACGGCAAATCGGAACGCAGCATGAAATATGAGTTGATTTTTATCGGACTGACCTTCATTGGGTTTTGGCTGTTCGAGATCCTGAGCGGTATACGCGTTCACCCCTTGCAGTATCTCCTTGTTGGCGGAGCGGTGTGTCTGTTCTATCTGTTGTTGCTATCGTTGGCAGAGCACATAGGATTTATCTGTGCCTATTTTATCGCCGCATCCATGGTGATATCTCTGGTAACATCATATGCCAAGATCGTGCTGCAGAGCAGGGGGAGGGCGGCAATGGTTGGAGGAGGGATGACTGCACTTTATCTCTATCTTCTCGCCCTGTTGCAGGAACAGGAGTACTCGCTCCTAGCTGGTTCGATCGGTCTGTTTGCAATACTGGCTCTGGTGATGTTTGTAACCAGGAATGTGAATTGGTATGGCGCTCAGAGAGAAATGATTGACGATCAGGTATGATCGAACAGAAACAATGAGGACGAAGACGATACTGAATATTCGTCCTCATTACACATGTTTTTTGCTTGAAACGGGCGTGGTCTAAGCTGCGTCTATCTATTTACCACTACGATCTTCGCACCCTCAAGCGAGTTAAAGCTGGTGGATGTGGCATGGGTGTATGCCCCCATCATATGCCCGATCAGCAGATCTCCTTCCTGCAGTTCAGGAAGATCCACATCTTCAGCGATGATATCTATGCTGTCGCAGGTGGGTCCAGCCAGGATCGATCTCTGGCGCTCTGTGGCCTGATTGAATATCTGCAAGGGGTAGATCGTATGGTCAAACAGTTGTCCGCTGTATGAGCCGTAGATACCGTCATCCAGATAGTACCATAGATAGTCTCCGCGCCTGGCCTTGCCGCTGATGGTGCTGATGCCGGTCACCGCTGATGCGATCAGGAATCTGCCTGGCTCGGCGATGACATTTATATGTTCCGGCAGACCCTGCAAGGCGTTGCGGATGGGTGCGAAGTAGCCATCCGCATCGAATCCGGTCGTGGCGTAGTCCACTGGGAAGCCGCCGCCTATGTCCAGCACATCCATAGGACGATCCTCACGTTCTTCAATCTCCCTGATCAGTGCTGCGCAACGTTCAATGGCATCCACATGGGCATCAGGGGTGGTGCTTTGGGAGCCGACATGGAATGATAGCCCGCGCACATGTACACCCAATTCAGCGGCCTGTTGTACCAGTTCCGGCACCTGATCCGGGGCGCAGCCGAATTTGCGGGAAAGATCCACCTTGGCGCTGTCACTACGGAAACTGACGCGCAGCAGTAGACCGATGCGCTGTTTGTATGGGATCAGCTTCTTCAGCTCATCTATATTGTCCACGACGAAGGTGGTGGAACCGCCCCGTAAGGCTGCCTTGATATCGGTATCCTTCTTGATGGGATGGGTATGGATAGTACGTCTGCCGCTTATCTGTAGCTCACGCAACATGTCGATCTCACCGGCAGAGGCAACATCGAAGTTGGCATCCATCTCACTCAGGACCTGCAGAATGGCAGGATACGCAAATGCCTTTATGGCGTAATAGAGATCCACACCAGGCAGTTGCTCTTGCAGCAATCTGTAGTTGCGGCGCAGTTCCGCACAGTCCAGAACCAGCAGGGGAGAGCCGTGTTTAGCCACCAGCGCACGGTAATACGCCTGCTCCTCATCACTGCCACCAAAACGAATGACCCGGTCGTTCAAGGGTCATCCCTGCGCGAGGGCCTCCGATACATAGCGGGGCAGGGCGAAGCTGGCCTGGTGAATCTCTGGGGTATAGTATCGTGTGGGTATACCAGATGCGGTATATCTCTGACGCAGTGTGTCTATATTGTGCGAACGCAGAGATGCATCATCCGAACCCCAGGCAAAGGTCATAATGCCACCATAGTAGGTGGGGACCGCCGCAGAGTAGAAGGTCTGATCGGCAAAGTGTTGCCCCATGCGCCTGGCGGTATGTAGAACCTCGTCAATCTGAAAGAAGGGAACGCCATTCTGGGTGGCGATTACACCTCCAGGATTGAGGATACGTTTGCATTGACCATAGAAATCTTCGCTGAACAGCACCTCACCAGGACCGATGGGATCGGTGCTGTCTGAGATGATTACATCAAAACGTCTATCGGTCTCACGCACGAAATCCATACCGTCGGCGATAACCAGGTCCAGACGCGAATCATCAAAGGCGCCATTGGAGTGGTTGGGTAGATAGGTCTTAGCCATCTCCACAACAGCACCATCTATCTCCACCATAGTGATGTGATCGACTGAGGTATGCTTGGCTACTTCGCGTAACATACCACCGTCACCACCACCGATAATCAAGACATTACGTACATCACCATGAGCCAGAATAGGTACGTGGGCCATCATCTCATGATATATGAACTCATCCTTCTCAGTTGTCTGAACAACGCCATCCAGTGTCATTACACGACCCAGAAAGGCGTTATGGAAGATCATTAGGTGCTGATGATCAGTCTTCTGCTCGAAATAGAGCTTATCGATACGAAAGCTCTGATTCAGGGCATCATAAAGTGTTTCGTTAAACACTTTGCTCATTTTTCTACAACTCCACGCAGGTGCTCACTAATGACCATACGATCAGGGCTGAAGGCGCGTTTGAGAACAGGTATGGCCATCTCAGGCATGGCATCACCACACATAAAGATATCGAAGGCAGCAAAGTTACGCTCAGGCCAGGTGTGCACACTTATGTGCGATTCGGCAAGGACTGCAACACCCGAGATACCGCCGTTAGGGGTAAAATGATGCAGGTGGATATGGAGTAGGGTAGCACCGGCTACCTTAACGGCCTCACGCATGGCCTGCTCCATACGGTCCAATTGATCCAGACCCTGAGCACCCCAGAAATCCAGGATCAGGTGGGTTCCTGCGAATTCTATACCGTTACGGGTGGTAAAGTGGTCTTCACTTTCTGTACCAGCTGAAAATCCAGTCGCAGCATTGGCGATGGCAGTGGCGTTTGCAATAGGTATGACGCTATCAAGCGCCGTAGAAGCTTTGTGCCCCATTAAGCTACTCTCCAAGTAAAAAAACAACGTCTATTAAAATTACTAGCGTCGCTACCTACCGGAGAGACGCTCGTTTAGAGAAAAAACATAAATCCCCACAGGGTTGCAAAAGGTGCTGCGATTTTAGGCATAAATCTGGGAAATGCAAGAGTTAAATACAGATAAATCAGCTTGGTAATAATCAAGTGCACATCTGCTTATACAAAGCAGAGGGAGGGGTTGAAACAGCCAATATGAAACCCTATATATCATTTAACATAATATATATTATGCGTATATCTATGTGGTTCTTAGTTACGATGGATTCCATAGGTGACGTCGCAATTATATTTAATAAATAACATTAGTTTTTCTGTATTACTTATTGTTTTATAGGTATTTATTAATGAATATTGTTAGCGATGTGGGATAGTAAACACACAAAACCAACTACCTTACAATCAATCAAGATTTGATTCACACTAAATACGCTAAAGATATTTGGATTATTTGACGCTAAATACTATATAAATTATTTAGTTAGTTAATGTTTTTGAAGAGAATATAAACACGCTGACAGGCAATGTAAAAGCAATGAAGACCTCTCTAAACAAACTAATCGATATGAATGCCACAGGCCTGGTCATGATGGCATGTAATGCACACGATATCTGGGATCCGCTAGAGATCATGATCCACAAAGATTGGGTTGTGGACAGGATAATGGACCAGATGGAACGGGATCATGTAGGTGTAGAAGCCCTTTCAAAGATCATGGATGAAAAGATTGATCTGTTAAAGCAGAAACTGGAAACCGGTATGGATTCACCAATTCCGGATAAGGATTTCCCTGCTGAGGAAATCGGATATACGAAACATACAGATGAGCCGAAACCAACTGATGATCTTTACAACCATAAGAAGGAACAGATCGTACAGCCTCTACCATCGGAGCAGAAGAAAGAAGAGGAATCCGCCAGACCTAAAAAATACAAAAGTACGGATATGCCTACTAAACTGGCTCAGGAGAGAAAGCCTATTAAGAAGCTTATTCTGGAGGATTGTGTCCAGCTCGGTCTAATTTCAAAAAAACGTGCAGAATATGTGGTTACCCAGATGGCAGGCAAGCAGCCGGCAGAGGCGGAAAAAGAGGTTGTGACGGAATTGCGTGAAAACTTGCATAAGCAGGTGCGTAGACTCATCAGGAAAGATAAGGATAATCCCTGGTCATCACCCAAGGCACAGGAAGATCTCAGATTGGAGATAATGCAGACCCCCACCGTTCGTTCTGTCCTCTTTCTCACCAGGGATATCTTAATGGAGCGTGAAGAGTGGTTAAAACGCAGTCATAACAGTCTCACAGGACGAATCTTCGGTAGTAAGATGGCATTTGATAAAAAGTAGCTTATGTATAGAGCGATACATTGATTGAACCAATCAGAATAAATCCAATCATATCTATACAATCATTTGCAACATAATAAAGGTTACAATGCGTTTGCTTCACACGTTTCAGCCTGGAATGACGCTGTTGTTCCTCCTACATACCTCTATTCTGCATGCTGAGCCACCTGACTTCATTCTGGATGAAGCAAAGGCATGCGAATCAAGCCTGAGATCACTTGGTGTTCAATTCAGGGTTAATAAACCTATCGTGGGTCCAGATGACTGTGGTTCCCCTCGCCCGTTGACCATCACGTCACTTCAGGGTGGAATCAAGATCAAAAGTGACGTTGATATGAATATGCGCTGTAAAACTGCCCTGGCCTTTTCACGCTGGATTTCAGATGTGGTAACGCCATCATCCAAACTACATCTTGGCACAAAACCGGACGAGATATATCTCTCCACTACGTACAAATGCAGACGCAGAAATGGAGTTGCTACTGCCAAGTACAGTGAACACGCCTATGCAAATGCCATTGATCTCCTCGGCATTAGGTTTGATGACGGTAAATCAATGGAAATCAAGATACGCAAAGATGATTCAGATGATATGCGTGCATTTCAGGCGGCTATTCGCGGTGGTTCCTGCGCCTATTTCACTACAGTAATCGGCCCTATGACCAATAAATCCCACTCTGATCATCTACACCTTGATCTGGCGGAGAGAAAGGGCGGATACAGGCTTTGTGAATAGGTGTTGGCTACTATATGTACATGGTTGCAGGAGGATTAAACAGGCGGATGAAGTTATCTCTAGTTACAGAGGTTATATCTTCCACTGACTCGCCACGGGTCTCTGCCATACATTCGGCAACATACTGCACATAGGAAGGATAGTTTGGTTTACCCCGCATTGGCATAGGTGCCAGGTATGGGGCATCGGTCTCTAGCAGCAGGCGGTCTTGTGGTACCTTCTTGACCACTGAACGCAGGTCATCAGCACTATTGAAGGTGATTATGCCGGAGAAGGAAATATAGAATCCCATATCCAGGGCCTTGCTGGCCATCTCCCAGTCCTCGGTGAAGCAGTGCATGACGCCACCACACTCCCCTGCCCCCTCTTGCTGCATGATCCGGATGGTATCTGCACGGGCCTCTCTGGTATGGATTATCAATGGTTTGTTACACATCCTTGCTGCCTGTATATGGCGTCTGAACCTATCTCTCTGCCAATCCAGGTCGCCTTCACTGCGAAAATAGTCCAGACCTGTTTCACCGATAGCCAGGTTTTTAGGATGATCTGCTAAAGCAACCAGTTCCTCCGGCTCCGGTTCGTAGCGTTCTCTATCATTGGGGTGAACGCCCACTGAAATGGATATATTGGGATATGGTTCGACCAAGGAACGCATGCCCTGGTAATTTTCTGCATCTATGCAGACACATAGCATATGTCCAACCCCTGATGCCATGGTGTCCTGGATCAGTTTGTCAAAGCTATTGTTGAATGGCTCCAGATCCAGACGATCCAGATGACAATGTGAATCTACTAAACCCGACATAAGGAACTACATGGTGTGCGTAGGCCGCTCTGTTGAGAGTGCACCAGCCAGATAGGTTTCAATCTTGTTCCGCGCTATACCACCATCCTGATCACTGAACTGTACACCTATGCCGGCTGCACGGTTTCCCTCTGATCCCATTGGGGTGATCCATACCACCTTTCCTGCAACAGGTATGCGTTCACTCTCTTCCATCAGCGTGAGCAACATAAATACCTCTTCGCCGAGTTTGTACTGCTTGTTGGTTGGAATAAACAGACCACCATTTTTTACAAACTGCATGTAAGCGGCATATAGAGCATTCTTGTCTTTAATTGAGAGTGACAAGATGCCCTGGCGAGCACCTGGAAGATTAGTTTGTTGCATCTATCTAACCTCTTCTACTTTTAACCAGCGCCAATAGCAGACGTTCAAGCATCATCTGAGTATTCAGTGTAGCATCAATGTTGCTTCTTGCATCATATATATGTCCTAACGTCTCGTACAATCGCCTTGTATTGGTCTGCATTGCTACGCTCAACAGCATGTTTTTCTGATCTCTATTGATAAGGGCAGGATGATCCACAACCTGCTGCAGACGAAGCATATCAATCACCCATCCACACATCCAGTACAGTAGCTCTTTAAGATCATGCTTGGACCATCTTCCTGCGGTAGCTACCGGATCCTTCTTCATGGTGACAACATCCAGGAAATCACTCAGCACCTCCTGATGAAGATCCTGTTTATCGCGGTTGGCCATCTGCACGGCCTTCAGAGGAGATCCGGCAACAGACTGGAGCAGGGTTTCAGCATCGCCTTCAGGGATGATTGATTCCAACCATAGGGTTGCAATATCAGTTGCAGGTACGGGAATAGTTATCATTCGACAACGGCTTCTGATAGTTGCAGGCAGCCTGGATGGATTGGCGCTTATCAGGATTATGATAGTTCCGCTGACCGGTTCCTCCAGTGTCTTGAGCAGACTGTTGGCGGCCGCCTGATTCATGGCGTCCGCTGGTCTTATCAAAACTAGCTTATAACCTCCTGCATGGGATGTAATTCCCTCCTTCTCTATAAATTCGCGTATAACATCAATTCTGATCGCCTTACCCTCCTCTTCAGGCTCGATCACCCTATAATCCGGGTGATTTCCAGCCAGCAAGAGATTACAGCCACTACATTGACCACAGGGCCGACCAGTTTCCGATGGGGATTTACACAACAGCGACCAGGCGAATGCCTGGGACAGCTCGTATTTGCCTACCCCATCAGGGCCGGTAAAAAGGATGGCGTGGGGGAGTTGGCCTGATCTGTTCAACGCCTGCAACTGTTCCCACAGATCTTGCAGCCAGGGATATGGTGGAAAGGTGCTAATGCTCTGCATCGGTCACCCGTTTTGACCGATAAAGCCCTGTATCACGTCGGAGATACGGGCCTGAACCTCATATAAGGGGTTAGATGCATCCACCACCTTCACCCGGCCTGCCTCATCCCATGCAATCTGCAGATAGGTCTGACGCACCGACTCGAAGAACTGTTGCTGCTCCTTCTCAAACCGATCTGGATCTGATCTTTTTCCGGCGCGCTCCAGTCCAATCTCGACCGCCAGGTCCAGTAATATGGTCAGGTCGGGCCGTAGAGAACCTTGGGTCCAGTGTTCCAGATCTCTGATACGCTCCTTCGTAATGCCTCGCCCCCCGCCCTGATAGGCATAGGAGGCATCGGTAAAACGATCACACAGGACCCAGATGCCAGCCTCCAAGGCAGGAATGATCTTCTGTTCCAGATGTTCGGCGCGGGCTGCAAACATAAGCAACAGTTCGGTATCATCCGCCATACCTGTGTGTTTATGTCCAAGTAGCAGGTCGCGCACCTCTTCTCCCAGAGGTGTGCCACCCGGTTCCCTGGTATACAACACCTCCTTCCCTGCGCTCTCCAGAAGATGCTTGATAAACTCAAGATTACTGCTCTTCCCGGCCCCCTCTATCCCCTCGACCGTTATGAACTTGCCCCTATTAGTCATGCTAGTGTCTTCTCTTCCTGTTGTTCTGACGACCCTATGGTCACAGCATTACTTTATGGATTCAATTGATATTTTCTAACCGCTTTATTGTGCTCTTCAAGGGTCTCAGAAAAATAGTGACTGCCATCCCCCTTGTTCTTGGCCACAAAAAATAGGCTTTTGCCTGGAGCCGGATGCATCACTGCCCGTATTGCGTCTTTTCCCGGCATACAGATTGGGGTCGGAGTCAGGCCGCTACGGGTATAGGTGTTGTATGGGGTGTCTGTCCTTAGATCATCGCGCCGGATGTTGCCTTTATATTTTTCGCCCATACCGTAGATGACCGTTGGATCTGTCTGCAGTCGCATATTCTTGTTGAGGCGACGGATGAACACCCCGGCGATCTCAGGACGTTCCCTGGCCAGTGCGGTCTCTTTTTCTACGATGGATGCCAGGATAAGGGCTTGGTACGGCTCTTTGAAAGGAACTGACGGATCTCTGTCATCCCACTCTCTCTTTAGCAGATCCTGCATGGCTTTGTAGGCCCGCTTTAACAGGGCAATATCTGTTGTGCCTTTGGGAAAATTGTAGGTGTCAGGCAGAAATTGACCCTCCGGGTGGATTTCCGCATACCCTAGCTTCTCCATTATCTGCTCATCGGATAGACCATCGATGGTATGTGACAGGGATTTGTGCCCCTTTACCAGATCCAATATCTGACGAAATGTAAGACCCTCAACCAGAGTTATGTTGTAGGTGGTCACCTGTCCTGAAATAAGCAGACCAAGTAGCTGAGTAGGATTTGTTCCAGACTTGATGTGGTACTCGCCCGCCTTTATCTGTTTCCCTTTACCTGTCCAACGTGCCAGGACCCTCAGGTATACAGAGTTGTCGATATAACCTTTCTGCTTCAGGTCATTGGCCAAAGAGCGCAGAGATGTCCCCGGTTCAAGGGTGTAGTCGATGCCGCTTCCAGGCAAGGAGAGAGGAGTCTTGGCAAATTCCTGCAGATCCATCATGAGCCAGCCCAGGGCAAGACTTGCGCAGATGATTATGATGCCAAGCAACTTGTTAAACATATGCCCTATCCATAACCTCTGAAATCAAACCATGGTCCAGGTGCCTGGGATCATATTGCCTTTCTTCCAGGCTCTTCACAGGCCAGATCCCTATGAGTGAATTGGTCAACATCATACTGTCGGCCTGCAGAGCTTCAGACAGGGAAATATGCCCTATCTTTACCTCTATGCCCAGATCGGCAGCAGTGTCCAACACCAATCCCCTCATAACGCCTTCTACACCACACCCTGAAAGGTCAGGTGTATATATGATACCGTCTTGGAACATAAAAATATTGCTCATGGTACCTTCGATCACCCGGCCCCTGGCATCCAGCATCAAGCCTTCACCGATATCAGGATCATCCCACTCGCTTCGCGCCATGACCTGTTCCAGACGATTCAGGTGCTTCATACCGGCTAGTGCCGGGTTTACCCCGAGTCTGGTGCTGCATATCCTAACATTTACGCCCTGTGAGCTGTTGTCAGTAGGGTAATCAGGCCAGGGAGAGAAATGTACTATCCTGGTTGCCTCAGGCCGCGTTGATGGAGCATAGCCCCTGGTTCCTTCTCCTCTGGTTATGATCAGCTTAATAACACCGCGCTCACTTGAGCCCATCTCCTGCCCAATCTCCTGTAGCAGAAGCCATTTTTCAGGTGTGGGTATATCCAGGCGTTCACATCCGACAGAAAGGCGCTGATAGTGTCTTTCCCACAGACAGGGTCGCGAGCCTACAACTGCGATGGTCTCAAAGAGACCATCGCCATATTGCAGACCGCGATCCAAAGCGGAAATATGAGAGCCGGATTCCCCGTTTATCAACAAGGACAGGCCTCTTGAATCAGTCCTGAAGGCGGCTAAAGGCCAGTGTCCCGTTAGTGCCACCAAAACCGAATGAGTTGGAAAGCGCCAGATCTATCTTCATCTCACGCGCATTGTTTGCCACATAATCGAGATCACATTCAGGATCCTGATTCTCCATATTGATGGTTGGAGGTGCAACCTGATCCCTGATAGCCAGTATAGTGAAAACCGCCTCAGCACTACCTGCGGCCCCTAGCATATGCCCGGTCATAGACTTGGTGGAGCTGACACATAGTTTATGCGCATGATCACCAAATGCGGCCTTGATACCCAGAGTCTCAGCAAGATCACCTGCAGGAGTAGAAGTACCATGGGCGTTGATATAGTCGATCTGATCTGTATTTATTCCGGCATCGTTCAGGGCCAACAACATACAATCCCTGCCACCTTCACCACTGGGTGATGGAGCAGTCATGTGATATGCATCTGAGTTCATGCCTACACCGACAACTTCTGCGTAGATATTAGCGCCTCTGGCCTTGGCCATTTCATACTCTTCCAGTACGACCACACCGGCGCCGTCACTTAGTACAAAACCGTCTCTATCCTTGTCCCATGGGCGACTGGCGCGTTCCGGGTCATCATTGCGGGTAGAAAGGGCTCGGGCAGCGGCAAAACCACCTAGTCCTACCGGTGATGTAGCCATCTCAGAACCACCGGCAACCATGGCATCCACATAACCGTGTCTGATCAGCCGTGCGGCCTCACCGATGTTATGACTTCCGGTGCTGCAGGCAGATACTATGGAATAGTTGGGACCCTTCAGGCCATACTTTATGGATATATTACCGGCGACCATATTTACTATATTCGCAGGTACGAAAAACGGTGATATCTTGCGTGGTCCACGTTGCAGGTAGGTACCGTAGCTGTTTTCGATACCGGTAATACCACCGATGCCGGCACCGACGGCAACACCGATACGAGCTGCATTTTCCTCAGTAACCTCAAGACCTGAATCTTCCATGGCCTGACAGCCGGCAGCAAGCCCGTAGTGGATAAATGTATCCATCTTACGCGCCTCTTTCTCAGAGATATATTGAGTAATATCGAAATCTACGATAGAACCACCAAACTGGGTGGAGAACTTTTCAATATCTGTAATATGAGTTATAGGACGGATACCGCTTTTGCCTGCCAGGATATTACTCCAGGCGGCTTCGACTGTATTCCCAACAGGCGCAACCATACCCAGTCCGGTAACTACTACCCTTCTTCTAGCCATCTTAAGATTTTACCCTCTTACGGGAGCGAGAAAGTATTATGGGGCAGCCAGTGTTGCCCCATAACCAATATAAATAGAGTTGTTGCTCTTAGGCGTGTGATTTGACGTAATCAAGAGCCAACTGAACTGTCGTGATCTTCTCAGCTTCCTCATCTGGAATTTCAGTCTCAAACTCCTCTTCCAGAGCCATTACCAGCTCGACTGTGTCAAGAGAATCAGCACCCAAGTCATCAACAAAAGAGGCTTCAGGAACTACTTCCTCCTCTTTTACACCCAACTGTTCCATGACAATCTTTTTTACCCTTTCTTCAATAGAGCTCATGTTATTAGATTCCTCCGAGTAAATTGAAGATCACTAAAAAGCGACCGACCGATATTGTATTCACATTCAGTCAAAGTTAAAAGCCCAAATTGTACAAATTTGGACAAAAAATAAATAACTAATTAAATATATATAACAGTATGTTATTGTTGTTTTTTAATGTATTTTATTAAATATAAGGTGTATGCTTTACCCCATAAACATACCACCATTTACATGCAACGTCTCACCCGTGATGTAACTGGAGTCATCAGAGGCGAGGAATAGAACCGCTTTTGCGATCTCATCCGGACTACCGAGACGCCCCAGAGGTATACCACCAAGGAGAGCTTCTCTCTGCCCTTCCTGCAATTCCCTAGTCATGTCTGTGTCAATAAACCCTGGTGCTACCGTATTCACCGTAATGTTACGGGAACCTACCTCCCGCGCCAAGGATTTAGTGAATCCGATTATACCTGCTTTTGCTGCTGCATAGTTGGACTGACCTGGATTTCCAGTGGAACCGACTACAGAGCCGACATTGATTATCCGACCCTTTTGTGCCTTCATCATCCCACGCAGGCAGGCCTTGGATACTCGAAAGATTGAGGTAAGGTTGGTATCGATGATATCCGCCCACTCATCATCCTTCATACGCAACATCAGGTTATCGCGGGTAATACCCGCATTATTGACCAAAATTGTTGGTGCGCCGAATTCTGAGCCGATCTCCTTGATGACTGAGGTAACTGACTCTGGGTCAGCTACGTTCAATACCATGCCCTTACCTTTGATACCTGTTGTCTGAAATCTATCGGATATAGCTGATGCACCTGACTCAGATGTGGCTGTGCCTATCACGACTGCACCAGCCTTGCCAAGTGTGTCTGCTATGGCAGCGCCTATTCCTCTGCTAGCTCCGGTTACCAGTGCGATTTCATTCTTTAGCATTGCAGACCTCATTTAGTAAGTTAGCAGGACAGAGCCCCAGGTAAATCCACCACCGAACGCCTCCATCAGCAGTGTTTCACCACGTTTGATCCGGCCATCTCTAACAGCTACATCCAGGGCCAGCGGCACTGACGCGGCTGAGGTATTTCCGTGCTCATGCACCGTTACCACAACCTGATCCATGGACATCTTCAGTTTCTTGGCCGTGGCATTGATTATACGAATATTGGCCTGATGTGGTATCAACCAATCCAGATCTGACTTTTTTATGTTATTTGTATTTAGTGTTTCATCGGCGATACGTCCCAGGGTGGTTACCGCGATCTTAAACACCTCGTTGCCCTTCATCTGTGCGTAGGCCTTACCTTCCAGTAGCTGGTCATATCCCTTGGATATACCTGCAGGCACGGATAGCAGATCTTTGTATTCACCATCTGCATGCAGATGGGTTGAGATGATACCAGCCTCATCAGACGGCTGCAGTACAACAGCGCCGGCACCATCCCCGAACAGCACGCAGGTATCACGATCGGTCCAGTCGATGATCCTGGAGAAGGTCTCGGCTCCGACCACCAGTGCATTACGAATTCCACCCGCCCGCATGAATTTTTCCGCCACACTTATGGCGTAGATAAAACCGGTACATACTGCCTGCACGTCAAACGCCGGGCAGCCATGAATCCCCAGACGCTGCTGTAACAGACATGCCGTACTGGGGAAGACCTGATCCGCAGTCGTGGTGGCGACGATTATCAGATCGATCTCCGCAGCATCTATGCCTGCTGCATCTATGGCATTACGGGCTGCCTTTTCCGCCAGATCACAGGTAAACTCATCGTCACCAGCTATATGGCGCTTCTTGATTCCGGTACGGTCCTGGATCCACTGGTCGGAAGTATCCACCATCTTTTCCAGATCGTGATTAGTCAGGACCTTCTCTGGTAGGTAGCTACCCGTCCCAGCTATTCGGGCATACTTCACGCGGCACCCCTATTGGCAAACTGCTTCCCTACACCTTCTGCAATGTGCTCAGGCACATGTTCCATAATCTCCTTCTTGGCCATACGGATGGCATTTTCAAATGCATGTACGTCTGCACCACCATGACTCTTGACAACAATGCCGTTTAGCCCAAGCAGAGTGGCACCATTGTAGTTGCGCGGATCAAAGGAATTTTTAAAATGTTGCAATACCGGCATGGCGATAAATCCTGCAATCCTTGTCAGTAGGCTTCGTTTGAATGAGTTGGTCAGGAAGTGCCTGAACAGTTTTGCCACTCCCTCACTACTTTTGAGGGATACATTTCCAACAAAACCATCACAAACGATCAGATCTGCACCGCCGGTAAAGATCTGGTCACCTTCGATATAACCGATGTAGTTGAGCGAGCTGTTTAGCAGCAGTTCGTGGGCTCCCTTCACCTGCTCGTTCCCTTTGATCTCTTCCTCCCCTATATTCAGCAAACCAACCCTGGGGGCTTCTATCCCATCTACCGATGAGATCAGTTCACTTCCCATAACCGCAAACTGAAACAGATGTTCTGCTCTACAATCTACATTCGCACCCAGATCCAGCATCCAGGTGTGACCTTCAATGTTTGGTAGAGCTGAGATGATGGCCGGTCGGTCAATATTGGGTATGGTCTTTAGGACAAAACGTGCGGTCGCCATCAACGCCCCGGTATTACCGGCACTGACGCAAGCATCAGCAACACCATCATGTACAAGATTGATTGCAACACGCATAGAAGAGTCTTTCTTACCCCTCAATGCTTTTGAAGGCGGATCATCCATCGCCACCTCTTCAGTAGCATGTTTGATCGATAGACGGCTGCTGTCATAACCATTGAGTTGTTGTCTGATGACGTCCTCTTTCCCAACCAGGATCAGGTCAACCTCATGGTCATTTTTTAGGAAGTCCAGGGCTGCAGGCACTATTACGCTTGCACCATGGTCCCCACCCATAGCATCCAATGCGATGGTAATTCGTTCAGATCGTGCCATCGAATTACACGCCCCAAAGATATTAAAAGGTAACTGCTTTAATTACCCCAAGATTGACGTGACTGTTCATCCCATCAATCTTGTGGTTTATTATTTATTACTTGGTTACTCGCCCTTATCAGCAACAACCTTACGGCCACGATAAAAGCCATCTGCTGTCACATGATGACGCAGATGTGTTTCACCTGATGTAGGATCAGTTGAAAGTGTCTTTCCGGTCAACGAGTCATGCGAACGGCGCATACCGCGTTTGGAAGGGGTTTTTCTGTTCTGTTGTACCGCCATGGGTCAAGCTCCTAAATATAAAGTCTTAATTCTGCTCACTATTGAGGTCTTTTAGCACTGCAAACGGGTTTGGAGACTTTTTCTCAGTCTCATCGTTTGCCTGATCTAAAGACCCGGTAAAATTGTTATATGCCGCTTTACACTCACCTTTCTGGTGCATCGGCACCTGAGGTAAAGCCAGCAGCAACTCATCCTCTATAACCTCGTTCAGTCTTAGGCGTTTATCACCTGCCAACAGAGGTTCATATTTTTCCGACAGTTGTTTGGCCTCGTCATATCCCTCGACCACCACCACATCCACTTCTGCTGCCACAGATGTTCTCACAGGTTCCATGCATCTCTGGCATTCCAGGTCCAGTTCAGCCTTCACATATCCTGTGATATGAATACGGTTTTTCTCTCCGATAAAAAATCTAAGCGAAAATTCCGCTTCACCCTCCTGACTGACCAGCATCTCCTGCAGACGAGGAAAATTGTCTAATCTGACTGTGCCAGATAACTCTTTCCCTATCTCTGCTAAATGCCATGGATCTATAAATTCAGGCAGGCGGACTGACATAAGCGGGGGATTTTATTACGCAAGATGTTGGCTGTCAAAGAAAAACCAACTGTATTTCCAGGAATATGCGTCCTTGACTATGTCAGGATTCATGTGGAAAAAGTCGGTTTTAACCCCATGTTTTTATTGGCCTCCAACCACTGCCAAAAGCACACCGGCGGCAACGGCGGAGCCGATCACACCGGCCACATTTGGCCCCATGGCGTGCATCAGCAGGAAGTTATGGTGATTGCTCTCCAGCCCTACCTTATTGACCACTCGTGCCGCCATAGGCACAGCGGAGACTCCGGCAGCTCCTATAAGGGGATTTACCTTCCCACCGCTGACCTTGTACATGATCTTTCCCATCAGCACACCAGCCGCAGTACCAATACAAAAGGCCAGCGCACCTAATGCCAGGATACCGAGTGTCTCGATACTCAGGAATTTATCTGCGGACAGCTTGGATCCAACTGCGAGACCGAGAAAAATAGTGACTATGTTGATGATTTCATTCTGGGCGGCACGGCTAAGACGCTCCACCACACCGCTCTCCCGCAGCAGATTACCGAACATTAACATTCCGATAAGGGGGGCGGCAGATGGCAGAAACAGGATACAAAGGAGCAGCACCGTGAATGGGAACAGGATCTTCTCCAGTTTGCTCACGTGCCTCAGTTGCTGCATCTCCACTTTGCGCTCTTTCTCGCTGGTCATGGCGCGCATGATAGGTGGCTGGATGATCGGTACCAGAGCCATATATGAGTAGGCAGCTACCGCGATGGCGCCCAGTAGATCCGGTGCAAGCCGAGAGGCAAGGAAGATTGCAGTTGGCCCATCGGCACCACCGATAATGGCGATTGCGGACGCGTCGGCCAGGGTAAAATTAAATCCTGGGACGGCGTTCAGGGCCAGGGCTCCGATCAGGGTCGCAAAGATACCGAATTGGGCGGCGGCGCCCAGTAACAGTGTGGTAGGCATGGCGATCAGTGCGCCGAAATCGGTCAATGCGCCAACACCCATGAAGATGAGCAGTGGAAACACTCCGGTCTCGATGCCGGTATGGTAGATCAGGCCCAAAAGCCCGTCCGGACCTGCAATACCGGCAACCGGTATGTTACTCAGGATGGCCCCAAAGCCGATTGGCAACAGCAGCAACGGCTCGAACTTCTTGTTGATGGCAAGATAGATAAGCAAACAGCCTACCGCCATCATCAATGCCTGCCCCCACTCCATATTGGCAATCCCCATGGATTGCCATAGCGCTTCAGATGCGTTCATCGCCTACCCCAACTCGATCAGAGGGTCGCCGACATGCACGGAATCCCCCTCTTTGACGGCGATGGATGCAACGGTACCGCTGGCGGTGGCACGTACCTCTGTCTCCATCTTCATGGCCTCCAGGATCATGACCACGTCACCTTCTGCAACGCTTTGTCCCACGGATACATTGACCTTAAAAATATTACCGGTAAGTGGCGCGGCAATAGTTGCTCCTGCTGCAGGCGCAGACGCTGCAGGGGTAGCTACGGGAGCTACACTACTGACTGCCCCACCTGCTGATACGGTAACGTCATAGGACTTGCCGTTTACCTGTACAGTGTATGCCTCAGCACCACCAGTGACAGTCGAGGATACTGCTGGAGCGGCTGCAGATTCTGGCTCACTGCCAGGTATCGGCTCGAAGGCACCAGGATTATTGCGATTTTCGAGGAACTTCAGACCAACCTGAGGGAACAGGGCATAGGTGAGTACGTCGTCTATGATGTTCTCAGCCAGATCGATCTTCTTCTCCTGGGCGATGGTCTCGAGCTCTTCGGTAAGCTTCTCTACCTCAGGTGCAAGCAGATCAGCAGGCCGACAGGTAATCGCCTCTTCACCGTCCTCCAGCACCCGAGCCTGAAGCTCCTTGTTTACAGGTGCCGGAGATGCACCGTATTCGCCCTTGAGGACGCCGGCTGTCTCTTTGGCGATGGATTTGTAACGTTCGCCAGTCAGTACATTCAGTACGGCCTGGGTACCAACGATCTGTGAGGTGGGAGTCACCAGCGGGATGAAGCCGAGGTCTTCGCGCACCTTAGGGATCTCATTCAAGACGTCATCCAGTTTGTCACTGGCGCCCTGCTCCCGGAGTTGATTCTCCATATTGGTCAGCATACCGCCAGGTACCTGGGCCACCAGGATGCGTGAATCTATACCTTTTAATGCACCTTCAAACTTGGCGTATTTTTTGCGTACTTCGCGGAAATAGGCGGCGATCTCCTCCAGCAGGGAGAGATCCAGACCAGTGTCGTGTTCGGTGCCGTCCAGTACTGCGACCACAGATTCGGTCGCTGAGTGCCCATAGGTCATGGCCATGGATGAGATAGAACTGTCAACCATATCTACCCCAGCCTCGCAGGCCTTGGCGATGGTGGTCGTGCTCATGCCTGTGGTGGCGTGGGAATGGAGCGCCAGCGGTACGCTGATGTTCTCTTTCAGGCGGCTGACCAGATCAAATGCCACATAAGGGTTGAGCAGACCGGCCATATCCTTGATACAGATGGAGTTACAACCCATATCCTCAAGACGGCGTGCCATATCTACCCAGTAGTCGATATTGTGCACCGGACTCACGGTGTAGGACATGGCGCCCTGAGCGTGTTTTTCCACGGCAATGGTCGCCTTGACTGCAGTCTGCATATTGCGCACATCATTCATGGCGTCAAAGATACGGAACACATCCATACCGTTGGCGGCAGCGCGCTCTACAAATGCCTTTACCACATCATCGGCATAGTGACGATAACCCAGGATGTTCTGGGCACGAAACAGCATCTGCATGGGGGTGTTCGGCATGGCGGCCTTGAGACGGCGCAGGCGCTCCCAGGGGTCTTCTCCCAGGAATCGGATACATGAGTCGAAGGTGGCGCCGCCCCAGGTCTCCAGAGACCAGTAGCCCACTTTATCCAGCTTCTCCGCGATCGGCAGCATATCTTCGATGCGCATGCGGGTAGCGAACAGGGATTGATGACCGTCACGCAGAACCAGCTCTGTGATTCCTAAAGGTTTTTTTTCACTCATAGGTATTCTTTTCTTGGAAAATGTTTAGTTAATGAAATGCTGAATAATTCAGCCTAGATACTCAACTTCGATCTATTTCCCTTTTCGAAACCGGTTGATAGCGGCAGTTATGACCGCTATCAACTCTGCATCACTCTCCCTTGCAGTACCACTTGAGGAAGTCGCTGGCTCCTCAGGACCGGCAATGGATGCAGCCAGACGGGACATGCCATTCAGGGCCACAACCAATATGGCCAGAAACGTAAATACTATCCCCATCCCGAGAAGCATCAGGTTTACGCCATTTAATAAAAGGTCTGAAACGGCTGCCATATATCGCACCTCTTAGGTTTTATCAGCTGGACACTGGAGTGTATGCCAGTTGCTCAAACTACGGCATCCAGACAACTTCTGTTCTGAACATGCCTTTCTATGGGAATCCACTCTGGATGTCAAGAAATCCCATTATCCATCTATGATAAGCTGCTGTTTTATGGTCGATAAACGAATTTTTCAATAATCTATATAGTAATTTAACATTCTGGATGACCGGCACATCTCTAATGGATTGATCGGTGCTAGAATGGATCTGTATTCCAATTAAGCCAATAAACATAACGATATGAGATTAATACTTGGTTCTACCTCCCCCTTCCGTAGAGAACTACTGCACAAGCTGGGTTTGAGCTTTGAGGTAGATGCGCCCGATATAGATGAGTCCAGACATGAGGACGAAACACCTGAGGATTTTGTACGGCGCCTGGCCGTGGATAAGGCCAAAGCGGTCGCGGCAAGACATGAGGACTCCTTGGTGATTGGTTCGGACCAGGTCGCCTGTATCGGCCCTAATATCCTGGGGAAACCTGGCACAAGGGAGAATGCGATCTCCCAGCTCACAGATGCCTCAGGACAACGGGTAAGCTTCTACACCGGACTATGTCTGTTCAATAGCCATACAGGGAAGATACAGGTCGTTTGTGAGCCGTTTCATGTCTATTTCAGGGATCTTTCCAGAGAACAGATCGAGCGCTATCTGGACGCCGAAGAGCCATACAACTGCGCTGGCAGCTTTAAATCTGAGGGACTTGGTATCTCCCTGTTTACCAAGATGGAGGGTGACGACCCCAATGCGTTGATCGGGCTGCCCCTGATCAGGCTCATCGGCATGCTGCAGCAGGAAGGCATTTCGGTGCCGTAGTTATATGAGTAAATCTCCCGACCTCATCCACACAAGAAACATAGGTATCGCGGCCCATGTGGATGCGGGCAAGACCACGCTGACCGAACGTATCCTGTTCTACACCGGGGCATCTTATAAGATCGGCGAAGTCCATGACGGTGCTGCCCACATGGACTATATCGAGGAAGAGCAGGTCCATGGCATAACCATCAATTCAGCCGTCACCCGGGCCAGCTGGCAGAACCATCTGATTCAGATCATTGACACCCCGGGACATGTAGATTTCACCATAGAGGTGGAACGCGCCATGCGTATTCTGGATGGCTGCATCCTGGTGTTGGACGGTGTACGCGGTGTGGAGCCACAGACAGAGACGGTCTGGAGACAGCGCAACAAATTCGACCTCCCTGCCCTGTTCTTCATCAACAAGATGGACCGCCCGGGTGCGGATTTCGACCATGCCATGGAGAGCGTACGCAAGAGACTCAAGGGCGAACCTGTCCCCATAACCGTTCCACTCCCGGAGCAACAGGCAGTGGTGCATCTTATCGACAAGACATTGATCCACTTTGATGGGGAGCATGGAGAGAGAGTCCGCCAGGAACCCTGCCCAAATGAGCTTTGGGATAGCATGTCGGGCTACCGTGAGTCCATGCTGCTGGCTGCCGCAGAGTTTGATGACGATGTGGCCGAACAGGTTCTTACCGCCGAAGAACCGGATGTCGATGCCATCTGGGCCGCCCTGCGTATCGGGACCCTGGTTGGCAAGATCCACCCCTGTTTTGGCGGATCAGCCCTGCGCAATCAGGGGGTACAACCGATACTTGACGGTGTGCTCAACCTTCTGCCTTCACCTTTGGACCGCCCGGCAATCAAGGCCAGGACTCTTGAAGATAAAGATGAGTTCATAGAACTGGGACAAAGCGGCCCACTGACCGCTCTCTGTTTCAAGGTGCAACTCTGGGATGGGCGTCGCCATGCCTATGCCAGGATCTATCGTGGTACGCTCAAACCCGGTGACAAGATCACGGCCATACAGCCCGACGGGGTACAGATACATGAGACAGTGGCCCGCATATTTGAGGTGGACGCCGGCAAAAAGAGTCGTCTGGACCTTGCACAAGCAGGCCAGATTGTACTCATGGCCGGTCTGAAGGATGTGACAACCGGCGACACTATCTGTGATCCTGATCATGTCCTCCTGATGGAGCGCATAGAGACCAGGGAACCAGTACTTAGCCTTGCCGTTGAACCGCAATCCAGCGAGGATGAGGATAAATTCCTGGAGGTCATGCATAAGATCGAACAGGAGGACCCTACGCTCCGCCTGGAGGAAGACAAGGATACCGGTCAACGCCTGCTCAGGGGCATGGGTGAACTTCATCTGCAGATTGTGCTGGAGAGACTGCAACGGGAGTTCAACCTAAACATCCGTTCCGGTAGACCTGCTGTGGCCCTGCGTGAGGCCATCACCAGACCGTCTACTGCCGAATGTCTGTTCCAGCCGCCCTATGATGCCAAGCTACACGAGCATGAGATCAAGGCCCTGGTAGAGCTAAGTGTAACCCCACTGGAGCGGGGATCAGGCATAAACATTATCTTCGATCCTGAGATCAGACCTGAAGGCTATAAACTGTCCCAACAGCAGATAGATGCCATGCATGATGCGTTGCAACTGGCCCTGGCAAGTGGGCCGATTGAGGGAGTACCTCTGGAAGATCTGGAGCTCAAGGTAACATTGATTGAGACCTTCGGGCGCTCTACCACACCGGATGCACTGCACGCAGCTATGGCCAAGGCCTGCACTCATGCCATCAAGCAGGCAGAACCATGTCTACTGCACCCGATCATGGCTGCCGAAGTGGTGGTACCAGAGGAAAATCTGGGACAGGTACTGGGAGACCTTCAGGCGCGCCACGGGGTCATTCAGGACACCAGCAAGTGGAAGGACACGGCCACTATCAGCTGTGAAGTGGCCCTGGATAAACTGTTGGGATACACCACTGAGCTACGCAGCATGACTCAGGGGCGGGGCCATTTCAGTACCATCTTTAAGAGATTCGATAGAGTGTAGTGCCCAACATCTATGACATTATCAAACTTCCCTGATACACGTGTCCAGACCATAGAGAAGTTATGGCCCATATATTATATATTTACATTAATTTATATATCTATCTATTTGTATATAAAAGATATTATTTACCCCATGACGAAGTGATCAACTGTAACACTTTATCCTATATAATGGCAGAATGACCGAAGTATAAAAACGGACTATCGCTGAAAATAACCAGTAATACATACGGTCATATGATTGCAGGTCAATATACTGTAATCACGCCAGTCCTTTAATAATAACTGGAATAAAGAGGTCCTCATGAAAAAACTGCTAACTATCGTCTTTTTCTCATACATACTAACTGCTTGCGGCGGAGATTCACCTGACGAATCAAAGGCTAAGTTGCCTGCCACTGTTCCTGCAACCGAAAATCAAGCACCTGCCGCTGAAGAGGCCGCACCTGCCGCTGAAGAGGCCGCACCTGCCGCTGAAGAGGCCGCACCTGCCGCTGAAGAGGCCGCACCTGCTGCTGAAGAGGCCGCACCTGCTGCTGAAGAGGCCGCACCTGCCGCTGAAGAGGCCGCACCTGCCGCTGAGGATATTACAAAGTAATGTCATTAATGGTGGTTGCCGAACATGCATTTTTATCGGCAACCACCCTATTTCCACCCGTATGCTATTAAGCATCCTGAACTATTTATTCAGTACATCCCCCCTCTCCATTTTGTATATCTTCTGGGTTAGACCACAGAGCTACGCAGTATAAGTCAGGATATAAGAGTGTGATTTTATTCAAAATAATCAATCAGATGCTAATTAAACGGCAATACGCCAGATTTTGCCTTCTGATTGAAGAATGTCATTGCTTGAATTTGGGAAAGTACATATAACTCCACTAGCTATACGCTTCAGTATCAATATTTAGAAGGATGTCGCGATGGGAAATTCACTTTGGTTTATCACGATATTACAGACAAAACCCTGGTTGGGCTTTCTGATTGGATTGTGTTTTATAACCATCATGTTCCTGGCTAAGAACCTGGTGGTTTATCTCTATTCCAAGAATCAGGAAAAAAAGACCCCTGTAGAGGAAGCGGAATAACAGAATAGATACAGAAATCTAATCCCCCTGGTGTTCTTCACTGACTGCGAAGATACCGGGGGCGTTCCTCAGGTATCCCTTATAGTCCATACCGTATCCAAACACATATCTGTCTTCTACCTGTAACCCTACAAAGTCGGCCCGGAAGCCGTTGCTCCGGTCATGGAGTTTCTCTACCACCACCGCCGTAAAAACACTGGCCACCTTCATTTCATGACAGAAATCCACTATGGCCTGGAGCGTGATACCCTCGTCAAGGATGTCGTCGATAATGATGACATTCTGATCCTCCAGATCCTGATGATTCCTTTTCAACCAGTTAAGCTCACCAGCAGATGTCTGGCCGTGATATCTGCTGGCGTGGAGATAGTCCACCCGCAGGGGGAAATCCAGCTTCGGGAGAAGCCTTCCGGTCGCAATAAGGCCGCCGTTCATTATGCAGAGGACTATCGGATCTTTTGCTGCGAGCCGTTTGGTTATCTCACTAGACATTCTGTCCAGCGCAGACTCCACATCCTGTTCCGAATAGAGCATATCTGCCTGATCGTATACTGCTTGAGCTGTTTTAGCGTCTATAGCCATTTAGTAACCCTTAGATATCCAGATTAAGAGATGGAGACTCTTCGTATCTGGCGATCGCGTCCACCGCCGTTTTCCAACGCGGATCCAAATGTATCTCATCTCTGTTTACATGACCACGGCCGTGCATCCTTACCATACGCACCTGAGCCGCAGGATCCCGATAATCCACCAACTCTTCCAATACCTGTATGGCGCCATCCTGATTGTTACACACCAGTATCATATCGCAGCCGGCATCTAACGCGGCCCGAGCCCGATCTATGTAGTCGCCAGCCGCATCCGCTGCCGCCATGGTCAGATCATCGCTGAAGATAACACCTTGGAACCGCAGCCTTTTCCGCAGGACATCTCTAAGCCAGAAGGTGGAAAAACCGGCCAGTTCAGACGACAGGTTCTCGAATATCACATGGGCGGGCATAATCGCCTCCAGTCCGTTCTCAATCATACGTTGAAACGGGATGAGATCTGCCGTCCAAATATCCTCAGGTGGGCGTCTATCGACAGGCAAGGCGAGATGAGAGTCCTCCTCAACCCCGCCGTGTCCGGGGAAGTGCTTCCCTACCGCAGCCATTCCGGCCTCATGCACCCCACGCATCCAGGAGTATGCCAGTTCCGAGACCACAGTCGGTTTTTTATGGAAGGCCCGGTCGCCTATGACGCTACTGGTGCCATATCCCAGGTCCAGGACCGGTGCAAAACTGAAATCCACCCCCACCGCCCTCAGTTCCGCTGCCATCAACCATCCGACAGACTGGGCCGTCGCCCGTGCCGCCTTGTTGTTACCCTCATGCAGTTCACCAAACCAGGATGCTGGAGGAAGCCTTACGAATCCATCTTTAAAACGCTGTACCCTGCCCCCCTCCTGGTCTACCGCAATCAACAACTCAGGCCTTCTGATCTCATGGATCTGCTTGATAAGTCCTTGTAATTGCTCCGGTGACTCATAATTTCTGCTGAACAGGATGATCCCTCCCGCAGCAGGATGCTCCAGCATTTCGCGCTCTTCCAGGGTTATCTCCAAACCCGTCAGGTCGAACATCAATGGCCCGTGGCTCATAGCAAAATTTCCAATTAAGTTTTTAATTCTTGTGCCGATAACGTCTGTGACGATTGTTATAACAGGATTTTAAGGAAAATGAAGCGTTTAATCTCGCTGCTGATGCTAACCTACTCATTACTCTATACCGGTTTTGCGGTCGCCGATGACGGGGAGAAGAAGGCTGCCGTATATTATTCCCTGATGCCATCACTGATAGCTAATGTTAATGGCAAGGCCAGATATGCCAGATGTGACATTCAGTTAATGGTAACCGACCAGGGTAGTCTTCAGGATGTTCAGCTGCATGCCCCGGCATTGCGCCATGAACTACTCCTCTTGCTGGGTGATCAGAAGGGGGCAGACCTGCAGGATCCCAAGGGCAAGGAGAGATTCAGGCAGACTGCACTAAGCGCAATCGGCAAGGTCATCAAGCAGCAGACAGGTAAAAACAGCATAAAAGACCTGTTCTTCACCAGCTTCTTTGTTCAGTAGACAGGTGATGGATACAGTAACGAAGAGTAATTCTTATCCTTTTATTGTCTGATCCCGATCTTGTTCATTCCCAAGCCGAGCCCAGCAACGCTGGGCTTCTCAATCAGCTGTCGAGACTTTTCACATCCATGCGATCCCGCAGCCTGTCACCCAATAGATTTATCGACAACACCACCAGCATGATGCATATCCCCGGGGCCAACACCAGGTGCGGCGCAACCAGCATGTATCTGGTCCCATCCCGGATCATGCTGCCCCAGGATGCCTGCGGTGGCTGTACCCCCAGGCCGAGAAACGACAGCCCGGCCTCTGCGATGACGATACCGGCTATACCGAATGTGGCCTCGATGATCAGGGGTGCGGCTATCAACGGCAATAGATGTTTTCTGATTATCGGGACGGTCCTCTGCCCCAATGCTATCGCCGCCACTACATGATCCCTGTGCTTCAGGGATAAGACCTGGGCGCGGGTGAGTCTGGCATATCCCACCCACCCTACTATCGAGAGTGCGATGATCACATTGTCTATCCCCGGGCCCATGACCCCGGCCAGGGCTATGGCCAGGAGGATGCCGGGAAAGGCCAGGAATATATCGATCACCCGCACCAGCAACAGATCGGCCATACCACCTGAGTATGCGGCAAAGGCACCCAGTGTAGTGCCGATGCAGGCGGAGATGACCACGACCCAGATGGCGACCAGAAAGGAGGTCTGGGCGCCTATTATCAGACGGTCCAGCACCGGCCGGCCCAGTTCATCGTTTCCAAGCACCTCTTCGGCAGATGGTGAGGACAGGATCTGATGCAGATCCACCTGATTCGGACTCAATGGCAGCGTGGGACCTATAACCGCTGCCAGCATCCACAGTGCGATTAGAGAGATAAATATCCTGTATCTCATTTGTCTTCACCCATGCGGATGCGTGGGTCTATGGCGACATAGAGCAGATCGGTGAGGGTGTTGACCACCACGTAGGCCAGGCTGATCAGCAGTACACACCCCTGCACCACCTGATAGTCACGTTTCTGGATCGCCTCTACCAGGAGAGATCCAATGCCCGGCCAGGAGAAGACCGTTTCCGTAATGACGGCACCTCCCAGTAGCGCACCCAGTTGCAGCCCCAGCAGGGTGATGACCGGTAGCCAGGCATTGCGCATGGCGTGGCGCCAGATCACCACCCTCTCCGGCATGCCCTTGGCCCTGGCCGTGCGCACGAAATCTTCGTTCAGCACCTCCAGCAGGCTGCTGCGCACCATGCGCGCCAGGATAGCTGCCAGGGCAGTGCCCAGGGTGATGGTCGGCAGGATCACGCTGACCACCCCGCTACGACCACTGACCGGGGTCAATCCCAGCCAGAGCGAGAAGATAAGAATCAGGATAGGCCCCATCCAGAAGTTGGGTATGGAGATACCCAGCATGGAGAGACCCATGGCGCCGATATCGGCCAGGCTATCCCTCCTCAATGCTGCCATTATGCCTAGCGGAACGGCCACAACCATGGCAAACAACAGGGCGTAAGCGGCCAGCTCCAGAGTTGCCGGCAACCTCTCCGCCAGTATATCTGCGATCGGCCTCTGGGTGTGCAGGGAGCTCCCCAGATCCATCCGGGCCAGTCCCTGAAAATAGTTGAACAACTGCTCATGCAGCGGTAGATCCAGCCCCAGAGTGGCCCTGAGCGCCATACGATCTGCCGGTTGCGCCGACTCACCCAGCATCACCTCCACCGGATCTCCCGGGACCAGATGGATCAGCATGAACACCATGCACACTACACCGATGATCACCAACAGGGCGCTGGATAACCTGGAGATAATAAGGTGCATCAGACGATATCCACCAGTGTGTCACTGTCCACCAGTTCAAACAGCTCCAGCAGATCGCTGTTTCTCATCCTGATACAGCCGTGAGAGGCCGGTATGCCCATAGGTTCCGAGTCAGGACAGCCATGGATGTAGATAAAGCGCCGCAGGGTGTCTCTGTCCCCTCCCCGGTTTTTACCCTGCTCCAGGCCGGTCAGCCACAGAATACGGGTGAGTATCCAATCTCTGTCCGGATACTCCGCCGCAAGTTCCGGGGTGTATATCTCACCGGTCGGGCGCCGCCCTACAAACACGCTGTTTACCGGCAGACCGGCACCCAGCTTGATCCTGATCCTGTGCAGGCCCCTTGGCGTTTGGCCGCTCCCCATCTCCTCGCCCGGACCATATGTGGATGTAGAGACCGGATAGGAGGCTATCTGCTCGTGGCCCAGGTACAGAGAGAGCATCTGCCTCTCCAGATCTATTCTGATGATGCGTTCCAGTTTCATCTCTTACTCATCTGCACCTGTTCCAGGCCGTCATAGTTACCGTCACTGGCCAGTATATAGCCATCGATATACTCCCTGCTGATGAATACATGATCTTCGTACCATAATGGGACATAGGGCAGGTCGTCCAACAGCTGTCCCTGAATCCTCTGATAGAGCCGGGCCTTTTGGGTGAAATCCGCCGTCGCCTCCGCCTGGTCGATGAGACTATCGACCAACCTGCTGCTGTACCGCCCCCGGTTGGCCCCATCGGGCGGAACAGCGTCGCTGTGGAATACATATCGAAAGATGTCGGGTGTCTTGATACCAACCCACGCCAAACTATATAGCTGGAATCGGCCCTGTTTTACATCGCCATAGAAGGTGCCCCAATCATTGGTCTGTACCTCAATCTCTATCCCGATCTGGGAGAGCTGGTTCTGGATCAGGGTGGCCAGCCTCACCCGAAACGGATCTGTAGATGTCTTAAACTTAAGCCTTAGCGGGTGGCGCCTGGAATATCCAAGCCCGTTGAGTATGGTCCTGGCCTGCCCCGGATCGAACGGGATCGGTCTCAGCCCCTTTGCCCCGGCCCAGTGGTCGGGTGTCAGCAGTGCATGGGCCGGTCTGGCCCCATCGCGTAGAAAGTATTTGATTATCGCCTCCCGATCTATACCCAATGCGATGGCCCGTCTTACCTCGAGTTGCCCGGTATCTTCATCCTGCAGATTAAATCCCAGATAGGAAAAGTTATTGCCCGGTTTTCTCTGTATGCGTATACCTTCCCGGCCGGAAAGATAGGTGATGAGTTCCGGTGGCAGATCGTTCTGCAACATATCGATCTCACCACGTAGCAACTTGAGGATACGCACGCTGGGGTCTGTCACCGGGATGAACTCAAACGGCTGCCGATCCCGTGTGCGTATCAGCCTGGGAACCCCCTGTTGCTCCCATGCCTTAAAGGAGAAAGGTCCGCTGCCGATCGGATCGGTATTAAAGGGGTGTCCCTGCTCTATCAGATCGGCCGGAAGCACACCTATGTGGAGATATCCGGGAAACAGGCTGTCCGGCCGCTTCAGAAAGAACTCTATTTGGTCATCTGACCGGATCTCCATGTGCTGGATGAGATCCACGGTGGAACGATGTGGAGAGCCGTTTTTTGGATCAAGGATATATTCGTAAGTGGCCTTCACATCCTGCGCCAGCAACCTCTTGCCGTGATGAAAGTCCCTGCCGCTGTCACCCAGGGTAAAACGGTAATGGCTCGGAGTAATCTGTTCCCAACTGGCCAGGGAAGGTACCGGCATACCGCTTTGATCAAACTCTACCATGCGTCTGTAGATAAGCCGGTTGATACGTGATGAGACCGCATCTGTGGCAAATCTGGGATCGAGATTGCTAGGGACCGTGGTCAGCCCCATGCGTATGGTGTGGTCCTGTCTTTCCGTATCGCAGGCGGTCAGGGCGAATGCGATGATCAGAGATAAGAGAATATAACGGATACCGGATCTCATCCCCTTGCTATATCTCACCAGTCACAGAAAGGCCTCTCGGCCAGATGTGAGTTCGCATACCTATGATCTCCGGTGACCTCAGCGCCTGCCCACTCCGGCAGCTCGAATTCTTCTCCCTCAGATCCCAGCTCCACCTCCGCCAGGCTGAGACCTGCGTTATCGCCATAAAAAATATCCAGATCCCATACGTGTTCACCACATCTAACCTTGTGACGGGTCTTTTCTATGATCGCGCCGGTCCGCAGCTCCAACAGTGACCTGGCATCTTCCACCGGGATGGTATATTCGAACTCGTCCCGGCTTATACCGCAGGTTGGACCCTTGATGGTCAGGAGCGCCATATCCGCATAGACGCGCACCCTGACGGTGGCGTTGGCAAGATTGGAGATATAGGCCTGCCTTATATCGCTGCTGGATATCACATGCTCACACCAGAGATCGTTGTCCACCAGAAATTTGCGTTCGATCTCCACGGCCATTGTGATACCCCTTATGTTGCCTCAAATACGGCTATGGATTCGACATGGGCGGTGTGGGGAAACATATCCATCACCCCAGCACCCAGTAGTCTATAGCCATGGACGTTCACCAGTTCGCCCGCATCCCGCGCCAGGGTCCCAGGATAACAGGATACATATACTATACGTCTAATCCCCAGCTTTGGCAGAAATTCCAGCACCTCAAAGGCGCCAGAGCGCGGCGGATCCAGCAGTGCCTTATCAAAGCTGCCCTGCAACCATGGCTGATGGGTCAGGGATTCATAGAGGTTGGCGGTGTAATAGCTGACATTTTTAATACCGTTCCTGGCCGCATTCTCTCTGGCCCTTGCAACCAGATCCTGATCTCCCTCCACACCTACCACCTCGTCGGCCCTGGTGGCCAGTGGCAGGGTAAAGTTGCCTATCCCGCAGAACAGATCCAGTACCCTCTCATCACCCTGCGGATCCAACAGCTCCAGCGCACGCGCCACCATCATCCTGTTCAGCTCGGAGTTCACCTGGGTGAAATCATTGGGCAGAAAGTGCATGCTGACGCCGAAATCAGGCAGTGAGTAGTTTAGATCCACCGGTTCTCCCTGCAGTGGCCGCACGCTGTCGGGACCGGCCTCCTGCAGATAGATGTGCATACCGTGCTCGGCGCCGAATTTCCCCAGCAGGGTTATATCTCTGTCCGATGGAGGCTCCAGTACGCGAAACACCAATACGCACACATCGTCCCCCATGGATACCTCGATCTGGGGCACCTTATCCCTTATCGACAGAGTTCCAATCATATCACTCAGTGGCATGAGCAGATGCCCCACCCTCGGGTGCAATACCTCGCAACTGTGGATATCTGCCAGAAAGCTGGAGCCCTTCTCCCTGAAACCCACCAGCACCCGCCCCTTCTTGGGTACATATTTCACCCCGAGTCTGGCCTTGCGTCTATAGCCCCAGCACTCTGGCGCTATAAGTGGTGGAAACACCTCGGCTGGTTCGACCTTCCCCACCCGCTCAAATGCGTCCAGCAGGCTCTGCTGCTTTAATCCTATCTGCATCTCCGGGTGAACATGTTGCATACTGCATCCACCACAGATCTCGAAATGTCTACAGAGTGGTTCCACCCGGTCTGGTGAGGCCGCTAATATCTCGGTCGCTATCCCCTCATCATATCTCTGCTTCTTTCTGGAATAGGTAAACATCACCTCTTCCCCTGGCAATGCACCCTGGATAAATACGGTCTTGCCATCCAGATGGGCTACTCCCCGTCCATCGTGGCTCATTGAATCTATCTTCGCCTTAACAGGTTCCGCAGGTAATCTCTTTTTTCTTGATCTGGCCACTTCTGGATAATCCCGGCTGATTTGAGTGCGTCATCAATATGATGGCGCACATTAAATATATTCAATATCTAATTGATTAATATGTGTTTATATGCGTGTAAAAGCCTAATCAGCGGGAAAAACGCCTGTAGATAGATATCTGTCACCACGATCACATACTATGACCACTATTACGGCATCGCTAACCTCTCCAGACAGCTCCAGAGCGGCCGCAACCGCACCTCCTGATGAGATGCCGGCCATGATCCCTTCAGTTGCTGCCAGTTTTCTTGAGGTTTCCTCGGCAGACTCCTGGCTGACATCTATGATCCGATCCACCTTTTTCGCATCGTATATCCTTGGCAGATACTCCTTGGGCCAGCGACGAATCCCGGGGATGCTGGAACCGTCCATGGGTTGGACCCCGACTATCTGGATATCAGGGTTTTTATCCTTCAGGAAGCTGGATACTCCCATGATGGTCCCGGTTGTACCCATGGAGCTGACAAAATGGGTGATCTTGCCGTCAGTCTGCCGCCAGATCTCCGGGCCCGTACCCTTCACGTGGGCCATGGGGTTATCCTGGTTTGAGAACTGATCCAGTATGACACCTTCACCTGCCGCCTCCATCTCTCGCGCCTTGTCTATGGCCGCCTCCATGCTGCCATCCGCAGGTGTGAGGATGATCTCTGCGCCATAGGCCTTCATTAAGGATCTACGTTCCTTAGTCATATTCTCAGGCATAATAAGAATCATGCGATAACCCTTGATGGCAGCTGCCATGGCCAGGGCTATACCGGTATTACCGCTGGTGGCCTCAATCAAGGTATCTCCAGGAGTTATATTACCCCTGGATTCCGCCATACCTATCATGTTCAGGGCCGGCCGGTCCTTTACCGAACCGGCAGGGTTATTGCCCTCCAGTTTGAGCAGGATGGTATTGGATGTATCGCCGGGTAGGCGCTGCAGGCGCACAAGAGGAGTGTTTCCGATGCACTGTTCTATAGTCATATAATTCATATCATCAATTCTACTTAAAACATGAGGCAAAAACGATGCTACTATAGGGACTTAATCGACATTTGTTGTATGGAAATGCTCGAATCCATAATATAACGAAGCATACTACACAATTGTTTTAGGGATGCATCATGCTGAGAAACAATTCTAGAATATACCGATATCTGCGTTCGCTTATCTGCATAATGTCTTTGGGAGGGTGGCCTACTTCATACTGTCTGGCCAGTAGTGAAACCGATACAGATACGACAGCGGATACAACTGAAGAGAATTTGGCAACGACTAAGACAAATGCCGAAACAAACACCAATTCGGTCAATGCATCTGAAAACGCCAAAGACACCCTAGACAACACTCCAGCCAATGCCGCTATCGGATATAGCGACATCATCACTGATGAGTATTTTTTCAGCGACCTACCAGTAGTGTTTACGGCCACCCGCCTGGAACAGCCTGTCTCAGAAACACCTGTATCCATGACCATCATAGATAAAGAGATGATAAGGGCATCAGGTGCTCTGGAGATACCTGAGCTTATGCGCCTGGTTCCAGGCATGCAGGTAGCCAACTTTGGTGGAGATGAGTATTTTGTCACCTATCACGGGCGCGCAGACCTATACTCCAGGAGTCTGCAGGTCCTGGTAGATGGACGTTCTGTATATAATCCGGTTACCGGTGGTGTTGCCTGGTCAGATCTTCCGCTTGCACTTGAAGATATCAAACGTATTGAGGTGATCCGTGGATCCAACGCTGCCTCCTTTGGATCAAACTCGTTCTCTGGCGTAATCAACATAATTACCGAAGACCCATCACAACAATATGGAACACTGGTAAAAACCACATTGGGCGACAAAAACACCCGCCAGATACTTGCGCGTAATGCCGGCAAGGTAGGAAATCTCGATTATCGTGTAACTATCAACTACGATGATAAAGACGGATTAAAGACAAGATATGATGATGCCTCCAATAAATGGCTTAGCTTTCGTGGTGATTACCAGTTCAATTCTGACAATAAATTATCATTTCAATCCGGGTATTCGAAAGGAACTAAGCAAGAGGGAATAATTGGAAGTGATTGGAATATTCCCAGAAATTCCGACAGCACTACCAGTTTTCAACAAATCAAGTGGATCCATACTATCGATGAAGATAGTGAATATAGCCTGCATTTTTTTCATAACTACAAAGAACTAAATGACTCATTTGTATTTCGACATCCTGCGACAGGACCAATCGATCTGGTAACTGGTTTTGGTTACGAATCTGATAGATATGAACTTGAATTCCAACATCTGCTTAAGCCAACACAAGATCTGCGCCTGGCCTGGGGTGCAGGACTACGCCATGACAGCACAGTTAGTCCAGACACCTTGGGCAATAATTCGGCCGCAATCCGTAACCAGGCGCACGCGTTTATAAACGCCGAATGGAAACCAAGGGATGACATTACGGTTAATCTTGGCGCCATGCTGGAGAAATACGAGGGATTCAGCGGACTATTTTCTCCTCGTGTTGCATTGAATTACTCTCTGAAGGAAAACCATATTTTTCGCATCTCACATTCCCGGGCCTATCGCATGCCGAATATTTGGGAGGAACAGATAGATTTAAAATTCAGTACGTTAGTAGGTGGACTGCCTATATATCAATTGCATCAAACCGTAGGGGTGCCAAAGCCAGAGGAGATCAACTCAATAGAGCTTGGTTACATGGCAGCATTTAAAGATATCCCACTCACTATGGATGTAAAGATATTCAATGAAAAAATAAGCCCAGTAATTAACTACGCCTGGGATAACACTCCCAACTGCCCGACATGCGCAATAAATGATGGCGCCGGAAATTTCAACAATGACGGTGAAGTCAATATCAATGGATTAGAGTTACAGATGGACTTCAAACCATCACCTAATACAGACATCCATGCAGTTTATAGCCGACTCCACGCATACGGATGGCAAGTCTCAAACTACAACTCAAGTGGGGTGCCGAACAACTATATCGATGTGGAAAATATTGTACCCAAAGAGACGTTTGGCATATTAGCCAGCCACCGCTTTGATAACGGGATACAAGTAAGTTCTGGTTTTTACCATACTGGCAAAATCACCTGGCTGGAACCAGGGGATGAAACCAAATCATATAACAAATGGGATTTTCGCGTAGGAAAAACATTCACCCTCCCTGACGCAACCATCGATGTTTCAGCCATCATGCACAACGTGACTAACGATGGTTACCAGGAGTATTACGACATAAATAAAGCGGATAGAGAATTTTATCTACAACTTGGAATAAAGTTTTAGGGATGTATCAGTATTAAGGATGATAAGCAATATCTATGGACGTGTTTAACATAATCATAAAGACGCGCATTGCCCATCTAAACAAGCATCCATCTATGGAAGCCTACCGTATCCCTTTATCGTTCAATATTGCCAGAAACCTATTCACCCGCTCTTTAGTCTGGACACTGATACTACTTCTTCCCTGCCTAACCGTTACTGATGCGCATGGAGCAACCGAGGCCAAAGTACTGTTCATAAAGAGCGGATCGGCATATGTATACAATAGTATCGTTGACGCAGCAGAACAACGCGTTAACCAAATCTGCCAATCTAATAACGAAAAGTGCACCAATCTCTCTATAACGATTAAATCAACCAGCGACATTCGCAAACTAGACTCTATTAACCTGGATAGCAAATGGGATCTGATTGTAACTGTGGGCACTAACGCGGCAATGCAATTAAATGCTCACCAAACAAACTCACCAGTCCTATACACTCTCATTCCAAGTCATAGCTATCCAACCATAAGGAAATCCAGTTCGAGCAAGAACATATCGGCTATATATATAGACCAGCCAATCAGAAGACAACTACAGTTAATCAAGTCAGCACTGCCGAGCAAAGACAAAGTTGGAGTTTTGCTCGGAAGCTATTCCGGAGTAGGTAAAAATAAACTGCAAAAAATTATTCAGGACATGGGGCTAAAGCCAACAATCATTAATACCACATCAAATAATCTAGGCTCAAATCTCGAGGAGATATATAGCAAAGTTGATGTGCTCCTAGCCCAACCGGACCCAAGTGTATACAACAAGAAAACCGTCATGACCGTCCTGTTATCCAGCTATCGCCACAACATACCTGTGTTCGGATATTCCGCAGCATTTGTGAGATCTGGAGCCACTGCAGCCATATATTCATCCCCAAAGGATATCGGATGGCAAATAGGTGAAGAAATAATAAATTTTCTTGCATCAAACAATCGCAAGCTATCCACACCAGCTTACCCGAAATATTTTTCCGTTGATACAAACAAGAGGGTCATTCGCTCACTGAACATTAGCATGCAGCAACCATCAGCCATCAAGAACATGATCATGAAGGCAAGATAATGGGTATACAACGAACATCCAAGCTTAAAACCAAGTTGCTGCTTCTTATCTTGTTTCCCACAACTATCGTGGCATTCACTCTGGGCGCATATATAACCAACTCTCAGTTGGATACACTTCAGCAATCATTTATCGAACGTGGCAATGCCGTAGCAAAAGAGCTGGCTGCAGTATCCATGTATGGAATATATTCCGGTAATCAGGACGCATTAACATTAAGTACAAATAACATATTGATGCGAGATAACGTTATCGCAATATATTTATATGACCAGAACGGAACTGTACTATTAAGCAAAGAGAAACAGGAGCAAGATAACCAGAAAGCCATAAAGCACAATTCACAGCTATTTACATCGAAAATCGCTTACGATACCACCGTCTCTGAACTTGCAGACTATCCCGAGCAAACCAACCCATCACAAGAAGGCACGCAGATTGTAGAACTAGGTACTGCAAGTGTTGTCATGACAGATAACAGTGATCTGGCAGACCATCAAAAGATAATACTCAATAGCATTATACTCGTTCTTATTGTGCTCATAGTCTCAGGGATGATAGCAAGCATATTAAGCCAGCGTATCGTTTCCCCTATCACACGCCTTACTCGAGCAGTAATAAGAATGAAGCATGGAGACTTTTCCGCAAGGGTTCCCACCAAATCCAAGGGTGAAATTCGTACGCTTGAGGAAGGCTTCAACGCCATGGCGTCAGAGCTGGAAAACGCGCATGAATTTTTACAAAAACAGATAGAGCAAGCCACATCTGATCTAACCCAAACCATGGAGGAACTTGAAATACAAAACGTAGAACTTGTTCTTGCAAGGAAAAGGGAACAAAAAGCCAACAAGGTAAAATCAGAATTCCTCGCAAACATGAGCCATGAGATACGTACACCCATGAACGGTGTAATCGGATTCACAAATCTGCTCCTGAAAACAGATCTTACCGTAGAACAGCGGAACATGGTTCAAACAGTATCCAGATCTGCCGCTGACCTTCTGGGAATAATCAACAACATCCTTGATTATTCGAAACTTGAATCAGATAAACTTGAGCCGGAGCACAGCGAATTTAATGTTCGGGAATGTTTTGAAAATCCTATAAACTTCCTGGCGCCTGCTGCGCACGACAAACACCTGGAACTGCTGGTCCTCATCTATTCTGATGTACCGAAGAAGCTGATTGGAGATGAACTTAGAATACGGCAAATTTTGGTAAACCTGGTAAGCAATTCAATTAAATTTACCGAGAAAGGCGAAATAATAACCCGCGTCATGGTTGACGAGTATACTGACAATGGAGATGTTATTTTAAAATTCACTGTTACCGATACAGGTATAGGTATCAGCAAAAAATCCCAGGAATATCTTTTTAAATCCTTTCACCAGGCAGATTCATCAACAAGCAGAAGATTTGGCGGCAGCGGACTAGGTCTTAGCATAAGCCAGAAGCTGGCCCATGCCATGGGTGGGGGTATTACAGTTACCAGTAATGAAGATGAAGGATCTGAATTTACCGTAACATTAAAACTGCAACAACCAAACGATAATCATTCCAACAATCAGCAAATCTCTACACATTTCAGCAACACCAAGTGCGCAATTATAGATAATCACAAATTGTCCCGGCTGGTCATGCGTCATAATCTGAATGCCATGGGCATAGATGTTACGGATATCGATTTAGATGATATCGATCAAAAAAGCATTTGTGATATGGCCTTCATCATGATCTGCTTTACCGCTACTGAGATAAATGAAAAATATATTATTGAACGACTGAAACCTGTAATCAGCAACGGTCACCCACCTGTAATAGTGCTCTTAAGCTCATCTGATCATGAAATAATTCATAATATTGAAAAAAGCACACAGTCTATCTGCTTATCGAAACCTCTTAGCAATAGCACATTGAGACGCACAATCGATGATGTTTTAGATAAAGACAAGCAACTCAAGCCAAAACAAAAAGCAAAAAACAGACGTAGAGTATCGAATAAAATACAGTCGTCAAATAATCTGTTTGCCAACTTTCATATATTGGTTGCTGATGACAACCCAATAAACCTGGAGCTTGTAGCAACACTGTTACGGAATCTCGGAGCAAATATCACCCAAGCAGTTGATGGTGATGAAGCCATTGAGCTTGCACAAAGTCATAAGTACGACATTATTTTAATGGACATACATATGCCTAATGTAAGCGGACTGAAAGCAGCTAAGAAGATAAGGCAGTACGAGGCTACCATTTCCAGACACACCCCTATAGTGGCATTGACGGCCGATATAATGCCGGAGACCAAGGAGCGTGTTGAATCGTCCGGCATGGATGATTATCTAGTAAAGCCGGTAGATGAAAATATGTTAATAGATGTTATCAGTAACCACCTGATCAAATCTTCCAAGGACATAAATGCAACAGATACCAAACCTGAAACAGAACCAGAATCCGCCAAAGAAGATGTCATCCGCGATATTGCACAAGCGATCAATATCGCAGGAGGAAAGCCGGAGCTGGCACAAAAATTATTCAATCAATTTTGCATCGATATCACGCAACAATCTGAATCCATACATAGTGCCGCCCAAGCACACAACTGGGATCAACTATCTGAAACAGCCCATTCTTTACGTGGATCCGCATCTATATGTGCCGCCATTTCCATAAAAAATATCGCCCAAGAGTTGGAGCAAGCAGCTAGAGATAAGATTGAAGATGATATTGAACAGCTGCTCGACAGGCTGGATGAAGCGGTAAAACTGATACTTGAGTAGGAATTGCATCAATAAAAAATTTAAATTGCATGTTCTATTTTTGTTCTATACTATTTACCTAGTCACACACATCCAGTTAGCAATTATGAATTCCTCAGATAACCCATGGCCCAGGGCCATCATATTAGTGGATATGAATGCCTTTTTCTGCAGCGTGGAACAGGTGGATAATCCGGAACTGCAGGGCCGCCCAATCGGCATCACCAACGGCTCCCAAGGTACCTGTATCATCACCTGCTCCTATGAAGCCAGGGCCTTCGGTGTACATACAGGTATGCGCCTACGTGAGGCACAGCGCATCTGTCCGGATTTTATTCGCATACCATCTCATCCCAGACGTTATGCCGAGGTATCATCCAATATCATGGATGCCCTTACCACGCTGACCCCGGATGTGGAGGTGTTTTCAGTAGATGAGGCATTTCTGGACATTACCCACTGTCAGCGCCTGATGGGCTCACCGGAACAGATCGCCAGAATAGCAAAACAGATCGTATTGGAGGTATCGGGTGGTGTTCTATGCTCAATCGGGGTCAGTGGGGATAAAACCACCGCGAAATATGCCGCCAAGCTCAACAAGCCCAATGGCCTGACCATAATTCCGCCATGGAAATCACGTGCCACCCTGGCCACAGCAGCGGTCACAGAGCTCTGCGGAATATCCAGGGGCATAGGCGGGTTTCTGGCCGAGAGGGGCGTACACACCTGCGCTGATATGAAAAGATTGCCCATAGGCGAGTTGGGAAAACGCTTTGGCAACCTGGGCAGGCGCATCTGGCTTATGACCCAGGGATTGGACCCCGATCTGGTCCAAACATCTGTATCAGCACCTAAGAGTATAGGTCACGGTAAGGTGATGCCACCAAATACAACTGACGCAAGCCTGATCCAGACCTTTCTACTGCATATGTGCGAAAAGGTAGCGGCCCGCCTGCGTCGGCACCACTTCCTGGCAGGACATTTCTTCATAGGGTTGCGCGCCGCTGAAGGGTGGATATCCGCCAAGTATCGCCCTGCCCTGCCCACGGACCATGGTCCAGATATTATGGAAATATGCCGCAGATTCATGCTCATAGAGTGGCATGGTGAGCCTGTTTCTCAGGTCCAGGTTACTGCCCTGGACCCCCACCCCAGCAATATGCAGACAGATATGTTCGCACCAGATAGAGGACAACTGCAGCGCCTGAACCAGGCCAGAGACGACATAAACAGACGCTACGGTGAATTTGCCCTGGCCCCGGCACGCCTGCTGCTGCGCTCACGTATGCCTAACGTGATAGCACCGGCCTGGAAGCCATCGGGGCATAGGGAGACCATACTCTGAATCATCATGTGCGGTGGAGTCTATTACACTATCGACGGTAGAGAGGTTCGCATCTACTTTCCCAACCCAAGATCATGTCTGCCGGTAAAAATGAGGTCCGGTAACATTGAGCTACTACCCTGGGGCCGTCGCAAAGAGCAGGACGGACATCTGCCTCTGGGGGGATGGGCACGACTGGATTCCATCTATGCCGGACGCTGGGACAGGTGGTTTCCCACACCGGTCAAACTGATGGTGTCCCAGTTTATGGAGAGGGATATTGAGGGCCACAGCCGCTGGTTCGATATCACCCCTGGAAAATGGATCCAGGGATTGATCGCCCACGGAGAGAACGAAAGGCGTGTCTATATAGTGACCATCACACCGGAACTGGAAGATGCCGTACATGAACGCTGGCCACGCATTTTGGCCGGATAACCATTGAATAGTCCATATAGGAAAGCGTGCTAACCGCACATAAAATAATAACATTCTGCGTCTAACTGTTTATTATCCTTATGTTTTTCGTTGCATTTATTTATATTTAGGATCAATATACTCTCCCCTTTAAAGATTTTTTGACTATAGTTTTTCAATATATGTCGTATACCCATGGGCCGATATGCCCACGAAGGAGTTAGCGTTGAGAATCCTGTTGTGTCTTGTGATCATGTTCAATCTCTCCGGCCTGGTCGAGGCCAAGGAGATAAAGAGAAACACCTCCACCCCGGCGAAAAAACTGTTTAGCAGCATAAAGGATCCTGCCCCAATGCAACCCCATGCCATTGGTAGTTATGCGAAGGGGTGCCTGGCCGGGGCCGAGGCACTTCCGGCAAATGGTCCTGGTTGGCAAACCATGCGTCTAAGCAGAAACAGATTTTGGGGGCACCCTGATCTGATAGATTTTATCGAGAGACTGGCAAAGGGCTCCAAGGAAAAAGAGGGATGGACCGGACTGCTGGTGGGAGATCTGACCCAGCCCAGAGGTGGCCCCATGCCGGGTGGACACGCCAGCCATCAGGTGGGCCTGGACGTGGATATCTGGCTCAAACAGGCACCCGAGAAGACCCTTACCAATAAGGAACGCGAGAACGTAAGCGCCGTATCCATGATAAAGAGCCGCAGTGAGATCAACCCCAAGACCTGGACTACAAATCATGCAAAATTGCTGCGCCGTGCCGCCATGGATAAGAAGGTCGCAAGGATATTTATCCATCCGGCCATCAAGAAACAGATGTGCGATTGGTCAGAAGGACAAAAGGACAGATCATCCTGGATGAGCAAGCTAAGGCCGTGGTACGGACATCACTACCATTTCCATGTGCGCCTGACCTGTCCCGAAGGGGATAGTAGTTGCAAGAATCAGCCTGCCCCTCCACCGGGTCCAGGGTGCGATGCCAAGCTGGCCTGGTGGCTGTCTGACAAACCATATCGGCATGTGCCGAAACCTGGCGAAAAGGTCGCACCCAAGCGGGACATCAGACTTGCCGATCTCCCGAAGGAGTGTACGGTAGTCCTGAATAAACAGGATGAAAAAGAGGACAAGAAGGTGGCTGCCAAGATCAACCAGGTAAATCAGAAAGAGCCACCTACATCAGGTTATCTTGACTAACCTTCGAATAAACATAAAAAAAGCCCGCTGTTTAGCGGGCTTTTTTATATCTGCATATTTATTAGAACAACCAGGAATAACTAACCTCTACCTCTACCTCATACATCTCCAACTCAACGTCCTGCGATGCAGTAAATGCATTATTCCCATTAACAGATACCTTTGGGGCATACATAGCGGAAAAGTTCAGTTCGTGATTCTTTCCAATTTTACGGGTCAGACCCATGGTAAAGTGATCTTCTACCACGGCCGGTGCAAGAATATTGAACACAACATCTTCCGAATTAATAGGCTGATCTGTATGGCTATAGCCAAGCCTGACAGTCCATAGATCGTTCGGCTGATACTGCCATCCCAGCTTGTATATGGTCATATCATCCCAACCAAAGCCAGCACCTTCATCACCACCAAGACAGTACTGTGCAGCTCCAGGAGCACAGCTAAACAAATTACTCACTGGATTAGATACAGCTTCCACGCCACTGTACCAGATACGCTGAATATCGAAGGTGAATGCGTGTTGCTGGTTCGGCTGCCAGGCCAGACCAATAGTAGCTGTAGCAGGGATGTCAAAGTCACCATCTTCGGCGAATAAATCCTTGTAGTCGTCAAACTCAGTCATCAATGTCTTGGTCTGGTAGGATGCAGCCAGTGTCAGTCCATTGGCAACCTCACCTTGGATACCAAACTTGAGACCGGCACCATATGACATATCATGTCCATTGTCAGACAGGTTAGTTGCAGCATTACCTGTAGTAACAAAATGGTTAGTAAAAGAACTGAAGTTCTGCAAACCCTTGGACTGGAAGGACTGTGCCGCAAGGATGAGACCGGCGCCCCAGGATGCCTTGTCGTTTATCTTCCTGGAATAACTAAGGTTCACAAACATCTGAGATAGATCAACACCGGCAGTTCCATCGGCAAATGCACCGCGTCCCGGACCCCAACCATATGCATCATTGGGATACTCGGTATTCATACCACCATTACCGTAGACAGTTATACCGAAGGAGCTGTTCTGATCCAGCATACTGCTCCAACCGAAATGCGGAATTAAAAACAGGTTATTGTCACTATCGTATTCACCAGCCATTACTGGGAACAAAGAAGCGCCAGGGGTGTTATCTGCATCGTAACTACGATGCGGCGAAAACAACGCAGCACCCAGATCCATCCTGTCTCCGACCCACACCATACCGGCTGGATTGGTCGCCGCTGCCATCGCATCCTGTGGCAGTGCTACGCCGCCACCGGCCAGACCCTTGCTCTTGGTACCATAACCGTGAGAGAAATACCCGTTGGTTGCCATGGATGCCCCAGGTATGGCAAGTAATAAAGCTGCAGCCAAAGCCAGATGTTGTTTGTTTCGCATATCCCCTCCAGGTTCCGACGTTTATGAGACACACCACATATATGACTGTATTTGCATCCCACTACATATTTATTGATGTATATGACACATCCTGCTGAATCGATTGACTTTTGTCAATCAAAAATTGGCAAAATAGTACAACACGGTGAGATTTATCTGATTGTTGCATAATAACCATGCAGATACCATATCTAACCCATGGTAATTTGTTGAGTGAGGCGTATTATCTACTCCTGGAATGTCATCAGGATGTCTTTAAACTCCGCCCTGTTTTTATCCACCACCGACACACATGCCGGATCAAACATGGTCTTGGCGTTGTCACAGATATAATTTACCGATTCATCAAATTCCCAGGCCCATTTGTACTGTCTCCTGGCTGTAAGGGCATCCAGGACATCTGCAATTGCCACAATACGCCCCTCTAACGGTATTTCCTTACCCACGAGGCCTCGAGGGTAGCCAGAACCGTCATAGCGCTCATGGTGGCAACTTATAATGTTTCTCAGGATATCCAGATGGGCCAGATGCCCGAGATCGAACTCGTCGATTATGGCATCAATAATCTCAAGTCCCCTTGGCACATGTTCCCGCGCAATCTCGTATTCATCAATGGTCAGAGGACCGGCCTTTAGCAGAATATAGTCCGGTATTCCTATTTTACCGATATCGTGGAGCGGCGAATAACGCAGTATATACTCGATATAATCATCTGAAAGGTCCATCTGATCCGCCAGTTTCATGGCTATAAGATGAGAATAGTGGGACATTCGCTGAATGTGTCCTGATGTCTCTTCGTCACGTTGGTAGGTAAAATGCTTCGCCGTATTCAAGATACCACGGAGAGTGTGTATCGGGGCGAACTCATTTATAAGCAACGCCCCAATCAGTTCGGAGTAGACAGATAGGTTATTAACGATCAGATCGGCAAAGTAATCCGTCTTGTCGGCATCAAAAAACAGGAATCCGATAAGACTTTCATGTCCGTGGATTGGCACTGTATAACTTGACCTAAACCCTTGGTCTAAAAGCCATTTTGTGTGTGGCGAGTTCGATGGTGACAGCACCTTGAGATCATTGATTATCCGTGGCTTGCGTGTCTCAGCCAATTCCTTAAGCGACCTTACCGAATCCAACTTGACGCTGTAATGGGAAAGCGTTTCACCGCCCTCCGTACTATTAACGAATGTCTTTAACAGGTCTGTCTTATCGTCATAAATCGCAATGGCGATACGACACAGATGCGGCCACGCGCTGCGCATCTGTTCATGAAGATTTACGATCTTTAATCCAATATGATTTTCATTCCCTTCCATCGGAACATCTCCTATTGAGGAACCACTTTAAATGCTTTGTATTATGGCCTATGTTCCAACGCAAGGTAGGCCTTTGACTGCATCTCCAGCAGACGACTTTTCACTCTCTTGAAATCGAAGGCCAATCTCTTACCCTGGTATAGTGATTCTGGAGAGGTGGCTGCACTTAATATCAGCTTTACCCCTCTATCATAGAACTCATCAATCAAATAGATAAAACGCCTGGTGGCATCATCCAAGGATGGATCCAGAATCGGGACATCCGAGATAATTACAGTGTGATAGCAACGTGCTATCTCCAGATAATCAGCCTGACTTCTGGGTGGACCGCACAGGGCCATGAAATCAAACCAGATAATATCGTCCGCCATTCGTTTTATCGGTATATCACGACCGAAGACATGGACAGATCCTCCTTCACTTCCATCCTCAGGTGCCAGACTCCCAAACTCCTCTGCCAGTAGATCATCCACCTCCGGTCCAAGCGGAGTATGGTAGACCTTGGCCTGCTCCAGATAGCGCAACCTATAGTCAATGGCGCTATCCAGATGTATCACCTTGGTATTATGTTTCAACATCTCAATGGCTGGGAGAAAATTATCTCTTTGCAGACCATTTTCATATAGGTGATCAGGCATGGTGTTGGATGTGGTAACCAGGGTTACGCCACGGGCGAAAAGAGCCTTGAGTAGCTGAGCCAGGATCATGGCATCGGTTATATCTGTGACGATAAACTCGTCGAGACAGAGTACCCGAATCTTTTCTGAAAGATGTTCGGCATAGATATCCAGAGGATCTCTATGTCCTTTAAGTTTTTCCAGGGCCTCGTGGGTCTCTCTCATAAAGTGATGAAAATGGCTACGCATCTTCGCCTTGATCGGCAGCTGGTTATAGAAGATATCCACCAGCCAGGTCTTACCGCTACCTACCCCACCCCAGATGTACAAACCTTTTTCAAGTGCTGTTTCACCATTTTTCATACCAAGCAACCTACCGAAAATACCCGATGACTGTTGCTTGTCAGCCTTTATCAGACGTTCGTATAGGTCCTGCAATGACTCCACTACATTGGCCTGGTACTCATCGGCCAGTGCCTCGCCAGTTGCAATCCTGACCCGGTAGTAATCAAGCGGATTCATTATTAGAATGTATGACCATCTGTACTTGCATAATGATTCAGGATTTTACCCTGTAATCACAACTATAGACCATAGTTTCTTAGTTCAAACACCACAGGAAAACAAAGTGCTTATCAAGATAGTTTCCTTCAATACCAATGGAATTCGCGCTAGGCAACATCAATTAGAGGCCCTAAAACAGAGATATGATCCTGACATAATAGGCATTCAGGAAACCAAGGTTCAGGATGAGGACTTCCCTCTGGATATGGTCACAGAGCTGGGATACACGCCAAACTATTTCGGCCAGAAGACCCACTATGGGGTTGCACTCCTATCCAAACATCCAGCCTCCAGCATTCAAAAAGGATTTCCATTCGATCCGAAGGATGCCCAACGCCGTCTGATCAGCGCCTGTTATGATCTGGATGAAGGTCAAACGCTGACAGTTATCAATGGCTACTTCCCACAGGGTGACGAACGTAACCATCCGACGAAATTTCCCGCCAAAGAGAAATTTTATTCGGATCTGATGAAATATCTGGCGGATAACTTCACGCCGGATGATCCCCTGTTAGTCATCGGTGATATGAACATCGCACCGGTTGACAGCGATATTGGCATAGGTGAAGACAACGCCAGGCGTTGGTTGCGAACCGGCAAGTGCAGCTTTCTGCCGGAAGAGCGTGCATGGATACAGCGTCTCAAGGATTGGGGTCTGGAAGACACATTCCGCAACCACTATCCGGATACGGACAACATCTTTAGTTGGTTTGACTATCGCTCCCGGGGATTCGATAGTGAACCGAAACGCGGTCTGCGTATCGACCTGATCCTCGCGACCAAAGGACTCAGCGAACGCTGTATTAACACAGGTATAGCCTACGACATCCGTTCCATGGACCGTCCATCAGATCACTGCCCTATCTGGGCCGAGTTTGAAATTTAACAGATAGATCATTCTTCAGCATACATTGGGCTGGTGTTGGCTCAGCCAATGAGAGGATATAGCATGAAATCAAATCCATATCGCACTAACGTATTCAGGATAGGGCTAATTGTTGCTGGATATCTGTTAATCGCTGCTGCTCAAGCCGCAGATGTTGAGAAATTAGTATCCGTATGTGGCGACTGTCATGGCAAGGCAGGGGCAAGTAAGGAGTCTGACATACCTATCATTGGCGGCAATTCCGTCGAGTTTCTGGAAAATAACCTAGGATATTATCGGGACGGCAAGCGTGATTGCCCGGAAACAGAATATCGTGCTGGCGAAAAAAAGGGCGAGAAAAGCGATATGTGTAAGATCGTAAAGAAGCTAAACGATGAGGAAATCAAGGCCATTGCAGACTACTTCTCGCAGCAGAGATTTATACGCGCCGACCAAACATTCGACCCGGCACTGGCCCAAAAAGGCAAAGAGATACATGACAAATACTGTGAGAAGTGCCATTCCGAGGGAGGAACCCTGGCCGAGGACGATGCAGGCATGCCAGCCGGTCAGTGGATGCCCTACCTAAGACAAGCAATCAAGGCGTTCATGTCCGGTAAGCGCCCGATACCAAAAAAGATGCAACGCCGTCTGGAAAAGGTTCATGCTGAGGATGTTGAGGCACTGGTGAACTATTACGGAAGCTTCAAGTAAGCAATCCAATACCTAATCATAGATCACGATGGCAGCAGACGTGCCACCCATATCAGAACGATGGAGCTGAAAGAATAGGAGTCTCTGTTCCATCTGTCTCTGGATTCAGTACCAGATAGGTAGTGAAAACAACTTCTAGTGCCTATTATCCAGATCTCCTCTCGTAGGAAGAGTACGCATCATCTCTTTAGCCGGATGCCGCTTCCATTCCTGGTGCTGTCTCTGCAACTCTTTGGCTGACCTTAGTGATTTAAGGATATCCCACGGCATGGGTATGCGCGGTGTGTATGCCAGTTCCCAGCGAATGCCGGTAGGATCGACAAAAAATACGGCATAATATCCAGGTGCATAGATTGGATATGCGGCCGGGCTCTCCGTTACAACCACATCCTCCTTGAGGAGGAACTCCCGGTAGAACGCATCCACCTCCTTCCTGCTGCGCGCCCATAAAGCGATATGGTGTATGCCGGTGGAGTGCTCTTCATGATTCAGCCTGTCTCCCTGCTTTGCCGGCTGGATACCGATATAGCTGTGTGGTAGCGGGAATCGCGCCATGTAATAGGTTGAGCGGTAACCGATATCCAGGGTCCAGAAGCTCTTATAACCCAACCATCCGAACATGCGGTCGTAGAACTCGACCGAGTTCTCATAGTCCATGACGGAAAATTCTACGTGGTGAACGCCTTTGAATCTCATTTGCCATCCATTTCTTAACCAATCGTTATCATCCATTATCTAATGGGCGCTGTAAACCTCAGGCCTAAGCGATATCCCCTTATATAAAGCTAAAGTTTTTCCTTCTCCAACCGAAAACACTAAGTAAGTAACCCGATTCCACAAACGGCGTTTAATAATAATCGTAATAATCGCTGACAAAAATGGAAACGTGTGGCATTTGCAACTCCCTAAGGAGACACAAGAACAATGAAGCCGAGTATATTGAGAAATCTATTTTTCTCGTATCTAGCCTTTGGCCTTTTGATGGGTCTGATCTTCCCGTTTTATGCAAACATCTTCGTTGACTGGCACCCAGGGGCTAAAACATGGTTCACCATAGGCTGTATCGTGGCAGGTCTCTCCATAGGAGTCGTGAACTACCTGCTATGCAAGCAGATACTGCTACGGCGACTGAGAAGGATCTCTGACGTGGCCCATGCCATCAGCAACAGGGACATATCGCATGAATGTACAATCAGGAGTGATGATCTGGTAGGCGAGATCATTTCCAGTTTTAACCTGATGACCAGCAATCTGCGTGGAATGATCAAAGAGATCGGGGCATCCGCCACACAACTGGGAGATAGATCCAAGCAGTTGGCAACCGTATGTGATGCGGGAATGGAATCCGCCTCTCGGCAGACCGCTGAAACAGATCACGTGGCGCGAACCATCAATGAACTAAGTGATACCGTACAGCAGATCGCGGAGTCTGCATCTGAGAACGCCTCCCTTACTGAGGACGCCGACAGCAAGGCACGTGAAGGCGCCCTGATAGCCACCGAGGCGATCGGATCCATATCCACCCTCTCCATCAGCATTAACCACGCATCTCAGGTGATCAGTGAACTGGAGGAGAAAAACGACAGTATCGGCAGTGTCCTGGATGTCATACGGAATATAGCCGAACAGACCAATCTATTGGCCCTGAACGCAGCCATAGAGGCAGCCCGTGCCGGTGAACAGGGGCGCGGCTTTGCCGTGGTAGCAGACGAAGTGCGTACCCTGGCAACGCGCACCCAGCAATCCACTGGAGAGATTGCGGCAATAATCAGCGAACTGCAGCAAGGATCGGGAGATGCGGTCCAGGCCATGGAAGGAGCACGTTCCCAGGCTGAGAGTACTGAAATGAAGTTCGAGCACACCGCCGAGCTATTGGCCGAGATCTCAGGAGACATCAGGAGCATATCAGAACGTAATCGCTCATTTGCCGAAACCGCATCCTTCCAACACTCGATGGTGAATGACGTAAACCGGCACGTACAATCAATCAACGCGGACAGCAGTCAGATGTCAGCAGGTTCCGAACAGATTGTGTCTTTAACTCGTGATCTGAATACCCAGGCGGGAAAACTAAAAGGGCTGGTGGACCAGTTTAGGCACTAATCAAAGTACTGTATATTCACGATCCAGTTATTGCCCCTGCCTGGAGTGATCGTCCTTCGGCTCCAGTTTTTTCAGGTCCTTGTCATACATGGCGGCCAATAGCAGTTCACCATCCGCATCCACCCTGAACTGACCATAACGCGCCGGTTGATAGACTTCCGCATCTCCTTCCTGAAAGAAAAATGCGTTGGTGGCAAATCTGACTGATCCACCTCTTACCCGGTAACGCATCAATATCTCATCATCGGCCAGGGACTGACCCGCGTGTATGGCCTGATAAGATGCAACATTGTTCTCATCCAGCTTCACGATCACATAGCCGTCATCAGAAGTGGCAACATTTTGTCTCCAACCTCTATATACCTTGCTTTTTGGCAATGCAGCATAGATCTTGGCACCAATCTGAAATCGCAGGGCCATATAATCGCCCTGCATGAGTGAACGCGGATCCACAGGCGCCAGTTCCATATATACCACCCTGCCATTAGCCAGATGGTCCTCTTTTTTCATGATCGACCAGTTGACCAACCCAAGCACGAATACCAGTGATACCAGTGCAATGATCCTAGCCATGCTGCACCTCCCTATCCTTTGGCATCATGCGCAACAACAACCAGCGCGCAGCCAGCAAGACCAGGCCGACCATCAGCAGGGTTATGGATTTATCCAGGAGCGTGGCGTGCAGTTGGTAATAATAGGAAGAGATGAAGAAGAGCAGCGAGGTGACACCCAGCCCCATCAACACCAGGTTACTCCCGGCGAAACCCAGCAACAAAACCAGCATGCCCGCAGTAATACCGTGCGCCTCCATAGAGGCTGCAGACAGCAAGACCGTACCCATCATAGCCACAATGGCTGTTGGACTGGACATACCCTGTCCGAGTCGGCGCAGGATATGCCAGACAACATAGAGAGTAACCGCGCCGGCCAGTACCTCTCCCACCCAGGGTTGCACCAAAACATTTATCTTGCGATCTGTTCCAAACAGTCCAATCAGGCTGTAGCGATATAGGGCCGATCCCTTTATCTGAATCAACGCAAGCACCAGGCCGTAACCAATAGCCCTCTGCCTGGACATATGATGTTTATAGTTGAATTCATGCAGCCACAACCATGCCGCTGCAAACATAATCACGCTGCCGGATATATACGGAAAACCTGACATGGCCAGTGCCGGCGAGAGGCTGGATGCGGCAAAGAACGATGAAAATACCCGATGGATAAAATTGGGCATTACCAGTGCCAACAGCAACTGGAATATGCAGGTCAATATCCAACTGGTCTCTTTATGGGTGTTATCAAAGATTGCCCAGACGATAAGGGCCTGACCGGCCAGACTCACCGCCAGGGCCACGTGTTCATAGAACTCGTTCTTAGGCATGCGCAACAATGCAAAGGCGACTCCAATCAGGATAGATCCAACTATCACCGACGCGGCTGCGTTACGAAAGATAAGCTCGAACCCGACACCCAGAAAACCCAGCAGAAACAGTGATGCAAGCCAACCGGAGATGGCAAGTAGCACCTTTATATACCAGGGAGACTCTATGAGCTCATCAGATGCCGGCACCTCCCCTTGAACTATGCCGTTCCGGAGTAATATATCCCATACCTTTGTGCCCTCTATGTTCATGATTGAAACTCCCGATGTAGGTTACGCAACCATATGGCAGCTCCCGTCCCCATGCCGATTATCATTATGGCAAGGATAAAAAAGCCTCCAGCTTCCATGTCGTGCAGTATCTGTTTGCCAACGAAACATATGATCACGACGATACCGGACAGGGCCGTACCGGCAAGCATGAACAGGTCCTGCCTGATCTTCCTATAACCAAAATACATACAGAGCATCCAGATAGGCCATATCAACCCAGGCAACATACCGGCATGACTTTCAAAGATCGCAAATATGCTCAACCAGGTAATGGACAGACCACTTCCGACCGCCAAGAGACGAACGGCCCAGCGTTCCGCCAGCCAGGACCACCTGTTGCTCAACAACTCCCAGACAACCAACGCAGTGCTATTAAGGGCGAACAGAAGCCATACTGGGTCAGCATTCGGAAAAAACCTAAACAGGAATGTAGAGGCATAGAGCATGGCGGTGATATTGAGCAGGGAAAGCCACAGAATCCAGATGACCGGAAAGCGTCCGATGACGGCCCAGGGCAGCATCAACAGTGCCCAGTTAAAGAACAGTTGCCAGGGGTCTGCCCCGGTCTGATAGGTCTGTCCGTACAGTGCCAGCAGAACACCTAGAAAGATGCTGGCCATAAGCAGTGCCACCTTGGCGGCAACCTTATCCTCGTCCAGTTTCCAATAGGCCAATACAGCCAGGATGACCAGTGCCTCCACCATGCCGAATTTGGTAAACCGTCCCAGCTCATCCCAGTTATAGGCGATAAAGAACATGGCGGAAAAGGCAAGCGCCAGGCCGCCGATCCACATCAGAAGGCGATCGATAAAACTCAGCCACCCTTTGCCGTCGGGAAATATCTCTACCGCAGCAACTGCGGCATCGATCTTATCTGAAGGAATACGTCCCTGCTCGATGAGTTCTATTAGTTGGTTGCGTGTGGTTGGCATAGTCATATCCTATTGACCTAGGTCGTTACTCTTCTGAGCTGATTGTCATGCACCCTGGATAGAATCAACAGGCAACAGATCGCCCCGATCAGAGCCAGAAACATATCCGACTGGGTATCCCATACATAGCCCTGCGTCCCCAGAAATGCCTCGGCATCTTCGCCGGATGCCAACGCCACCCACCACTCTATCAGTTCATAGAAAGCGCTGAAGGCCAGGCAAATGGATATGATAAACAGGTTGCGCCACATATCTCCGTTTACCACGCCCTTGCGGATCAATATCTCCCTGGCCAACAGTGCAGGCACAAACCCCTGGGCGAAATGCCCCACCTTGTCATAGTTATTCCTTACCGCGCCGAACAGGTGGTCGAACAGCGGCACCTCGGCATAGGTATAGTGGCCGCCCACCATCAGAATGAGACAGTGCATCAGGATGAAGAAATACAACAGTGGAGTCAGCCGGAATGACCTGTAGGTGGCAACGATCAGGACAATTCCGATAAGCGCAGGCACCACCTCCAGGAACCATGTGAATTGGTCTTTGGGGTTGATGCCGGACCAGATCAGGATTGTGAAATAGATTGTTAGCCAGAGGTATTTGATTTTTTATCCCTCAAAAATGATCCCTGATTGTGTACAACTGTTTGCATCTTTATAGCATGCTATTGCTGCAAAAGCTCGTAGCCATACGCCACCATGCTGGGAACAAACTCTATGATAGCGTAATCCGCTACTCCCGCCAGGTTAAACGGGTCCCGTGCCAGGATTGCCTCCAGTTCATCCCTGCTACTAACAGCTGACAAAATCACACCGCCGGTCCTGGGCACCTTCCTGCCCGAGGCGATGAAGGACCCTGCAGCGTACTCCTGCTTGAGATACTCCACATGGGCATCCAGATGTTTATCGACCTCTTCGAGATCGGCCTTATAGGTTAAAGATACTATGAACATGGTTTGGCCTTGTTGGATAAAAATAGTTTAACTGGAAGAATTATGTGTTGTGTCCCCAGAAATTTTCCAGAACTTTTCTCATCCCCAACCCTTCTTCCTTACGCAGATAGGGTATGATTCCTGGATACCCGCCTTCGCGGGTATGACGATGACGGAACTTACTAGAATATCTCCTTATCCCTGGTCCTCTCCCATTAAGAATAGGATCAACTAATTTTGCGTTCATTCTCGGTTATTGGCGTTTATTTGCGGCTTGCTTTTTACAGAACTCCTACTGGCACGATCAAGTTGCGAGATGACGATGTAGCTTCACCCCACCTCAATACTAAATTCCGGCGGATTATTTATGTAGTACTTCACCTTGCACTTCTCGATGGATCTGATGATGCTGGGACGATACTTTTCCGGGAAGTCTTTTGGCAAGGTGACACGGAATATCACCTTGGCGGCGAACGGTGGCTGGTCCTCGTTCTCCCACTCCATATCGATGGCCAGACCTTCGGTAGGCAGCTCTCTCGATTGACAGAAACCCAGGGCGAATATGCCGGCGCAACTGGCCAGGGATGCCAGAAAAAGGGCGAACGGTTCCGGGGCCGATCCTGCTCCGCCGTGCGCCGGGGACTGGTCCGTCTCAATCTTTACACCTTCCAGATCGACATCTACCTTTTTCCCACCGGGGAAGATGACTGCCAGGGTTTGTTTCATACTAGTTCCTTAACATTATTAATATCTTCTGATTCATATTGTAGGCACTGATTGCTCCTGGCAATCCATGTGCATTCCCCACATCCCTGTGGGTCAGAGCCCAGTCCTCTGGGCGATAGATTATGCACGGTTATCGCCAGCAGGAGCGGGCTACCACACAGCCCTTCTAAGCATGTATCGCCCTGCCGTCCACGTCCAGCGCCGCCTCCTTCACCGCCTCGCTCAGGGACGGGTGGGCGTGACAGGTGCGGGCAATATCCTCCGCAGAGCCGCCGAACTCCATGACGCTTACCGCCTCGGCGATCAGTTCGCCAGCACCCGGCCCGACTATATGTACACCCAACACCTTATCGGTCTCGGCATCGGCCAGGATCTTTACAAAACCCTCGCTATCGCCGTTGGCCCGGGCCCGTGAGTTGGCGCTGAAGGCGAACTTGCCCGCCCTATAAGAGACGCCGTCCCGCTTTAGTCCGTCTTCGGTACGACCCACGCTCGCTGCCTCCGGCCAGGTGTAGACCACACCGGGGATGGTCGCATAGTTCACATGTCCCGGTTTGCCGGCCAGCAGTTCGGCGATGGCAACACCCTCCTCCTCCGCCTTGTGGGCCAGCATGGCCCCGCCGATGACATCTCCGATGGCATAGACGTCGTCCAGGCTGGTCTTAAAGTTTTCGTCCACCTGGATGAAGCCTTTGTCGTCGGTGGCGACACCGACACCATCCAGACCCAGACCTTCGGTGTAGGGGATGCGTCCTACAGCCACCAGCACCACATCCGCATCCAGTGTCTCTGTACCCTTTTTGGACGACTCAATGGTGAGGGTTACGCCGGACTCGTTCTTCTCGGCGGCCGTAACCTTGGTTGACAGTCTGATATCCATCTTCTGCTTCTTCATACTGCGTTGCATCTGCTTACAGATGTCCCCATCCATCCCGGGCAGCAGGGTGTCCATGAACTCCACGACTGTCACTTCGGCACCCAGACGCCGCCACACCGAGCCCAGCTCCAGTCCGATCACGCCACCGCCGATCACTATCATCTTGGAAGGAACGCTACTCAGAGACAGCGCGCCGGTACTGGATATGATCCGCTCTTCATCTATCTCGATCCCTGGAAGCTGCGCCACGGCAGAACCGGTGGCGATCAGGATGCTGGCCGCGTTTAGCTGCTGATCACCACCGTCCAACAGGGTTACATCTACCCTGCCGGCACCGGCCAGGACAGCGGTGCCCTGGATGGAGGTCACCTTGTTCTTCTTGAACAGAAACTCTATGCCCTTGGTGAGATCAGCCACCACCTTGTTCTTGCGGTTAAGCATGGTCTCCAGGTCTACTTCCAGACCGGTGGTCTTGATGCCGTGGGCGGCGAACTCCTTGCTCGCGGTCTCGTAGTGATGGGACGACTGCAACAGTGCCTTGGATGGTATACAGCCGACATTGAGACAGGTGCCGCCCAGGGTACCGCGCCTTTCCACGCAGGCCACGCTCATACCCAACTGAGCGGCGCGGATGGCCGCTACATATCCGCCGGGACCGCCACCGATCACCACCAGATCAAAACTGCTTTCACTCATTAATATCTACCTTAGTTGTTTGTCTTGTTATGCATCCAGCATGATGCGGCGCGGATCTTCCACGCACTCCTTCACCCGTACCAGGAAGCCCACCGCCTCTCTGCCGTCCACTATCCTGTGGTCATAGGTAAGGGCCAGATACATCATGGGTCTGGCTTCGATACCGCCATCCGGCATCACCATGGCCCGCTGTACGATGTTGTGCATACCCAATATACCCGATTGCGGGACATTGAGTATGGGGGTGGACATCATGGAACCGTAGACCCCTCCGTTGGTGATGGTAAAGGTCCCGCCCTGGAGTTCATCCAGGGAGAGCTGGCCATCACGGGCGCGCATGCCGTAGTCACGGATCTGCTGTTCGATCCCGGCGAAGCTCATACCGCCCACATCACGCACCACCGGCACCACCAGCCCCTGCTCCGTACCTACCGCGATGCCGATGTCGTAGTAGTTCTTGTATATGATCTCATCACCACTGATCTCGGCGTTGATGGCCGGGTACTCCTGCAGCGCCACCACACAGGCCTTGGCGAAGATGGACATATAGCCGATCTTCACGCCATGTCTCTTTTCGAAGGCCTCGTTGTACCTTTTGCGCATCTCCATGGCTGCGGTCATATCCACCTCGTTGAAGGTGGTGAGCATGGCTGCGGTGTTCTGGGCATCCTTGAGGCGCTCCGCCACCCTCCTGCGCAAACGTGACATCCGCACCCTCTCCTCTCTGGGTGCGGCCACGGCAGGAGGTATCTGTGCCGATGGGGCAGAAGCCGGTTCAGGCCTGGATGCGGTAGACCCTTTCTCACTTTCCGATTCGTGACTTCGCCCCTTCATGCGCTCCTTGTTGGATTGAATATTGGCCAGGATGTCGCCCTTGGTCAGGCGTCCATCCTTTCCTGTGGCCTCTATTGCTGTCGGGTCCAGATGGTGCTCCTCCACCAGACGCCTTACGGATGGCGCCATGGCCGGTTCTTCACCCTTTTCCGTATCAGGATCTTTCTCTTTGGCCCCTGCGGTGTCAGCCTGGGTAGTACCTTCCGCCACCGCACCTTCCGCGATGGTCCCCAGGATCGCACCAATCTCTACATCCGTCTCTTCTGGCGCCAGGATGCTTTCCAGCACACCCGCAGCAGGTGCATTCACCTCTACCGTCACCTTATCCGTCTCCAGTTCCACCAGCGGCTCGTCCTGGGTGACGGTGTCGCCCACTGCCTTCAGCCACTTGAGTACGGTGGCCTCGGTTATGGATTCACCGACGGTCGGTACGATTATCTCGGTCGTCATGGCATCCTCGATGTTGGTTATTACTCTTCTAGGAACACTCTTTAAAATAGTTCTGAGCCAGTTCGCTCAGTTTCGCCTCCCGCTTAAACGGCTGCGGCAGTTCTGATATATCCCAGGTCAGGGCCTGCTCTACAAGCAGTTGCTGTTCTTTGGTATGTGCCGCCATATAACCGGTGGCCGTGGAGGCGGACGCGGCCCGTCCTATGTATATCGGACGTCTGTTCTCGCAACTTATCATATCCAGGATGTACTGCAACCTGGGTAGGACAAATTGCCAGGACCCCATGTTGGCCGGCTCTTCCTGACACCATACCAAATCGGCATTAGGATACTGTCCGATCTGTTCCACCAGCAGGTCGCGCGGCCATGGATAGATCTGTTCCACCCGGATGATGGCCACATCGTCGATCTTGCGTTCTGTCCTCTCCTGCAGCAGATCGTAGTAGACCTTGCCGCTGCAGAGCACCACCCGTTTTACTTTATCTGCATCGACCAGTTTCCCTGTCTCGCCTATGACCCGTTGGAACTGGGTATCCGGCCCCATCTCATCCAGGGAGCTTACGCAGAGTTTATGCCGCAGCAATGACTTGGGCGCCATGACGATCAACGGCTTCCTGAAGTTTCTACGTATCTGTCTTCGCAGGACATGGAAATAGTTGGCCGGGGTGGTGATGTTCACCACCTGCAGGTTGTCCTGGGCGCAGAGCTGCAGATAGCGCTCCAGCCGGGCGGATGAATGTTCCGGACCCTGACCCTCATAGCCGTGTGGCAGCAGCAGCACCAGGCCGGACATGCGCAGCCACTTGGATTCGCCGGAAGAGATGAACTGATCGATGATCATCTGGGCGCCGTTGGCGAAATCACCGAACTGGGCCTCCCACAGCACCAGGGTCATGGGATCGGACAAGGTATAACCGTATTCAAAACCGAGCACGGCCGCCTCGGACAGGGGGCTGTCTATCACTTCAAAATGGGCCTGGCCCAGATTTATATTATTAAGAGGTATGTAGCGTGACTCATCCTCCTGATGTACCAGGACCGAATGGCGCTGTGAGAAGGTGCCACGTCCCGAGTCCTGTCCGGATAGCCGCACCGGCGTGCCTTCACTCAGCAGGACACCGAACGCCAGTGCCTCTGCCGTGGCCCAGTCTATGCCCTGACCGGAATCGATCACCTCACGTTTGCTCTTCAACTGGCGTACCAGTTTTCGATGTACGGCAAACCCATCCGGAAAGGTGGTAATGGCCTTGCCTATCTGTTGCAGGATATTGATCGGTACCGCAGTGTCGTACTGCTTGAACTCCTCCTCATCCTGTAGGGTTGAGAGACCTTCCCATCTGCCCCCCAACCAGTCGGCCCGGTCCGGCTTGTAGCTATCCGCCTGTGCAAACGCCCGCTCCAGGTGGGCGCGAAAATCGGAGGCCACCTGATCCGCACTCTCCTGGGTGTGCAGCCCCTCCTCTATCAGACGTTTGGCGTATATCTCCCGCGTGGTCTTATGCTCGGCAATGGCCTTATACATGATGGGCTGGGTGAAGGAGGGCTCATCGCTCTCATTGTGGCCATAGCGCCGGTAACAGAACATGTCGATGACCACATCGTGTTTGAACTCCTGACGATACTCGGTGGCGATCCTGGCCACGTGCACCACCGCCTCCGGATCGTCGCCGTTCACGTGGAAGATCGGGGCCTGGATCATCTTGGCCACATCCGACGGATAGGGTGAGGAACGCGAGTGCGCCGGGCTGGTGGTAAAGCCGATCTGGTTGTTTACGATGAAGTGGATGGTGCCACCGGTTCTATAGCCATGAAGCTGGGACAGATCCAGGCTCTCCGGCACCAGGCCCTGGCCGGCAAAGGCGGCATCTCCATGCATCAGTAGCCCCAGGGTATGATGTTTGTGCAGATCGTCGTTTTGGGTCTGCTTGGCCCGTACCTTGCCCAGCACCACCGGATTCACCGCCTCCAGGTGTGAGGGATTGGCGGTCAGGGAGAGATGGATATGGTTGCCGTCGAATTCACGGTCGGCCGAGGTGCCCAGGTGGTACTTCACGTCACCCGAGCCTTGTACCGAATCGGGTTTGGATGGGGTGCCGAGAAACTCGGAGAAGATGGCACGATAGGGTTTGTGCATCACGTTGGCCAATACATTCAGCCGGCCCCGGTGCGGCATACCGATCACCACCTCCTTTACCCCGAGCTGACCGCCGCGCTTGAGTATCTGCTCCAGTGCCGGGATCAGGCTCTCTCCCCCGTCCAGGCCGAAACGCTTGGTGCCGGTATGTTTGATGTGCAGAAACTGCTCGAAACCTTCCGCCTCCACTAGGCGCTCGTATATGGCGCGCTTGCCCCTTTCGGTGAACTGGGTCTGGTTGTGTATGCCCTCGATACGACGCTGTATCCAGGACTTCTGGTCCGGCTCCTGGATGTGCATGAACTCCACACCAATATTGCCGCAATAGGTATCCTTCAGGACCTGCATGATCTGGCGCAGGGTGGCGAACTCCAGTCCCAGCACATGGTCGATAAAGATCTGCTGGTCCAGATCAGCATCGGTAAAGCCGTAACTACGGTAATCCAGTTCCGGGTGGCTGTCGTTGCCCTCCAGACCGAGGGGATCGAAACGGGCGATCAGGTGGCCCCGCACCCGGTAGGCGCGGATCATCATCAGGGCCCGGATGGATTGCAGGGTGGCCGCCCTGGTAGACGGGCTGACATCTGTAACAGTTATCGTGGCAGTGGCAACGGCTTCAACTCCAACCTCTGGCATGCCCTTACCTATAACGCCTGACCCGTCCCGGTTCCAGCTGGCCCCGTGCAGATCTCTCAGGACCGAATTCGCGTCATCACCCAGCTCATGGAAAAAACTGGCCCAACTGGGATCGACCGAGTTTTTATCCTGTAAATACCTGGAATAGACCTCGGCCACAAAGGTAAGATTTGTACCACTTAGTATGGTCTCAACAGACGCGGTCATATATTTGCCCTACCCCTAAATCCTCTACTGCCCAATAATGACATATGTCACAAGTATTAATATTATTAAGCATAGCATCTACGTCTATTAGATGTAGTGTAGTAGGGACAAAACCGAAATAAATATCCTGCCCCCATATCCGGTCGCGCAGGCGCGGCATTTCGGGGATAATTCAGTAATGATCCAGAGAAGTTCCGGTATAAAAGCAACCAGCCTGCTTGTCTCCGTGGCGCTGCACGCCATGGTGCTGGCGACCGTACCGGATATCATCGGTGAGAGTGGAACCGGTCCGGCCGAAAGCGGCACTACCCTGTATGTGAATATTCAGCGCCCAGACCCGGCTGATATCATGCCAATGGATAACCCAGGTCCAGGACGCATGGAACGACCGTCCGCTAGTGATCAGGGGGCGTCACCGCCTCAAAGTCCCCTGAGTGAGGCTATCATGTCTGATAGGGCCGCCATCAAGACAATATCCAGGGTAAAGGTGGAGAAGGCCCCTACCCCAGAGATGATTACAGAGAGTCATCCCGCTTCCGACCGGAGTGGTGCCGATTCGCATGAGATAAAACCGATGCAGGTCGCCAGACCGGGACAGACTGCACGTAACAGCCGTGATTACCAATCAAATCTGATACGCCTGATAGAAAGACACAAATACTACCCACTATATGCCCGCCGCAAGGGACTGGAGGGCACCAGCACGGTGGCATTTACCGTCAGCAGGAGTGGTAAGATAGCGGGTATATCACTGGCGCGCAGTTCAGGCACAACCCTTCTGGACCAGGCTGCGCTCCAGACCATCAGGAGGATTGGCCAGGCACCACCCTTCCCGGATGAGATCAAACGCCAGCGCTGGAGATTCGCCATACCGATCGCCTACAACCTGAGGTGACATCACCCCTTCACTGCCCCTCATAACGATACACGAACTGCTCAAGCATCAGGTCCTGAGCCACCTGCAGTGTGGCAATACACTTAAGCAATATCCCAGTCAGCTCCTTGGCATCTGAATCAGACACCCTTTTTCCGTCTTTACGTCGTTCTATCGCATCGAAGATAGAGCGCATAGATCCGGCCAATTCCACCCTTTTATCATATAGTCTCTGCACCGCCTGCTTCAGATCAGATCTCTGCATAATCTTAAGTTCGGTATTATATGTATCCCAATATGCCTTATGCATTTCCGGATACCCCATAACCTCATGCCAGCTCTCCAGGGTGTCATGTAGCGAATTGCGGATACCGTCCCGGTATTTATCTTCGAACATGATTGATATGTCTATTGCGTCCTGCAGGTAGTGGAAGGCGCTGGCAATCCTCCATGCCGCCTGTCCATTCTCCGCCTCCCGCCTGCTGATCAATGCCGAATCGTAGTTTTGGCGTGCAAAACCATAATAACCGTTGGCCAATGTCGCCTTCGGCAGGTCTGGCGTACCGGCCCCCTTCCTCAGTTCCGCCTCATGATAGAGATTGACCTGTTTTAGCAGCTTGTGTGAACGCGTGGTCATAAGGTAATGGCTGTTCTTCGGCCCTGTCCACCAGGCGTGGGACGGGTTGCACACAAGGAACATAACAAGGAATAACAGAAGACTACATCTGCATTGACGAATAGGTGCTTGGTCCATGGTTTACTCCCTTAACAGATGGATCGATCTGGCAGCCGCCTCATGTAAGTATAGATAAGGATGAATCCACTCTATGTTTTACTATCCACTTTCATAGTGAAATAATCCTAGTTTCAGTCAATGGATGTCGCTGACCTTATAGATATGACCAGATATGCCGAGCTGTAAAACTGACAATGTGTTATCAATCAGGAAATTAGCAATACTCCTGTCCTTTTTTCTCGTAGCGCCAATCTCTATATGTATGGCTGCGGACAGGCCACAACGCATCGTCTCGACAAACCTCTGCACCGACCAACTACTACTGATGCTGGTATCCCCGGAAAGGATAGTATCTGTAAGCTCCCTCTCGCTGGACCCCCATAGCTCATTCATGGCTGATGCCGCAAGACGACACCACACCAACCACGGCAAGAGCGAGGAGATACTGCCGCTGCAGCCGGACCTGATCCTGACCAGCGGCTATACCGCCACACCTGCCGTGGAGTTGCTGCGCAGACTTGGATATAGGGTTGAGTTGTTGCCAATGGCCAATGACATCTCAGGCATTCGGGACAACATATCTACGCTGGCATCTCTGGTGGGAGAGGAAGATAAAGGCGCTAGATTGATTGCACAGATGGAAATGAGGATCGCACAAATCCAAAGGCAGTTTTCCGCTCCCAAGGGAAAGGCGATATTTTATCAACCACGCGGCTATACCAGCGGAAGACACACACTCCAGGACGAGGCGCTACGTCTGGCCGGTTGGGATAATGTTGCAACCGATGCTGGGATAGAAGGCTATAGCCACATCGGACTGGAAGAACTGCTGATAGCACAGCCTGAACAGATCTTCACTTCCAGCTATGCACCAGGCACCAGTTCCATGGCCCAGCGGCAGTTGCAGCATCCGGTAATTCGCAGACTCACACAAAAGCGTCCCATGGTCGAGATTGATTACCGACTATGGATCTGTGACGGCCCCATGATCGCCGATGCAGTCGAGGCGCTGGCGGCGGCCCATAGATGAACGATAGGATAATCATCCCACAGCGCAGACTGCTCCTACTGCTCTCACTGCTGCTGTTCGCCCTGTTCTTTCTCTCTCTTGCCAGTGGCAGCAATCCTATTTCACTCATCCAGGCCGCGGGTGATGCCATAAGTGACAGCCCGTCGGTCATATCCCTGATACTCACCGAGATCAGACTACCCAGGACGCTCATCGCACTCATGGCAGGAGCAACCCTGGGATTATGCGGTGCGGTGATGCAGGGACTGCTGCGCAACCCCCTGGCCAGCCCCGGACTCATCGGAAGTTCCAGTGGCGCCGCATTCGGTGCGGTGCTGATGCTCTATCTCGGTCTGGCCGATATCATACCGGCCGCCCTGCCCATGGGAGGTATGCTGGGATCCCTGCTGGCCATGCTCCTGGTCTATATACTGGCCGGACGCGACTCCACCATTGTCACGCTGATACTGGCCGGCGTCGCCATCAATTCGCTGGCCCTGGCCCTGGTATCGCTGCTGCTCAATCTGGCCCCCAGCCCATATGCGGTAAGGGAGATTGCCCTCTGGATGCTGGGATCGGTCGCGGACAAGGGGATGAATGATCTCTGGCTGATGCTGTTCCCTACCCTGATCGGCTGGGGTCTGTTGACAGGTTCTGGCAAGGCACTGGACGCCCTGACCCTGGGTGAGGAGACGGCCGCCACACTGGGATTCAATCTTGCCGCCATAAGATGGCGACTGTTTCTGGCCACCGCCCTGGCGGTAGGTGCTGCAGTATCCATAACCGGCGCCATCGGGTTCGTCGGGCTGGTGACCCCCCATCTGCTCAGACCATTCGTCGGTCACCAACCGAGCCGCCTGCTGGCCACCAGTGCCCTCGGAGGTGCCTCCCTGCTCATGTTGGCTGACATCATCGTGCGTCTGCTGCCACCGGGACAGGAGATAAAGGTCGGTGTCATCACCTCACTGGTGGGAGCGCCCTTCTTCCTCTATCTGATCCTCAAGACCCGGAGGGTGCAGATATGAGGCTGCTCCGGATAGATAAGATCTCGCTTTCCCTTACCGGAGCTTCAATCCTGAATGGGATCGATCTGGAACTACGCAAGGGAGAACTACTTGGTCTTATCGGACCCAACGGCGCCGGCAAGAGCACACTGCTACGTACCATAGCGGGTGTTACTCAACCGACAGGCGGATCTATCCTGCTGGACGACTCCAACCTGCTGCAGATGGATCCAAGGCAGCGTGCACGCCAGATCGCCTATCTGGCCCAGGAAGGCACGGTGCACTGGCCGCTGATAGTGGAGAGGGTGATCGAGCTGGGACGTCTGCCCCATCTTGATGGCTGGCGGCAACCTTCGGCCAAAGACCGAGATATAGTTGATCGAGTGATGCAACAGACCGATGTAGCTCATCTGCAGAAACGCATATTCGACACCCTCTCAGGCGGTGAGGCCATGCGTGTCCTGCTGGCACGGGCCCTGGCCTCTGAGCCGTCAATCCTATTGGCGGACGAACCGGTCGCGGCACTGGATCCCTCCCATCAACTGGATGTCATGCGGTTGCTGCAGGACCACTGCAAATCCGGTGGGGCCGCCATAGTGGTACTGCATGATCTGTCCCTGGCCGCACACTTCTGTGATCGTCTGCAACTGCTGGATGCAGGACGAACGGTCGCGGTGGGCGATCCGGTGAAGGTGTTGTCTGAGGAGAATCTAAGGGATGTCTACGGCATCATGCCAGAACCTGGATTCGCCTCTGCTGCTGACGCCTTCACCTTACGTTATAAAGGGGTGTAGGAGCCCACTCCTGTGGGCGAGTGTCAATGACCATCGCCCAGTGGACCGGGCTCCTACGGCAGTGCTAATAAAAATCGTATCCGAGGGTAAGCCAGATGTTGCGTTCAGGAGACGGATAGAATGCACCGGACACACCTGAGGCTATCCCCATCTCGCTATACTCTTTATCGAACAGGTTATTTACCTTTAATCCGACACCCCACCCGTCCAGCTCGTACTCACCACTGAGATTAACCAGGGTGTAACTGTCGAGAGTCTGATAGCTATTATCATAATCGCTATCCAAAACCCTTTCCCCGACATACTTCACTTCCGCATGCAGTCTCAGCGCCTGCATCGGATAGTAATCAAGCAGTATTGAAGAGCTATGTTCCGCAACCAACGGGACCATGTTTCCATCATAGGCACCGGAAGTGATCTCCGCATCCACATAGCTATAGTTGAATCCGACCTGGATGTTATCACCGATCTTTCTGCTCGCTTCCAGGATCAATCCTTTGCGTTCGGTGGAATCCAGATTAACGTTCATATATGCCACCGCATCGTAACTGATCTCGTTCTTCAGATTGAGTCTGTACGCAGTCGCCTTAAAGCTCCCATACGGCCCCAGCCATTCGCCACCAATCTCATAGGAAACACCGGTCTGGTTTTTCAGGCCGGTGGCGCTGGACCAAACACTGGTATGTTCATCCACCTTGGCGAAACGGAAGTTCTCATCGGCTCTAGCAAACAGCCGCCATGCCTCGTTCGGACGAAACACCACACCAAAGGTCCCGACAGTAACCTCATCATCCAGATTTTCACCATCAGAAAAGTTGCTACCAAAAGTACTGTTCTCGGTTATATGGTTTCTTACCAGGGCCCGGCGAACTCCAGCAGTCACCGACCATTTGTCATTCAGCGGCAAAACACCCTGGAGATAATAGGCATAGATCCTCTGATCTATTTCGGTATTCTTGGTAAAAAACCAGGAAGGTACGTTTACATCATTTTTATAATCGGTCATCTCGAAATCCGCACCAATAGTGAACTGCGCCTCTCCTCCGTTCATGGGCACAACTCCAACCAGACGCGGCGTCAGAGTATGAACGTCCCGATTCTGAGCGCCATAGCTCTTACCCATCGTGCGTGACCCCAAAATATAATCCCGGCCAACCGTGCTATAGGCCAGCTCTGAATCCAGCGACCAGTTATCTGTTAATCTATGGCTTATACCGATTCGGCCCATATCTGTTTCGGTCTCTTGATAATCGCCGGTATATGCAGAATGCGATTGCCTGCGATCAGCGTTCAGCTCATCAGTATACAATGCCCCCGGAGTTTCCATGTCTGCATCAGTGGTGTGGAATTCCGCGAACACCCTGCCAAGACTATATTCGTAATCCATACGTCCCATCAGGTTCTGATAATCCTGATGATTATTGTCACGGTAATTGTCTGACTTGCGTCTCTTGGCGGATACCCGGTAAGAGACGCCGTTATCCAATCGATTACTTAAAGATGCGGCAATACTGCTGGTGTCATAACTCCCAAGAACAAGATCCACATCGGCATGAAATTCCTGTGGCGTACGGGTGATGATGTTGATGACACCACCAACCGCCTGATTTCCGAATAAAGTACCTGCACTACCTTGAATGATCTCGATCCGCTCTACATCCTTGAGTGCGATAGTGGAGATATCCGGAATAGCGGTATCCGCCGCACTGTTCAGACGGCGTCCATCCACCATAATCAGGGTATTGGAAGATGCATATGAACCAAAGCCGCGCAGATCAAATACCGCCCCGCTGCCACCATCGCCATAGAGATCACGCACCTGAATCCCTGCCCTTGCCCGCAGCAATTCCGCCACACTACGTGCACCGCTCCGCGCAATATCCACTTCAGATATCACTGTTATGCTGGCTGGTGTTGAAACTGTTGGTTGCTCAGATCTGGTAGCACTGACCACCACGGTCCCGAGCAAGGTTGGAACCTCTGCCATGACATCAGTTGTTGTCATGCCCAGGATAGGCAGCAAAATGATATATCTTTTCATCTTATTATTCCCCAACGACACTCACCCGTGCCGCTTCTTATTGGCAAAATCAGGGATGCGTGGAGGGAAAAGATGGAACCGATCTGACAGGAGGATCAGAGATGGTCACCTGTGTCGCCCGCCGCAACATCCATGGGTGTGGGAACCTCAGATTAAGTCAGCTGGTGAGCCGAGTTTGTGTCCAAATGGCGATGATCGCCAGGCGTGACGCGCAGGCCGCATGCTATTGCTAATGGCTTGGCCATTAGCTGCGCAATCCGCCTTGCATCTCAAGACGCAAAGGCAGCGTCTCAACCATCATGGACTTAATCAGATGTTCCATTACCAAAGGCTGGTCTCCGGACTCACAGGGCGGATCTCTCCAGGGATGCAGCGCCTTCCCATGTGTAAACACAGTGGCCTCTTGCTGATCCTTTACCCTGCCTACCGTTGCGGGGGCAGTGTCGGCATTGAATAGACTTCGCACCGACTTCCCATTTATCTGCAAAACACAGATACCTCAGGTGCCGGGCACTTTAATTGGATATCACAATAACGTCAAGTAAGAAGGTGCGAACTCCTTGTAATCCACTGGGTAGCAATGAAGTCTGACCAGTCCAGACGGATTAAAGAATCTCATTCACACGCCGATACAGTTCTGTGTAATGCATATATGTGTGCGTTTTTAACAAAAATAACCGTATTTCAGTGAGTTAAAAACTTGGCAAGTCCAATTTTAATGCATGAAGTCGCAAATGAAGCAGCCGGCATAATCACCAGAGGCAAGGCCCTGGTAGCCGATGATGAACGCACGAACCGCATAATGCTGGGCGCCATTCTCAAGCAGATCGGATACGACGTTATACAGGCCGAAAACGGTACCCAGGCTGTTGACCTGTTCGTGGCTGAGGACCCGGATATCATACTCATGGATGTAATGATGCCGGTGATGGATGGGTACGATGCGGTTAAGATGATCAAGTCCATACCAGTAGACAGCTTCACTCCCGTCATCTTTCTCACCGGGATAACCGGGGAAGATGATCTCGCCAAATGCATAGAGGTAGGTGGCGATGATTTTCTCACCAAACCGATAAGTCCCACGCTGTTGAAGGCAAAGATACAATCCATGGAGAGATTCTCTCAACTCCATGGGGAGGTAAACAGGCTGTATGCCAGGACCCAGCAGGACCAGCGCCTGGCGGAATCGGTTTTTGCCCGTGCAGTAGTCTCAGGAAATGTCGCCTTAAACCGGATACACACCCTGCTGCAACCTGCGGAACTGTTCAGTGGAGATGTACTGCTTACCGCTTACACTCCGTCCGGTGACCTGAACGTATTGATGGGGGATTTTACCGGTCACGGTCTTGCTGCGGCACTAGGGGCCATGCCGGCTTCTGAAGTATTCCGAGCCATGACAGGTAAAGGCTACTCTATCCAGCAGATCCTATCCGCCATTAATACCAAACTATTGGGACTGCTCCCGACCGGCATGTTCATGGCAACACAGTTTGTATCGATATCCAATCCACTTAATCACGCATCTATATGTAATTGTGGCATGCCGGACATACTGCTGCTCGATGGCGCCAAAAACCAAATAAAGCACCGTATTCGGTCTGGTGGTCTTCCACTTGGCATTAGTGACGGTATTGATTTCAACGAGTTCATAGATGTTGTTAAAGTCGATCCCGGTGACAGCATACTGCTGGTTACAGATGGGGTAACCGAGGCCATCAATGCCGATAAAGAACAGTTTGGAATCAGCAGACTTGAACAGGCCATTAATAACCGCTCTTCAGATGATTCAGCCATTGGGAGTATAACTAGATCACTAACTCAACATTGCGGTGACGCTGCTCAAAACGATGATATCAGTCTTGCAGAGATCCCATGCACCCCGGAGCTTCTCCAGGACATAAATACCAAACCATTTGATCTACAGCATAGAGAGGTCCATTCAGATACCATCAGCAATGACAGCTCAGTAGATTTCACATTAACGCTGCACGGAAGCCGTATATGTGACGCCGACCCTATCCCCCTGTTAATAAACCATATCCAGGAGATAGACGGCCTAGGAGGACATAGAAGGATCCTTTACACGATTCTCACGGAACTATACACAAACGCGCTTGATCATGGTGTGCTGGGCATGGACTCTTCTCTCAAGCTTACGTCGGATGGATTTACCCTTTATTTCAGTGAACGTGAAAAACGGCTGGAGACACTGGCAGACGGCCATATCCAAATCCATCTAAGCTCGCACTCTACTGCAGATGGAGGCGAAATATTGATTAGGATTTCAGACAGTGGCAAAGGCTTTGATTATTCGAATTACCAGAGTGATAATTCTGATAATTCAAGGTTCTTTGGTCGTGGCATACATCTGATAAGAGAGCTTTGCACTTCACTGAAATATGTGGATCCAGGTAACCAAGTGGAAGCCGTATATTCATGGAATAAGAACTAATGCAACTAAAAATATATTTTACAAGTTATAATTGGATGAGTGTCTATGCGCACTAGATAAAATTATGAATATACTCCTGGTTGACGACACACGTACAGAACAACATATCATGACGGTCCGCCTGAATGATATGGGACATGATGTGATCTGCTGTTCGAACGGTCAGGAGGCAGTGGATCTGTATAATCAATATGATTTCGATCTGGTACTCATGGATGTAATCATGCCGGTCATGGACGGTTATGATGCAGCACGTGAAATCAGAAAACAGGATAATGACTGGGTTCCAATTATCTTTCTCAGTGGCCGTACCGAACCTGATGATATAGCTGCAGGCATAGAGGCAGGAGGTGATGACTATCTGACCAAGCCGGTGGATGAAACCATCCTTGCCGCAAAGATGTCTGCGATGCAACGTATAGCAGCTATGCGCCACCGTCTGATATCAGTTTCACATGAACTGGAAAAGGCCAATGACGAGTTACAAAAACTGGCCAATGCTGATGGCCTTACCGGCCTGGCAAATCGCAGAATCATAGATGAATATCTGGAAAAAGAGACTGCCCGTTCCATTCGCAGTGAACATCCAATCGCTGTAATTATGATAGATCTTGATAACTTCAAGTTTTATAACGACAACTACGGACATATTGCTGGTGACAGTTGCCTGAAAAAGGTATCCAAGGTACTCAATAACACTGTGCGCAGACCAGAGGATCTGGTCGGACGCTATGGCGGTGAGGAGTTCTGTGTAATCCTTCCCAATACAGACATGAATGGAGCAACATTTGTTGCCGAGCGCATTCGTACCGAAGTGGAAAAACTGAATATCCCACATACCAACAATACGGCCAGTAAGGTGGTAACACTCAGTATCGGTATAGCTTCTCGAATACCTGGAAATAAATCCACCGCTACACAACTTCTAAGCGATGCAGACAAGGCCCTATATCAGGCGAAGATGAACGGAAGAAACCAAGTCGTACAGGCCCAGTACTAGATCTCTGCTTCTATCCTTCACTCTTATAAGATTGTTGTTTTCTACTTGTTCTTGATCTGCTATGATAGAACCTGGAGAGAACTGGAGAGGCCATCATGTCTAAAACGATTACCCGCCGGCAGCAGCAAATATACGATTTTCTTGTCGAACATCTTGATGATTTCGCCTATCCACCAACTCTGGATGAACTATGTACTGCTCTTGGTCTCAGTTCCAAGGGATCTCTACACAAACAGATGCAAGGTCTTATTGAAGCCGGTCTGATTGAACCCATGAACAACCAGCGGCGCGGAATTCGGCTAACGACCAATCAAGACATGGACGAGAGCCAGCTACCCATGTTCGGTTATATCGCTGCAGGCAGGCCCATTGAGGCCATTGATCATCAAGAGACTGTTCAGGTCCCTGAGTCTTTACGCACCAATAAACCCTGCTATGTACTGAAGATAAAGGGCGATTCCATGATCGATGAAGGCATATTTGACGGTGATTACATCGTAGTGGAAAGACGCAGCCAGGCAAAAAACGGTGAAATCGTCGTTGCCCTAATCGATAAATCTGAGGCAACACTGAAGAGAATCGAGCAACAACCGGGTAAAGTCACTCTACATCCAGCAAATGCAGATTATGAACCAATGCACTACCAGCCTGATCAGGTTGATATTCAGGGCGTATTGGTAGGACAGATGCGTCGTTATCACTAACACATTGTTTTTTCGTTATTTAATCAAGCAAAAATAAAGTTTATAAGCATAGTTCTCTATTCGTTCTTTGTATGTTATGATAGAACATACAAAGAACGTTTTCAGTATAACGAGGACAAGATTATGAACAATACAAACAGCTTTATCATGCGTGATCAGGTAGGTGATGTAGTGAGAAGCCTGATGCAGGACCATCAAGATTACAGGCTTTATAGATACCTGCGTCAGGCATCGCTTATTGCCATTCCAATATTACTCATAGCTTTTTGATAGGACAGGAGATCAAAGTTGCATTGAGATCAATCCGGTTAGATCTAACTGGATAAACTACTCTCGAGCGTCTCAAGCATGGCCTTTGCTTTGTCCATGGTCTCCTGGTATTCGGATTCCATATCAGAGTCGGATACGATGCCTCCGCCTACTGAAAAATGGATCATTCCATCTGCATGGACCATGGTGCGAATGGCAATATTTGTATCCATATTACCGTCATAACCTATATATCCGATACTACCACAGTATATGCCGCGCGGATCTGATTCCAGCTCATCTATTATTTCCATAGCTCTATACTTGGGTGCCCCGGTAATAGATCCTCCCGGGAAACAACCGGACAGCAGTGAGAGTGCATCATGGCCTTCCGCCAACCTCCCAGTAACCGTACTTACCAGATGATGTATTGTCGAAAAGCTCTCCACCTTAAATAGGTCAGGAACACTGATACTTCCGGGACTACAGCTTTTTCCCAGATCATTGCGCAAGAGATCAATAATCATAAGATTTTCTGCGCGATCCTTTACACTACTCTTCAACTCTTCCTGCAGAAGAGTATCTTTATTTCTGTCTTGAGATCTAGGCCTTGTTCCTTTAATAGGTCTAGTCTCCACCAAGCCCTGATCCACGTGCAGAAAGCGTTCAGGCGAGCTACTTAATATCTGTCCATAAGGGGTATTCAGATACGCGCTGAATGGGGAAGGATTTATACTGCGAAGATTCTTATACGCATGCCATGGATCACCCTGACAGCTCACGCTGAACTTTTGAGCGAAGTTGACCTGATAGCAATCACCATCGTGTATATATCTCTTTATACGGTCAAATGCGTCAGAATATTGTTGGTTTGACAGGTTGGATTGAATGGGGCCAGTTATATTGAATGACCGTTTTAGCAAGTCAGTCTGAGGTTTGGAAAATATATCAATTAACTCTTTCCACCTATCTTCTGATACTTGACATCCATCGGCCCCTATCAGCCAGCTCTGTCTCTCTTTGTGGTCAACCACCAATGCCCAATCATATATACCGAAACAGAGATCTGGCATCTCTGATGTATCGCTGGATATAACAGGAAGATCTGGAAGGACTCTTGCCAATCCATAGGCTATATAACCTATGGCGCCACCTATAAATGGTATTGGACCTCTTGGCCGTATTTCGCCAAGAGTTTCTCTGATCAATGCTATTGGATTTCGAGACGACTCCAAGGTCCCATCTGATGTTGAAACCTTAGTGATTCCATTTTTTGAGATAATTGTAGCTACCGGATCAGCAGCAATAACATCATAACGTCCATGATCTGTATCAGGCCTGCCACTATCTAAAAAAACAGACCAGTGCTGATCAGCTATGGCAGCAAATAATATTGAACTATCATGAAGATAGGGTAGAGCCTGCAGCATTAAATTGACAATCACTTAGCTATATGCCGCCGTGCTTCCAGGTCAGGCGGATACAGACTTACTGGGAAACTATTCAGCAGTTTTGGGTTGATCGCATTCGTTCACAAATTTGTCATTTACGCGTTCACGCAGCTCTTTGCCAGGCTTGAAATGAGGCACATACTTGCCTGCGAGAGCTACCGTGGTCCCAGTCTTAGGATTTCTCCCTTGACGTGGTGGACGATAATGCAGTGAAAAACTGCCAAACCCACGTATTTCTATTCTCTCTCCTGACGCTAAAGCCTGACTCATCTGTTCGAGTATACACTTTACTGCGAGTTCAACATCACGATACGCAAGATGACTCTGATCTTTTGCGATGACATCAATCAATTCTGATTTTGTCATTCTTGTTGTTCCCCTTAGTTTGTATGGCCCGGGGCGATTAAGTCCCGGGCCAACGCTTAGCTAAGATAAGGTGATTATTCGCCCTTATCTCCCATTTGCTCCTTCAGTACATCACCAAGTGTGGCGGTTCCTGCTTTTGATCCAGAAGCATAGCTCTGGATAGCAGCGGCCTCCTCTTCCTCATCCTTGGCTTTGACTGAAAGTGAAATAGTGCGGTTCTTTCTATCAACACCAAGAAATTTCGCCTCAATCTCACTACCTTCTTTCAATACGGTACGTGCATCCTCCACCCTGTCACGAGACAGCTCAGAAGCGCGCAGGTATCCTTCCACGCCTTCCGCCAGAGTTATGACGGCGCCCTTTGCATCAACCTCATGCACGATGCCGGTAACCACGCTGCCTTTGGTATGCGAGCCGACATAGCTGGAGAATGGGTCTTGATCAAGATGCTTAATGCCAAGAGAGATACGCTCACGCTCAGGATCCACAGATAGCACAACCGTCTCTATCTCCTGACCTTTCTTGAAATTACGTACCGCCTCTTCTCCGCTCTCATCCCAAGAGATGTCAGACAGATGCACCAGGCCATCGATGTTTCCATCCAGACCAATGAAGATACCGAAATCAGTAATAGACTTGATATTGCCTTTGATGTGGTCACCCTTCTTGTGCTTTTCTGCGAAATCATCCCATGGATTTGGCTGGCACTGTTTCATGCCCAAGGAGATACGGCGACGCTCTTCGTCTATATCAAGAACGACCACCTCAACCTCATCACCCAACTGCACCAGCTTGGAAGGATGGATATTCTTGTTGGTCCAGTCCATTTCTGATACGTGCACCAGACCTTCAACACCCTCTTCAATCTCAACAAAGCATCCGTAATCGGCCAGGTTTGTGACCTTACCGAAGATACGGGTATTTTCCGGATAGCGACGAGCCAGATTAGACCATGGATCATCGCCCATCTGCTTGAGACCTAGTGATACTCTCTGCTTATCGCGGTCAAACTTGAGCACCTTGACGGTAATTTCGTCAGCAATGTCTACAACCTCGGAAGGATGCTTTACACGCTTCCAGGCCATATCTGTGATGTGCAGCAGACCATCGATACCGCCCAGATCCACGAACGCTCCGTAATCGGTCAGGTTCTTGACCACACCCTTGACCTCCATGCCCTCTTCCAGATTCTCCAGCAACTGCTCGCGCTCTTCGCTGTACTCGGTCTCAACCACCGCACGGCGGGAAACCACTACGTTGTTACGACGGCGATCCAGTTTGATCACCTTGAATTCCAGATCCTTTCCTTCCAGATAAGAGGTATCGCGTACAGGACGAACATCTACCAGGGAACCTGGCAGGAAGGCGCGAATCTCGCCAAGTTCGACAGTAAAGCCACCCTTTACCTTGCCATTTATGCGTCCAACAACGGTTTCTTGTGATTCAAACGCCTTCTCAAGAAATGTCCAAGACTGTTCGCGCTTGGCCTTTTCACGTGAGAGGCGGGTTGCTCCAAAACCGTCTTCAACGGCATCCAGAGCCACTTCAACTTGATCACCGACGGCAACCTCAAGTTCACCGGCGGCATCCAAAAACTGGTTCTTGGGTATAACACCTTCGGATTTCAGTCCTGCGTTAACAACGACAGCATCCGATGTAATGTCCAGCACTGTTCCAATTACGATTGCGCCAGGACGTAGTTGAGTGTTGGCAACACTCTCTTCAAATAATTCTGCAAAACTTTCGGTCATGAGTTGATATTCCTAGGAATGGTCGCACTAAACGTCTGATCACATGGTGACCGACGGTCTAAGTTAAACAAAGGCCCACCGCAAACAGTTGCTGTGAGCCACCCTAAATATTCAGTTCAGGAAAAGTGCTGTGCACCCTCTCCATCACCTTTGCAAACACCTCGTCAATGGAAAGTGAGGTGGACTCTATCTCCAGCGCTGCGACCGGCGCTACGAGTGGAGCCACGTCCCGATTACTATCCCGCTCATCGCGTTCCTGTATATCCCTGACGAGATCGCGCAATCTAACACTTATTCCTTTTTCTTTCAACTGGTTATAACGCCTTTTCGCCCTTTCTTCGGCACTTGCCGTCAGAAAGACCTTAATTGGGGCATCAGGGAAGACCACGCTCCCCATATCACGCCCATCCGCCACCAATCCTGGCGCCCTGGCAAAGGATCTCTGCCATTCCAACAATGCCTGCCTTACCTCTGGTACCGCAGCCACCTTGGAGGCCGAATTACCAGCGCTCTCAGTACGTATTTCCCTACTTACCTCTTCCCCATCCAGGTAGATACCGCCCCCATCAAACGACACATCCATGTTCCTCGCTAGTTCGCATAAGTTATCTACCTGATCGAAGCTGATGCCAGCTTTTTCGGCAGAATATCCAACCAGCCGATACAAGGCTCCGCTATCCAGAATTGCCCAACCCAGCCTCTCCGCCACCAGTTTGGCTATGGTGCCTTTTCCTGAGCCGCTGGGGCCATCAATGGTGATTACCGGGACCATATTACGATATGTTAGAGTTGATATTTAGGCCGGCTTGAGCTGCCAGATCGACAAATCCGGGGAATGAAGTATCCACATTACGGCAATTATTGATCCTGATCTCGCCATCTGCCCGTAATGCAGCCATGGAAAATGACATGGCTATACGATGGTCGCCATGGCTCTCTACCTGCCCACCTCTGATATTTCCTCCCTGAATTCTGATGCCGTCTGGTGTGGACTGGGCATCTATACCAAGGGCCAGCAGGCCATCCGCCATCACCTGAATACGGTCGCTCTCCTTCACCCTCAACTCTTCCGCCCCCGTCAGCACAGTTTCACCCTCAGCACAGGCAGCGGCAATAAATATCGCAGGAAACTCATCAATCGCCAGCGGCACCTGATCCTCTGGTATCCTGATCCCCTTCAGTCTGGCGGACCTAACCCGAAGGTCTGCGACAGGCTCCCCGCCGATCTCTCTCTTATTCAACACCTCTATCTCCGCACCCATCAGGCGCAGTATGTTGATGATGCCGTCTCGGGTCGGGTTAATACCAACATGCTCCAAGAGCACGTCAGAATCCGGCGCAATGCTTGCCCCTACCAGGAAAAATGCGGCTGATGATATATCCGCTGGCACATCGATATCGCAGGCCCGGAGATTTCCGCCCCCCTCCAGGCTGATGCGGTTTCCGTCACACATCACATCGTAACCAAACCCGCGCAGCATGCGCTCGGTGTGATCGCGGGTCGGCGCCGGTTCAGTAACAATGGTGGTCCCATCTGCATACAGCCCTGCCAGCAACAGGGATGACTTGACCTGGGCGCTGGCCATCGGCATCTGATAATCAATGCCCTTCAGCCTGACCCCACCCTCTATGCGCAAAGGGGCAGTGCCGTTTTCGGTTGTAACGATCCTGGCCCCCATCTCCGCCAATGGACCGGTCACCCGACGCATGGGACGGCAGGAGAGAGAGCTGTCTCCAATCAGTGTAGTAGCAAACCCCTGACCAGCGAGCAATCCGGATAGAAGACGCATGGATGTTCCGGAGTTGCCTAGATCCAGATCATCCTGGGGCTGTTTCAGTCCATGCATCCCCACACCGTGGATAACCACCCTTCCATCCTCAGGTCCCTCAATCTGCACTCCCATGGCACGGAAGGCGTTCAAGGTGGCGAGGCTGTCCTCCCCCTCGAGAAAACCGCTGACTTTGGTCACACCATCAGCTAGTGAGCCGAGCATGATGGAACGGTGTGATATGGATTTATCTCCCGGCACCCGCAGACTGCCGGTAAGCACACCACCAGGTTTAACGTTGAATGTAAGATTACTGGACGAACTCAATGTATACCTCGGCTGCAGACACTATTCGGTCGAATCAAGTATCCCGTCTACATATTTATCCCGCGACTCTTTGGCACGTTCAAATATCGCCAACAGACGCTCCCCGTCACCCTTGGCGATGGTCTCCGCCAACTCTTTCATATCCTTGATATAGGTCTCCATCATGACCCCAAGCGCATCACGATTGGCGATACATATATCGCGCCACATGACGGGGCTGGAAGATGCGATACGGGTAAAGTCCCGGAATCCCCCGGCGGCATAGCGGAAGATCTCGTCGTTCTCCTTCATACGCGCCAGCGAATCCACCAGGGCGAAGGCCAGCATATGGGGAAGATGTGAGGTGGCGGCCAATATCTCGTCGTGATGTTCTACCGACATCAAAGTGACGTCGCTGCCACACAGCTTCCACATAGCGGTCACCCGCTGCACTGCATCCCTTGAGGTATGTTCCGTAGGGGTAAGGATGACCCGTCTGTTCTGATATAGCTCAGCGAAAGAGGCCTCGACCCCGCTGTTCTCCGTACCGGCGATCGGATGCCCAGGCACGAACCCTGGCAGCTCTTTACCGAAAACAGCCCTGCAGTCATTCACCACGCTGCCCTTACTGCTGCCACCATCGGTGATAACGGCTCCGTCCATAAGGTGCCCCTGCATGGCGGCAAAGGTGTCGCGCATGGCGCCCAATGGTATCGCCAAAAATATCATGTCGGCGTCGGCAACCGCCTCTCCCACGTCATGGGTATAGCTGTCGATCACGCCCAGCTCTACGGCCTTTTCCAGATTTGCCTGGCCACGGCCACAGCCCACAACCTCGCCAACCTCGCCTGCGGCACGCAGGGCGCGGGCCAGGGAACCGCCGATAAGCCCTACCCCGATGATGGCCAGTCTCTTGATCAACATTACCCCAGCACCCGTTTCATAGAGGCCAACAACCTCTCGTTCTCTTCCACCAGACCGATCGATACCCGCAGGTGGTTGGGAAGTCCGTAACCAGTAACCGGGCGTACTATGCACCCTTCCCGCAGCAGGGCTTGATCCACCTCAGCCCCAGGTCTGCCTACATCTACCGCGATGAAGTTACCCACAGATGGGATATAATCCAGGCCCATATCAGCAAATCCCTGTGTAAGCTGGGACATGCCCTGCCTGTTAATCTCGACCGCACGTTGGATAAATCCCTGATCATCCAACGCCGCTCTGGCCGCCGCCAAGGCCATGGAATTCACGTTGAACGGCTGACGCACACGGTTCAGCAGGTCGGCCACATCCGGATGGGACAGCCCGTAACCTACGCGCAGACTGGCCAGTCCGTAGGCCTTGGAGAAGGTGCGGGTTACGATAAGATTGGGAAAGTCGCCAAGCCACGCGGATGTGTCCGGGTAGTCCGACTCATCCACATATTCGATATAGGCCTCATCCACCACCACTATGATATCTCTTGGCACCGACTCCAGGAATAAGCGCAACTCGTCGCTTCTCAACCAGTTACCGGTTGGATTGTTTGGATTGGCAATCCAGATCACCCCTGTGCGCTCACTTATCAATTCAGCCATGGCGTTCAGGTCATGGCCATAGTCCCTGGCAGGCGCGACCTTAAGATCAGCACCGACCGCCTGACTGCTAAGTGGATATACAGCAAAGGCGTGCTGGGAGAAGAGAGACTCCCTGCCTGGTCCAAGAAAGACCCGTGCAATCATGTCCAGCACATCATTGGATCCATTGCCCAGGGTGATACCTGCAGCCTCTATTCCATGTTTGGCCGCAAGGGCCCTGCGCAGCTCGAAGCCTCCGCCGTCCGGATAGCGAGCGATATCACCCAGTTCACCCTTAATCGCCTCCAGTGCCAAAGGGCTGCAACCGAGTGGATTCTCGTTCGATGCCAGCTTCACAGAATCGCTTATGCCGAGCTCACGCTCCAGTTCAGACACAGGCTTGCCCGGCACATAGGGATTGAGGTGTTGTACCCCGGTCACCGCAAGGCTGACGAATTGATTTTCCTTGTTACCCATCGTTGTTGTTTCTTAATCTATAAATGCAGGAAGCAGCCGGTTACAGCACGGCCATGGGATATGAGCCCAATATCTTAAACAGACTGGCATCCGCCTTTAGCTCTTCCAATGCCTTGGCAACATCAGGAGAGTCCCTGTGTCCTTCGATATCGATAAAGAACACATAGTCCCAGGTGCCGCGTCTGGACGGCCTGGATTCAATACGGGTCATACTTATATTGTGTTGAGCCAGGGGACTGAGCAGCGCATTGAGGCTGCCTGCCACATTACGTGCAGACAGCAGTAACGTGGTCTTATCCCTGCCACTCGCGGAGACACCCTGGCGGCCGATGACCAGAAACCTGGTGGTGTTATCCGGCTCGTCCTCGATGTTCTCAGCAAGAAAGTCGAGTTTATATATCTGTGCCGCCATCTCTCCTGCAATTGCTGCAGAATTTGGCTCCATGTAGGCCAGTCGTGCGGCCTCGGCATTGCTCCCCACCGGCATCTGTTCGGCATGGTGCATATTTCTATCCAACCACTGACGACACTGGGCCAGAGACTGCTGATGGGAATATACCTTCTTCACCGCAGACAGGTCCTGCTCTCGGCTCATAAGATGGTGATGAATACGTAGACTGACCTCTCCACAGATCTGCAGGCCGGAGTTGAGAAACATATCCAGGGTATGGCTGATCACACCCTCTGTAGAGTTCTCGACCGGCACTACACCATAGTGGCAATCTCCAGACTCCACATCCCTGAAGATATCAGGAATGGACGCCAGGGCCACCGTCTCGACCGAATGTCCGAAATGTTTCAGTGCCGCCGATTGGGTGAAGGTGCCCTCCGGCCCCAGAAAGGCGATGCGCATGGGTTGTTCCAGGGCCAGACAAACCGACATGATCTCCCGGAACAGACGAGTCATCTCCTCATCCGCCACCGGACCCTGGTTGCGCTCCTTAACGGCCGCCAGGACACTGGCCTCACGCTCCGGTCGATAGAAGACGGCATCACCCTCCCCATCGCTTTTGACCTTGGCAACCTCTTGGGCCGCACTGGCGCGCTGGTTGATCAGATTCTGGATCTGTTCGTCCAGAGCATCTATACGCTCTCGGATCTGCTGCAGTTTTTCTTTCTCATCCATAGCAATAAATTATCCGCTATTTTCAGCCAATGAAGCACAAATTAATTCACCGGCTCCTGCGGCACATGATGTGCCGCCATTTTCAATCACATATTGTGATTGAAAATGAAGGGAATCAAAAATCACATTTTTTGATTCCCGTGGTCTGAAAATTACAGGATGTAATTATTCAGGCCACTTTATAAAGAACCCAGACACCTTACAGAAAGAACGCCATCAATACCAAGGAGAAGATCGATGGTATTCTGATCCGGCTCCTTATCCACGTCCAACAGGGTCATGGCTATATCGCCACGTGACTTGTTTACCATGTCTATGATATTCAAATCAGCCTTCGCCAGATCGGTTGATATCTGGCCCAGCATGTTGGGGACATTTGAGTTAACCACCGCCAGGCGATAACCACTGTTCCGGCCAAGACGTATCGACGGAAAGTTGACCGAGTTGGTGATATTCCCGTTCTCCAGATAATCACGCACCTGCTCGGCCACCATCACGGCACAGTTCACCTCCGCCTCACCGGTAGAGGCACCCAGATGCGGCATGGTTATGCACTTGGGATGATTCTTCAGCAGGTTGCTGGGGAAATCACACACGTAGGCATAGAGCTTACCGGCATCCAGAGCAGGCACCACGGCCTCGTCGTCGATAATGCCATTGCGTGAGAAATTCAGAATAACGGCATTGTCTTTCATGATCTTTATGCGATCGGTGTTTATCATGTTTTTGGTGGAATCGATCAGCGGAACATGGAAGGTAATAAAGTCAGACTTGGACAACAGGTCATCCACACTCAGGGCCTCGGCAACGTCAGATGACAACTGCCAGGCACTCTTCTTGGTAATGGTCGGGTCGTAACCGATAACGTTCATGCCCAAGGCCCGTGCCGCATTGGCCACCTTCACACCGATGGCGCCCAGACCGACAACGCCCAGGGTGCGTCCGGGCAGTTCGAATCCCACGAAGTTTTTCTTACCGGCCTCTACCTGCTTGGTGATCTCGGCGTCATCCCCCTCCAGACCACGGGCGAAGTCCCAGGCCTTTCCAAGATTACGACAGGCCATGAGCATACCGGCCAGAACCAGCTCGCGTACTGCATTGGCGTTGGCGCCAGGGGCATTAAAAACCGGCACGCCCATCTCGGTCATGCGTTCTACCGGGATATTATTGGTGCCGGCTCCGGCGCGGCCGATGGCCTTTACACTTTTGGGGATCTCCATGTCGTGCATCTTGCAGGAGCGCAGCAGGATCGCATCCGGACTTGTCATCTCTGACGCAATCTCATAGCTATCGCGCGGAAGTCTATCCAGTCCAACCGCGGAGATGTTGTTCAGGGTTTGAATCTTATACATTATTCTCTACCTATTATTTGTTCTTTACCGCTTATCTGCGGCGGTTTCTAGTTAGCCGTTGCGTTTTTCGAAGTCTGCCATAAACCCTATCAAGGCATCGACACCCTGCTCAGGCATGGCGTTATAGATGCTGGCACGCATACCACCTACGGATCTGTGGCCTTTTAGGGTTACCAATCCGGCCTCTTTCGCCTCGCTCAGGAAGGTGGCATCCAGTTCGGAGTTGGCCAGAACGAATGGGACGTTCATCCAGGAACGGCTGTTGGTTTCAACCGGATTGCTGTAGAAACCGGATGCATCGATTGCGGCATAGAGTTTGGCCGCCTTGCGCTCATTCACCTGGGCCATGGCCTGCAACCCACCATTCTTTTTCAGCCACTTGAACACCAGCCCGGCCAGATACCAGCTATAGGTGGGCGGTGTGTTATACATGGAGCCACCCTCAGCCATGATCGCATAATTGAACATGGTAGGTGTCTCCGGCAACACGTCCCCCAGGAGATCCTCTCTTATGATGACTACACTCAAACCGGCCGGACCTATGTTCTTCTGAGCCCCGGCGTAGATCATCCCAAATCTGGAGACATCCACCGGACGTGACAGGATGTTGGAAGACATATCTGCGATCAGAGGCACATCTCCCGTATCCGGAATATATGGAAACTCCACACCCTGGATGGTCTCATTCGGGGTGTAGTGTACATAGGCCGCATCGGCGGATAGGCTGAGATCACCCTGATCCGGGGTAGTGGTAAACTTCGACTCCTCGGTGGTGGCGGCAACATTCACCTCACAATAGCGCTTGGCCTCAGCGATGGCCTTCTTGGACCAGGATCCGGTATTGATATAGTCGGCACCTTTCCTGCCGCGCAGGAGATTCATGGGGATTGCTGCAAACTGGGAGGATGCGCCACCCTGCAGGAACATGACCTTGTAGTCATCGGGAATGCCCATCAACTCGCGCAGATCGGCCTCGGCCTCAGCGGCTATGGAGCTGAACTCAGCACCACGGTGACTCATCTCCATCACAGACATTCCGCATCCATGCCAGTCGAGCATTTCATCTTTCGCCTGTTGTAATACCTCTTGTGGAAGCACCGCCGGACCAGCGCTGAAATTGTATACTCTGGACATGTTTATAAGATCTCCAAGATTATTTTTTTAAAGTGAATTTGGTTAAAAAACTGGTTGGCCTCATTCTTCCGCTTCCGCTTCTGTATCCTCGTCCTCATCCGAATCCATTGAAGCGATACGTTCAATCCCTATGAGGCGCTCTCCATCGCTGACATTGATGACCTTCACACCCTGGGTGTCGCGCCCCATAATCGAGACATCTGACACCCTGATCCTGACTAGAGTACCGCCATCGGTGATCAACATCACCTCGTCATCATTGTCCACCAGTTCGGCCCCGACCTGACAACCGTTACGCTCTGAGGTCTTGATGGATATCATGCCCATGCCACCACGTCCCTTGGGTGCGTATTGATCCAGATCGGTGCGTTTCCCGAATCCGTTTTCGGTGACGGTAAGCACGGTCTTATCTTCCTCGGCGATGATCAGAGAGATAACAGACTGCCCATCGGCCAGCTTTACACCCCTGACACCACAGGCGGTGCGCCCCATGGGACGTACATGTGATTCGTTGAACCTTATCGCCTTGCCCGCGGTAGTAAACAGCATAACATCCTTGCTGCCATCGGTGATGGCCACCCCGATCAGCTGATCATCATCTCTCAGATCCACGGCTATGATGCCGCTGGCCCGTGGGCGGGAAAAATTCACCAGTTCGGTCTTTTTGACCGTACCGGAACTGGTGGCCATAAAGACAAACAGATCTTCACTGTACTCCCTGATCGGCAGGACCGCATTGATACGTTCTCCCTCCTCCAGCGGAAGGATGTTGTTGATCGGTTTGCCCCTGGCCCCGCGACTCGCCTGCGGAAGCTGGTACACCTTAAGCCAGTAGACACGGCCGCGATTCGAGAAACAGAGGATGGTGTCGTGGGTATTGGCCACAAACAGCTGATCCACAAAGTCCTCATCCCTGGTGGTGGTGGCGGATTTACCCTTACCGCCCCGGCGTTGGGCCTGATACACATCCATGGGCTGGGCCTTGGCATAACCGGCATGGGACAGGGTCACCACCACATCCTCTTCCGTAATCAGGTCTTCCAGGGTCAGATCCAGATGCGACTCCATGATCTCGGTACGACGTACATCGCCATACTGTTCCCGCATCTCCACCAGTTCATCCTTGATCACCTGCATCAGACGCCCGGCATTGGATAGTATATCCAGCAGGTACTCAATCCGGTCCAGGATCTCGCCATATTCGCTCAGGATCTTATCCTGCTCCAGACCGGTTAGGCGGTGCAGCCTGAGATCCAGGATGGCCTGGGCCTGCACCTCGGTAAGGAGATAACCCTCAGGACCTAGACCGTAATGAGGCTCAAGCCCCTGAGGCTTGGATGCATCGGAACCGGCCCGCGCCAGCATGGACTCCACGGTACCGGACTGCCAGTGACGCGCCAACAACTCCTGTTTGGCCTCGGCCGGACTGCTGGCCGCCTTGATCAGGGCGATCACCTCATCGATATTGGCCAGCGCCACCGCCAGACCTTCCAATATGTGGGCACGGTCCCTGGCCTTACCCAGTTCGAACAGGGTCCGTCTGGTAACCACTTCCCGCCGATGGCGAATGAAATACTCCAGCATCTGCTTCAGGTTCAACAGACGCGGCTGACCGTCCACCAGGGCCACCATGTTGATACCGAACACACTCTGCAGTTGGGTATGCTGATAAAGATTATTCAGCACCACCTCGGAGACCTCTCCGCGGCGCAGCTCTATCACCATCCGCATGCCGTCCTTGTCCGACTCATCCCTTATTCCGCTGATACCCTCGATGCGTTTGTCCTTTACCAGTTCAGCGATCTTCTCCAGCAATCTGGCCTTGTTGACCTGATACGGCAGTTCCGTGATAACGATGCGTTGACGATTACCGGAGTCATACTCCTCGACACTGCTCCTGGCTCGGATATAGACCCGGCCGCGCCCGGTCTTGTAGGCGTCATAGATCCCCTGGGCACCGTTGATCAGTGCGGCGGTAGGAAAGTCAGGCCCTGGGATATGCTGCATCAACTCCTCGACCGTGGTCTCTGGCCTATCGATCAGGGCGATACAGCCGTTGATGGTCTCGGTAAGGTTGTGTGGCGGAATATTGGTCGCCATACCCACCGCAATACCGGCAGAGCCGTTGACCAGCAGATTGGGGAAGCGGGCCGGGAGGACCATCGGTTCCCGCTCTGACTCGTCGTAGTTCAGGGTGTATTCGACCGTATCCTTGTCCAGATCGTCCAACATGCTGTGGGCGATCCTGGCCATGCGCACCTCGGTATAACGCATGGCGGCCGGGGCGTCCCCGTCTACCGAACCGAAGTTACCCTGCCCATCCACCAACATGTAACGCAGTGAAAAGGGCTGGGCCATACGCACGATGGTGTCGTACACGGCGGTATCACCGTGGGGGTGATATTTACCGATCACGTCACCCACCACCCTGGCCGATTTCTTGTATGGTTTGTTCCAGTCATTTCCCAGTTCACTCATGGCGAACAGGACTCGCCGGTGGACCGGTTTCAGACCGTCTCTGACATCTGGCAGGGCACGCCCCACGATTACGCTCATGGCGTATTCGAGATAGGAGTGCTGCATCTCGTCTTCTAGATTTACGGGTAATACTTCTTTGGCGAACTCTGTCATGAACTTCTACAAATCGGCGCCTGCATGCGCCTGATCCTCACTCTATTAGGCCCTGTGCAGGAAATACCGGGTGACCAGCATTCAGCACGAATAACAGCGGCAAATCATAACACATTTAGGGTGAGTGCTGCTTGAAAAAATAACGTCTGAAATCGCTTTTGATGGCCTCTGAATCAGGAAGCCATCAATTCCTGCATCTTTTTTGCGTTTGGCGAGTGGACAACACCCTTTTCCGTGACGATCGCGTCCACCAGGGCTGCGGGGGTCACATCGAACACCGGATTCCATGCATCCACCCCGGCCGCACCGAGCCGTTTGCCCCCACACATCAACACCTCATCCGGGTCGCGGAACTCGATGGGGATCTCCTCTCCTGAGGCAACAGACATGTCAATGGTGGATGTAGGAGCCGCCACCATCACCTTGACCCCATGGTGCTTGGCCGCGACGGCCAGACTATAGGTGCCGATCTTGTTGGCCACATCACCGTTCGCCGCGATGCGGTCTGACCCCACTATAACCCAACCGATACCGCCGGCACGCATGCGGCTGGCGGCGCTGCTATCTGTTAGCAGGGTGACCGGGATATGGTCCTTATGCAACTCCCAGGCGGTGAGACGCGACCCCTGCAACCAGGGACGGGTCTCATCGGCATAGACAGCTTCTATCTTGCCGTCTCTCCAGGCGCTTCTGATGACACCCAGAGCGGTTCCATAACCGCCCGTAGCCAGGGCGCCTGCATTGCAGTGGGTGATGACGGATGTGGTGGACTCGATCAGAGCTGCGCCCAGGTCCCCCATGGTGCGGTTGGCGTCTATATCCTCCTGATGGATCTGCATCGCCTCCTGCAGCAGGATGGGCGCGGGATCGCCTGCATCCATCCCCTCAATCATCCTCTGCATGCGCTCCAGGGCCCAAAACAGGTTTACCGCAGTGGGACGGGATGCGGCCAGGGTACCGATCGCCCCCTGCATCCCATCTTTCCAGCCGGATCCGTTTTTCTGATAGCTGGTACGGGCCGCCAACACCACGCCAAACGCGGCAGTGATACCTATCGCGGGGGCGCCACGCACCACCATATCGGTTATGGCCTGTGCCGTGGCCTCAGCGCTCTGTAGCTCCAGATACAGCTCTTCGTTTGGCAGGATCCTCTGATCCAGGAGATAGAGACGGTCATTACACCAGACGATCGCCTTGTCGGCGTCCGCACGGATATTCAGCGGCATGGGTTGCATATTTAGTAGGTTCCTACGTTTTTATTTATACTGCACATTTTAAAGCATCAGACCACCAATCAGAAATAAAGGCGACAGTTTGAACATAGATACCCTTATTGATGCCCGCTGGGTGATACCGGTGAATCCCCATGACCATGTACTGGAGTACCACTCCATAGCCATCCACGACGGACGCATCCACGATATCCTGCCCACTGCAGATGCGGGCAAGTACCAGGCCGAGACCAGACACCAACTGCCCTCCCACGCCCTGATACCAGGACTGATAAACGCCCATACCCATGCCAGCATGAACCTGCTACGGGGTCTGGCCGACGATCTGCCGCTCATGACCTGGCTGAATGATCACATCTGGCCTGCGGAACAGAAATGGGTCAACGAAGAGTTTGTGGCCGACGGCACCAGACACGCCATCGCAGAGATGATGCGCGGCGGCATCACCTGTTTCAACGATATGTATTTCTATCCGGACGTCACTGCAAGGGTCTGTGCCGATGCCGGGATGCGTGCGGTGGTGGGTCTGATCATGATCGATTTCCCCTCCGCCTGGGCCGGCAACAGCGACGAATACCTGCATAAGGGCATTGAGGTGCATGATCACTACCGCAAGCACCCGCTAATCACCACGGCCTTCGCCCCCCATGCACCATATTCGGTATCGGATGAACCGCTGAGCCAGATCCGCACCCTGGCCGATGAGTTGGGGATGCAGATCCACATCCACCTGCATGAGACCAAGGATGAGGTCAATCAGGGTCTGGATAAGTACGGAGTGAGGCCCATACAGCGTCTCAATGACCTGGGACTGCTATCTCCCTCTCTCGTAGCCGTACACATGACACAGCTGCAGGAGGATGAGATAGAGCTGTTCGCCCAGTCAGGGGCAAATGCCGTGCACTGCCCGGAATCCAATCTGAAACTGGCCAGCGGATTCTGCCCCAGCGCCAGGATGCTGCAGACCGGCATAAATCTGGCCCTGGGAACCGACAGCGCCGCCAGCAACAACGACCTGGACATGTTCAGCGAGATGCGCACAGCGGCGCTCCTGGCCAAGGGTGTGGCCGGTGACGCCAGCGCCCTGCCGGCGGCCACCGCCCTGCGCATGGCCACCTACAACGGTGCTGTCGCCTTGGGTATATCCGAAGAGACCGGATCCCTGGAGGTGGGTAAATATGCCGATATCACTGCGGTGGACCTGGGAAGTATCGAAGCACAACCCATCTATCACCCCATTTCCCAACTGGTATATGCCAGCAGTCGCAGTATGGTGTCTGATGTATGGATCGCCGGGAGAGAGATGGTGAAAGACGGCGAATTGACCACCCTTGACCACGACCGGATATTGGCCGATTCTGCCCGCTGGCAGAACAACATTAAAGAGCAGGCATAGTTAGCATGACAAGCAAAGCGCACAACGTCGATCATGAAGAGATCAATAAGTTCGAACAACTGGCATCGCGCTGGTGGGACCCGAACAGTGAGTTTAAACCTCTGCATGAGATCAACCCACTGCGTCTCGACTATATAGATCAGCGTGTCGGTCTTGAAGGGAAAAAGGTACTGGACGTCGGCTGCGGCGGCGGCATCCTGTCCGAGAGCATGGCGGCGCGCGGGGCCACTGTCACCGGCATCGACATGGGAGAAGCGCCACTATCCGTGGCCAGGCTCCATCTGCTGGAGTCTGGACTGGAGGTGGAATATAGACGCATACCGGTGGAACAACTGGCTGAGGAACAGCCAGGGTCCTACGATGTTGTCACCTGCATGGAGATGCTGGAACATGTACCGGATCCATCATCCGTAATCATCGCATGCGCCAGACTGGCCAAGCCAGGCGGCAAGCTGTTCTTCTCCACCCTGAATCGCAACCCCAAGTCTTACCTGTTTGCCATCGTGGGCGCTGAATATATCCTGCGTATGTTGCCGAAAGGCACCCACGATTATGAAAAATTCATCCGGCCATCAGAACTGGACCGATGGATCAGGGCGGCGGATCTGAAGACCACTGAAATCACCGGACTCAGCTATAACCCACTCACACAGACCTACAAACTTTCATCGGGCGTGGATGTGAACTACATGGTGTGCACAGTAAAGGAAGGTAATGGCTAAGATAGTCCTGTTCGATCTGGACGGCACCTTTGCCGATACCGCACCGGATCTGGCCCATGCCCTGAACCGGACCCTGGAACGACATGGCAGGACCGCCATGTCCCTGGAACAGATCCAGCCTGGAGTCTCACATGGCAGCTACGCCCTGATAAGGATTGGGTTCGGAATCGAACCTGATGACGAACGATTCGAACCACTGCGCCAGGAGTTGCTGGGGTTCTATATCGAAAACATCTGCCAACACACCACCCTCTTTCCCGGCATGGAAGAGTTGATAGCGGAGTTGGAGGCACGGCAGATACCCTGGGGCATAGTGACCAACAAACCTGAGTGGCTGACCAACCCCCTCATGGAAAGACTGGATATGACCAAACGGGCGGCATGTATCGTGAGCGGCGATACAACCGCAAACTCCAAGCCCCACCCGGAGCCGATCCTGCATGCCTGCATGGTGGCCGGAGGCCATGACCCCGCCGACTGCATCTTTGTGGGAGACGCCAAGAGGGATATTGAGGCCGGCAACAGTGCCGGAACCACCACCCTGGTGGCGATGTTCGGATATATCGACGCCATGGATAATCCGGAAGAGTGGGAGGCTGACGGCTATGTGGAGCACCCGTCCCATATACTTGATTGGTTGGATCCACCAGATAACTAACCTGATATAATGGACATCCATCCGAATAGACAACCACCGAGAAGTACCCAATGACGTTTGAATACAATCCTCCGCAAGATCTCCTGCATGGAAGAACCATCCTGGTAACCGGGGCCGGCGACGGTATCGGACGCACGGCGGCCAAGACATTCGCCACCCATGGCGCCACGGTTATCCTCCTGGGAAGGACCATACCCAAACTGGAGAAGGTATACGACGAGATAGAGGAACTGGGTGGAGCCCAACCCGCCATCTATCCAATGAACCTGGAGGGCGCCACCCCTCGCGACTTTCATGAACTGGCGGAGACCCTGTCCCAGGAGTTCGGCTCCCTGGAGGGACTGCTCCACAATGCCGCCATACTCAAGGTACTGAGCAGGATAGACGATTATGACCCCCAGACCTGGCTCAGCGTCATCCAGACCAACCTGAACGCACCCTTCCTGCTCACCCAAAACCTGCTTCCGCTACTACGCAAGGCGAATGATGCCTCTGTACTATTCACCTCGGATCACGTCGGCAGGGCCGGCAAGGCGTACTGGGGGGCATACGGGGTTTCCAAATTCGGTATCGAGGGGCTCATGCAGATATTGGCGGAAGAGACCAGAGACAGTAGCGCGATACGTGTAAACAGTATAGCCCCGGGACCTACCCGTACCAGCCTCAGGACCACGGCGTACCCTGGTGAGGATAAAAACAGCGTAAAACAGGCCGAATCGCTCATGCCCCTCTATCTCTGGCTGATGGGTCCGGACAGTATCGGCAAAAGCGGCATGTCTGTGGATGCCGAGGCGGAAGATCCTTTCCCCACTGACGGCTAAATTCGGCAAAAAACGCCTGTTAACGCGTCAAAATATCGTCCTTCAAGCTGCATCATGGGTAATAATACTGCATAACATATTGAATTAAAGCATTTTATTCAATAGTGGCACGGTTTTAGCTTATATCTGCATGAATATATAGCCACTGTGGAATGTATTATGGAAGCACAGATTCAACACATCTCGGCCTATCGGAGCAGCGATCAGATGCCTCAGATACATCAAATGCAGGATGACTTGGAGATCAAGGATGACCTTGACCCGAAAATGCTGGAATTGGCAAGCATACTGCAGAAGACTCTCGAGCCTAGAGAGCTGATCGCGCTCTTTGCCCGCGAACTAGGCAAACACACCCCATTCAACGGCCTCTCTTACGATTATGAGGCGCTGAAGATAAATATAAGACTGGGTGAATTGGCCAAGCACAACTGCTCTTATGACCTAAAGATAACTGATCAGCATCTTGGTAAATTTATCCTATATCGGGAAACAGCATTTCAGGAACGTGAACTTGCCATAACCGAGAACATGATCGCGGGCCTGCTCTACCCCCTGCGTAACACCCTGCTCTATCAACAGGCGCTACAATCCGCTACCACTGATCCGCTGACCGGGGTAAAGAATCGCACCGCCATGGAAAATGCCATGAAACGGGAGATAGGTCTGGCAAACCGTCATGGACATCATCTCTCCCTGATCCTGCTGGATATCGATCACTTCAAATCAGTAAATGACCAGTATGGACATCTGATTGGAGATCATGTCTTACGCGTAGTGGCCCGCGTTGCGGAAGATACGGTACGAGATTCCGATATGATATTCAGATTTGGCGGTGAGGAGTTCCTGGTACTGCTGCATGGGACCAATCTCACCGGGGCCGCACTGCTGGCAGAGAGGATGAGAAGGAACATAGAGAAACAGGAGGTATTCCCGGATCTGGAACTGCGTATAACGGCCAGTTTGGGTGTGGTAGCCTTGGAAGAAGATGAAAGCGCAGAGACCATCTTCATGCGGGTCGACAAGGCCATGTATCGCGCAAAGAACAACGGCCGTAATCGGGTTGTGGTGGAAAGCAGCAAGTAATCTTGCGATCTTAAGGGTAACAAGCGCGGCATTTTTCTATATCCTATAGGGCATGTCGCGCATCATCCTATTCAACAAACCCTACGGCGTATTAACCCAATTCACCGACAGTACAGGGCGTCCCACCCTCGCCGATTTCATCTCCATCAAAGATGTATACCCTGCCGGTCGCCTCGACAGGGACAGCGAGGGACTTCTACTCCTCACTGATGACGGCAAACTGCAGCACCGTCTGGCCAATCCCAGATACAAGACCTGGAAGACCTATCTGGTACAGGTCGAGAATATCCCCACCCTGGAAGATCTGCAGCAACTACAAGACGGACTGGAGCTAAATGACGGAGCGACCAGACCGGCCCAGGCCAAACTCATCCCTCCACCAGATCTCTGGCCACGCGACCCACCGGTCCGCTTCAGAAAAAACATCCCCACCCAATGGCTGGAGATAAAGATCCGTGAAGGACGCAATCGACAGGTCAGACGCATGACTGCAGCCATCGGACACCCTACCCTGCGCCTGGTACGGAGCAGAATAGGCAAATGGAGACTGGGAGCTCTGCAACCGGGCGATTGGATGGAACTGGATGAATCCAAGAGCTAGCTAACTGCCACCTGATTTTGTTATACAATGGGGCAAATATTTTTGTAGGAACAGTTCCATGCGATTTACCAAACGGCTAGCTCCGATACTCATTGCAGTATCATGTCACCTATTTTCCGCATCTCTGGCTGCAACTGAATTTGGCCATTCCGGCATACCTGATCTGCCGGGGGACCCAACCCTGGATGCCTTTCCGATCTGCTACAAACACACCTGTGCCGCAGTGTCCACCCTCTCACTATCCGAGGCAGAGTGGAGTGAGATAAAGAACATATTTCAACCCAAGGCCAACACCCCGGAAGAGGAGCGCGAGCTGATCAAAAAGGCCGTCGCCAAATTGGAGGTGGTCATCGGCAAAAAGGTGAACACCTCCCATGACAAGGGAGGAAATTTCGATGGTATGTTCGTGGATGAGGGTTATCAGATGGACTGCATTGATGAATCATCCAATACCACGACCTATCTGGCACTGATGCAAAAAGATGATTTACTGAAATGGCACCGGGTACAGCCCACCAAGACCAGGGGATTCTTCATCTTCGGCATGCCACACACTACGGCAGTCATCAAGGAAAATAACTCCGATAAGGTGTGGGCGGTTGACTCCTGGTTCCATGATAACGGCGTTGCACCTGAAATACTGCCCATATCGCAGTGGAGCGACGGTTGGAGTCCAAAAAAGAACTGATATCACCATGTAATCGAGCCCCATGCAAAAACAGCAGAAGGTAATCATCGGTCTTTCCGGAGGAGTGGACTCTTCCGTTGCCGCCAAGATCCTGTTGGATCAGGGCTGGCAGGTTGAGGCCCTGTTCATGAAGAACTGGGATGAAGATGATTCCGCAGAGTATTGCTCGGCAGCTGAAGATCTTGCAGATGCGCAAGACGTTGCCGATATGCTTGGCATCAGACTACACAGGGTCAATTTCTCTGCCGAATACTGGGACCGGGTGTTTGAATATTTTCTGTCTGAATACCGGTCCGGACGCACACCCAACCCTGATGTGCTGTGCAATCGTGAGATCAAATTCAAGGCATTCCTGGACTATGCTCTGGAACTGGGTGCGGACTTTATTGCTACCGGACACTACGCCCGCAAACAGATCATGGATGATGGTACGGTAAGTCTCTGCCTGTCCCGGGATGAGGCCAAAGATCAAACATATTTTCTGTACATGCTGAACCAGCACCAACTTTCACACGCCCTCTTCCCCCTGGCGGACATACCCAAGGATGAGGTAAGGGCGATCGCTCAGGGGTCTGATTTTCCCAACCACGCCAAAAAGGACAGCACCGGAATATGTTTTATCGGCGAGAGAAAGTTCAGTGATTTTCTCAGCAGATTCCTGCCGGCCACTCCGGGGCCCATGCGCACCCCGGAGGGAGAATTGATAGGGGAACATCAGGGGCTCATGTATTACACCCTGGGACAACGTAAGGGCCTGGGCATAGGTGGACGAGCCGATACGGATGAGATCCCCTGGTTTGTGGTGGGTAAGGATGTTGCTAGCAACACACTGACAGTCGCACAGGGACATGACCACCCCTTGCTCCTGAAAAAGGGGCTGGACGCCAGCCAGCTACACTGGGTCTCGGGACAGGCGCCGACAGATATCCCCTTCTCCTGTCATGCCAGGATCAGGCATCGACAACCACTCCAGCCATGTGAAATCATCTATTTGCAAGGAGATGTTTGCCAGGTAACCTTTAAGGATCAACAAAGGGCGATAACCCCTGGGCAGTCAGTGGTATTTTACCGCAACGACATTTGTCTGGGTGGTGGCGTGATAGATCGGTCATACTGACCGCTGACTTGATGTAAATAGATCTCGTGGAAAACAGATGAAAACAGTTAGAGACCGCTGCATTGCGCTCGCCGGCATGTTTCAGGCCGCAGATCTCGTGCACGGTATAGCGCACACTGGAAGCTATGATGAGGAGAGCGTAAGGGCCTGCATCTATAGTCTTTTTCAGGTGGATGCTGAATCGGTCCCCGCAGTGTACGGTGGGCTTGAAGGTATAGCACCGGGACTGGATAAACTAGTCAGCCAGCTCACCGGAGATGCGAAACGCAGTACTGAAACCACAGGATATGTCATCAGCATGATGTATCTGGAGAAAAAACTATCCAAACAGCCGGAGATGCTCAATCTCTTATCCAACGGCATCCATGTGGCCACATCCCGTCTGGCGCACTTTCCTATGCTGCACCAAAACATTCTCGGACAACTAGCCGAGTTGTACACAGAAACCATCAGTACCCTGCTCCCCAGGATAATAGTCCATGGCGACCCCATGCACCTGCAGAACAGAGACAATGTGAATATCATCCGCTCCCTGCTGTTGGCAGGGATAAGATCCGCCATGCTCTGGCATCAGTGTGGGGGATCGCGCCTGCAGATTGTATTGCAAAGACAAAAGATTGTCGCAAATGCCTTAGAGCTGATGGATGAGATAAAAAGATCCAGACATTAACCAAATATTGTTAGAGTATTTGATCACTACAAGTTATAGCCGGAGACGACCATGAAGACCCTGTCCACCCTTTTATTATCAGTTCTGTTTTTGGCCACGGCCTGCTCGGAGTCAGGCCAGGATCAGGCCAAACCGAAGCAGTTCAAGCCCCTTCCGGCCCTGGTAACAGAGACACCTACCCTGCCACAACCGGAAGCGGAGGCAAACGCAACTCCGCAGGAACCACAGGAACAACCAGTGGCATCACCTGAAGTGACAGAACAGTCAACGCCACTTCCACAAGAGGATGGTCAACAGGCTGAAACCGCCTCCGAACCCATTACTACGCCGGCGGAACAGGAACAGCCGGAAGCAAGGCCTGGGGTGGCAGAACATCCCACACCCCTACCAAATGAGGGTGGAAAACAGATCGAACCCACTGCAGAACCAACCACCCTGGACCAGGCCAAGGAAATGACCGGCAAGGCCGTAGATAAAAGTAAGGAGCTTGGATCTGCAGCGGTGGATAAGAGCAAAGAGGTCTACTCAGATGTGAAGGAGAAAGGCGCTGAGGCCTGGGACAAGACCAAGGAGGTTGCCGGAGATGTGGCAGATAAGACCAAAGAGGTGGCCGGCGACGTGGCGGACAAGGCAAAGACCTACGGCAACAAGGCGGTCGACAAATCAAAAGAGCTGTACGAGGGCGCCAAGGAGAAATCGAAGGAGCTTTACAACAAGGCCACTGAGTGATGGTGATGCTATAATGCCCACTTTTTTCAAGACACTACGAGTATAAAACTATGGAACTGACCTCTCTCACAGCTATTTCCCCTGTCGATGGCCGCTACGGTAGCAAGGTTTCTGCCCTGCAACCTATCTTCAGCGAATATGGTCTGATCAGGCATCGTGTACTGGTTGAGATACGCTGGCTGCAGGCCCTGGCATCACAGGAGGAGATAAAAGAGGTTCCGGCCATCAGCGAGCACGCCGAGAACATACTCAATGCCATCGTTGATAAATTCAACGAGGAAGACGCCCAACGGGTCAAAAACATAGAAAAGACCACCAACCACGACGTTAAGGCCGTGGAGTATTTTCTGAAAGAGAAGATCGCTGGCAACAAAGAGCTGGAATCCATCAGTGAGTTCATCCACTTCGCCTGCACCTCGGAAGATATCAACAACCTGTCTCATGCCCTGATGTTGCGTGAGGGACGGGGTCAGGTCCTGCTACCGCAGATGGATGACGTGATTCATGCCATCAAGGCCATGGCACACGAGTATGCGGAGATACCCATGCTCTCCCGCACCCATGGACAGCCGGCCACCCCAACCACCCTGGGTAAGGAGATGGCCAATGTGGCATACCGGCTACAACATCAGCGCAGCCAGGTGGCGTCGGTACTTATATTGGGAAAGATCAACGGTGCGGTCGGTAACTATAACGCCCATCTGGCGGCCTACCCGGAACTGGACTGGCAGGCCTTCGCCCAGTCCTTTGTGGAATCACTGGGGATCACCTGGAACCCCTACACCATCCAGATCGAACCCCATGACTACATGGCGGAACTGTTCGATGCCACCTCCAGATTCAACACCATACTTATAGATTTCTGCCGCGATATCTGGAGCTACATATCCATCGGGCACTTCAAGCAGAAGACGGTCGCCGGCGAGGTCGGTTCATCCACCATGCCGCATAAAGTGAATCCCATCGACTTCGAAAACGGCGAAGGTAATCTGGGGATCGCCAACGCCCTGTTCGGGCATCTGGCGGCAAAACTACCTATATCCAGATGGCAGCGTGATCTGACTGACTCCACGGTGCTGCGTAATCTGGGAGTCGGGTTTGCCCACACCAGCATCGCCCTGCAATCGATCCTGCGCGGGATAGCCAAACTTGAAGTAAATACCGAAAACCTCGCTGACGATCTGAATGCCAACTGGGAGGTATTGGCCGAGCCGATCCAGACGGTAATGCGCAGATACGGCATTGAAAAACCATACGAAAAACTGAAGGAGCTGACCCGCGGACACCGCATCACTCAGGCAGATTTGGAACAGTTTATAGATGGTTTGGAACTGCCGGAAGAGGCCAAGGAGTCACTAAAGAGACTCACTCCATCCTCCTATATAGGAAATGCATCTGAGCAGGCTAAAAATATCTGATATTTACACAATATTACACCACCCATTCTCTATCCATATTGAATGGGTATTTCCTTACCGACTATAAATGTGAACTATCTCACAATCATTTTAGGGTAAATTCTTTAGAATGGTTTCCAGGTTAAGAGAGCGTGTATATCCCGTTTTCAACACTCAGTTCCCCGATTGCCCTGCCCGCCGTTCCTGGTGCGCGGGGTTCTTTTTTACCACCAATAGATACTACACTTATCCCATAGATCGATTAACCGGAGTTCGGACATACGGACAGCTGAGATTATAAATATGGATTTATTTAATGATGCTGTATTAGGTGAGACATCCGGGAAACTACATCTGGAGACCGTTGCAGAATGCAGGGAAGCCGCGCTATGTCTGGCAAGACAGGCAAAACGATCCATCTGCATATTCAGTTACGACCTAGATTCCCAGATCTATGATCAGGAAGATTTTCTGGAGGCGGTGAAGGAGCTTGCTATCCGCAGTGAATATAGTCGCGTAAAGATCCTGCTGCAGAACAATGAGAGGGTACAGCGGGATGGCCACAGACTTATCCGTCTATGGAAGCGCCTGACCAGTAAGATTGAGATAAGAAGACCTGACGCTGACCATATCGATCACGTAGAGAACTTCATGTTAGTAGATGAGACCGGTTATCTGCACAGAAGGGTCCACACCAATTACAATACCAGCGTTGATTTCAATTCCAGGCTAGATACAAAACAGCTCAGTATGTTTTTCCATGATGTTTGGGAACAGAGTGAATCTCATTCAGAGCTGCGTGATCTACACATATGACCATATACACATCAATGTACAAGGCAGCACTATGAAAAGATTACTCCTGCTATTACTGCTAATCTATCCCGGCATGCTCGTAGCTGCCGATCCGATGGAGATCATAGAATTGAAGGCACGAACGGTCGGCGAGGTCATACCTATCATCAAGCCGCTCGTGGAACCAAACGGCACAGTAACCGGCATGAACAATCAGCTGATCATACGCGCCAAACCAGAGCAGATCGCCGAGGTTAGAAGGGTTTTGGCATCCATCGACCGCCCTGCCCGCAAACTGATCATATATGTACGACATGGAGCGACCCATGATCTGGACAGAGACGGCGTAAGAGCTGATATAAATGCAAAGCTCGGCAAACACACCACGATAACGACAGGCAGGAGCATCAGACCTGAATCCGCCCGTATCTCGGTGAGATCAAGCAGCACCAACAGTCAGCTTAACGCAACACAGCACATACAGGCCCTTGAGGGGAGACCAGCATTCATCGCCACCGGCAAGTCAGTCCCAATCAACGAACAAACCACATACATTGCAGGCGGGGTGATGCAGCAGCAGAATACAGTTCGTTACCGGGATGTCACAACCGGTTTTTATGTCACACCCCACCTCCACGGTAGTCAGGTTACGCTGAACATCTCTCCGCACATGGAACGTCAGGGTTCTATCCACGGTACCTATGATATTACCGAAGCAGATACCACCGTGCGTGGAAAGATCGGCGAATGGATAAGCATTGGCGGAATATCCAACCGTGTTGACAGCCAAGACTCTGACATCCTCAGAAGATCACAGACATCAGGGCATGACCAACACTCAATTCAGCTATTGGTCGAAGAGATCCGCTGATTGCAAAGATCATAACACACGTAACAGTAGCAACTAACCAGGAGAAAATGATGTTTGAAGCTGGTGATATCAATCAACTCATATCCACCTATGCCATCCCGTGGGGAATAAATATAGTCTTTGCCCTTGCCATCTTCATCGTCGGTCGTATCATCATCAAGGCGATAGTAAATCTGATCAGGAAGATACTGCAGCGAACGGGGATGGATGCCATCCTCATCAATTTTGTCTCATCCATTGTAAAGAGCGCCCTGCTGCTGTTCGTGATCATAGCCGCACTTGATCAGTTGGGTGTGGACACAACTTCCCTCATAGCCCTTCTGGGTGCGGCGGGCCTGGCCGTGGGTCTGGCACTGCAAAACTCACTACAGAACTTCGCCTCCGGTGTCCTGCTCATCATCTTTCGCCCCTTCAAGACTGGCGACTTTGTTGAGGCCGGCGGCACTGCAGGTATCGTAGAATCCATTACCATCTTTAACACCGTGATGCGCACCGGCGACAACCGCGAGGTGATTGTACCCAACGGTGCAATCTATAACGGCAACATCATCAACTACTCTGCCAGAGATACCAGACGCATAGATATGGTCTTTGGAATCGGTTATGAAGATGACATCAGAAAGGCGAAGGAGATCATGCTAGATATTCTGGGCAGTGATGAACGCATACTCAGAGATCCGGAACCCCTGGTGGCGGTAGCGGAACTCGCCGACAGCAGCGTCAACTTCAACGTGAGACCCTGGGTAAAAAATGATGACTATTGGCCGGTGAGATTCGACCTGACCGAGAAGATAAAACTGGCCTTCGATGATAACGGGATATCCATTCCATATCCGCAGATGGATGTACATATCGACAAAGGAGATTAGAACATTTCTTAGGCGCAAAAAAAAACGTCGATCAAAAGCGGAAGGTCTGATCGACGTTTTTGCTTCCTTTCTTTGCTTCCATGCATAGCCCTTGGGGAAGGGTGTGTAGATCCTATGTTCCAGGTTAGTTCCATATGATCTAATTTAAAAATAGGATATTGATCAGATTTCAGCTATCAGAAATATCTTTATTTACTGTAGGTTATTTCTTACAAGACACAGCGTCATTTTATTGCCAACGGCGACGCAGATCATCCCGGTTCAGGGCCAGCCACTGCAGGGCAATGATAGATGCGGTGGAGTTGATACGGCCAGATTCAATACCATGAATGGCCTCGTCGGCCGGCATGACCACTACCCGGGTGTCCTCTCCCTCATGATCCAACCCGTGGATACCTCCAGCCCTGCCGGAGTCGACACGACCGCAGAAGAGGTGGATGCGTTCACTGGATATCCCGGGACTGACCATAAATTCACAGATGGAGATCAGTTCATCCACATGGCAACCGGCCTCCTCCATGGACTCCCGGCGCGCCACCTGCTCCGGGTTGTCTGATCCCTCCATGATCCCACCCACCACCTCCAGAATCCAGGCACCGTCCTGGTCTTCCAGGGCGCCGATCCTGAACTGTTCTATAAGGACCACCTCGTCTCTTACCGGGTCATATGGTAGCAGCGATGCTGCCCGGTATCCCTCTATCCGCTCCCGCACCAGTTCAGAGCTACTGCCACCGGCAAACAGACTGTGCCGCAGTCGATAGCGCCTTACCGGCAGAAATCCATCGGTCAATATCTCTGAGTGAATGATGTTGAACTTGTAATCCATCATCTATCTTAATAGCAAAAATCGAAGCATAAAAAAACCCGTCATCCAAAACAGAAGACGGGTTTTTAAACTATGTACCTTTATCTTAGAGGGACTGATAGTACTCCATCAGGATCTCTGCCACCTCAGGACGTGAGAACTCCGGGGGCGGAGCAATACCCTGCCCCAGCATCTCACGCACTTTGGTGCCGGAAAGAAGGACAAAGTCCTCTTTGGAGTGATCCGGCGCATCCCGCATCATCACCACCTTATTCAGACGCTTGGAATAGGCGGTGTGATCGGCATTGAAGATCTCGATATCCATGGCGCCCTCCGGGACCTCATCGTCAAATATGGTCTGGGCATCGAATGCGCCGTAGTAGTCACCAACTCCGGCATGGTCACGACCGATAATGAAGTGGGTGGCCCCCATGTTCTGCCGGAAGTAGGCATGCAGCACGGCCTCCCGTGGACCGGCGTAGAGCATGTCAAAACCATAACCAGTGATAGATACGGTGTTAGGTGGGAAATATAGTTCCGCCATCTTACGGATGGCTGCATCACGTACAGGAGCAGGAATATCACCCGGCTTCAGCTTGCCCAGCAGCATATGGATTACCACGCCATCGGCATCTATCGCGTCCATGGCCATCTTGCACAGTTCCTCATGGGCACGGTGCATCGGATTACGGGTCTGGAAGGCCACGATCTTTTTCCAGCCACGCTCGGCGATCTCGTTACGAATCTCCACCGCAGTACGGAAGGTATCGGGGAAATCGTCCTGGAAATAGCTGAAGTGCAGGACCTGGATGGATCCTGACACGGCCATGCGGCCCTGGCTATTGAACTCCGCCACACCAGGATGCTCACTGTCCATGGTTCCATACACCTTCTCAGTCATGATCTGCATCTGCTCATCACTGACCTCTTCGATGGCGTCAACATCCATAACCGCCAGGACAGGGTTGCCCTCCATATTAGGGTCACGCAGCGCGATGCGCTTGCTGTCCTTGATCGCAGACACATCATCCAACAGGCACAACACCGGAACAGGAAAGAAAGAGCCGTCAGACATCTGCATCTTCTCGGCACAGCCCATGGCATCTTCCACGTTCATAAAACCCTTCAGCGGGGTGAAATAACCACCACCCATCATCACGGCATTACCTGCAGCCTGAGAGCTGATTACTACGGAAGGCAATGACTCTGCCTCATGCATCAATCCGTGGTGCTCCTCGGTGTCATACACAAACAGCGGCATCAGGGTATCGGAACCTATTGGCTTAATCATAAACGCGGTCTCCTTAGATCTCTTTACTTATCTGGTCTCCTCGGCCCTGGATCGAGCCGAAACTGGCATACACCGAAATGCCGCCAGGAATTACTCAGATGGTTAATGGTATTTATTAAAACCTATCTACTTGTTCTAATTCAATTTTTATCACTAATGACTTCAGTGAGTTACAAAACTCACATAGCCTATCACAACAATCCGGAGATAAACCCAAAGATTTTATTATAGATACCAACACAATAATTATGGACCGGGAGATAATGGAAAAACCAAATGGAACGCAATCTTGCAATGACCGGCAGGTGCCATCACAAACTGAAGATACCTGCCGGACGGCATAGCGGCTACTCCTTTTTCAGATCCGTTTTAAAGCTTATCCTGTCTTTATTGCGCTCCAGGATCACCTCGCCAATACCCTTGACCTTGAGGAGGTCTTCCAGAGAGCCAAAGGCCCCGTTCTGCTCACGATACTGCACAATGGCATTTGCCTTGGCTAAACCGATACCATCCAGATTCTCGGCCATGGATGCCGCATCGGCCGTATTGATATTGACACTGCTGGCAATGGCAAAGCCGGAAAAAGATAGAGATAAGAGTAGAGTTAAAATCCTTATAAGACGTTTCATGTCAATTTCTCCTTAAATGTTATCCATTATTCCTGCCTGAGATTGCCCCAGACAGCACACCCATCCCGGATGCAGTTCAAACCCTAATCTCTCCCCATGATAAAGTCAATCATTCAAGGATTTGGCGCATGTACATCTGGCGATGAACGAATGCACCATTTATAATGTACAATATGACAGTTACCTGGGGGCGACATTGGCTTCGACGTGGGTCACAAAACCCAAGGTGCATGCCGAGGATGCAGATCTCCTCGTAAATCCATCTGCAAATTGATAGTTGCCAACGACGACAACTACGCTCTCGCCGCTTAATACCCGGTAGTGGGCCGTCTGACTGGAGCCGTGCTTGTGCGTTCAGATTTCAGGCGTCGATTCTCACAAGATCGTGATGAAGCTCGTCCGGGGCGGATTCATTAAACCTTTACCGGAATCGCTGCTCTGAGCGCCCTGTCGGTCGGGTATCAGGCAGTTAAAAATCAATAGACGCGACTAAGCATGTAGAGCCGAAGGCGGAGTACTTGCGGACGCGGGTTCGATCCCCGCCGCCTCCACCAAACAACAAAGGGTCATCCCGAAGGGGTTGGCCCTTTGATGTCTCTGCGGTGGGGATAACGAAGCCGCGTAGCGGGTTTGACAAGACACCGGAGGTGTCGCAGAACGCCGAAGCGCAGCTACGGCGGCCCGAAGGGTGAGGCCACAGGCCGAATAGCCCCGCCGCCTCCACCAAACAACAAAGGGTCATCCCGAAGGGGTTGGCCCTTTGATGTCTCTGCGGTGGGGATAACGAAGCCGCGTAGCGGGTTTGACAAGACACCGGAGGTGTCGCAGAACCCCGAAGCGCAGTGGCAGTTCATGCGCGAAAATTTTAACCAAACTGTGAACCAGGGACTATTTCCACACCATTCCTACGTATTAAACCTACTATAATTAGATTGAGCGGGCCTATTAGAACGGAAAATCATCAAAAGATCTGCGGTATGGACAAAGATGATAGTTTGCCAGTGTCTTAACAAGGCATTGGTAATTGCCGTAACAATAGAGGTCATCATGAAAAGGCTGCTCACCATCGCATTTATCATTACCGCCCTATATGCCTGCAGCGGCGAACCAAAACTCCAAGACAAGACCCCTACAGATGTTGCTCCGCATTCCGAACAGAGCGCCGTAGTTCATGAAGTGGATGATCAAATGACAGCAGAAAATAACCAGGCAGACTCAAATCAAGAGACAGAACAGAACGCTGTTGGGAAAAAGACAGGCTCTGCTATTAGGATGGTTATGGGTCTAGCTACAAGTATGTATTAACCTTCACCATAAACTGCGCAGATTCACTGCGTCAGCCTAGTGGTAAAGCCTATTCATGGCTTATCCACCTACTACCCTAGACTTACCATATGATGCTGTCTATTCTTTTCATGACACCCATGCAAAAATATTAAAGGAAACCATTCATGGGGCTATTCAGTAAAACGTCTTTGACTGAGGTCAAGGATGTATCTAAAGCGGTTGATGAGATAAGCCAACAGCTCAGTCAGAATGACTTAAAGGCGGTATTGTTATTCGTATCCGTCGATTACGATCTCGACTCTCTGGCAACCTCCCTTTCCAAAAGCTTTAGTGTACCTGTATTCGGCTGTACCACGGCCGGCCATATAGGACCTGGTGGCTATCGCAAACGCGGCTTACAGGTTACAGGCTTCTACGGCAGTTCTGTTTCCGTACGAGTGGAAGTGATCCAACCACTGGAGAAGTGTCAGGCCCTGGTTTCAGATCTTGGCAAAAAGATAGAGCCTATCCCTCTGAATAGTGATATGCGCCGGTTTGGTCTGCTGCTGGTGGATGGCCTCTCACACATGGAGGAGAGATTGACCGCATCACTACATCACTGTTTTCCGGACATCCCGCTAATTGGCGGATCGGCAGGTGATGATCTTTCATTTAGCAAAACATTTGTCTTTGCCAATGGAAGATTCATGACCAACAGCGCCTTGTTGGCCCTGTTTGAAACAGACTCGCCCTTCGCCGCCTTTAAGTTTCAGCACTTTGTACCAACTGAGACCATGTTGGTGGTAACCGACGCCTTGGTAGAGAAACGCACGGTAAAAGAGTTTAACGGCGAGCCTGCTGCACAGGTTTATGCCCAGCATCTTGGGCTTTCTGTCGAAGAGTTGTCACCTGAAATATATTCCAGTTTCCCTGTCATGCTGAAGCTTGGTACGGACTATTATGTCCGCTCCATTCAACAGTGTAACGATGACATGAGCCTGACCTTTTATTGCGCCATTGCCGAGGGGATCGTCTTACGGCTTGGCAAGGCGGTCAGCCCGTTGGAAACGGCCGAGAAGGCCTTTGCCGATATCCAGCAGTTGGTGCCGAATACCGGCCTGATCTTAGGTTGCGACTGCATATTACGTCGTCTGGAGTTTGAAAACACCAGCCTGAGCAAGCAGGTGGGTGATTTGCTGACAAAAAACAATGTTGTAGGTTTCAGTACCTATGGTGAACAGTTCAATGCTCTGCATATGAATCAAACATTCACCGGACTTGCGATCGGAGAGAGATGATAATGGATCAGTCTATGGATATTGAGCGCAAACTGAAGGCGCAGGAAAAGACCATACGGGTGCTATCGGAGCGCCTGGAGGAACAGATTGCGGATGACATATCAGGTTTCGCACTATTCGAACAGAACATCACCCTGGAGCATGTGGTATCTACCCGCACACATGAACTTGAAACCAAACGCGCCCAGCTGGAACGGGCTCTGGATGACCTCAAATCGGCCCAGACAGAATTGCTTCAGGCGCAGAAACAACAGGCCATAGGTCAGCTGGCATCTGGCATTGCCCATGAGATCAATACTCCCATTCAATACATAGGCGACAATATTAAATTTTTAACAGACTCCTTTGACAGCCTGATCCAGATCATACAGTCATGTTCACAGACATCAGAGGAGCTGCAGAAGAAAGAAGACATTTTGTTTCTGATCAATGAAACCCCAAGGGCACTGAAAGACAGCAGTGAGGGCATTGGATATATATCAGGTATCGTCAGCGCCATGAAAGAGTTTGCACATCCCAGCGGCGGCATTATGCAACCGGTGGATCTGCAAAGCATCATAAAGACCACCATTGCCATTTCCCGCAATGAATGGAAGCACGTAGCAAAGCTGGAGACAAAATTTGATCAGGATCTGCCATCAGTCAACGGCCTCAAGGACGAGCTGGGTCAGGTCATGCTAAATCTCATAGTGAATGCTGTGCACGCCATTGAAGACAGCGGCAATACAGAAGGACTGATCCGCATAACAACCAGACGGAATTCTGGTTGGGCTGAAATCCTGATTGAAGATAACGGTTGCGGCATACCTGAAGAGATGCGTACCAAGATATTTGAACCTTTCTTCACAACCAAGGATGTGGGTCGAGGGACGGGACAGGGTTTAGCAATTGTTTATAACGTAGTCACAGACAAACATCATGGAAAACTCACTGTGACATCAGTGCATGGCAAGGGGGCGACATTTACCGTACGGTTGCCGATAACGGAACTGAACATAGATCAATCCTAAACTTAACCGATGCTATGCGACATCCGGCATATTTGGTGTAGTAGTAACGATTTCAGATGACTTGATGCAGGATATAAGGTATTCGAGCACGCATGACCCCTGCTTCGGATGCTGCAGGTACTGTGGATAAAACTGCGGCTCGCTCACCCATTGACGCTCAACCATCTCATTTATGATATTGAGATAATCGAATCCTGTTTTACCTACGTACAGATTACGGATATCTCCATGTCTGACCGCGTGCAGCGCCTGACATATACCATTAAGGTATAGATAATCCTTGGTAAACCCTCCTCCACGATGGACGCGAACCGCTAGCTTGAAGGCCTCATCTGGGGACAAATGTCTCTCCTCATGCAGATAGTTATAGGTGTGACGAAAGTCACCCTGTTTGATCATTTCGTTAACAGCGAGTACACGTAACGCAAGTATCTGCAGACGCTTAAGAGTCATATATCCTGAGTGATACTCATTGAGTATGGCGAGGCCTTCCTGTGCCAGCGTACTTCCGGGCAGACCTATGGTGAACACCTTCAGGCGTTGTTTGCTGGCATTGAGACTCGTGGCCATGTGGACTCCGAGTTCATGATGGATCAGCGCCGTAGCATCCGTCTCTGTAAGATGCAGATTCTTTCCCAGAAATACCGTTTTTCTGCTGTTTGACACCATGGCCGATGCAACCAGTCTGGTGCTGCACTCAATCTTACACTCCATCCCCCAATCTGCAGCACTTTGCCTGAATCTGGATATCAGTTCTTCGGTTGAGACATTAGCCGGCTCCTCATCACCGAAAGACGCCGCATGCAGGATAAAATCGGCATTCTGTCTGTCTAGCAGGCTTGGTTCGCCATAATATTTGAGTGACTCATACAGGAAATTTGGCTTGCCTGCCTTGACCAGCAGATCAATTTTTTCACTTAGGTTATCGATTACATCACGGTATAGGGCCTGGATACCAGGATCACGTATTCCATTTACCGGTAATCGATAGATACTCTCACGGAAACGGTAAGGGTCTATATCCAGTTGACGATATAGAAAATTCGGCTGGTAATTGGCATGACTCTTAAAAAACTTTTTTCTTTCGCTAGGGATATTTATCGGGTTTATATAGTGCAGCGTGTCCAGCCCTTTTGCTATTTGATACAAGGCCCTGTCTACCTTTGTTACTGCCGGGTCCATCTTCTCCGCAAGCAGCTGAACCCTTTTAGCCCTATGCTTCCTGGCAAAGCGTCGTGCAAAGAGTGTTGATATATCGATCAGGCTGTCTTTGAATTGAAGTATCAGATCCTGCATAACCAGAGGATAGATCTCACCGCTGACCTCATCCATGAATATTTTCTTAACCTCCAACGGTAGCACCAAGGTGTTTTGAAAGCGGCTGTTTATGTGTGATGTAAAATACCCTCTGCCGTAAAACACTATATTTTCCAACGCACTGACCGGAAGATTTGGCAAAGTGATCCTACATAATCTGCTGAGACCTAACTCTATGACATCATGCCAACGCTCTTTATCCAGTTGCTCTGTGCCTATGTTGAAGGTAGGTGTCAAAGCCTCATCACGGCGCAGATGATTATATGAGTGCACATCAAATATCAGCGCAGCCCCAAACTGCTTTTCTATCGCAGCAGTAAGTACGTCCATAATTCGATAGAAGGTCTGATGCTTGCTAATACTGTCTTGCCGCTCTTTCTGGGACAGCTTCTTCTTCCAGACGCTCTTTCCCCAAGCCTTTGTGTATATACACGTTGCTACAGGACGATTCAGATCATACTCATAACGTGAATCATTGGCCACGACGGTAATCGGCATGGCCTGAATCATTTGATCGGTGTAAGGATCCTCTTCGTAAAAACGCTCATCCTGATTTAATGCGCATTTACCGACAAGCTCATCCCGTAGTCTGTGCCCAGCGTGAACAGCAACGCATATTGTAGGTGTGTATGAGTCTATCTTTAATGAGAAACTGTTATCTTCAATCACGCACTCGAAAAGCTGACCCGCATTTATGCGCTCTATAATTTCAGCTTCAGATAGCTTCTGCATCTTCAATGGCCTTGCGAAAGGCGCTTTTTCTCTCTATCACAAGCTCCCGTGCAGATACGATATTTTCCACAAAATCCAATATCGGTTTTTGCAGTTTAGTGCGATTAAGCTTGTTAATTCTTGAGATACCGCCAGGGCTTAATACATTCACCTCAATAAGCTTGCCATTAATAACATCCAATCCAACCAGATAGAGACCATCACGTACTAACTGTGGACCCAACGCCTTGCATAGATCCTTCTCTTCTCTGGTCAGATTATGTTTTACCTCGCGACCTCCGGCACTGATATTGGAGCGAATATCTTTGGCCGATGGCACGCGTTTCATCGCACCGATTGGCTCACCATTCAACATCAGAATTCGTACATCACCCTGCTCAGCTCCCTCAACATACTCCTGCAAAATGACATAGTTTCCCTGTCCACCACCTATGTAGAAATCCAGCAGTGAACGGAAACTCTGTTGTGCGCTTTTCTCAACAACGATCACCCCTTTGCCGCCAAACCCGTTTAGTGGCTTCATGATCATCTTATCTGTGGGTGATTCTTCAAGAACCTGTTCAAGATATTCCTGGCTCTTCGATACGTGGGTAGCAGGGATAAAGCGTGCCGCATCTCCGCTAAAGGATGCCGGATAGAGCTTATTGTTTGCTATCCTGAGACCATCAAGATCGTTCATGATGAATACGTCATTTCGCACTGAATCCAAAAAATTCAGCGCGGTGGCATCCAGAGGTGGATTAGTCCGCATGATGATGACATCAAATCCAGCCAGTGGCAGTTTACAACGCTTAAACTCTGCGCTCTTATAAAACGAGACAGGAGAACTGCTAACCTTGTCGCGTTTTTTTACAACATTGCAGAATGCATATGGAATGCTGTCCCGTATCGTCAAGCGGTGTGACGTTGTTACCGCTACTGTCATTTTACGCAGTACAGCCTCATGGATCATGCGTAGGGTACTGTCGGTTTCAGGTGTGATGCGATCCCATGGATACATCAGGAAGATAATTTTCATGGCTGAATACCCCCTCAAAACTCTTCGAGATCTTCAGACAATTTGCCTTCATCGAAATCGAGCTGCAGACTGCTTTTTATGATCGCCCCAAAAGGAGACACCTTAGGTCTGTTCGTAATCTTTTTGTGATAACGCATCCAGACCTTCTCATGCTCACTTACTGGCTCAAGCTCACCCCGGCATACGGCGATGAAGCGCGCCTCTTCCTCATTTACCGGCTCTCTATTTCCCTTGGCCAAAGCCTCATAAGCCCTGCCATGCGTCTCCAACAACTTGGCCTGTTCACTGGTAAAATCTCCGCAGCGCGCAATCCCATGGGGGAAATGCTTATCCGCATAGAACTTTGAATCGCTGTAAAAAGAGTCTTTTATTGGCATTTCGATAAAAATTCACAATCGTTTTTTTAACTTGTAATTATTATCGGCAGGCCATATTTTTGAGTAAAATGACTATTTTTTGTTATTATCGATAGATAATGTCGATCGTTAGGGTATAAACAGTGAATACTGATCTATTAAGAACTTTCCTTGAAGTGGCAAAAACGCGTCATTTTGGCCATGCCGCAGAGAACCTCTATCTGACTCAATCTGCTGTAAGCTCACGAATCAAGCAGTTGGAAGAGACACTGGGAGTGTCCCTGTTTACACGCCAGCGGAACAATATCTTGCTCACCTCAGCCGGTGAGCGTCTATTGCCCCACGCAGAGAATATGCTGGCTTCCTGGCAACTGACAGTGCAAGAGGTAGGAATTCCCAAGCAGCAGAATTTACAACTGGCATTGGGCGGCACCTCCAACTTATGGGACACATTTCTAAAATCAGTCCTGCCAAAATTGTCGGCCCAGTTTCCGAATCTTTATCTACGTACCGAGATAAACCAATCACATAATCTTATTCGCGCCTTGTTGGGTGGCAGACTTGATATCTGCGCCACACTTGATGCACAGACCAACATCGATCTGGACTCAAAAAAGATAGGTTCGCTCGAATTGATCATGGTCTGCAACAAACCAAACATGACTCTCGATGATGTCTCTGAAATAGGTCATGTTTTTGTGGATTGGGGGACCGCATTCAATTTACAACAGGCACGCCTATTCTCTGAGCCGATAGCGCCTATACTGCATACCGGTCAAAGTCATATAGCATTGGAGTTTATCCTCAGCCATACAGGTGCCGCATATCTGCCGCTGGCATTAGTGGAAAGTTATCTGCAGGAAGGGCAACTGTTTCAGATACTGGATGCCCAGCAGATCAATCAAGATGTATTTCTTATTTACCCTAAGATCGCAGACAAGGCAACATCACTCGGTCCTATCATTAGCTTTCTTGAGAGACTGGACATCAGACCAGAAATATCGCTTCAAATAATTAATGTTTAAGCATTGTCTGTAAATAAGATTATTATATTTTCATTGTGGCATTGGACGGATCACTTTCCCCCTGCCCCTCGTCATGAGCTGAATCCATACGGTTACGATAAAGACCAATGCTCGGAAATGCATTAATAACAGATAGACACAATGCAGAAAAATATGGCAGTGATTGAACCAATAAAACCATAATCCACAAGATAATATCCCAGGTGTCCACCGGCAATAGAATATAAATTGCTGCGGCTGACAGCCACAGGGCAATCATAATCAATGTCTCTTCCGAGGCGGCCGCTATCGCCTGAACCAGTGCAGCTGACTTCTCTCGTTTGGGAGTGCGTACAAAAGGACGTCCATCAGTGAATATCCCCAACCATATTGCCTTGGCAATGGTGTGCGATAACGACAATCCGGCTAAAGATGCAGCAATGGTCTCCCTTATTGACCCGACAATTTGTACTCCGTGGTACAGATAAATAACCTTAGCGATCTTAAAGGCGAACAGAGCCAGAGGTAATATAGAAAAGATAACCAGCGGAGGATCTACCCTGCCTGGCAGTGATATCAACATCAATGACCAGACAATGGCGGCAAAATTAAAAATCAAATTAATACCATCAGCAATCCACGGCAACCATCCAGCTATAAAATGGTAACGCTGCCCTGACGTCAATTTTGACTCTGACAATCCTAACAGTTCCCTTGAGTGGTAGCGCAATATCTGCATGGCCCCATACGCCCATCGGAAGCGTTGATTTTTGTAGTCTATAAAGCTATCTGGCATTAGGCCCTTGCCATAACTTTTCTTGGTATACACAGCCTGATGACCAGCAGAAAAGATCATAAATCCGAGTTGCGCATCCTCGGTTATGGTGTGCTCACCCCAACCGCCTACCTCTTCTAGGCTTGAACGACGAACCATGGTCATGGTTCCATGCTGAATGATCGCATTTCTCTCGTTACGCGTTACCATGCCAATGTGAAAGAATCCACGATACTCAGCATAACACATGGCCTTAAAGGCATTTTCATTCAGATCACGATAGTCCTGCGGGGCCTGCACAATAGCAATATGCTCCTGTGAGAATTGCGGAACCAGATCGCGTAGCCATGATGATTCCACACAGTAATCACTGTCGATAACCGCGATGACTGTGGCACCTGGCGCTGTTTCCATTAGTGCAAAATTCAAGGCGCCGGCCTTGAAACCGGCAAGAGGAGCCTTATGGAAAAATCTGAACTTATCCCCCAGGATTCTGCAGTGTTGCTCAACCGGTCTCCAGACGGATTCATCCTTGGTGTTATTGTCTATAACCAAGACTTCATATCTAGGGTAGTCCAGATTCGCCAACGAATTGAGTGTCTCTATCAGCATGTCCGGGGGCTCGTTATAGGCCGGCACATGAATAGACACCATGGGCAACTGATCATCATCAATGGCAATAGGTAGTAATTCTCGACGACGCCCCCTTACCCACAGGGTCTCAGCCCATTCGTGCGCCTCAATCAAAAGGACCATAATCACACCAAGCATACCCAGCATAAGCAGAATACCAACCACAGCTGCACCAACAGTCATATACTGCCGCGAATAATCGTATGCGATCCAAACCACTACCGTGGTTAGCAGATAGGCTATCATCGCTAAAAATACGCGTCCGCGACGATTCAGAGTTACAGAGTCGGTCAGCAGGATTGCAAAAATGATTGCTGCCAATAAAACTGAGATGACAGCGAGTGACTGCCATTGCGGAAGACCGACAATAGGCTTTACAAACTCAAATTTGGCATTACGCTCAACATCATACACACCCCAATAGGCACCAACCGCCCCCTCCAGTTTACGCTTCCACGGCTGATCAAATGCCTCCATGACATAATAGATATATTTTTCCTGATGAGCCCTGTGTAGAAAGCGCCGTAAAAATTTGGCCTGCGTTGCCTCATTTGCTACTGCAGATTTTTTTGTACGTCCATTACTAGGCCATCCAACTTCGCCTATAATAATTGGCTTATCTGGAAACATCTTCCTAAGCAGATTGACTTTATCTACGACAAAATCCACCGAAACATCAACGTCAACCCCTTCCCAGTACGGCAAAAGATGTACAGCGATAAAATCTACATATTGAGCAAGTTCTGGATGTTTGACCCACACATGCCATGGCTCTGCAGTACCAACTGGCATGCCTAATTCTGCGCGAACATGATTCAGATACCTGCCTAATTGCTCAATAGGGATATCATTTCTCAATGTGACCTCATTGCCTACGATCACCCTGACAACATTTCTTCTGTTTTTATCAGCGATCTTAATAACGCTCTCGACCGCTATCTTATTTTTATCCAGACGTTTATCTATCCAGGCGCCCAGAGCAACATTCATATTATATTTTTTTGCCAGCTCCGGGACATGGGCCATGGGACCGTCTACAGTATATGTGCGTACCGCATGGGTTTTTCCTGCCAACAGAGCCAGATCCTCATCTATCTGTTCAACAGTTGCCACATTGTCCACGATGGGATCGTGCTCGGCGCGCATGGGTGAGAAGGAAAACCCCATCACCCTCTCAGGCCATGGCGGTTCAATTTCAGGACGATTCATATAGGCCAAGAGGCCATAGGTAACAGAAGCGACTGCAACAGCAATAATGACATTAATACGGATCATTAAAACTCAGACTCTAACTTGGAATTGATATACTTCAAGAGATTGCCGCCTAAAGACAAAATGTTAATGCAAGCCCCACAGCATTTTGTTTGTTCATTCTACGCAATGATCCTCTTGGCTTTTCGTAAAGTACAGGCTTAATCTCATTAACCAGCAAACCTATGAATATTATCAAAAATGAACACATGCTGATAGGATTGTTTCATCAAAATACGATGTATTAGCTCACAGCCAATTTAACACCAAAAAACAACAATACTGTTGATTCTAGATCGTTGATGGATAAGAAGGATTACCGGGAATGCGGGCGGTTTCTGGTTTGGCGGAGAGGGAGGGATTGATTCGCCGTTGCACGGCTCACCCCTGCGGGGCGTCGGCAGAGCCGACGTCTGCGCCAACGCTTGCGCGCTGGCTGTCGAACCCCGGCGAGGCTTCTCACCATACCCATCTCACAAACAAAAACCGCCATGTAGGCGGTTTCTGGTTTGGCGGAGAGGGAGGGATTCGAACCCTCGGTACGCTATTAACGTACACACACTTTCCAGGCGTGCTCCTTCAGCCGCTCGGACACCTCTCCAAATAAATCGTATTTTAACCTTCCGACCCTGAAGATATTTAGTACAGCACGCCTGCGTGCTCGTTATTCAGGCCTCCGGCCCTCATTTGTCGGCTTCGTCTCGGTGCAGCCGCTCGGACAGCTCTCAAAAACAAGGGCGCAAGGTTAAACCAGATTGGCCCTGTTAGCAATCCTCCTTGTACTGTTTCTGGCTAAATAATACCCTCCTAGGCAATGTAATCGGCTGATTCGATAGATTTATCTGCCTATTCCGCCATATTTACCATAAGTAATAGTTTGTATTAAATACTCCTACCATGAGTTTTTATTTGTTATCTATAATTGGGTATCTTTAATATATTCCATGTGACTATTACTATTCTGCTGCCAACCGGAACCTATCAGATGTCTAAAAGCAAAATTAATAAGAAAAAATCCAAGCGTAAGCCAACCCTGGCACAAAAAGCTGATCGACATAAATTGTATGAACTGTCCGTACAGTGCTCGGAGTCTGAGATTGATTTTGTGGATGACGCATATAAAAAATTACGAGGCCACAGGGCTAAACTTTTACGCGAAGACTTTTGTGGAACCGCTAATGTATGCTGTGAATGGGTTTCCCGGCGCAAGAGCAATCACGCTGTCGGTATTGATATTGATAATGAAGTCCTGGGCTGGGGCAGAAAATACAAGGTCAAAAAACTTTCATCCAGCCAACAAAAGCGGGTTAGATTGCTCTCATCAGATGTCTTAACGGTTGAGACAGACAAACAAGATATCATCCTTGCCATGAACTTCAGTTATTGGCTTTTCAAGCAGCGCCAGGACCTGCTGAAATACTTCAAGTCTGTACGCACCGGGTTAAATAATGACGGTATATTCTTTTTTGACGCCTATGGCGGATATGACTCTTTCAAGGAGATTGTGGAAGAACGTCTGGTTGCTGAAGGAAATTTCAATTATATCTGGGAACAGGAGAGATATAACCCCATAGATGGAAATCTTATCTCTCACATACATTTCAGCTTCCCTGATGGATCTCGCATGGATAACGCCTTTAGCTATGACTGGCGGCTATGGACGCTTCCGGAGATCCAGGATCTGTTACGTGAAGCAGGATTTAGTAAGGTAACGGTATTTTGGCAGGGCTTTGATAAGAATGGAGATCCAGATGGTGATTTCCAGCCTGCAACCCTAGCTGATGCCGACGCCGGCTGGATCTGCTATGTAGCTGCTGAGAAATAGCAGTTAGATATCAATACCCATATAATCCAAGATAAATTCCGCGATCCCCGGAGTATCATTCAAATCCAGCACCGGAAGTTCTATCTCCTGCGATAGATCCCCGTCCGTAGCAACGGCGATCACATCCTCATCTTCGGTGAAGAGCATAGGTTTACCGATGCTGGGACGGTGCAGCTCTATCTTGGGTATGCCCTCATGCTTAAAGCCCTCCACCAGAACCAGGTCCAGTCCGGCCTGATCCAGGCGATTCAGCATCTCTCGCAGATCTGGTTCATCAGGAGAGTCACTATCTACCATAAGCGCCCAACGCTTACTGGATGCAAGCAACATCTCATTAGCGCCTGCCTTGCGCAGTTCATAGCTGTCTTTTCCAGGAGTGTCAATTTCGAAATCGTGATGGGCATGTTTAATCACACCTACACGGAATCCACGCTGACGCAGTATCGGCAGCAGTTTTATCAGCAGTGTAGTCTTGCCGGTTCCGCTATAGGCGATTAAACCTATCACAGGTATCTTTGTCTGGAGCATTTTCGTTCAAAGCAAATAGAGTATGATTTTTCATTATATATGTTATGCATAAAAAAGACCGGCGAATGCCGGCCTTTTTTACACGCGCAGTAAAAAACTACAGCTTCAGCCAGCCTTTTTCATCCCATGCAGCATAACCATGAGCTCTGCCTCACTCTCACTAAGCCCAAGCTCTTCAACCAACCTTGATGCCCTTGCACCTCTCTGCGCCATTTGAATGGCCTCTCCGTAGGGGCGATCGACAGTATGCTGGGATGACTCTATGCTCTCTTGCCGATACGTAAGATCCCTGCCGTTGCGTTCCAGCTTTATTACCCTCTTATCCACCCCGACTGCGCTCGCACATAGGACGTTTACGGTAGTTGTAAGCTGCTCGATCTGTTTACCCAGCTCTTCGATACGATTGTCTTGCAATCGAATAGTCCTTGACTGTCTTCTGAAAAACAGCATGGCCAAGCATACGATACTAATCAATATTATATATTCCGGTTTCATACTCTTACCTCTCACGCATAATCATCAATGTGAGGTCTGTCATTATCCTGCTGCTGTTTCTTCTTCTTTCTTTCCTGATCATTTTCTGACTTTGGTACCTTCTTCTCGGCAATCTTTCTCCCTGGCCTGGTAGGCCATACTGGTTTTACCGGATATGGTTCTCGAATATCAGGCATAGTCCTATATCTAGACCTCTGACCAGCATATTTACATCTTAGCGACCTCGGCCCACTCTTCCTCCGTCAACAATTTTTGCAGATCGACCAGAATCAGGAGCCCATTCTCCATGGTGGCGATACCCTGGATATATTTTGAACTTTCCTCATTTCCCACATTGGGTGCAGAATCGACCTGAGACTCTCTCAGTTCTACCACCTCTGCTACCGCATCCACCATGATACCTACAACCTGTCTGTCGCATTCGATTATGACAATCCTGCTGGAGTCAGTAGGCTCTGCGTCGGGAAGACCGAAGCGCAGCCTGGTATCAATCACCGTCACCACATTCCCACGCAGATTGATGATCCCCAGGATATAATCGGGGGCACCTGGCACAGGCGCTATCTCCGTTATCCGCAACACTTCCTGGACATGCATTACATTTATGCCATAGATTTCATCTTGCAGCCGGAAGGTTACCAGCTGAATAATCGGATCATTCCCTGATTCTTCAATATCATCAATGCTCATATTTTCTCTCCAGGATCGTTCTCCTGCCGTCAAAATCCAGTCATAGCCATGATTGCAACCTATATACTTGCATTATTCGTGCCGAATAATCTGCAATAATGACTCCATATCCAGAAGCAGGATCAGTTTTTCCTTGATCGTACCTGCCATCCAGGGACGATCCTCATGTTTAATGGACCAATGGACATCTTCTTTGTGTAGTAACAGCGGTTTTGCCAGGCTATCGCAGGCCAGGCCGAAATGATGGTCTCCTATTATCAGTATATGACTGCCAATTCTTTCACGGCCAGAATCATCTTGAGATTGATCGAGTTTTAGTAGCTTTGCCGTATCTACTATCACTACCTTGTCATCTCGATTCTGCATCACCCCCATGTGCCACTCCGGCTGGAAAGGCATTGGAGTTAGCTTGGTATCCCATTTTATGATGTTGTCCAAGGCAAGTAACGGGGTGGCAAGGCAGATATCACCAACTCTGAATATGAGGCACTGGAACGGCTCCTGGGCCCAATCCGGGGCCGGTCTCTCCTCTTGTCCCTCAATCTCTCCGTCTACAATCTGCTCATACTCGGCAACCAATGCCTGCGGCTCATCCGCCTGAGCAATCTCTTGGTCCTGAGCAATAGTTATTACATCAACGGTTTCCTGTACCACCTCTGTCTTAGTATCAGTTTCTCTATATTCATCAACCTCTCTCAGCAACTCGTCCAGATATTGATTTACTATCTGCTCCTGATCCTCCAGCCTGGTATCCTGTTTGTTTGCATTTTTGTTTGACTCTATCATCCCACCATCTCCTTTCCAGATGGCGTCTTCTCAGAGTTATGTAGAAACTCAAGCAGTCTGGTGTATGCCTGCACCCCATGTGAATCTGGACTGTACACAGTTGGAGGTATACCTGCCTTGCTGGATTCTCGGAATTTGGTATCGACCGGTATCACATCGTTCCAAAGCATATCTGAGTAATTCTCCCGCAACATGCGCAAACTATCGAAGGAGGCACGGGTACGACGGTCGAAAAAAGTGGGTACTATGGTGTAGGGCAATACGGCTTCCTGTGATCTCAATATCATCGTCAGCGTACGCATCATCCGCTCCAGACCTTTCAGGGCCAGGAACTCCGTCTGTACCGGTATGATCAGCCTCTCACAGGCCGCTAACGCATTTACCATCAATACACCCAACATTGGCGGACAGTCCACCAATACATAATCAAAACAATCTGACAGTTCTGCCAATGCATGTTTAAGAACCAATCCCATCCCCTCCAGACGCCCGGCCTGTCTATCAAGTGTAGCCAGGGCCATGGATGCCGGTAACAGTTCCAGACCGTCAGTACCCGTTTCGCGAATCAGCTTACCGGCATCAACATGCTGCTTCTCAAGCTTGGCGCTGAATAGAGAGTAACTACTATGTTCCAATGAATCCGGATCATAACGAAAATAGCTGGTCATGGAACCGTGTGGATCTAGATCCACCAGCAGAGTACGCAGGCCCCAACCGGCCAGGAGTCCACCCAGGGTTACAGTTGTGGTGGTTTTGCCCACACCCCCTTTTTGATTGGCGATAGTCCAGACCTTCATGGCCCTGCCCTATCTCTGAAATCTTCAACGCTGCCACTTACACGATCATTTGTCAGGGTCTTTATTACCAATGCAACGCGGCGGTTCTTCTGCCTACCCTCTTCGTCATCGTTAGTTGCTGTTGGCTTGTACTCTCCGTATCCAATAGCAACCAACCGCCCCGGATCTATCCCCAACCTTTTCAACAGATGTACGACGCTTGCTGCCCGTACCGCAGAGAGTTCCCAGTTAGAGGGAAACAGTATGGTATTGATCGGTACGTTATCTGTATGGCCTTCGACCACAATCTGGTTCGGTATTGGCTTGAGGATGCCTGATACATCCCTGAGCATCTTAATTGCCGTACGGGAAAGACGGGCACTGCCGCTATCAAAGAGCATCTTGCTCTTCATCTCGACCTCTAGCCCTCTGTCGGTCTTCTTTATATTTACCAGATCATCTTGAATAAATGTTGACAGCGCTGATTCCAATGCAGTGGCGGTCTGATCAAGATTGGTTTTGGCGTCACCGCTATCCCCTTCCCTTCCCGTACCATCCGCTTCCGGCCTGCCTTTGGTATCAACACTCTCTTCATCAATGATATCCAATGGGTCCTCGGTATCGGAGGATTCGAGTGTACCAGGCTCGGATGCGGCAAACTCACCAGCAACCGGATGCATGGTACGTACTTTTTCACCAATCTGGATAGGGTCAAGGCTTTGAGCTGATTTCAGAAACGCGTCAGTCAGGGTCTCTGACAAAACACGATATTTCCCATCATTAACCGATGAGATTGAATACATGACAACAAAGAAGGCAAACAGCAGGGTAATGAAGTCAGCATAGGATACTAACCATCTTTCATGGTTTGGATGCTCTTCATCTCTCCTCTTTCTTGCCATTGCATTTTCTCCAAAAACTCAATTCAGATATCCCTGGAGTTTTGACTCTATATGGCGCGGGTTTTCTCCTTCGGCAATAGAAATAATTCCTTCGATAATCATATCCCTGTAATGAAACTTCTTTAGAGCCAAGGATTTCAGCTTATTGCCGAATGGGAGCAAAAAGAGGTTCGCAAGACCCACACCATAGATGGTAGCAACAAATGCAGTCGCAATACCGCTACCCAGTTTTGCCGGATCAGCCAGATTCTGCATTACATGGATGAGACCCATTACCGCACCGATGATTCCAATGGTTGGCGAATATCCACCCATGGCCTCGAACACTTTGGCCGCCTGCATGTCATGGTGCTCTCTGCTCTCCATTTCAACTTCAAGAATAGCGCGTATAACCTCAGGTTCACTGCCGTCCACAAGAAGCTGCATACCTTTGCGTATAAACAGATCAGGTTCATTATCTGCTATCTCCTCCAAGCCCAGCAGACCTTCTCTTCTGGCTATATTGCTCCATGCCACCAACTTCTCAATTGCAAGATTCATATCAAGCTTAGGTGGAAGAAATACGGAACCGGCCACCCTTATCGCATGGATAAAGACACTGACCGGCGTCTGAAGCAGAATCGCACCTATGGTTCCTCCCGTTACTATGACCATGGCAGGACCGTTGACTAAAGAATCAATATGCCCACCCTCAAGGGCATTACCGCCGATAATGGCAATGAAGGCGATGATGACACCGATGATACTTAAGATATCCATTTATACCGCCTTGACCAATGCCGGGGCGATATCCCCCAGCGGGAGAACCATATCTGACAACCCCTTCTTTTCAACCGCCTGTGGCATACCATAGATTACGCATGTCGATTCATCCTGGCTCCATACGGTTGCATCACACTGCTTCAGCAAGCTTGCTCCTTGACTTCCGTCCGCCCCCATCCCGGTAAGCACTATAGCCAACACAGAATCGCGCAATGTCTGGGCAGCAGACTCAAAAGTCAGATCCACGCTGGGACGGTATGTCTCTCCCGCCATCCCATCACGTATGGATATGGTGAGCTCTCTGCCCTTGTTATGGAAGGATAGTTGCCTGCCTCCTGGCGCGAGCAACACGGTGCCTGGAATTAGCAGATCACCGTCTTCCGCCTCTTTAACATTAAGTTTTGAAATTGAGTTTAGTCTCTCGGCATACGCCTTGGTAAAACTTGCCGGCATATGCACCACCAGCACCATGGGCACACTGAAATCACCAGGTAATGAACTTACTACCTGTTGTATCGCAACCGGCCCCCCGGTCGAGGCTCCTAAAATTACTAATTTATAGCTTCCTTTCCGTGATCTGAACTTTTCATCATGCTGTTTTTGGATAGACGGCTGCACGGCCACCGTTCCAACAGCTGACGGTATAGATCTGCGCAGCTTTTTTCTACCCATAGCAAGAACTCTACTAATCAGCTTATTAGCCAGTTCCTGCTTTGCTTCTGGGGATGCGTCTGTCTGTTTCTGTATAAAATCCAATGCCCCGGCGTTGAGGGCATCCAGGGTCGCCTTGGCGCCTTCACTGGTATACGAAGAGAGCATCATGATGGATGTGGGGGCCTCTGCCATAATCTGCTTAACGGCGGTAATGCCGTCCATCACAGGCATCTCAACATCCATGGTTATTACATCCGGTCTGAGACGAATAGCTTCCCTTACTGCGGCCTTGCCGTCCCCTGCAGTACCGATAACCTCTATCCTGTCATCAGAGGAAAGCATGTTGGTGATGCGGTGACGAAAGAATGCCGAGTCATCGATAACCAGCACCCTGACTTTGTTTGGCGTATTCCGATAAATATTCATCGGAAACCACCGCTAGTACAGGTAATGGATAGATTCCTTGATTGCAGGGTGACCGTACACCATTGTTTGGTTTTGTTTGTAAGATACCCTAGGTCCATATTTAAAATCTTCTGGCATATTTCTTTAACAGTCCCGGCACATCCAGAATAAGGGCGATTTTACCGTCTCCGGTAATAGTTGCACCGGCCATACCGTCCAATCCCTGTAACATTGCTCCCAGAGGCTTGATTACCACTTCCTCCTGACCGATAAGATGATCTACCACCAACCCCACCTGGATACCTCCGACATTAACAACAACTACATGGCCTACATTGTAATCCGGCTCGTTTCCATCGGGATCGACACCATCTTTTTTAATAAGCCATTTTCTCAAATAGAACAGAGGCAATGCCCTCTCGCGAACCATAATAGTAAGCTGTCCGTCCACCACATTGGTCTGATCCAGATCAAGATTAAATATTTCAACAACAGTTGAAAGGGGAAGTGCGAATGGCTGCTGCGCCAGCTTCACCATGAGCGTTGGCAGAATTGCCAGTGTAAGAGGCAGCTTGATGACGATCATGCTACCCGTTCCAAGTTCAGAATCGATCTCAACCGAACCATTCATTTGCGCAATACGGGTCTTAACAACGTCCATGCCCACACCGCGGCCGGACACATCTGATATCTCCGTCTTGGTGGAGAATCCCGGATGGAAGATGAGATTATAGAGATCCTTGTCTGTTAGCCTGGCGGCTGCCTCCTCATCCATCATCCCCTTTTCCACTGCCTTGGCCCGTAGAATTTCAGGATCCATGCCTTTACCGTCATCGGTGATGGTAAGCAGGATGTGATCACCCTCCTGTGCCGCGGACAACTTTACCGTTCCAGACCTGGGTTTGCCGGCCTTTTCCCGCTCATCAGGCAGCTCTATACCATGATCGACGGCATTGCGGACCAGATGCACCATGGGGTCGGCCAGGGCCTCAACCAGGTTCTTATCCAGATCTGTCTCCTCACCCTCCAGCTCCAGATCAATCTCTTTCTTGAGGCTTCGTGCCAGGTCACGCACCACCCGGGGAAAGCGTCCGAAGACCTTTTTCACCGGCAACATCCTGGTCTTCATTACAGAATTCTGTAGATCGGCGGTAACCACATCCAGATTGGCTACTGCGGTTGCCACCTCTTCATCATCAAGTCTGGATTTGAGTGTCGCCAGCCTGTTTCTTACCAACACCAACTCGCCAACCATATTCATGATATCGTCAAGGCGGGCTGTATCCACTCTAACTGTGGTCTCTGCTGCTGGCGCCTTCTTCGCAGCTGCCTCCCCATTGGGCACAGCGGCCCTCTCTGGCTTTACCTTAGGCTCGCTCTTTTCGGCCTTTTTCTCTGCAGCGGGTTTTTTAACCGGCTCAGGTTTTTTCTTTGGTGCGTCTTCCTGCACCTTCTCTACAGGAGTCTTGGGGATGCCACCATGCTTACCCTTGCCATGCAATTGATCCAGCAGGGCATCAAACTCCTCTTCCGTAATATCATCTGAATCACCCTGACTCGATGCAGGTTTTGGAGCCGGCGCCGGTTCCGTAGTTTTTTTCGGAACACCTCCGTGTTTGCCTTTTCCATGCAATTCGTCCAGAAGGGCGTCAAACTCCTCTTCTGTGATCTCATCAGATTCATTTTTCTGCTTGGGTGGCGCAGTCTCTGTTGCCGCCTGCACGGCCTCCGCGGACGGAACACCCCCGAACTTGCCCTCCCCATGCAATTGATCCAGAAGAGCCTCAAACTCCTCTTCAGTGATATCGTCATCTCCGCTTGGCGCCGCCTTATTTGCCTCCGGCTCTGGTGCGGGCGGAGCTTCTTCCTCAACCTCTACCTCAGGCTCCTCTACAGCATCTTCTTCATCTTCCTCTTCCGGCTTGGCCATCTTTTCCAGGGTGGAGATCAGTACCGGATCGGCAGGTTCCGGATCTTCCCCGTTCTGCACCATGGCAAACATGGCGTTTACTTCATCCAATACCTGAAGTACCGCATCCATGAGCTCGGCATTTACCGTGCGTTGCCCCTGACGCAGAACATTGAACACATCCTCGGCCCGATGACACACCGTTACCAGTGCTTCAATACCTAGAAACCCAGCCCCACCCTTGATGGTATGAAAACCACGAAACACCGTGTTCAACAGGTCATAGTCATCCGGACGCTGTTCCAGATCGACCAGCTGTTCGTTCAACTCTTCAAGGATCTCTCCGGCTTCTACGAGAAAGTCTTGCAGGATTTCGTCATTGGTATCTATGGCCATGTCTTCTGACCTCTAAAATCCTAAACTGGATAAAAGATCATCCACATCATCCTGCCCGTGGACAACGTCACCCTGCTCGATACCAGGCACCACCGGCCCTTCCAACACATCGGAAGGAGACTTGTATTTGGAATCGGGAAGTTTTGACCCGGAGATACGGACCAGTTGGACAAGTTTATCTTCTATATCCGTGACCAGAGCTATGACCTTTCGAATGATCTGCCCCGTGAGATCTTGAAAATCCTGAGCCATAAGCACTTCGGAGAGATTCTTATGCAGATCCTGCGAGTGACCTTTTGCCACCTCAAGAAATGTGGATAGGTCATCGCTCAGGATACGGAAATCATCAACAGAGAGTTTTCTGCCCTTGAATTTATCCCATTCATCTGACAGCTGTCCCGCCTTTTCCCCTATCTCATCGGCTAATGGCAGGCTCGCCTCAACAGCATTCAATGTGGTATTTGCAGACCTCTCCGTCATCTCAATGACATAACTAAGACGCTCGCTTGCGTCCGGTATCTCACGTTGGGCCAGGTCAGCGATCTTGGCATCCAGAAGAAAGCCATTTATGGCCTCATGGAGTTCTCTGGTCAGGCGTCCTACTTCACGAAACAGGGTGCTATCGGAGAAGTCGGATAACTCTTCCAGGGTCTTATCGGCAGTCTCCAGATCATCGGACTCAATGGAAGCTACCAGTCGTTTGGCCTTTTCCAATAAATCTTGTTTTGAATCCTTATCTACCATCGCGGGTCTCCTGCTTTCTTATACATACTTAACCTTCTACCCGCTCGAAAATCTTGTCGATCTTCTCTTGTAGGGTTGCAGCAGTAAATGGTTTCACCACATAACCATTAACACCAGCTTGGGCGGCCTCGATAATCTGCTCACGCTTGGATTCCGCAGTTACCATCAGTACCGGCAGATTAACCAGATTGGAATCATTGCGTACGGCCTTCAGCAAATCTATGCCGGTCATACCCGGCATGTTCCAGTCTGTTACCAGAAAATCGTATTTGCCTGTTTGCAACATAGGTAATGCAGTGGTTCCATCATCTGCTTCATCTGTGTTGGTGAACCCAAGATCCCTTAGCAGATTTTTTATAATCCGCCTCATTGTGGAGAAGTCGTCCACAATCAGAATCTTCATGTTCTTATCCAAAATAACCTCCTAACATTTACTCAACAGTCAAATATCATCGACCCGTCTTCGCCCGGTCTATACCTGCTCTTCATCCGCGTCAGCCAACCATTCGGATAATCTGGAACGCAGTCTGAAAGTGGCCTGGCTGTGAATCTGGCATGCCCTGGATTCTGTAACACCCAACACCTGACCTATCTCTCGCAAATTCATCTCATCATCGTAGTAAAGGGCTATTACCAATCTCTCCCTCTCCGGCAAACCTGCAATGGCCTCTGACAATGAGTCCCTGAATTCACTTTTCTGAAATCCTTCAAACGGTTCAGAGAGAGAACTGTCAGTGCTTCTGTCAGATGGCAACTCCCCTACCACCCTCAACTCCTCAACACTGAACACCCTGCACCCAGATGAATCCAGTAATATCTTGTGGTACTCCTCAAGTGACAGCCCCATAGCCTCCGCAACTTCAACGTCGCGTGCATCCCTACCCTCGCTATTCTCGATATCACGCATGGCCTCTGACACCATCCTGGCCTTGCGATGCACCGATCTTGGGGTCCAGTCGCTCCGCCTGATCTCATCCAGCATGGCACCGCGAATACGGATGCCGGCGTAGGTCTCAAAGCTTGCACCCCTGCTCTTATCATAATGTCTGCTTGCCTCAAGCAGACCTATCATCCCTGCCTGGATCAGGTCATCTACCTGGACGCTGGGCGGCAACCTGTTCATCATGTGGTAGGCGATACGCTTTACCAGAGGCGCATGCTGGTTTACCAATGTATCGGCATTCTGATCCTGAACTGAACTGTAAGCCGCCAACCCCTTCACAAGCGCATCCCCTCTCTTTCACTTGAGTATTGCACCAATCTTTCGACGAAGAACTGAAGATGCCCACTTGCACCATCGGGTACAGGCCAGTTATCGGCCTTTTTGGCCAAATTCTTTAATGTTTGCGCCGCACGGCTGCGTGGGAAGGCGTGAACCACCGGTTTTTGGCTTTTGATGGCCTTGCGCATGCTCTCATCGTAGGGAATGCTCCCTACATAACTAAGCATTACATCCAGATATTTATCTGTTACTCGGCACATCTTATTGTAGAGATCACGCCCTTCCTGGGCGCTCCTTGTCATATTGGCCAGAACCCTGAATCTATTAACCCCATATTCCCTATACAGCAGTTTAATAATAGCGTATGCATCGGTGATGGATGCCGGTTCATCACATACCACCACTATCAACTCCTGTACCGCCCGACTGAAACTGATAACGGTATCTGAGATCCCGGCTGCCGTATCCACGATCAGGACGTCCAGGTCATTGCTAAGATCGCTGAAACCACGGATCAGGCCAGCGTGTTCGGCCGGACTGAGCTCGGCCATCTGCCGTATCCCCGATGCGGCAGGCACGATCTTGATGCCGGATGGCCCTTCCAACACCACCTCTTCCAGCGTCTTTTCTCCCCGTAACACATGGGAGAGGTCGTAATGGGGATGCAAACCCAGAACCACATCAATATTCGCCAGCCCCAGATCCGCATCCAGGATCATGACCCGCCGTCCCAGATCCGCCATGGCCACAGCAAGATTTACCGATACGTTGGTTTTGCCTACCCCGCCCTTACCACCGGTAACAGCGATTGCACGTATTGGTGTTGGTTCAACCATTCTTCTTAGCCCGGCCGCCTGGTCCATATTCACCTCAGACATGTGCATTTGCTCGCGTTCCACCAAGTGCCAACGCCAGGAACTCCTCACTCAATCCCATTCCGTTCTCATGGGCCAACCCAACTGCACGACTTACCAGTGAGTGGGGACGGGCCAGATGCAGGTCTTCCGGAACCCTTTGCCCATCTGTCAGGTAGGATACCTTCAATCTACTCTCCACTAATGCTGAGAGAACGCCACCCAGCGACCCGCACTCGTCGAGTTTGGTCAGGATCATGGCATCCGGATTTGCCGCATCGAAGGCCTTTATGGCCTGCTTCATCGATGTCAGTTGTGTTGTAGCCGATAGGGTCAGCATGCTTCTGACCTTTCTACGACCAGATCTCAGCAGACTCAACTGCTCACTGATACGGACATCCCGCTGGCTCATGCCTGCGGTATCGATGAGGATCAGTCGTTTGTCCACAAAGGTGTTGAGGGCCGCATTCAACTCTTCACTGTTCGCGGCTGAACGTATGGGCACATCCAGAATGCGGGCGTAGTTGGTAAGCTGCTCCTGGGCACCTATGCGATAGTTGTCGGTGGAGATGAGGGCTACATGACGGTTTCCATGGCGTAGTGCATAACGTGATGCCAGCTTGGCCAGGGTGGTGGTCTTGCCGACACCCGTAGGACCTATAATGGCTACGACACCGCCATCCTCAAGGAGATCGTCTCCAGTGGTCTGTATCTCTGCTGAAAGGAAATAGAGCGCCTTACGCCAGCCCTGATCAAGGGTTTCAAAACCATTGACCTTGCGAACCAGGCCGTGACAGAGCTCCGGACTCAGACCGAGCGCCATCAATCTGCGTAACAGCTCCCGTGTGTCCGGTTGGTTCTTTCCCAGGTCGCGCCAGGTAAGCTCAGAGAGGTCATTCTCGACCATACGCCTCAGGGTCTGTATCTCCTGACGCATATCCACCAGGATGGGGTCCTGGCTCCATTCAACATTGGAGTTTCTGCTGGATGATGAGGAGGTGAATTGCGGAACGTATTCACTGAAACCAATATCCGCAGGTTTGGACTGGTCAGGCGGAAATTCTGATACCGCACCTGCAGCAGACTGCATCTCTGAATGATTAGGCGACAGGGCCTGCATGGCAAATGCCTCTTCATCAAAATCGAGGGCGGCCATTAATTCGACACCGCCCGCAACAGATTTATTTGAGAGGATCACTGCATCAGGTCCCAAGGTCTCACGAACCTGCCTGATGGCGCTACGCATGTCTTCTGCAAAAAAACGTTTGATCTTCATACGCTCAATTCCCAATCTAGATCTATATGTCAGCAACCAGTCTGTCTTTGCGTTCCAGTCTATCTGACCCTTTCAGTCAACTCACCGCCAGACTTTCCTACCGTTGCCACTACCTTGATCTGTCTGTTATCCGGTATCTCGTTGTAGGACAACACCTGCATACCGGGGACACTGTGTTTCACAAATCTGGCTATCCAGGGCCTGATGGTGGCAGCCACCAGCAGGATCGCGTTCTCTCCTACCATCTCCCTCTGTTTGGCGGTCTCCATCAGGGCCTTTTGCATCTGCTCCGCCAATCCAGGTTCAAAACCAGCTCCCTCATCACCAGAACTCAATAAGGTCTGTTGCAATATCTGTTCCAGGCCTGGATCAAGTACTATTACGGGTATTTCTTCAGTAGGACCAACGAGTTGCTGCACGATCGTGCGCGATAGCGCCACCCTGACCGCCGCGGTCAAAACGCCGGTGTCTTGACTCATGGGCGCATGTTCCGCCAATGTTTCGGCGATAGTACGGATGTCGCGTATAGGCACACCCTCCATCAGCATATTCTGCAGAATCCTCAGCACCTGACCCAAAGTAAGGGTCTTGGGAACCAGATCCTCCACCAGTTTCCCTGCGGTCTTGGACAAGACATCCAGCAGTTGCTGCACCTCCTCATGCCCCAACAGTTCGTGGGAGTGGGATTGCAGGATCTCGCTGAGATGGGTAGCCACCACTGTACTGGCATCCACCACGGTGTATCCCAGGCTCTGGGCGTGGTCACGCTGGTCCGCCTCGATCCACACCGCATCCAGACCGAAGGCCGGGTCTTTGGTCTCCACCCCTTGCAGTGTTCCGAACACCCTGCCCGGGTTGATGGCCAGCTCCCGGTCGGTCCTGATCTCGGCCTCCGCTATGGTTGCGCCATGCAGGGTAATCCTATAGCTGTTGGGATTGAGATCCAGGTTGTCACGGATATGTACCGGCTGGATAAGAAAGCCCAATTCCTGAGAGAGTTTTTTGCGTACCCCCTTGATGCGGTCCATCAACTGTCCGCCCTGATTTCTGTCCACCAACGGGATCAGCCTGTAACCCACCTCCAGACCAATGATGTCGACGGGCTGTACATCATCCCAGGTCAGCTCCTTGGGTGCGGCCGGGGCCTCAGGCACCACATCCGGTACCTGCTCCACACTGGCCTCCTCCTGGCGCTTGGCGATCATATAGGCGCCACCACCGGCGGCCAGGGCCAGGGTCAGGAATGCGAAGTTGGGCATACCGGGGATAATGCCCATCACACCCAGGACACCTGCTGCCACGGCTAAAGATTTGGGATTGGCAAACAGTTGCGTGATTACCTGTGAACCTACATCCTGGGTACTGGCCACGCGGGTCACGATTATGGCGGCGGATGTGGAGAGCAGCAGGGACGGTATCTGTGCCACCAGTCCGTCACCGATGGTCAACAGGGTATAGAAGCGCAGGGCCGTGGAAAAATCCAGGTCGTGCTGGATCATGCCTATACCCAGACCACCGAGGATATTGATGAACAGGATCAGGATACCGGCAACGGCGTCGCCCCGTACAAACTTACTGGCGCCGTCCATCGCACCGTAAAAATCCGCCTCCTGCGCCACCTCTTCGCGTCTGGTCCTGGCCTCGTCCTGGTTGATCAGACCGGAGTTGAGATCGGCGTCGATGGCCATCTGCTT